>JAZSEB010000012.1:0-85799 GCA_045531475.1 Paludibacteraceae bacterium
ATGGTGACATAAAGCCGAGCAGTACTAATTGCCCGAGATCTTTTTCTAGAGAAGAGATTCTCAAATAAGCTTACTAAAAACTACGCTTTTGAACTTAGGGTGTTTGCTCTAAGCTTCTACAGTCAATACGTTAACCCCATAATTTAGGTGGTTATAGCGCTGAGGTCCCACCCCTTCCCATTCCGAACAGGGTCGTTAAGCTCAGCAACGCCGATGGTACTGCGTTTGTGGGAGAGTAGGTAGCCGCCATTTTCAGAACCTCGAAGAGTAATCTTCGGGGTTCTTTGTTACTATGCTGCGAATAAATCTGCAATCCTATAATATATATATTCAATTTTATTAATCTAAAGTAGATATGAATGAAATAGATCCTCAAAGAACAAATAGAGCACAGCAATTTGAAATATGGAAGAACGCTCCTAATCCGATGCTTGTTTTTGTCAGGAAGATGGATGTGACAAACTTGATTAAAATAAGTAGAAGGAAACGTTTGAAATTCAATATGTTATTGGATTATTGTATTGGAAAAGCAGCTATCGATCAGCAGGAGTTTTATTTGTTACCTATGGGTGATAAACTCATGCGGTTTGATAAGATTGCTATAAATACCATTGTCAAAAATCATACTGGTGAAGCAAGTTCCTGCGATATAGAATTTACAAAAGACTTTGAGAAGTACAAGCATGATTATTTGAGATATACGAAACAAGTTGCCAAAAGTTGCAAGGATAGAGATCTGTCAGAAGAGTGTATGGTGATAGGAACTTCTGCTATAGTTGATACTGAATTGGAATTTGCTGGTGGTATGTATAGTGGTATATATAACAATCCATTTATTATCTGGGGAAAATATTCAAAGCATTTCTTTAAGTATTATTTGAATATCTCTTTCCAATTCCATCACGCTCAAATGGATGGTATGCATGCCGCTCGGTTCTTGAATAATATGCAAGAAATGATACATACATTGAGAGTTAAATAAAATGTTATACTGAACGTGGCATAAATGTCACGTTTTTTTGTATACGTTTTTGTATACGATTTTTTGGCGCAGTTTTTGTAGGGTGTTTGCTAGAGATACTAAATTATTTATTGCTATGATTCATATTAATATTACAGAGACAGAGATCTTTGCTACTGAAAATGGTAAGTTGCTGGGTAAGATAGAGTTTACGCTGTTGGATAACAAAATGTCGATCCTGCATACATATGCCTACGAGAGTGGGCGAGGGATAGGGACTCAGCTTATGGGACATGCAGTAAAATGGGCTAACGAAAATAATTATACGATAAATCCCGTTTGCTCCTTTGCACAGAAATATCTAAAGAAGATTGAATGATTGAGGATTTTATGATTAAATGAAATGCTAAATTTGCATATATTGGAAAAATGTAGTACCTTTGTGCAAAATTATTAGTATTAGACAGAATATATGGAAAATAAGGTAGCGGAGAACCCTTTCAAAAACCGCGTGTTGGCGGATGCCAATAGTGTAGGGGACGGCAGTAGAACTGCCTATAATTTTGAGGCAAGAGGCAAGAATACTTCCTTCATTGTGGTGACGGCATTGTTTGTGACACTATATGTGGTGTCCAATATCATGGCAGTAAAAGTAATTGGTCTTTGGAATCTGTTTTATTTTGATGCGGGAACGATTACCTTTCCCTTTGCATATATGTTGGGCGATGTGCTGACTGAGATTTGGGGATACAAGACCGCTCGCAAAGTTATCTTTACTACCTTTTTATGCAATATCGTTGTAGTAATCTGCACGCAGATTGGTGTATGGTTGCCATCGCCTGATTATCTGGATACTACAGCACAAGCGTATAATACGATGTTTAGTTATGTCCCTCGTATCGTGTTAGCATCATTGACGGGTTTCCTTCTAGGAGAACTGTGTAATGCGTGGCTAATGGAGAAGATTAAGAAATGGACAGCGGGTAAACGCCTATGGGTACGCACTATAGGAAGTTCAGCAGTGGCATACGTGTTTGACTCTCTACCATTTGTGCTGATAGCTTTTGCAGGAACTGTTTCTGCACGCGATTTAATGTTGATGATAGCCTTTCAATATGCATCGAAGTTGCTGATCGAGGCGGTGTTGGGTACACCGATGGCGTATGCAGTGATTTCCGTGATACGGAAAAAACAGCGTTTAGAGAACGAGCAGAGCCCTATAGTTTAGTGTTTATAGGTAATGGGATGGAACGCTATTCGTTGATACATAGTGTATTACCTCGGGAATTTGTGTTGTTGCAGGGTAGGGGATGCAAGTGGAAGAACTGTACTTTCTGCGACTATCATGAGGATGTGAGTGATAATCCCTTTGCGATAAATAGAGAGGTATTGGCGCAAGTGCAGGGTGTGTATGGGGTGTTGGATGTGATCAACTCTGGCTCGGCAATGGAGTTGGATGAGCGGACGTTGGGAATGATTAAGGAAGTGGTGAAAGAGAAGAATATTCATACGCTCTGGTTTGAAGCGCACTTTATGTATCGAAAACAATTGGCGAAGTTTGCAGAGCAATTTGATGGGATAGAGGTGAAGTTTCGCTGTGGGGTGGAGAGTTTTGATGGACAGTTGCGTGAGCAATGGAAGAAAGGTGTTGCCGCGAATGTTACGGTGGCGGATGTGGCGAAGCATTTTCAAGGAGTGTGTCTGTTGTGTTGCACGAAAGGCGATACCAAAGAACGGATATTAAGGGACATCGCGTTGGCGGAGCAGTACTTTGAATATGCGAGCGTGAATGTGTTCTGTGAGAATAGTACTTCAGTCAAGCGGGATAATGACTTGGCGAAATGGTTTGTAGAGGAAGTGTATCCGACATTGAAACAATCAAAAAAGATAGAGACATTAATTAATAATACAGATTTAGGAGTGGGATGAAATACGAAGAAGTGATGATTGGCTTGAAACAGGGCAAGTATGCACCTGCATATATGCTTTGTGGAAAGGAGTCGTATTATATCGACTTGGTGTCCAACTATATAGAGAATAATGTGTTGGATGAAATGGCACGTGAATTTGACCAGACCATTATCTATGGCAAGGACTTGAGCGGTGGAGATGTATCGCCTGTGATTGGTGCGGCACGTGGTTTTGCCATGATGGGCGGATACAAAGTAATCATTGTGAAAGAGGCACAGAACATCAAGAAATGGGACGCACTGGCGATGTATATGGATAATCCACAGCCATCCACTATCTTGGTATTCTGTTATAAATATGGCTCACCTGACAAACGTCTTAATTTGTTCAAGAACTGGGAGAAGAAGGGTGGTATATTGATGGAGTCGGAGCAACTACGTGATTATCAAGTAGAGAAATGGATTCGTGACTATGTAGCACAACGCAATGCAGAACTAACAGCTAATGGCGATGAGGTACGAATTGATGAAAAGGTAACAAAGATCCTTGCTGATAGCATTGGTACGGATTTGACACAGATTGTGGGAGCGTTGCAGAAACTGATAGACGGTCGTCCAGAAGGTGTGAAAGTGATAGATGCTGCATTGGTAGAGCGCAATATAGGAATTTCAAAAGATTTCAATGTGTTTGAATTGCAAGATGCGTTGATAAACAGTGATGTGGTGAAAGCCAACCGTATAACGCAGTATTTCGCATCTTCTAAAGACCACCCTATGGTGAAGGAGTTGGGTATATTATATGGATTCTTTGCAAACTTGATGATTTATCACTATTTACCCGATAAGAGCGATCGAACAGCAGCCAGTGCATTGGGCATCAATCCGTACTTTGTGAAGGATTATGCTGCAGCTGCACGCCGATTCTCAGCCGGAAAAACCTTTGCTATTATTGGATATTTTCGAGAGATTGATGCACGATTAAAAGGTATTAATAACCCTAGTGCAAAGGATGCTGACCTATGGAAAGAACTAATATATAAGATTTTGCACTAAATATTTGGTTGTTCCAGAAAAATGTAGTAACTTTGCAGCGAAATATGGAGAGAGGATAAATTTGACTGCTTGCAACCTCTATAAAAGAATGCTAAAAACTTGTTCCACAAGACCCAAACAGTCGCTTGTGGATTTTTTTGACCCTAAGAAAAGAAAATGAACTACTTATTTACATCAGAGAGTGTCAGCGAAGGACACCCAGACAAAGTGGCAGATCAGATTAGTGACGCCATTCTAGATCAATTTTTAGCACTTGATGCCGATTCACATGTGGCTTGTGAAACGATGGTAACTACAGGACAAGTTATTGTGGCGGGCGAGGTTTCTAGTGAAAAATATGTTGATATTCAGAATACAGTTCGCAAAACAATTGCGGAGATTGGTTATACTAAGTCGGCTTATAAATTTGAGGCCGAAAGTTGTGGTATTCTCACTGCATTGCACGAACAAAGTGCCGATATCGCACGTGGTGTAAAAGGTCAAGGTACTGAAAATATAGGTGAACAAGGTGCGGGTGACCAAGGAATGATGTTTGGTTATGCTATAGACGAAACAGAGAATTATATGCCATTGACTCTTGATTTGGCACATACCTTAGTATATACGCTTGCACGTGTGCGGAAGGAAGGTAAGGAGATGCTATATCTCCGTCCTGATGCCAAGAGCCAAGTAACTATGGAGTATAGCGAAGAGGGTGAACCATTGCGTATTGATACTATCGTAGTAAGTACACAACACGATGAAGATGCTACCCAAGCGCAGATTAAAGCAGATATTCAGCGCGTATTGTTGCCTCGCGTGGCAAAACGCGATGCACGTTATGCCGAGTTATTGAAAGGTGATTTTAAACTTCTCGTGAATCCAACAGGCAACTTCGTGATAGGTGGTCCTCATGGTGATACAGGCCTCACAGGTAGAAAAATTATTGTAGATACCTATGGTGGACGTGGTGCTCATGGTGGTGGTGCATTCTCTGGCAAAGACCCATCGAAAGTGGATCGTTCTGCCGCATACGCAGCGCGTTGGATAGCGAAGAATATGGTTGCGGCAGGTGTGGCACGTGAGATGTTGGTGCAAATTAGTTATGCAATCGGTGTAGCGAAACCTGTGAGTGTATGTGTGAACACATATGGTACGGCCAAAGTAGCTATGAGCGATGGAGAGATTGCTAAGAAGGTTGATGAAATGTTTGATCTTCGTCCACAAGCTATTATTGATTCATTAAAACTCAAACAGCCAATGTATGAAGAAACTGCACGTTATGGCCATATGGGACGTACTAACGAAGTAGTAAAGAAACAGTTTGTAGATAATGGACAGCTGATTGAATGCGAAGTGGAGTTGTTTACATGGGAGAAGTTGGATAAGGTAGAGGAAATTAAGAAAAACTTTGATATTAAATGACTAAAGGCGTAAAACAAACTTGCATAGCTGCAGGAATTGTTCTGTTGGCTGTGGCAATAGATCAATTGTCGAAAGTGTATATTAAAACACATTTCGAACTTGGTGAGGCCCGCGAAGTGTTTTCGTGGTTTTGGATTGTATTCGTAGAAAATAATGGTATGGCTTTTGGTATAGAGTGGTTTAGCAAACTATTTCTAACGCTCTTTCGAATCTTAGCTGTAGGTGTTTTAGGTTGGTATATTCATACGATGATTCATAAGCAAGAAGTTCGTACGAGTTATCTAACTATGATTTCATTAATTACTGCTGGAGCATTAGGCAATATAATTGATTGTGTATTCTATGGTAAGATCTGGGGGTATGCAGATTGGTTCTACGGGAAGGTGGTCGATATGTTGTATTTTCCACTGATTCGTAATGCCGCAGGTGAATGTCTGTTCTTTCGCCCTGTCTTCAATATTGCAGACTCTTGTATCACGGTAGCTGTGATACTAATTATCATTTTTTTCCGTAAAGATTTAGATGATAGCCTTAATCAAATTTTTCCAAAGAAAGAGGAAAAAACTAACAAGTGAGAAATATAACAATAAAAATATTGTATTTTGTACTCGCGTTTTTGGCGATGGTCGGGTGTCGTCCACGAGGAGTATTATCCAATAATGAGATGCGTAATCTTTTGTATGATTTGCATCGTGCAGATGGAGCCATCCAAGTGGCGGGATATAACTACGGACATAATCAAGAGATAGCATCTTATTATAAATCAGTGTTAGATAAACACGGAGTTACTCAAGCGCAATTTGATTCCTCTCTCGTGTGGTATACAGATAATCCGCAGATATTTAATAAGATTTATCCTCGAGTAGTGGCCCGCTTGCAGGCAGATTTGGAATACGAAGAAGTACTACGAGATGAGCGTATAAGACAATACAGAACGAATAAAAATAAAGCCTCTCAATCTTCTGTAGAGCAATCTAAATTGCATATACGACCTAGCGAGGATGTGCAAAAAGAATACATATATGGTATCGAAAATCCATGGAAAGAATGGAAATCACAGGATTTTTGCGAAAAAAATGTCATAATATTTGGTCAATTGGAAAAAAAGTAGTAATTTTGCATGCTTTTTCGGGTGATTAGGATTAACACCTTTGAAACTCTTAAAAGCATTGAAACGATAAATACATTTTTTAACTATATTTATTAATTCGCTATGCTGGGCAGTTGTGGCTCGAATGAGGGCGCGTAAAGTGGTCTGTCGGCATGGTCAAAACAAACAAAACAAATGGATACATTAAGTTACAAGACTGTATCAGCTAACAAGGCAACCGCTCAAAAGGGCTGGGTTGTTGTTGATGCTGAAGGCCAAATCCTTGGCCGTATGTGCTCGAAGGTGGCTAAAATCCTTCGTGGTAAGTACAAACCAAACTTTACTCCAAACGTAGACTGCGGTGATAACGTAATTATCATCAATGCTGCTAAGGTAGAACTCACTGGCAACAAGTGGAATGATCGCGTTTATGTACGCTATACTGGTTTCCCAGGTGGTCAACGTGAGATGACTCCAGCACAAATGTTGGAGAAAGGTGCTGATCGTTTGATCAAGAAAGTGGTTAAAGGTATGCTTCCTAAAAACCGTCTTGGCCGTCAAATCATTGGTAACCTCTATGTTTTTGAAGGTGCTGAGCATGACAAACAAGCACAACAACCAGTTCAAATTGACATTAACACCCTTAAATAATTGAAGATATGGAAATGATTAATGCATTAGGTCGTCGTAAAGCAGCAGTTGCTCGCGTTTATGTACAAGAAGGTAATGGCAAGATCACTATCAATGGTCGTGATTTAGAGGTGTATTTCCCAAGTCCAATTCTTCAATATGTGGTTAAACAACCATTGAACAAATTGGAGGTTGCTGAGAAATACGATATCAAGGTTAACCTCGATGGTGGTGGCTACAAAGGCCAAGCTGAGGCTCTTCGTTTGGCTATCGCTCGTGCTTTGGTGAAAATTAATCCAGAAGATAAGCCAGCTTTGAAGGCAGAAGGTTTCATGACACGTGATGCTCGTGAGGTAGAGCGTAAGAAACCAGGTCAACCAAAAGCTCGCAAACACTTCCAATTCAGTAAACGTTAATATCCAAATAGCAGTGACTCCGTGGTGGCAATCCTTTGCTCACCGCGGATTACTCTGTTATTCCTCCTATGCGCGATTCTCTGCGTAAAGGAGGCAGACGGATAAATTATGTAATAAATAATTCAAAACTAATCAAACAAAATGAGAACAAATTTTGATCAACTTCTCGAGGCTGGCTGCCATTTCGGTCACCTCAAACGCAAATGGAATCCAGCTATGGCTCCTTACATTTATATGGAGCGCAATGGTATCCACATTATCGACCTCAACAAAACTGTAGTTAAGATTGAGGAAGCTGCTGAGGCACTTAAAGCTATCGCAAAATCAGGTCGTAAAATCCTCTTTGTTTCTACTAAGAAACAAGGTCAAGAGGTTGTAGCACAAAAGGCTCAAGAAATTGCAATGCCTTATATCACAGAGCGTTGGGCTGGTGGTATGCTTACCAACTTCCCTACAATCCGTAAGGCTGTGAAGAAAATGAGTGCTATCGATAAAATGATTGCTGATGGTACTTTCGATAACATTTCTAAACGTGAGAAACTTCAAATTACTCGTCAACGCGAGAAATTGGAGAAGAACCTTGGTTCTATCGCTGATTTGACACGTCTTCCTAGTGCAGTGTTCGTTGTTGACGTGATGAAAGAGCATATTGCAGTTGCAGAGGCAAATCGTTTGGGTATCCCTGTATTCGGTATTGTTGATACCAACTCTAATCCTAACGATATTGATTTCGTTATCCCTGCAAATGATGATGCAACCAAGTCTATCGAGGTGATTTTGACTGCTGTTTGTGAGGCTATCAAAGAGGGTCTTGAGGAGCGTAAAGTAGAGAAGGCTGACGAAGAGGCTGCTGCTGCACAAGCTGCTGGCGAGGCTCCAGCTCCAAAAGAGCGCCGTCAACGCGTACGTAAAGCTGCTCCAAAAGCAGAGGCAGAAAAAGTAGCAACTGCAGAAGCTCCTGCTGCTGAATAATTTCGTAACCGATTAAATACTAAGAATATGGCTGTTACATTAGCAGATATTAAGAAACTGCGCGACATCACTGGCGCAGGTATGATGGACGTAAAGAAAGCATTGGAGGAAGCTAACGGTGACTTCGAGGTGGCAAAAGACTTGCTCCGTAAACGTGGTCAAGCAATCGCTGCAAAACGTAGCGAGCGCGAAGCTTCTGAAGGTTGTGTATTGGCTAAGGCTGAGAATGGCTTTGGTGCTATCGTTGCTGTTAAGTGCGAGACTGACTTCGTTGCTAAAAACGAGGATTATGTAAATATGGTTAAGGCTATTCTTGAGGTAGCTATGACAGAGAAACCTGCTGACCTAGAGGCTCTTAAAGCATGCAAATTAGGTGATTTTACTGTTGCAGATGCTGTTACTGAGCGTTCTGGTGTAACTGGTGAGAAAATGGAACTTAGTGATTATGTATTCATCGCTGCTCCAAAGGTAGATGCATACAACCACCTTGGCAACAAACTTAGCGCACTCGTAGCTGCTGATGCAGAGGATGCTAACGCTGAGATTCTCCATGGTGTTTCTATGCAAGTGGCTTCTATGTCACCTATCGCTTTGGATGCTGACCACGTTGCACAAGAGGTGAAAGACAAAGAGCTTTCTATTGCTATTGATAAAACCAAACAAGACGAGATTAACAAAGCTGTTGAACAAGCAGTTCGCAAAGCTGGTATCAACCCTGCTCACGTTGATAGCGATGATCACATCGAATCTAACATGGCAAAAGGTTGGTTGACCCCTGAGCAAGCTGAGACTGCACGCCAAATCCGTGCTACTGTTCCTGCTGAGGCTGAAGCGAACATCAATATGAAGAAAGTAGAGATGATTGCACAAGGACGTCTTGGTAAGTTCTTGAAAGAGAATACTTTGGTAGAGCAACAATATATCATGAGTGAGAGCAAAGAACTCGTGAAAGACGTTTTGAAGAAGAACAACGTAAACGTAATCGACTTCAAGCGCGTAACCCTCAACCAAGAGTAATCAAGTTTTTCAAACAGCCCTCCGCGCAAACGGGGGGCTGTTTTCTTTTATTTTACAATCCCCTAGCATTTCTAGAGCCTCTAGATAATCTAAAATATCTATCTTAAATTCTATGACACCAACACTTACTCCTCCTGCCCAACGCAAAAGACTTCTCTCGTTGGACATCCTGCGCGGTATCACTGTAGCGGGAATGATTATGGTCAATAACCCAGGTTCATGGGCGCATATCTATGCGCCGCTCCGCCATGCCGCATGGAATGGTTGTACACCTACCGACCTTGTTTTCCCATTTTTTGTGTTCTGTATGGGTATGGCCATGTATATCAGCCATAGCAAGTCGAATTTTGATTTCAATTGGGCTACTGCTCGCAAAATTATTGTGCGAGGTTTGCTCATCATTCTCATTGGATGGGCACTTAGTTGGTATGGTATGGCACTTCGTCAGTTTATCAAAGGAGCAGACTTCGTAACTGCCATGTGGACCTATCCTGTAGCGAATATCCGTTATTTGGGTGTCTTCCCTCGACTTGGTCTTGTCAGCATGTTCGGCGGATTGCTGCTTCTTGCTTTCAAACCCAAACGTATCCTTTGGGTATCTGGCGCTTTGATGCTGATCTATTGTATCTTACAAAGTGTTACAAATAGTTTTGAACTCAACGCTCAGAATATGGAGTCTATTGTTGACCTCAAGATTTTGGGTGATGATCATATTTACCACATGCGCAATGCGGCAGGCGAACGTATTGGTTTTGATCCTGAAGGCCTACTCTCTACTATCCCATGTATAGCACATGTATTGATTGGTGCATGGATTAGCAAATTGATTATGACCGAGAAAGATCTTTGGGGAAAAGTAACTCGCGCCTTGTTGGCTGGTGCTATCATGATGGTGCTTGGTTTCTGCCTAGATTATGCATATCCAATCAATAAATCCATGTGGTCGGCTAGTTATGTGCTTGTCACTTGTGGTTTAGCAAGTTCTATTCTTGGTATCTTGACTTGGATTCTTGATATCCGTTTGCCACAATTGAATGAAGTGAAACCTACTACTGCATGCCAAAAAGTGCACCACGCTGTAGCAAAGAATTGGTATAAATTCTTTGAGACATTTGGCGTTAATCCATTGTTTATCTTCTGCTTGAGTACTTGGTTTGTAGTGACAATGGCACAAGTGAAGTTCACTTTTAATGAGGTTACATACAATGTTATGGGCTTCTGGTACAAGGTTTGCTTGGTACCAATCTTTGGCGACAAAGGAGGCTCGTTGGTATCAGCACTTAGTCTTGTGCTCTTGATGTGGGCTATTGGATATATTCTTTATCGTAAGAAAATTTATATCAAACTGTAAATCGCACTACACAGCGCTACACAATGCCTAGAATAGCGACAATTGGATTTTTTGATGGTGTTCATCGTGGACATCGCTTTCTCTTTGCTCAGCTCTGTGAGTTAGCTCGTGAACGCGATTTGGAGCCATTGATTATCACTTTTGATCGCCATCCACGAGAAGTGATAATAGGCGTTTGTCCTGCAATGCTTACCACCTACATGGAGCGTCAACAATTGTTGGCGCTTCATGCTCAGGTGCGTGTCCTGCCTTTTGCTCAAGTGCAACATCTTACTGCTGAGCAGTTTATGCACTATCTGCAAGAGGAAGAACAAGTCGAGGTCTTGCTTATGGGCTATGACCATCGTTTCGGTTCAGACCAGATCAAAGGATTCTCCGAATACGAGAAAGTCGCACGTAGGGTAGGGCTCCGTGTGGAGCGTGCACACGAGTGCCTCGTGGACGGACTGCCTGTCAGTTCCACCCGTATTCGCAAACTGCTTCACGAAGGACAAATAGAACAAGTGAATCGTTTATTGGGTTATCAATATTCTTTGTCGGGTATTGTGGAACATGGTAATGGTATTGGTGCGCAGATTGGCTTCCCCACGGCAAATATCTCTCTTCAATCGGAGAAGTTAATGCCTATGTCTGGGGTGTATGCCGCCAAGACGATTGTCGATCAACAATCTTTTGCTGCTATAGTGAATATCGGCACCAACCCCACCGTCGGCAATGATGCCATCTCCGTTGAATCACATCTTATTGAGTATCAGGGTAATCTCTATGGAAAGCGACTCGTGATAATGTTCGACGCTTTCATCCGTTCAGAACAAAAGTTCGCTTCACTTGCCGAACTCAAACAGCAAATCAGCATCGATATCTCGCATTTGAAGAACTCCTTGACCGAAGAAATTCGCTGATTTCTACGGAATAATGATACGCATAATGGATACAATCGCACCAAAAGTGCGATTTTTTTTTGCATATATCGAAAAAACATACTTTTTCCTTGCGTATCTGCAAAAAAATTACTACCTTTGCACGCTAAATGTGAAAAAGTGTGCTTAAGCACATGGCTCGCAGATTAAATCTTGAAATAATAAATAAAAAACAATATGGCAAAGAAAGATTTTAAGAAAGAAGAGCAAAACTTGGAAAACGTACAAGAAGCTCTCAACACTACCAGTGCTTGGATTGAAGCAAATCAAAACAAAATCACATGGGCTATCACTGCTATTGTAGTAGTGGTTTTGGGCGTAATCGCTTTGAATACGTATGTAATCAAACCAAAAGCTGCTGAGGCAAGTAATGAAAATGCAAAAGCTGTTGCATACTTCGCACAAGACAACTATGAGTTAGCTTTGAATGGCGACGATGCAGAGTGCATTGGTTTTGAGCAAATTGCAAACGACAACAAGTGCTTGCAACAAGGCCGATTGGCTGCTCTTTATGCAGGTGTATGCTACTACAAGTTGGGCGATTTTGCTGCAGCTGCTGAGTACTTGGACCGCTTCTGCGCAAAAGATTTGAACATCGAGCCTGCTTCTATCCAACTTTTGGGTGATGCGTATGTTCAACTCGAGGACTATGCAAAAGCTGCAAAAGCATTTGAGAAAGCTGCTGCTTCTGACAATGAGATTATCGCTCCTATGAGTCTCAAAAAATTGGGCTTCGTGCAAATGGAATTGGGCAACAACAAAGCTGCATTGGCTGCGTTCGAAACCATCAAAAACGACTATCCTGCTTCTGCTGAGGCACAAGATATTGATAAATACATTGCTATCGTAAAATAATTTCGCATTGTACACTTTCTAAATTGTACATTGCCAAATCGTAGATTTGTATGACAACTGATTTGTCGCAATATAACGCGAACGAATTGCCTAGCGCTGACGTGCTTTCACGTCAGCGCTATGCTATTGTAGTAGCAGATTGGAATAGCGAAATCACCCACAAACTGGCGCAAGGAGCCATCGATACACTCATCAAACATGGGGTGAAAGAGGAGAATATCGATATCACCCATGTGCCGGGTACAGTTGAGCTTACCTACGGCGCTGCGCTATACGTGAGTGGCAAAAAGAAGTTCGGCATGCTCAAATATGCGGATGCCGTTATCGTTATTGGCTGCGTGATTCAGGGCGATACACCTCACTTCGACTATGTCTGCCAATCCGTCACACAAGGCGTAACGATGCTGAATGCACAAGGAGGTGCGAATGATGGTGCCTACTATACGCCTCGTCATTGCCCTGTCATCTTCTCCGTGCTTACTACTCTCAATAAGCAACAAGCCCTCGACCGTGCGGGCGGTTGCCTTGGCAACAAAGGAGTAGAAGGCGCTGTCACTGCTATCAAAATGGCTAATCTATTGTAGTCTTTCGTTCGGACAATAAAATATATCAATAATTTAATTATACCTTTTTCTCATGAGTTCACATCTCCAACAATACCTTTCCGCTCAATATTGGAAAGTACTGGCATTAGATTTTTGGCATGCCCTTGGAACAAAGAAATTCTGGAAAGAGCTAGTAGTCATGACGGTTGGTATCATGATCGGTGCTGCGGCTGTATATTATTTCCTCATGCCTAGCCACCTGATTATCGGTACTATTTCTGGTCTTAGTATTGTAATCAACACACTCATTGGTGGTTCACCTGACACCTTCTCATATCTTGTCATGGGCATCAATGCTTTTTTGCTCATCCTTGCTTTCTTGCTGATTGGCAACGAGTTTGGTGCAAAAACGGTTTACACCGCCATGATCCTGGGTCCTCTAACTCAGGTGTGGGATCGCATTTGTCCTTATACCAATTTCACCCACCGTGTGATCGAGAATCCCGATATCTTGGCGCAACTCCAAGCCGGACAAACGGTGATTGATGCCAATGGTAATCCTTATCTTCTAAGCCGTGCGGGTGAAGTGCTAGAGCAGGTGCGAGAATCGGTCATGTCAGCTGGATTGGGTATGGGCGATGTTTGGTTCGATTTGGTGTGCTTCGTCTTGCTGCTCTCTGCTAGTCAAGCCATCGAGTTCCGCGTCAACGCTTCTACCGGCGGACTAGATATCCTTGCCAAGATTATCAACAAGTTCCTGCACTTCGATATCGGAATGTCAGTATCTATTGGTGGCGCGTTGATCTGTTGTACCGCTTTCCTCATCAACGACTTCCGTATGGTCGTGATTGGCTTGATTGGTACATGGCTTAATGGTATAGTAATCAACTACTTCACTGCTTCTCTAGATCGCCGTAAACGTGTATGTATCATCTCGCGCGAGCATGCACGTATACGAAAATATATTGTAGATGACCTGGTGCGTGGTTGCTCGTTGTACACGGTCGAAGGTGGTTATACGGGTGAAGAGTCCAAGGAGATTCAATCACTCCTCACGCAAGAAGAGTTTGCTTCGCTCATGGCCTTTATTCGCGACAACAATATCAAGGCCTTCATCACTGCTAGCAACTGCTCGGAGATCTACGGCTTGTGGCTCAAACACCGCAAACGCAACGGAAGAATTGAAATATCTAACGAATAAAATAACCCTAAAAATTTTACAACAATGAAAAAACCTACTCTTTTTATCTTGGCTGCTGGTATGGGTAGCCGCTATGGTGGATTAAAACAATTGGATGGTCTCGGACCAAACGGTGAGACAATCATGGATTATAGCGTTTACGACGCTCTCCGTGCTGGTTTCGGCAAAGTGGTGTTTGTTATCCGCAAAGACTTTGAAGAAGACTTCCGCAATATCGTATTGAGCAAATATGCTGATCACGTACCATGCGAAGTATGTTTCCAAGGTATCGATAACCTCCCTGAGGGCTATACTCGCAACCCAGAACGTACCAAACCATGGGGTACTAACCACGCTGTTCTGATGGCTAAAGATATTATCAATGAGCCATTTATGGTTATCAACGCTGATGACTTCTATGGTAAAGAGTCTTTCGAAGTGATGGCTAAGTTCCTCAATGAGGTTGAGGGCAAACAAGGCAAATATTGCATGGCTGGCTATCGCGTAGGCAATACCCTCAGCGAGCATGGTAGTGTGAGCCGTGGTGTATGTTCTACCGACGAGAACGGCTTCTTGGCTGACGTCGTAGAGCGCACTTCTATCGAGAACAAAGATGGTCATGTTTGCTACAAAGATGAGAATGGTGCGGATGTAGAGATCCCATTCGATACTCCTGTTAGTATGAACATGTGGGGCTTCACTCCTGAGTATTTCGCTTATGCGGAAGAGGCTTTCAAGGCATTCTTGGATAAGAACGCTCAAGAACTCAAAGCCGAGTTCTATATCCCTACATTGGTCAACGATATGATCAATGCCGGTACAGCTACTTGCGAGGTCCTAGATACTCCTGCAAAATGGTTTGGCGTTACATATGCTGACGACCGTCAAATGGTGGTAGATAAGATCCAAGCATTGGTAGATGCTGGCGTTTACCCAAGCCCACTGTTCTAATTAGTAAATAGTTAATAGTCAAATAGTAAATTGTAATGGCTCGAATTTTAGTGACTGGAGGAACTGGCTACATTGGTTCGCACACGGTGGTCGAACTCATGCAGCAGGGATACGACGTTGTGATTGTGGATAACTTGAGCAACTCCAACAAAGATATGCTTGATGGCATTGCCGCTATTGTGGGTAAGATGCCAGATTTCGAACAAGTCGATTGCAACGATGCTACCCGCATGGCCGACGTAATGAACCGCTATCCTGATATCCAGGCGGTCATCCACTTTGCTGCAAGCAAAGCAGTAGGCGAATCCGTCGAGCAACCGCTGCTCTATTATCGCAACAACCTCATGTCCCTCGTCACACTCCTCGAGCAGATGAAAGCACATGGCATACACCATATCGTTTTCTCTAGCTCATGCACCGTCTATGGCCAACCTTCGGCCGAGCACCTGCCTGTAGATGAGACGGCTCCTATCCAACTCGCTCTCTCACCTTATGGCAATACCAAGCAGATCAACGAGGAGATCATCCGCGATGAGGCACATGCTGATAAGTCATTGCATGCCACTATCTTGCGCTATTTCAATCCTATCGGAGCACACCCATCGGCTATGATTGGCGAACTGCCTAATGGCGTGCCACAAAACCTCTTGCCATTTGTAACCCAGACCGCTGCTGGCCTGCGCCAACAACTCAAGGTCTATGGCAACGACTACAACACCCCCGATGGATCATGCATCCGCGACTATATTTATGTCGTTGACTTGGCCAAAGCCCATGTGAAAGCTGTCGAACGTATGCTCGCTGGCCTACCACAAGAGCAAGTCGAGGTCTTCAATCTTGGTACCGGACGCGGACTCAGTGTGCTGGAGATCCTCCGCACGTTCATCCAAGTCACCGGTGTGGATGTGCCATACGAGATCGTGGGACGTCGCGAAGGCGATATCGAGCAAGTTTGGGCCAAACCCGACAAAGCGAATAATGTACTGGGCTGGAAAGCGGACACTCCTATCCAAGATGTACTGCTCAGCGCTTGGAACTGGGAGAAAAAACTCCGAAACATTCAGTAACCACTATCGTTATACAACAAAAAAGAGGTCTTCCGACCTCTTTTTTATGCTTTATCCCTATTCCTACTTGTTATTTTACTGAAAAAACGTGAAGTGCACACTGCCATAACTACGTTGCTCTACAAAATGCGGATGTTGGTAGAAGTCGTGTGCCTTCGAATGTTCCAACACGAAATATCTGTTCTCTTTCAGCAGCCCTTGCTCAAAGATCAGATCGGGTATAGTAGGCAGTAGCTCAAGGTCGTATGGTGGGTCTGCATATATAAAGTCATACTGGATATGACATGCTTTGATATATTTGAATACATCGCCTCGAATCAGGTGTAGATTCTTTATTCCCAATTGCTTGCAGCACGAGAGGATAAAGTTCTGCTGTGTATGTGCCATCTCCACGGCAGTCACTTCGCGTGCGCCGCGCGATACAAACTCCAGGCCTATACCCCCGGTACCGGCAAATAAGTCCAGCATATCTACTCCCTCAAAGTCCATACGGTTGGTCAAGAGATTGAAGAGACTCTCCTTCGCAAAATCCGTTGTGGGACGTGCTGTGATATTTTTAGGGGGCGCCAATCGACGCCCCCTAAATGTTCCAGAAATAATTCTCATATTATTCTAGCCTATAACTATAGCCTATAATCTATAACCTATAACCTATAGTCTCTCGCCCAATTACTCCCAGTTACCAGCGTTGTTGTTTGGAGCTTCTACTGAACCAACCTTCAAACCAGCATAGTGCTCAAGTTTCTCCTCTTTGTCAATCAGGTTAACGAGCTCTTGCTTGTTCAAGTCGTGCAAGTAGGTACTAAATGGAGCGCGGATCTCGAAGATAGGCACGTTGATACCTTGAGAAGTCTTATATTCGTTGTTGGTCTCTACCTCAAATTTCATGTTGTCGGTGAAAGGAATATAGATGATCTTCTCAATGTTCTCCTCGGTATATTGACCTTTGTACAGCGATTGAATCATGTTGGTGAGGATAGTGTCACGACGGAAACCTTGCAAACCTGCTGCTTTCACCTCGCGGTCGTTCTCCCATACATAGTTGTACAATTGAATTAGACTATCTGTACCTTGGAAGTTCATGCGGCGTTGTGCTTTGATGCGGGCACGCTCGAGAATCTTGCTTGCCTTCAACTCTGTCATACCATCTTCCAATTGCTTCTCTGAGAGTGAACCTTCTTTCAATACCTCTTTCTTTGGAGCAGTTTTCAAATAGTCAACCAATGAATCCAAATCTGCGGTAAAGTAGCCCTTATCCAAACGGAATTGTGCTTCTGCTGTACGCAGACTTACGAGGTTTGCAATGACTTGAGTCTCGCGCACTGCGCGCTCCTCTTCAAATTGGATAGGAGTAATAACGCTCTTCACGCAAATAAATGCCATGAAAACGACGCCTATTCCAAGTAAAACACGGATAATGATTTTTGTTGCGTTCATATTGATTTTGTTTAAATTTACAGGTTAATCGTATCTGCTTTCTCAAATACGCTGCAAAATTACAAATTCTTTTTCATATATGCAAATTATTTTTCGTGTTTTATCTTTTTTCTTGCGTACGTGCAATTTTTTTTGTAACTTTGCACCCGAAATGATAACTTAGAATAGGTATGTCTAGCGAAGATAGCAACCAAGTATTGTATAAAATCCTTCTCGAGCGACTCGAGCAGCTCCGTACGATGGATAAGGAGGGCGATTCCGATCGGCGTCGCCATGTGGCACGTGAGACCAACGAACTCCATGCTCCTTTGGCACATCGTTTGGGCCTCTATGCCATCAAAACCGAGATGGAGGACTTGGCGCTCAAGTTCACCGACTACAAAACCTATAAGTATATCGCGCACGCGCTCAATGAGAAAAAAGCCCAACGCGACGCCTATATCCAATCCTTCATCGCGCCGCTCGAGGAGAAGCTCCGGGCTGCGGGCTTCGAGTTCACCATCAAAGGGCGACCAAAGTCCATCCATAGTATCTACCACAAGATGCAGGTGCAGCAATGCGACGTGGACCGTATCTACGACCTTTTCGCCATACGTATCATCCTCGATTCGCCGCTGGAGAAGGAGAAATCCGACTGCTGGCAAGTCTATTCCATCATCACTGATATGTATCGCCCCAACCCCAAGCGCCTGCGCGACTGGCTCAGTGTGCCCAAGGAGAATGGCTACGAGAGTCTCCATACCACTGTGCTCGGACCAGAAGACAAATGGGTGGAAGTGCAGATCCGTACGCGCCGTATGGACGAGGTAGCCGAGAAAGGCGTGGCGGCCCACTGGGCGTATAAGGGCGTTGATGGCAACCGACTCAATACCAACAACCAGAGCGTCTATGTCTTCACCCCTACCGGCGACCTCAAGCGACTGCCTGCGGGGGCTACTGTGCTCGATTTCGCTTTCTCTATACATAGCGACGTCGGATGCCGCTGCGTGGGCGGACGTATCCGCAACCAGAACGTCAGTATCCGACAGAAACTCCAGAACGGCGACCAGGTCGAGATCATGACATCGCCCAACCAAAAACCTTCGGCCGACTGGCTGAATGTGGTCGTCTCACATCGCGCGAAGAACAAGATCCGCCAGGCACTCAAGGAGGTCGAGTTTCGCAATGCAGCCGAGGGACGAGAGATGCTCGAACGACGTTTCAAGAACTGGAAAATCGACTACGAAGAAGGAGATATCTCGCGTCTCGCGCTCAAGCTGGGCTATAAGATGACCAACGACCTCTACCAGTCCATCGCCCTCGGCAAAGAGGACTTGCTGCGCATCAAAGAGGTCTTCCTCGCGCTGGATGAGAACCACTACGAGTCCACGCGCACGCCTTACCAACCGCTCAGTCCGCAACAGCAAGAGGCGCTTGCACTCGAGGTGGATATCAATGTCAAGAGTGTGGATTACAACCTAGCCAAATGTTGCAACCCCCAGCCGGGAGATGCGATTTTTGGATTTATCAGTATATTCAAGGGTATTCGCATCCACCGGTGCGATTGTCCCAATGCAGAGAACATGCGCCAGAATCATCCTTATCGCATGATTCCGGCACGTTGGTCAAAGAAACATGAATAATTTCCCATCCATATTGCTCAGCAATGCGGTCGATCAGTTCGCTTCATTGCCTGGTATTGGACGCAAGACGGCCTTGCGTTTGGTCTTGCATCTCTTGCGCCAGTCGGATAACGATGTCCAGGCTTTCACGGCGGCGCTCACTACCCTCAAGTCCGAGGCGCATTACTGCCGTATATGCCATACCATCTCCGATGAGGAGGTGTGTCCTATCTGTCGCTCGCACTCACGCGATAAGCATACTATCTGCGTGGTAGAGAATGTGCAGGATGTCATGTCCATCGAGAACACTGGGCAGTACCATGGTCTCTATCATGTCTTGGGTGGGGTTATCTCGCCTATGGATGGAGTAGGACCAGCCGACCTAGAGATTGATTCGCTCATCGCGCGTATCGTGCCTGAGGAGATCCGCGAGGTGATTCTCGCATTGCCCACCACCATGGAGGGCGATACCACCAATTTCTACATCTACCGCCGCCTCACCGCCGCCTCATCGCCTAATACCCTCACCGCCTCATCGCCTAATACCCTCATCACCTCATCACCTAATAACCTCATCACCTCATCACCTAATAACCTCAAAATCTCCCAAATCGCCCGAGGCGTAGCGATTGGCAACGAGCTCGAGTACACCGATGAGATCACGTTGGGCCGATCCATCGTCAACCGCATTGATTTCAAAATATAGAACACTTAAAACTTCTTATATATCTCTTATGGAACAAAAGATTATTCGTACACTCAATGTTTACTACTATGGTATCATGGTGCTAGCTTTGTTGGCGGGCACGTTGGCCTATTTTCTGATTATGAAGTCTTACGTACAACCTATCGATTCCCTTTCTACGCTTGGTCAGGTGATCCAATATCTTGTCATTTTCGATGCTTTGCTCACTATTCCTTTGGGATTATATTTGTGTAAGAAGCAGTGCACCAAGCTCTGCGACTTGCCTGATGGTGATGCCAAGTTCTTGGCGTATCAGAAAGCGGCTACCTGGCGTATTCTTCTGGTGGGCAACTCGATGGTATTTGCTATTGCGGCTTTTTATCTGATGGGGGCCTATCAGTCGATGTTATGGATTGCTGCCGTTTCAGCTATTGGATGGTATTTCTCCAAGCCATCTTTGCGTAAGATGGAGCTCGAACTCCAACCCAAATCCCCCGACCAAGAAGATTATTAACCTCTCACCTATAGCGAAGCGTTCACTAATCACTAACCACTAAACAGTAGCCCCTATGGGGCGTTCACTAATCACTAGTAACAATATGACAATTGCAGTAGATTTCGACGGAACCATCGTCACCCACGAATACCCCCGTATAGGCAAACCTATTCCATTTGCTATTGAGACGCTCAAGCGTCTGCAGCAGGAGGGTCATCATCAGCTCATCTTGTGGACTTGCCGCGAGGGCGAGTTGTTGCAGGAGGCCATAGATTATTGTGCGGCCAAGGGCTTGGAGTTCTATGCCGTTAATTCCAATTTCCCTGAGGAGAACGCGGATATTGTCCGTGCTCGTAAGCTCGAGGCGGAGTTGTTTATCGACGACCGCAACCTCGGTGGTATTCCCGACTGGGGAGTGATCTATCAGATGGTCAGCAGTGGCAATGCCCACCGTCCAGCGCCTATGGGCAATGTGATGGAAGAACCTAAGAAAAAGGGCTTGTTTGGTTTCCGCAGATAAATTTCCTTTTATGCTACGTTTGCGCAAAGTCGAGCCCTCCGATCTCCCTTTCTTGTATCTCTGGGAGAACGATGCAGCTGCTTGGAGTTTTTCCTCCACGCATAATCCGCTTTCTCATCAGGACCTGCGTGAGTATATTGCTTCTACTACGGGCGATATCTATCGCGATGGTCAGTTGCGTTTGATGCTAGAGGAGGATGGTGCTTTGTTGGGCTGTATCGATTTGTTTGATTTCGATGCGCGCAACCGCAAGGCGGCTATTGGTATGTATGTCTCGCCCGATGCGCGAGGCCGTGGTATTGGCCACGAGGCGGTGCGCCTTTTGCTTGATTATGCGTTCGGTTTCTTGCATCTGCGCATGGTTTATGCTATTATTGCTGTTTCCAACACCTCCTGTTCGCATATCTATGAGTCGCATGGCTTCGCCCCTTCTTCGCTGCTCCGTTCTTGGACCCTCGAAGACGACGCTATCCTCTGGCAAAAACTCTCCGACAACTAACACGCACGTATATATTTAAGGTATATATAAGGTATACACAAAAAGAGCCGACTACCATCGACTCTTTTTTTTATGTCTTTTTACTGAATTTGATGTTGTAGGATATATCTCAAACTATGATGTATGGGATTTATGTTTCAAATGGGTATATAATACCATCATAATTATAAATAGCAACAAGAGAGGTATAGGAATATCACCTACAGGCGTAGGATATGGATCATTCCAACCTTGAGGGGGAGTATCTTCATCATCTGGTGCAGCCGCGCGAGGTCTAATAAATTGAGGACTTTGGCTTAATGGCTCTTCATAATCATCTCTTTCTGCTGGATAGTTATTGATGATAAATGTTGCCGTTTCTGAGAAGGTATTGTTCGATATCCTATTGTTTAAACCTTCACCAGCATAGTTGTAATGCCAATCACTTCTGGGAGAATATGATTCATTCTTATTATCATAGATAAGTGGATTGGCTAACAGATTTTCAGAGAATAAAGTAAAACAAATGGCATAATATGCCATTAATATGACTCTAAGTTTCATACTTTTATGGAATAATTATCTTATATGTTTTTGAATTGCCTTTATATTCTATACGGATTAGGTAGAATTTTTGTTCGAAGGGAATAGATAAATCGTATTGTACATCTTCACATCGATATATTACATTTCCCATCAAATCATGTATATGCACTATTGAGTGCTTCTGTAGATTTTTAAATTTCAACATGTCAGATTCGATATAGATGTAAATATCAGGTTCCTCCACAATCGCGATTTCCGAAAGATTTTCCTCTTCAAATTCTACTTTTAATTCAAATCGATGGTCATATGTGCCTGAATCTGAATTAAAGATGTAGTCATCTTTTAATAAATCTTTTGTATGACCTAACTCGTGATCAATTAGATATAAAGCTGCAATATTCTCTATATCATAACGTTTAGTATCAAAACTAATTGTATATAATCCCTCTTCCTGTACTTTGTAACCTAGTGGAATGGAAGTAGCAAGTTCTTTATTTATAGCTAAATACGCATTTTTACCATGATGACTAATGGTATAAATATTCAAGCCTTGATTTTCAAATTTTGATAAATCTGCATTAAATTCATAGTCATCAGTAAAATTTTCTGCTATTAACAAACCTGTATAATCAGATTCATTAAAATTGGATAATGTAATACCTGTTGTAATTTCTGTTGTAGATATAGATGTCGGCACATATTGTTTTATCGAAGAATTATCAATATGGCTTGGCGGATTAAATAATAATTCTCCATCTTGTGAAGCCTGAATAAAATATGTATTAAATGGATTTAAGATAGCATTGCTGACTCTATCAGAAGTATATGTTTTACCATCCTCTGTTTGAGTAATATAGCGCAGTTGTCCTATATAGATATAGCTTCCAGTCCATTGATTATCAATCATTTCTTTTTCTAAGAGTCCAATTTGTAAACATAAGCTATCACTCATTCCTGAATATTGAGATAAAAATGGATTCCCTAGATAGTTCCATCCTCTATCATTATTCATTGTAGTTTCATTGCCATGAGCTACTACACTTAATTTCTTTGAGACTATTTCGCATTGATTTATTAGATTTATATCCATTTCAAGTGGTATACGGTGAATACCGAATTTTTGTCTCTCTTTTGTATTGTTATTTACACTTACTTTCTTAGGAGCTCCCCAAAATGTATACCCTTGATAAGGTTTTAAAGTGGCACCTTCTGCTGGTTCTTCAAGATTTTTCCAACCATTTCCAGTTTCTGCACGAGCAGCACCATCATAGTATTGCAACTGAAAACTTCCTGTATTATCTAGTGGCACATTTTCGCCATAAATATCAATCGGGTAATGAATATTTTTCGTATTTGCTGTATATGGAAGTGCTAATGCATAATAACGATCATAAGTTGTTATATAGTCTATATGAAAGTTTGATAGTTTACCAATAGTTCCATGTAATGCCAATTGTGGATATGCACTCGCATACTCATTATTCTTAACCGAACCAATTCGCATTGTTATAGTAGATGCATTCAAAGTACATCCTACACCAATCGTTAATTTACCTCCTCCATAAATAGTAATATTACGAATAGGATTGTTTATATCTTGGATATCAGTTATACTGAATTCTCCTCCATTAGCAACAATAATATCAATAGAGTCAGATGTTGATAATACAACATTTTGATTGTTGTTTTTATATACAATAATAGGTATATCAAAAGTTTTGGCTGCATCTCCAATAATAATTTCTAATCTTTTTCCAGGATTAGATGATAATCCTGAAATGGGTATTTCATATATAGCTACATCTTTGCGTAAATTTGATAATGAATACTCCTCATCTTGCCGATTTTGATCAATGTATATTTCTACACTCTCATTAGGATCACCATTATACATCACTATAATAGCATCTTGTTTCCACTCTACAATTTGAACAGCAAGAGGAGTATATTGAGAACTACAAGTAGTTGAAAAATTTCGATAGAAATAATTTACATTTTTAAATAAAACAAGTTTTTGACTAGGAAAATTTGTATTTGACTTATGTGTCCACCATAGATTTTTTGAGAAATTAATACCAATGTACTTCTTGGTATTTACATGCTGTAGCAACTCTTTATCTATAATGAATTTTTTATCTGAAGTAGTGTTACCTATAAGCAATTCATCATTAGAAGTACAATATAGATATCTCGTGTTTGGAATTCCCGCTTTACGTATCGTAAAACCATCTTCTTTACCATCTATATGCCACCCGAAATTTTTTATGTCGACTGAAGAAATAACTACATTATTTTCCACCTTCAAATCAATAATGTTTTGCAGAATATCGTCTTTAACATTATATTTCAATTGATTATATGTGGACGAATCTTGACCCATTTGTATATTCATGGTGATAATAATGATATCATCAGATGAAAGTTCTTTTATTGTGGTTTTTACCCAAGTATTTTTCTCCACTTTCTCAGCAAAGACGGCATAATAGGTAGTATTGCTTGAAGGAATGGTGTTTTCATCTATGCAAGTAGGGACATCTATTTCATGTGAGTAATCCGCTTCAGTAGTCCAACCATAAAAAGATTTTCCTTCACAAATAGCATCCTCTGCTAGTTTAGGTAACTCTCCTAAAGGCTGACCTATTGGTATTGTACTTGTAGATACAATTTTCCCATTAATGCACCAAGAGATAACATAGTTATTAGAGGTAGAATCCTCAGCGCGAATTGTTAACAAAGGTAGTAACAAAAAGACCAAAAACGAAATACGTTTCATTGCAAGTTTATTCATATTAAAAATAGTTTGAAATAATTATCGATTGATAAACTACCGGTAAAAAAACAAAGGTATATTTATGAAAATATACCTTTTTATTTTATTCTACGGACTTGAGTGTTTCCTGGTAGGAAGCGACGACAGTAGAGAATGTGTCTTTGTATTGAGCGGGGATGGGTTCGGCTGGTGGCGACTGCATCTTGAGAGGGTCGATAGGCGAACCGTTCTTCCAGACTCGGAAATCGAGGTGCGGACCCGTGCTTGCACCAGAGCTGCCTACATAACCGATGACCTGACCCTGCTTGACATGTTGACCGACAGCCAGCCCCTTGGCGTACTTGGAGAGATGGAGATAGGCCGTGGTATAAGTGGAATTATGCTTGATCTTCACCGTATGGCCTCCGCCTCCCTTATACTGCTTGAAAGTGACAACACCATCGCCAATAGCCACGACTGGTGTACCCGCTGGTGCCGCATAATCCACACCCGTATGGGGGCGAACAACCTTATATATAGGGTGCTTACGCGCATAGGTGAAATGCGAAGAGATACGCTTGTAGTTGAGCGGTGCCTTGAGGAATGCCTTGCGCAGACTGTTGCCTTCGGCATCGAAATAGTTGTGGATATTGCCGCTCTCGAACCAGAAAGCCTCTTGCCAACGGCGACCGTGGTAGAAATTAGCCGCATAGATACGTCCGATACCAATACGAGTGGAATCGACATACTGCTCATCGTAGTACACACGGATAGAGTCGCCCTGCTGCAAACCAAAGAAATCAATGGTCCAAGCATAGATATCGCTGAGCTCGAGTGCAATCTCCGTAGGCAGGTCGTTAGCCGCCATCGCATTCCACAAACTGGACTGGATGACCGCCTGCGCTACGCGTGGGCGGTGCTCAATAGGCTTGAGATAGCGGTCCACGGATATACTATCGCCCAGATGGAGAACCACCGCTTCGCGGATAGATGGCAGATAGACGAGATGACAGAGGCGGGCAAGACCCGTAGTATCGGTTTGATAGAGCGCTAGACCCGTTTTACCAGGGCGGATAGTGCGCACATCGAAAGCATCGCGCGAGAGCAGCGTGAGTGCATTGATCTGCTGGCGCGTAGCACCATGCTGATTTAGAATACCGCCCAAGGTTTGGCCGTCGCGTACGACAAAAGTGTCAATAAGGAAAGAATCGATAGGCAGCCCGTACTCGATACGCACAGGTGGCTGCTCTTCCTGCTGCGCCGTGCGAGGACTAGTGGTGCACGATACGAGGAACGCGAGAAGGATGATGATAGGGAGATGTTTCATTTTGGGCGATGGGCAATGGGTTAGGGCTTTTGAGGGTATTTGCGGGTCCAAGAGGATAGTTTGAGGCGGATGACACCCAGCAATGCCTCGGAGAAAATACCACCAGACATCTTGCTGGTACCAAGGACACGGTTGATGAAGATGATAGGCACCTCCTTGATCACAAAACCACACTTATATGCCGTGAACTTCATTTCGATCTGGAAAGCATAGCCCTTGAAACGAATCTTATCAAGCTGGATAGTCTCAAGCACCTGACGGCGATAACACTTGAAGCCGGCAGTGGTATCGTGGATATTCATGCCTAGCACGAAACGCACATACTTGCTAGCGAAATAGGACATCAACACACGTCCCATAGGCCAGTTGACTACGTTCACACCACTCACATAGCGGCTACCGATAGCCACGTCCGCACCCTGATTGGCACAAGCATCGTAGAGCTTGAGCAAGTCGTCAGGATTATGCGAGAAATCGGCATCCATCTCAAAGATATAGTCGTATTGATGCTCAATAGCCCACTTGAAGCCAGTGATATAGGCAGTACCCAGTCCTTGCTTGCCCGCACGCTCGATGAGATGCAGACGGCCTGCGAAAGTGGTAGCCATAAGCTCCTTCACAATAGCCGCAGTACCATCAGGCGAACCATCGTCGATGATAAGTACGTGGAACTCAAGAGGAAGATTCATCACAGCCGTGATGATGGCTTGGATATTCTCTTTTTCGTTGTAAGTAGGGATGATAACCAGTTTATCCATATGAATTATTAAATCTTGATAGTTTGTTCGTTAAGAATATATGTCTGCGAAGGCGTTAGTCGCTCGAGCGCCGTGATGAAGAGGTCTTCCCCAGGCATGATATCGTTGTCGAGGAGAATCTCCTTGATAGTCTCGAGTGCGGTGATAGGCGTATTATTCTCGTGCGAGAGGTGGCAAAGGAATACATTGCGCATGGAGGGCGTCCAGTTACGAGCAATGACCTGTCCGCAGACCGTATTGCTCTGGTGACCACGTGGGGAGAGGATGCGCTCTTTGAGATAAGTGGGGTAGGGCCCATTGAGGAGCAGCGACTCGTCGTGGTTGGCCTCGATGATGAGGTGGTTGGCCGTGGAGACATACATCTCCATGGTAGGGTTGATCTGCCCACAGTCGGTGACAATCACCACCCGCTGCCCCAGAAAATCAATGACATAGCCCACGCACTCTGTGGAGTCGTGAGAGATGCCAAAAGTGTTGATTTTCATGCCATTGAGTTCCCACTCCACGCCTTTTTCGAAATAGCGCTGCGAGGTGCGCAGTTTCTCTCGGACACCATAGTTGCGACCGATACCCTCGTGGATAGCCTTGGTGGAATAGATAGGGATATGCACTCGCTCGCCCAGCGTACCTACCGCACGGATATGGTCGGCATGGTCGTGGGTGATGAGTACGCCCATGATATTGGCATAGTCGAGCCCCATCTCGCGGAGGTTCTTCTGAATCGTACGTGCAGCAATACCTGCATCAATGAGAATACCCCACGACGAAGTACCCAGGAAATAACAATTACCGCTACTTCCGCTGGCAAAACTTCTGAATATGAGTTGGTTTTCCGACATTGTAGGCTATAATAAAGTGCAAAGCACCGAATCAGCCTGCAAAGTTACAAAAAAAATCTTGTATTTCCAAACAAATATCGTGAATTTCTGTTTTTCCATCGTTATTTACGACCAAGTCGGGATTATGCCCGAGGAATTCTTTGTCTTGTGCGCGCATACGTGCGCGTACCTTATCTATAGTGGTATGATCGCGTTGGATGGTACGCTGGATACGTACGTCTTCGGGTGCTATGACTTGCACCACAGCATCGCAGAGCGTGTGGATATGGCTGGAGTAGAGGATAGCACATTCGATGAAGGCGATAGGTTCCCCCTCCGACTCCCCACTTAGGCGATGAGGCGATGAGGTTATTCGGTTATTAGGTAACGAGGTGAGGGAGGAGGACCAGCGGAGGATATCGGCACGGACAGCAGGGTGAACGATGGCATTGAGACGGGAGAGCAACACCGGGTCGGCAAAAACACGCTGCGCCACCATAGCAGTCTGATACACACCATCTTGATAGACCTCTGTACCGAAAAGCGCCGTGATTTGCTCACGGACATGCGGATCGGACTGGATGAGACGCTTGGCCTGGCTGTCGGTATCGTATACGGGATAACCCATGGCGCGCAATTGCTGTGCAATTGTGCTCTTGCCGCTTCCTATTCCTCCTGTTAAACCGATGAGCATGTGTGTTTAGTGTTTAGTGAACGCCCCGTTGGGGCTACTGTTTAGTGTTTAGTGATTAGAACTGGAAGTAGATGAAGGCCTGCATGTCGGCAGTGACGAACTGATAGACAATAAAGATAGCCACGACGGTAATGAGGACTAGAATCCACAATGGCAGCTGACAGAAACGCAGACGATACCAACGCTTCGTGCGTGCAGGCAACCAGTGGATAATCATTCCTAGAACAAACAGGATCACCACGCTGCGGTACTCCCAAAGGAAGTCTGGAATGATACTGCTGTTCCATGCTCCACCAATCTGATTCACCATGTTCGTAGCCGTCTCCCATGCCTCTTGGTTAGCCGTGGCAGGGTCGAGATTACTGCCCGAACGGAAGAACAGACGCGTGAAAGTGATGAAGACAAAAGTCTGTGCAACTGCCCAGACGGTGGAGAGGCGGGAGGTGAGAGCTGAGAGCTGAGAGCTGAGAGCTGAGAGACGGGAGGAGATGAGGTGGTAGATATAGCGGATGAGGGTGCCAAGCCACAGCGCGAGTGCCCAGACAAAGAAGAGATTCCATACCGGAGCAGGAGCGAACAGACGGGTGAGGTAGAGTGCGAGAGTGAGCAAACTGACAGCCAACATGTGCAGATGCCAGTTGGTTTTGGCCCATATCTTATACACAATCATACCTGCACCATTGAGTGCGCCCCAGATGACAAAATTCCAGCTAGCTCCGTGCCACAATCCGCCTAGAAGCATGGTGATGAAAGAATTGCAGTTGCCCGCGAGCGTTTTGTTTTTGACAGGTCGCCCAAGGATAGAGCGGTTGCCGCCGAGTGGGATATAGAGGTAGCTCTTGAGCCATCGGCTGAGCGACATATGCCAGCGTCGCCAGAACTCCTGCGGGTTGAGGGACTTATAGGGCGAGTCGAAGTTCTGCGGCAAATAGAACCCCAAGAGCATGGCGATGCCGATAGCAATATCGGTATATCCAGAAAAATCGGCATATACCTGCAAGGAGTAGGCAAAGAGTGCGAAGAGGTTTTCGAATCCGCTGAAGAGTAGTGGGTTCTCGAAAACACGGTCGATGATATTCACCGCGAGGTAGTCGCTGAGAATGATTTTTTTGAAAAGTCCGTTGAGTATCCAGAATAGCGCTAGTGCCGCCAGTCGTTTGCTGAGTCGGAAAGGGCGATAGAGTTGCGGAATGAACTCGTTGGCTCGTACGATGGGACCCGCTACTAGTCCGGGGAAGAAACTGACATAGAACCCGAAGTCGAGAATATTGCGCACGGGCTTTACCAATCCTCGATAGACGTCGATGGTGTAGGACATGACTTGGAAGAGGTAGAACGATATGCCTACGGGCAATATGATCTTATCCACCATGAATCGTCCAGAATCCGAGAAACCATTGCCGATATACGCAAAGATATCAAATACGGCAAACTCTGTGCCCAAAAGGTCATTGACTACATTGGTAAAGAAATAGGCATATTTGAAGTAGCACAGTAATCCGAGGTCGATGAAGATACTGAGTGCAAGCCATAGCTTGGCAGCCAGCGGGCGCTTACTATGTGGATTATTGGCGGTAGCGGATTGACATATGTAGATGCGCTGGGCAATGAGCCAGTCGCTGAGCGTAACAAAGAGCAGTATGAGCAGGAAGAGTCCGCTGGTCTTGTAGTAGAAGAACCAGCTGACAAACATAAGGAAGATATTGCGCAGGTGGAGGCGATTGTTGATGTTGCTTGAATTCTCTCCCGTCTGTGTGCTTCGCGTGCCCACTTCCATGATGATGGCAAACACCGTATAGACCAATGCGAAGAACGCCCAGAAATAGAACTGGGTGAAGAGCAGTGGGCTGGAACTATCGAAAGCAAATATGTGGTGGAGAAATTGCATTTTTGGGTGATTAGTGTTTAGTGAACGCCCCGTTGGGCTACTGTTTAGTGTTTAGCCAATTGAAGAGTTGTTTTCCTATCTTGTTGGCGCCTGCGCGCGTGAAGTGGATATAGTCGCTGCCGGCTAGTCCGACTTCTACCCAATGCACCATACTATTGTATCCGCCCATGGCATCGTATAGACTCCAATAGGCGATGTGCTCTTCCTCCGCCATTTGTTTGAGCAGTTTGTCCATATATGGTACTAGCGGATAGGTGGTCATCTGTCCATCGATACGTGTGGACATATCGCTAGGCCCGATGAAGAGGATAGATGCTTGTGGTGCACATTGGCGAATGTAGCGGATTTGTTGGCGCAAGGTGGTACGCACATACCCACTGATAGTGGAAGGGTTTTCGGTCTGCGGAATCATGTTTCCACCAAACTGGAGAATGATGAGTCGCGTATTGGTTTCGCGGTAGAAATCCGCTAGTTGTATGCTATCGATGCGTGTGAAGATATTTCCCGAGCAGCCACGCATAGGAATATTATCGACGATGATACCAGTAGCGCTTTCGAGACTGATACCATAGACATTGCCTTGTCCCTGTAGATGCAGTTCGCATCGCGTGGTGCTATCGGGGAGGGATATGAGGTGATGATGTGATGCGGTGATGATGGTATCTGCGAGGTAGATAGAACTAGAGATACTATCGGCTAAGAGGCGAATACGGTTGAAGTAGTTATGTGGGCGGCGTTTTTTATCAATGGGTTCGATGTTCATCGTAAGCGTTTGGCTCCCTGGCACGAGCGTGGTATCCATACGTGCTACTTGTCCCATGACACCATATTCATCACCTTGGTTGAGTCGCATGGAACGTGGCCCGTAAACGATGTATCGTTTGGGTCCGCCTTGTGTAGTTTGTACGACGCCATTGATAGATAGCCATTGGCGGATGGTGCGTGTGGGTATGGTTTGATGTAGTGGCAGTAATCCAGGTCCGCCACCACCATATTGCTTCTGCCATTGTTCGCGTAAGACACTCGTGATACGGTCCTCTTCGATTTGCGAATCGCCATAATGCACTACGCGTATGGGTTGGGTACTTGCGCTATCGAGTGCTGCGTAAAAAGCCGATAGGTATGCTCGCGTATCAGTGTTGGCTATGTTTACAGTTGGAATAACAGGTTGAGGTTTCTTTTTTATAGAATCTGTTGTATCCACTATTGATTGACCCCTATCCACGGTGGATTGTACACTGTCAATGGTGAGTGGTAGGCTGTCCACTAGAAACTGGCAACTATCCACTGACAACTTTAGGTCCAATGCTTGAGTGAGGGTAGGCCAGCGGAGCGTATGACTACCGATAGTCCATCCTCCGTCGGGTACCAAGCAGCAGAGCCCTCCAAGAAGAGCAATAATAAGCCAAATAGTATATGCGATGTAACGAGGTTTCATGGCTTACTTTTTCCACAGATATTTGGTGAAAAGTAAAAGGACAGTGAAGATTTCTAGACGTCCGATAAGCATCACGAAACTCATTACCCATTTAGCGAGTGTAGGGAAGTTGGCATATGTGCCAGCAGGACCAAACTGTCCGATACTGATTCCTACGTTTCCGATTGCGGAGACGGCAGATCCGATAGCTTCGCTGAAATCAACTCCACAAGCACAGAAAATGACCACCGTGATAGCAATAATAAAAACGTAGAAAATGAGGAAAGCCATGATATTGTTGATTGTTTGCTGTGGTACAGTTTTCTCGTTGAGTTTGACCGGAATAATGGCATTAGGGTGAATACGTCGTTGGAACTCGGCAATACCATTTTTGATGATGATGGATAGTCTAACCCACTTGATACCTCCAGCAGTACTACCCGCGCAAGCACCCGTAAGCATAAGGAAGAAAATAATCACCCAAGCGACTACTGGCCAGTACATATAGTCGGAGATCGTGTATCCAGTGGAAGTCATAGCACTGACAACCGTGAAGAGACTATCACGGAAAGCTCGTTCCATATTGATGCCTGCCCATCCTGGGCGCGCAATGTATAGTCCGAGGGTGAGTATGACTGTGAACAACAGTACTGCTAGGCTATACCATCTCAGTTCTTCATCCTTGACGAAGTTGCGTGCTTTGCCACGCAAGAGATAGATGAGTATCACAAAATTGATACCAGAGATGAACATGAAGAAGGTGACGGTATAGTGTATAGCAGGTGAGTTGTAGAACTCAAGGCTATTGTTCTTGGTGGAGAAACCTCCGGTGGCGATGGTGGAGAACGAATGGCAAATCGCATCGAAGAGTGGCATCCCGCAAAGCCACAAAGCAAGAACCTCGGTGACGGTAAGAATAAGATAGGTAGTCCACATCATCTTGGCCGTATCCGCAATGCGAGGAGATAGTTTTTCGTATGTCAGTCCAGAGACTTCCGCCGCATAGAGCTGCATACCATTGAGTCCAAAGATAGGCAGTATGGCGATAGATAGTACGATGATTCCCATACCTCCAATCCACTGTGATATAGCTCGCCAGAAGAGTAATCCGTGGGTTATTTGGTTGAGGTCGGGTATAATAGTGGCTCCCGTAGTGGTAAATCCCGACATGCTTTCGAACCACGCATCGGTAAGAGTAGGGACTTGTCCGCTAAAGTAATAGGGTAAGAGCCCGAAAGCGGAAAAGACCACCCACACCATGGCCACAATGACATATCCTTCTCTTTCTCCCATCTTAGACTCTGCTCCGATTCCGATGATTAGTCCGATGATACCCGCGATGAATGTGATGATGGTAGAAAGAAGGAAGACTCCGCTATCCGCTTCGTTGTACCAAAGACTGACTCCTAGGGCGAGTGCCATGAAAAGTGCTTCAATGAGCAGAAGTGCTCCCATGGTACGAAAGACCATTCGTGTGTTGAAATTGCGTGTCATGGGAATGGATTATTTGAAGAATCGTTCGAGTTTTCGGATGACTTGGCTCTTGCAAAAGACTACGACTTGGTCGCCTTGTAGTATCTGTGTATCTCCATTGACTAGTATGCCTTCTCCAGCACGTACAATAGCTCCGATATTTGCATCTGCAGGCAGTCGCATATCGCGTATTTTAGCTTTAGTGATACGGCTTCCCGCTTCGGCCATGAATTCCACGATTTCGGCATCTGCGCTGGTGAGATTGCGAACATTGAGCACACTGGCATCTAGCAACATTTGATAGATATATGATGCCGCAATGGTTTTTTTGTTGAGTACAGCTCCGATTTCCAGTCCTTCCGCCATAGAGATATAGTCGATATTCTCGATTTCCGCAATGGTTTTTTTAACGCCAAATCGTTTCGCTGCGAGGCAAGCAAAGATATTGGCTTCGCTGTTATCGGTGACTGCTATGAAAGCGTCAGCATCCTCTATGCCTTCGTCTTTAAGCACGGCCATATCGCTACCGTCGGCATTGATGATGAGTGCGTTGTTGACTTTCTCGCTGAGATGGTAGCATAGTTCTCGATCGGCTTCGATGATTTTGATATTGAGGTCATCAGGCAAGTTTTGTACGGTCTTCTGCGCAATTTTGGATCCTCCGAAGAAGACAATATTTTTGATTTCTCGTTTTTGTTTTCCCATCTGTTCCCGTAGGATCTTCATGTTTTCTCTCGTACAAACGGCATAGATCATATCATGTGGCATGATTTCGTCTTGTCCGCCAGGAATGATGGTTTCTTGTCCACGTTTGATAGCCACAACGCGGTAGAATCCATGGTTGAAGAACCCTGACATGAATTGTTTTCCGATAACCTCAGCGCCTTCACGCACTTTGATGACGCATAGTTCGAGAGCTCCATCGCAGAGCGTAAGATGATAGCGCATCCAACTTGTTTTAAGTGATGCTGTAATTTCTTGCGCAGCGAGCAATTCGGGATAGATGAGGTGGTTGAGTCCCATTTGCTCGAAGAGATGTTTGTTCTCTGGAACAAGATATTCATAGTTGTCGATTCGAGCTAATGTCTTTTTAGCACCGAGTTTGTTGGCCAATAGGCATGCCGTGATATTGTCGGACTCAGATGGAGTGACGGCAATAAAAAGGTCGACGTCGTTGACGTTAAGACTTTTGAGGTCATAGATAGACGTAGGACTACCCACTTTGGTAAGTAGATCGTAGTTAGCATCGAGGTCTCCGAGACGATCTTGTCGTTCGTCGATGAGACTAATATCCATGTCTTCGCGCGAGAGTAGTTTCGCCAGGTGGCGTCCTACAGCTCCAGCGCCTGCAATAATGATTCGCATAAACCTTCTTTATCTAGTTTTAGTAGTTGATACAATTCCTTGGTGCTTCCATGTTCTACGAACTGGTCGTTCACACCGAGTCTTATGAGTTGTGGTGAATGTTTGTGTTCTGCCATATACTCGAGCACTGCGCTTCCTAATCCTCCAGAAATCATTCCGTCTTCTACGGTGATAATTTTGTTGTATCTTTGCGCTATCTCTTCGAGCAACATGTTGTCGATAGGTTTGAGCCATCGCATATCGTAGTGTGCGAAGAGGTTTCGTTTGCCGATATCCATGCTATTAATGGCTTCAATGACGGTGTTTCCGATGGCACCAATAGATAGAACAGCTATCTCGTTGCCCCGTTTGATGCATACACCTTGTCCTAGTACCACAGGAGGTAATCCTGTTCGGTTGATACTACGTCCTCGAGGATATCGGATGGCGATGGGTTGGTCGATTGTTTGTGCAATATGGAGCATCTGCTGCAAGTCGGCTGCAATCATAGGCGCACCAATGACCATGTTGGGTATAGGGCGCAAGTATGCTAGGTCAAGCAGTCCATGGTGGGTGGCTCCATCGTTGCCAACGATGCCAGCTCGGTCGATGCAAAAGACGACATGCAAGTTAGGCAACGCCACATCGTGGATGATATTGTCGTAGGCACGTTGCAAGAAACTAGAATATATATTGCAATAAGGAACCTGTCCAGCTTTAGCTAGCCCTGCAGAGAAAGTGACCGCATGTCCTTCGGCTATACCGACGTCGAAGACACGATTGGGCATCTCTTTTTGCATGATGCTCATGCTGCATCCACTAGGCATAGCAGGTGTGATACCTACTATGCGCTCATTTTCTTTTGCAAGATTGAGCAGTGTATTGCCAAAGACCTCTTGCCAAAGTGGTTCGTGTGGGGTAGAATCCGACTTTCGTTCCCCATTCTCCACACAGAATTCTCCAGGTGCATGCCATGTGGTTTGGTCGTTTTCGGCAGGCTCGTATCCCTTGCCTTTCTTGGTGATGATGTGTAGCACTTTAGGGCCTTCGTAATCCTTAATCTCGTTGAAGATACGCACGAGGTCTAGTACATTGTGTCCATCAGCTGGACCAAAATAGCGAATATTAAGTCCTTGGAAAATATTGTTCCCTTGTTTGGTGAGTAGTGCTTTGAGGTTGTTGGTGAATCGTTGTACACGGCCTTTATTTCCTTCGTCAATAAGGCGGAGTTTGCAAGCCATGCGATATGCCCACCATCTCCAACGGTTGTAGCGTTCGCTGGTAGTGAGATCTACCAGATATTGTGTAAATCCTCCTTTAATAGGGTCGATGGCCATATTGTTATCGTTGAGCACGATAAGGAGGTTGTTTTTAATCATTGATGTATTGTTGAGTCCCTCGAATGCTAATCCTCCCGTCATAGCTCCATCTCCAATGATAGCTACCACTCGTCGTTTGGTATCTTGCGTTTTTCCGACTTCTAGCCCGAGTGCTGCGGAGATACTATTGCTGGCATGTCCGGCAATAAATGCGTCGTATTCGCTTTCGGCTGGTGTGGGGAAAGGTGCTAGCCCTTTGAATTGACGGTTGGTGTGGAATAGCTCACGCCTTCCGGTAAGGATCTTGTGAGCATATGCTTGGTGTCCTACGTCCCATACTAGTTGGTCGTTGGGCGTATCGAATACATAGTGCAGTGCTACGGTGAGTTCGATAGTACCTAATGATGAACCTAAGTGACCAGGGTTTTGGCTCAATTCGCGTATGATAAAATCCCTCAATTCGTCGCAAAGCACAGGCAATGCAGATAGGGGAAGTTGCTTTAAATCGCAGGGGTATTTGATATTGGGTAAATACTTATATTCCATCATTTATTTCAGTCAGTGTTGTATATTTATACAAATAGCGCGCAAAAGTACTATTTTTTTTGCAAATGTGCAACTATTTTAGCATAAACTTTCAGCGGGTTGTAGTTGTGAAGTGCATTTTGGTGTGCATTTTGCTACTTCGACTTTGCAAATATAAGAAAAAAGTGTTGATTTTATAATTATTTAGTACTTTGTTTTGCATAGTATTGAAAAATGTATTACTTTTGCAGCAGATTTGTGATTTGGAATGCAAAAAATGAAAGATGGCATAATTTTTGTGTAGAGAAAGTTGAAGAATAAGAATAAAATGAATTAAAATGTTTCGACCATCAGTTATCATAATATTAGCCATATTGGAGGAGTCAAGGTTACCTCTAAAAAGTATGATATGTGTGCGCAATGCGTTTTATAATCGTAGGGAATAGTGATATGACGAATAATCATTGTTACTATGCAACACACATTAACATTAAATAAATAGTAAAATAAATTTATAACCACTAAAACATTAGACTTATGAAAAAGATTTTAAGCATTATTGCAGTTATGACTATTTCGTTGACCGCTTGTGCAGATCGTCAGCATTTGATTGAGTATTCAGACCTTCCAGCGCAAGCACAAACATTTATTAAGACCTATTTTAATCTCTCGGATGTAAGCTACATTGAGAGCGAGCGTGAGGGATTGCACACAGAGTATAAAGTATATCTCAAGAATGCCACAGAAATTGAATTTGATCAGAAGGGTAATCTTGAGAATATAGACTGTAGGATTTCTCCAGTGCCAGAAGGTATTGTGCCAGAGGTAATTATAAGTTATTTGCAGAATCGTCATCCCGATGATTTTGTGGTGGAATATGCGATTGGTTTTCGTTATTTGAAGGTGGAATTGAGCAATGGTTTGGAGTTGTTGTTTGATTTAGAGGGTAAGTTTGTTCGTGTAGATGACTAGTGAGCACAATTGTGTATCTAACTTCCCAATGCAGATTTAGCGAGTGTAGAAAATAAATAGAAAAAATGAAAAAATTGTATCGTTCTTCTAACCGCATTTTGGCGGGTGTATGTGGCGGAATCGCCGAGTATTTTGATGTAGACCCTACCGTCATTCGCGTGGCCTATGTAGTATTGAGTTTATTTTCAGTAGGATTCCCAGGATTGATGCTCTATATCATATTGATGATTCTCATGCCAAATTATAATCAGATTGAAAATCAATAAATTGTAATTTCAATAGGTATGCTAACAAACATCAAAAGTCAGATGCGTAAGGGCTTGCTAGAGTATTGTATCCTTTCCATCATCAGTCGCGGGGAGGCATATGCTTCGGATATTCTTGAGATGCTCAAGAAAGCACAGTTGCTGGTGGTGGAGGGAACAATATACCCTTTGCTGACGCGTATGAAGAACGAGGGCTTGCTATCATATCGTTGGCAAGAGTCCACTGAGGGACCTCCACGCAAATATTATTCGCTTACCGAAGATGGGGAAAAACTCCTTGAACAATTGGATGCAGAATGGCAGTCTATATACCATGCAATCCACCAAATAACCAATAAAATTTCCTAAGTAATTATGAAAGAAACTCGTACGATAAATTTAAATGGATTGGTGTATCATATTGACTATGATGCGTATCAACAATTGCGTGATTATCTCCATGATATTGAACTGCGTTTACCGCAAGATGATCGTCAAGAAGTGATGTTGGACATTGAAGCGCGAATAGCAGAGTTGTTGCAAAAATCACTATTCGCAAAGAATATTCAAGTCGTTAATTTGGAAATAGTTACAGCAGTCAAGAAACAGATTGGTGCGCCATCAGAGTTTGGCCCGAATCGCCGTCCAAAAGTAAAGACAGATAAGTCGCAAAATAGTGGTTGTGGGCGAGTGTTTAGTATTGTGCTGAATGTGTTGTTGGCGATCTTGGCGTTCCCAGTGATAATGTTGGGCCTGATTGTATTATTCGCCATCGTTGTTTCACTATTTGCCTTCGTGGTTGCAGGTTCTACTACAGTGGGAGCGGTTTTTCCGTTGGCAGCTACGTTTATTGATTTGATGTTTGAGGGTGGTGTATATCTTGTGCCATTGCTTTTAGTGGCTTTGATAGCGATTGTAATTCTGCCTATTGTGATGGTGGTACATACCATTATAAAATATATGCGAACTAGACGTGGACCCAAAGCACGTTTTTGGTGGTTAACTATTCTTTTCTGGTTAGCAGCTGTCATTTTCTGGGGAGCCTCGTTAGTGCATGTTTATCATTCGGTGGACAATGCGCCTGATATACTAAAAGCAATGACTTTCGAAGGAATGGATGTGGATGATGAGAACGGACTGGTGTCCTCAACTTTGCAGTTAGATCCATACCATAGTATATGTATTAATGGTGCTGCAGAACTGCACTTGAGCATTGCTGAACAGCAATCAACTACCTTGACAACCAATCTGATGCCTTTGATGTCGGAAACGGAGAACTTGAAAGCAGAAGTTCGCGATAGTGTGCTGTATATTGATGTAATTAATACCTTGCCTATTGATGAATTGATGGTGGATTTTGCCATTGCTTCACCTGTTATTCGCAAAATCACAGTCTATGGTGCTAGCAAGATAGAAACGTCAGACGGACAAGTATTCAGTCAGCCAGATTTGATTATGGACCTAAATGGTGCGGCTGAGGCAGATATGCATCTTCAAGTAGGTACTTTGATTGTGGATGCTAAAGGGGCGAGTAGTTTGGAGCTAGAAGGAACTGCTGACAAAGCCGATATCACTCTTGCTGGAGCAGGCAAGTTGGATGCGGAAGACTTTGTAGTGCAAACAATGCATATCAATTGTGCTGGTGCAGGCGAAGCGGAGATTTATGTTGTGCGCGAACTATGGGCTCAAGCGGCAGGAGCTAGTAAAATTACATATCAAGGAACGCCACGTTTGAAACAACAGTTAGCCGTCGGCGGTAGCGTGATAAAACGTGATAAATAATTCAATAAAAAACAACCTCCATTGATTGATGAAGGTTGTTTTTTTAAAGCGTTTTTAAATTATTCTGCTTTTGGCATGAGAAGCATCAAAAGCAAATACAAAAGTACACCTACGCCACCGCAAATTACAAGCAGTGCATAGATAACACGAACGATAGTTGCATCGATACCAAAATACTCAGCCAAGCCACCACATACGCCTGCTAATACTTTGTTGTTTGAACGTTTAAGTTTCTTTTCCATGTTGTTTGTTATTAAGAATGAAGATTGAATTCTCGTAATCGACTGCAAAATTACGAAAAAAAATGAACATAGGCAATAAATTATAGTGATTTTTGCAAAAAAAGTATAGCATACTTGCGTATTCACGTTTTTTTTTGTACCTTTGCACGATAAATTGCAATAAATTTTAAATTAGAAATATTATGGAATTCAAGTATGCACCGATGTTTCAACTTGGAAAAGATGAAACAGAGTATTATCTGCTGACCAAGGATCATGTTTCGGTTGGCGAGTTTGAGGGCAAACCTATCCTCAAAATAGAGGCTGAGGGATTGACTAAAATGGCTAATCAAGCGTTTTCGGATGTAAGTTTTATGCTTCGTCGTAGCCATAATGAGCAAGTCGCGAAAATTTTGCGTGACCCAGAGGCAAGTGCCAATGATAAGTATGTAGCACTTACTTTTTTGCGCAATGCAGAGGTGTCATGCAAGGGGCAGTTACCTCTTTGCCAAGATACAGGTACAGCTATCATTCATGGTGAAAAAGGTCAGCAAGTATGGACTGGTTATTGCGATGAAGAGGCACTGAGTAAAGGCGTGTACCTCACTTATACGGAGCGCAATCTTAGATATTCACAGAATGCTCCATTAACCATGTATGATGAAGTTAATACCAAATGTAATCTTCCTGCACAAATTGACCTTGAGGCTACTGAGGGTATGGAGTATCATTTTCTTTGCGTAACCAAAGGTGGCGGTTCTGCCAATAAGACATATCTATATCAAGAAACTAAGGCGCGTATTCAAAATCCAGGAACGCTTATTCCTTTCCTTGTAGAGAAAATGAAGAGTCTTGGCACAGCAGCTTGTCCTCCATATCATATTGCTATTGTGATTGGTGGTACGAGCGCGGAGAAAAACCTACTTACCGTTAAACTCGCTTCTACTCATTACTACGATACATTGCCTACCACAGGTGATGAAACAGGTCGCGCTTTCCGTGATGTGGAATTGGAAGAACAACTGCTAAAAGAAGCATATAAGATAGGATTAGGAGCACAGTTTGGCGGCAAATACATGGCTCATGATGTGCGTGTGATTCGTTTGCCTCGCCATGGCGCAAGTTGTCCAATAGGTTTAGGTGTTAGTTGTTCTGCAGATCGTAATATTAAGTGTAAAATCAATAAAGATGGTATTTGGATTGAGAAAATGGATAACAATCCAGCTTCTCTCATTCCTGTGGAATTGCGCAATGCAGGTGAAGGTGATGCTGTGTGTGTTGATCTCAACCAACCGATGGAGGATGTATGCAAGATTCTTACTCAATATCCTATAGGTACACGTCTTTCGCTAAATGGTACCATTATTGTAGGACGTGATATTGCTCACGCTAAAATTAAAGCTCGCCTTGATGCCGGTGAAGGTATGCCAGAGTACTTGAAAGATCACCCAATTTATTATGCAGGTCCGGCTAAAACTCCAGTTGGTATGCCATGTGGTTCTATGGGACCTACTACAGCAGGTCGTATGGACCCATACGTAGATGAGTTCCAAAGCCATGGTGGTAGTCTTATTATGCTAGCAAAAGGTAATCGCTCTGTAGACGTAACTAATGCATGCCAAAAACATGGAGGTTTTTATCTTGGCTCTATTGGTGGACCTGCTGCTATTTTAGCGCAAGAGAATATCAAATCAATTGAGTGTGTAGAATATCCTGAACTTGGCATGGAGGCAATTTGGAAAATTGAAGTAGAGAATTTCCCTGCGTTTATCCTTGTGGATGATAAAGGTAATGATTTCTTCAAACAGCTTAAACCATGTGAAGGCTGTTCTATCATTAAATAGTGATCACTTAGCGTCCCCGAAAATAATGAGGCTTCTTTTCGGGGCGCTTCTATTGTTTCATTACATAGAAAATGACTGAAGAAAAGAAGAAAATACCGCTTTGGCAGCGTATGCGACATAGACATCGCATAAGTGTGCTCAATGAACAAACACTTGCTGAACTGTTGTATATTCGTTTGAGTGGTTGGGGAGCACTTGTGGTTACCGCATTGCTGTTTTTGTTTACGTTGTTGTTGTTTTCGCTCCTTATACTATACACACCGGTACGTAATTACCTGCCAGGATATTCTGAAAATATACGTCAACAACTTATTACAGAGTCCGCACGAGTAGATTCAATAGGTACTTCATTAGAACTTCAGCGACAATACCTTGACGTGATCAAACAAGTAGTGGCTGGTGAAGTGCATACAGATACAGTGCAGAGCCTTGACTCTATGCAGATAGTTATGCGTGAACAACTGCTTGAAGCAAAAAGCGAAGCAACAGCTGAATTTATAGCTCAGTATGAGGCCAAAGAAAGAGATAATATGCAGCTCTTTGTGTTGACCAATACGACGCCAGTATTATCCCTTTTTCGCCCTGCGCATGGAGCCATACAGCTTGCATTTTCGTTGAAGGAAAAACGTTACGGGGTACTCATACAAACGCAAGAAAATGAGAATGTAACAGCTGTATTGGCGGGCACTGTAGTTCACGTAAATTATGAGATAGATAATACGTATACGATAATGGTACAGCATGCTAATTATCTGTCTGTATATAAGAATATGACGAAAACACTTAAAGCAGTAGGCGATAAAGTTCAAGCAGGCGAAACACTTGCCATCATGGGGGAATTGCCCCTATGGTTCGAACTTTGGCAAGATGGACAGCCTGTGAATCCAGAAGAGGTGATTGCTTTTTAGTTTTTTGTGATTATACAATAATGAACGTGAATGATTATTTCTAAAACGTAATTATCTAACATCTAAGTAATGAAACAAATTGCAATATTGGGTAGTACAGGTAGTATAGGCACACAGACACTTGATGTAGTGCGCCAGCATCCTGATGAATTTGTTGTTTATGCCATTTCTGCACACAGGAGTGTAGATTTGCTTATTCAGCAAGCAATTGAATTTAATCCAGCCGTAGTATGCATTGCAGATGAGAAATACTATTCTCGTTTACGTGATGCACTTAGCGACCTTCCTATCCGTGTTATGGCAGGCATGAGTGCTATTGCAGAAATGGTTACGATGCCTGATATTGACATTGTTGTTGCTGCGATGGTGGGATATGCTGGTTTATTACCTACCATGCAAGCTATTCGAGCTAGGAAAACCATTGCACTGGCTAATAAGGAGACACTGGTCGTTGCTGGAGAAATTATTTGCCGATTAGCCGAACGATATAAAGTACCAATTTTGCCAGTAGATAGCGAACACTCGGCTATATTCCAAAGTCTTGTTGGTGAAAATATACAATCTATAGAAAAACTGTTACTTACTGCTAGTGGTGGACCATTCCGAACGTTTTCTTTTGAACAGATGCATTGTGTTACTGCAGCGCAAGCTCTCCAACATCCCAATTGGGAGATGGGAGCAAAAATTACGGTTGATTCAGCTAGCATGATGAATAAGGGATTCGAAGTTATAGAAGCACGCTGGCTTTTTGATATACCGGTGGATAAAATCCAGGTGTTTGTACATCCACAATCCGTGATTCATTCGGCTGTACAGTTCATCGACGGTAGTGTTAAAGCACAACTAGGTACACCAGATATGCGTATACCGATACAATATGCCCTTACATATCCAGAACGTTGGCAAAGTGATGTACCACGTCTAGATCTTTTTGCTACCAAACAACTCACATTTGAGGAGCCTGATTTGAAGCGTTTCCCAAATTTGCAATTAGCGTACAGAGCAATCGAGCGAGGGGGCAATATACCATGTGTACTTAATGCCGCTAACGAAGTGGTAAATTTGGCTTTCCGTGAAGGAAAATGTGGATTTTTACAGATGTCTGACATAATTGCTGCTACGATGGACAAAGCTACCTTTATTGCAGAACCAACTTATGAGGACTATGTGAATTCTGATGCACAAGCTCGTTATATTGCAGCGTCATATTTATAATAATCAACTCTATGAATTTAATTTGTTAATAATCAACGAAAAAAATGCAGTGGTTACAACTTATACTTGCCCTTAGTATTCTTGTGGTTATTCACGAATTAGGGCACTTTTGCTTTGCACGAATTTTTAAGGTACGTGTAGAAAAATTCTATATGTTTTTCAATCCCAAGTTTTCACTTGTTAGAGCAAAAAAAATTAATGGTAAATGGCAAATCAAGTTTTTTGCTTCTAATGTAGAGCCATCTATGGTGCCTTTGTTAGATGCGATGGGAAATGAAAAGAAAGACGAGAAAGGGCAACCTCTATATCGCCCAATGACCGACGAAGAAATTCAGGCACTGCCCCAGGAAGATTGGCGTCGTTATCCTGACTCTACAGAATGGGGTATTGGCTGGGTGCCATTTGGCGGTTATTGCGCCATTGCTGGTATGGTAGATGAAACAAAAGATGCTACTAATCTTCCCTCTGAACCACAACCATGGGAGTTCCGATCCAAAAATGTATGGCAACGTCTATGTATTATCATTGGAGGTATTTTAGTCAACTTTATCGCTGCTATGTTTATCTTCGGGATGGTGCTATTCCATTGGGGAAAGACTACAATGCCCTTAAGCCAAATTCATACTGGACTTTACTATTCCGATATTCTTATTAATGAAGGATTCAAGCAACAAGATAAAATTCTTACTATAGAAGGAAATGAACCAACCGCTTTTTCCGATATAGTACAATGGATTATTATCGAGGGGAAGCGAGATGTAGTAGTGCTTCGCGGAGAAGACACAATCTCTCTTACTATGTCTGCTGATTTAGGAGAACGCTATTTGGCTCTGCAAAACGATATTGAGCGCCAAGAGAGAGAAAAAGCACGCGCAGACAAAACATACCTAAAACAAGCGCATCCACTAGTATATTACTATATGCCGTTTGTGGTAGATTCAGTTATACCTGGAGGTGCTGCTTCTCATGGGGGCATACAAAAAGGTGATAGTGTGGTAGGCGTGAATGGTATAATGAATCTATGTAATATGCAAATTGAAAATGAGATGCGTAAACATCCATGTGATAGTATTATAGTGGATTTCTATCGTGAAAATCAGCTAATGCGCACTCATTTGTTCATTGGCGACCACGCAATGATGGGGGTTCTTATCAAAGGACCTGCTGCTTATTATACGCCAGAACATACTGATTATTCCTTCTTTCAAGCTATTCCTGCAGGTATTCAGTTTGGATGGGAATTCCTTATGTCATATATCAAGCAATTCCGCCTTATTTTTACCAAAGAGGGAGCACAATCTGTGGGAGGATTTGGAGCAATAAGTAACATGTTTCCCGAATCATGGAGCTGGCCAGATTTTTGGCATATCACAGCTGTCATTAGCATGATTCTTGCTTTTATGAATTTCTTGCCTATTCCTGCACTTGATGGGGGATATATTCTGTTTTTAGTTTGGGAGATTATTACTGGACGTAAACCTAGTGATAAGTTCCTCGAAATTGCTAATACAATTGGTTTTTGGCTTTTGTTTGCGTTGCTCATTTTTGCCAATGGTAATGATATTTTTAAAGCTTTCTTTTAACCAAAATTAAAGATTTAAATTGAACTAAAATGAAGGACTTTTTCGTACATGAATCTTCGTACATTGATGAGAGATGTATCATTGGCAAAGGAACTAAAATATGGCACTTTTCACATATTATGTCAGATTGCCAGATAGGAGAAAACTGTAATATAGGGCAGAACGTAGTTGTTTCGCCAGGTGTGATATTAGGAAGCAATTGTAAGGTACAAAATAATGTATCAATCTATACTGGCGTTCGCTGTGGTGATGATGTTTTTTTGGGCCCTAGTATGGTGTTTACTAATGTCGTTAATCCTCGTTCTGCAGTATCTAGAAAGGATGAGTACCGCCCTACTTTCATTCGTCGTGGAGCATCGGTAGGGGCGAATGCTACGATTGTATGTGGACATACTTTAGGTGAGTATTGTCTTATTGGTGCAGGATCGGTAGTAACTAAAGATGTTCCTGCGTTTGCTCTAATGGTCGGTAATCCTGCACGCCGAATTGGTTGGGTATCTCGTCATGGAGAGAAACTAAATTTTGATAAAGATGGTATAGCTGTTTGTCCTGCTACAGGAGAACGCTATCAATTGGTTAACGATTTATGCCAAATAATCCTTGAACAATAAACATAAATTATTCATAGAAAAATATAAATACTATTATGATTCAACGTATTCAAACCCTATATCTTTTATTGGTTGTAATCCTAGGCACGCTGTTGTGCTTTTTCTCTCCTGTTCAATTTCTTATGCCAGATGGCACTGAATATATTCATTTAATGGCGTTTGATAAATGGCCTTTGGCAGTACTTACACTAGCTATTCCAGTCTTGGCACTAATTATTATATTCCTTTTCCATCATCGTTTCTTGCAAGCACGTCTTTGCATTGTGAATGTGATCTTGTGTTTAGGTTATTATGCTCTATTGGCACTCTATGTGGCTTTTATAGTGAAAGGACATGAGCCAATGGCTAGTGTTTATCTACAAGATGCAGATTGGTATCTTAGTATTTGGGCTGCTTTGCCATTGGTAAATTTGGTGCTCACGATGATGGCCACTCGTCGTATTCTCAAAGATGAGGCTCTCGTTCGAGCAGCGGATCGCTTGCGTTAAGTAATGGTGTAAGAATAATAATTGCTCCTCGGCGCATACTATTATTAAATGATTTTTAGGCTTGATTATTTATGGCCTTTTAGCGGAAGATAAGCGGAAGATAAGCCGAAGATAGAAATTATATATCGCAAAAAAAAGAGTCGATTTTTCGACTCTTTTTTTATAATCTAAGACCTTAATCTAATAGTTTTACATCTCAATTATGCTATATAGTTAAATTATAATGCGCAGTCTAGGATCATCATTAGTACAAATCCAAATGTGAAACCCAGGGTAGGGATGTTGCTATGTGGTTCCGCTTGAGATTCGGGAATAAGTTCTTCCACGACAACGTATATCATTGCACCTGCTGCGAAAGATAGCAAATATGGCAAAAATGCTACGGCTGATGGTGAGAAATAAATAATAAGAACTGTTAATAGACATGCTATGGGCTCTACAATTCCAGACATCGCGCCTATGAAAAAAGCCTTATTTTTTTTCATTCCATCTGCATGTAGTGGCATCGATAAGATAGCACCTTCAGGTAAGTTCTGCAGTGCAATGCCTATAGCTAATGCCCATGCTGCAGACATCGAGATAGATGAACCGCCAATCATCGCTGAAGCTAAAAGTACACCCACAGCCATTCCCTCAGGGATATTGTGCAACGTTACCGCAATGCTCAACATCGTAGTACGTTGCCATTGTTTCTTTTGAGGAAGACCTTCTGGATGATCCGAACCAATATGCAAGTGAGGAATGAGTGTGTCCAATAACAATAGAAACAGGATGCCCAATACAAAACCTATCGCTGCTGCTAACCATTCACTCTTACCTGCTTCCAACGACATTTCCATTGATGGTAGAATCAATGACCATATACTTGCTGCCACCATTACCCCAGATGCAAAACCCAATAGAGTTTTATGAGCAATAGGCGACGAGGCAATGAGGCGACTTGGCAAGAACACCATTGCTGCACCTATAATCGTGCCTAGAAACGGAAGTAGAAGAATAGGAAACATTTTCTCTTGCAATACTAATAAACGCTAATACATCATAGAACTCTACCTGTAGTTCTATACAAAAAAACTATTATTTTTCTCTTACTTCACCACTTTCCGCACTTCTGTGCCTTGGCGGATTATATATGTACCAGAAATCAGCGATTGAAGGGTAGCCGCAAGAGCATCTGCTGTGCAACTCGCAATAAACGCTCCAGAAAGGGAATAGATTGAGGCTGAGCTATTACAGACGATATCATCTACCCCCGTGCCTCCAGTTTGGATAATTACGTTTTCTACTACGTTGCTAATTGTTAAACGACCCATCACTGCATCATATGTAAATTGAGCACCCGAAACATTTACATCTGTAGGATGACTGCCATCAGCATTTGTTAGATAAGCTATAAAACCCGAAGATAATGTGTATTGATGCGCAGGCCACATCGTAGCAGATGAAGAGAGTGTAATTGTGTAAGAATTTATTGAACTATTATTCAAGAAAATTTGCAATGCCAATTCTGGATAGTCTATAACCGGGTTGCGATTACCCTGATAGTCTTGAGCTCCATCATTGCGAACCATTTCTGTTAGCGATGGAGGGTCTTGCATATGCCATTTGATAAGTACAGGAATCGACTCGAAAACACCATCCACACCCAATTTACTCAGCAATTGTGCATTACCATTATATAACTTATTTTTATACCCCCCTGCTTCGCCATATACTATATAGTCGTAGAGGATTACACGTGCTGCATCACCACGATACGAACCCAAATTTTCCTTACGATAGTCAGCGTTGTTGATGCCTACTTCATCTGGATCGTAGTAATTACTACCATCACCATATGCTGTATTACCACGACTAGAGTTCACGCTTTTGTTAGTAGGGCGAACCGATTGCATATCATGCCCCATAGGAATACTCTTATTAGCGCCTTTCGACTGTGGCCATGTATGCTCACGATTCCATGTTGCACCCGAATCCCAAATTGCCGCGAATGTCTTACCATCATAATAACCGATAATGTTTCCTGGCTTGTTTAAGTCACGATCAACGCCCACGTAAGCATCGCGTAAAGTATTATACGAATAAGACGATGTACCCAATCTACAAGTGCTTCCCATTAGACTATTCAATCGGCCAAAAAGTTCATTACCTACCAGCTGACGCAAATACGAATACATACAATCATCTTCATAATAAGATGATCGGCGTTCGATATACTCATCATAAGCTTGCTTGGCCTCATCAGTGCCCATATGAGCTTGCATATCTATACCTGCCAATAGTGGCAACGAAATGAACAAAAGTGCACACAAAAGTGCTGAATGATAAAGATTTTTCATAACCTTATTTCATATGCGTAAATATTTCTGCTGCAAAAGTAGTATAATTTCTTCGCACGCACAAGCGCACGCGAGAATATTTATGGTATTAGATAGTTTTTTTTGAAAAAAATGCAAAAATATTTGGTGGTATCAAAAAAAAGTTGTAATTTTGCACGATTTTTCGCGTATAGTAGGGATTGGTATGTGCGGATGTGAAGCGAAAATGAGGGCGATTTTTGGGGTAACTGATTAGAAATAAACTAAATACAAAAATAAAATGTCAAAGATTTGTCAAATTACAGGCAAGAAAGCCATGGGTGGATGCAATGTGTCTCACTCAAAACGTCACACTAAAAGGACGTTTGATGTGAACCTCTTCCACAAGAAGTTCTACTGGGTAGAACAGGATATGTGGATCATGCTGAACGTGAGTGCAGCTGGTCTGAGAACTATTAACAAAATCGGATTGGATGCCGCTTTGAAGCGTGCTTCTGAGAAGGGTTACATTTAAAAAGGAGGATTCGTTATGGCAAAGAAAAGTAAAGAGGCACGTGTCCAAGTAATTTTGGAGTGCACCGAGCACAAAGCTAGCGGTATGCCAGGTACATCTCGCTACATCACAACGAAGAATCGCAAAAATACTCCTGAGCGTTTGGAGTTGAAAAAGTACAACCCAATCTTGAAGAAGTACACGATTCACAAAGAAATTAAGTAATTAACCTATCAATTGAGAAAGGCTTAGAACTATGGCAAAGAAAGCGGTCGCAACTCTTCACACTGGTAACGCTGGTCGTAACCATACGAAGTGTATAAAGATGGTAAAAAGCCCTAAAACAGGTGCATACATCTTCCAAGAAGAAATTGTTGAAAATGACAAAGTAGCTGCATATTTCAAATAAGAAAAATCAGCCGTAAATAATTAAAAATGCATACAAATTTGGTTGTATGCATTTTTTTTTGTACCTTTGCAGGCGAATATGTAACTCCAGTTACAAGCGATAATAAGAATTTGGGCGGAATAGAAATATTTAAAAAGGCGAAAGCCGCTATGAAAGACTATGTTAGGAATTATCATTAACCCCAAATCGGGAAAGAAAGCGTTTCGTAAGCAACGCCTCTATCTTTGGAAATTATTGAAAGCGAGACGTCAGCCATTTACATACCGAGTAACCAAATATGCTGGACATGCTATTGAACTAGGACGTGAACTGGTCGAAGAAAAAGGATGTACACAAATCCTTATACTTGGTGGCGATGGTACTATTAGTGAAGTAATCAATGGTATTATGCGGGCTAACTTGACTGATGAGCAACGTAAACAAATACAATTTGGTATCATGCCTCGCGGTACGGGAAATGACTTTGCTCGCCATTGGGGACTGAATAAAGATTTCAAGCGTTCACTAGATATATTTTTCCAAGGGCACAACAAACCTATCGATGTGGGTTGTGTGACTTATTGGCGTAATAATATTGAGCATCATCGCTATTTTATCAATTCGTTGGGATTTGGTATCGAACCGATGTGCTGCCGTTATGCAGATAAATTGAAATATTATATTGGTAGTCATCATATCAACTATTTCTTTGCACTGATTTATTCACTGTTTAAATATAAAAATCCTCATTTGCGTTTAGATGCTAACGGCGAGACTATAGTGGAGGGAAAAATGTTTGTTACTAGTGTGGCCAATGGATCGTTCGTGGGTGGTGGAATGAAACTCAATCCAGATGCTGATCCTTGTGATGGTGTGTTGCATTCTATGTTTTTGACACCACCATCCTTTAAAGAAATTTGTCAAGCGGTACCTCGTTTATTTGATGGTCGTTTGCATGAATTGTCTTTTATTCATCCTGTAGTGGCGGACAATTTGTTGTTGCATACTAAACAGTATCAATCATTTGAGGCAGATGGTGTGGTGATGGATGTAACTGGTCCATGTAAAGTGACTTGTATGAAAGGTGCTCTACAGATGATTGTACCAGACTACTGCTTATGATTTGGATACAATATATACATATCTATAAATAATAGGCGAGAATTCTCGCCTATTATTATTCTATTGATTGCTTCTTACTTCTCGTCTCTTGCCAATTCTTGTGCAAAGGCTTCAGCTTCGGAGAGTTGGTTAATTTTCCCAACATCCATCATTCGATAATTCTCAGGGATAAATGCCCTAAGAACTTCTTTTTCTGCAATACTCAAATAGAGGTCAATCAGCGAAAATTTCTCTCCTTTTTCTGCTACTATTTTATCCATCGTTTCGAAGATGCGTGGGTTGAGTACTTGCATGCCAGAAAAAGCCAGTTTTTCCATGCCTTTTGCTTCTCGCCTTATTGCCTCGTCACCTTTAATCTCTCCTGTGGCAATATTAGTCCATCCGCGGAGACGGTTATCCTCATCGAATAGTAGATATCGTTGTGTATTGCGCTTGCTAACAACTACTATACCCATCTCGTCTTTTCGATATGCTTTGAGTAGGGTAGGAATATCTATGTTTGATAGAATATCTACGTTGCAGATGAGTATAGGTGATTGATAATCATTGAGTAATTTCGCAGCTTTGCGTAGTCCGCCCCCCGTTTCAAGCAATATGTCACGTTCGTCACTCACTGCAATATGACAACCAAAGTTGTCATTATTTTGCAGATATTGAATGATTTGGTCAGGGAAATGATGTACATTTACTACAATATCCACGATGCCCGCTGCTTTGAGTTTTTCGATTTGCCATTGTAGCAGTGTTTTTCCAGCAATTGGCACAAGTGCTTTGGGTAGTGTATCTGTAATGGGCTTGAGACGTGTTCCTAGACCTGCTGCAAAAATCATGGCTTTCATATTACTCAACTTCTTCTGCGGTTATTTCTTCTGCAGTAATTTCAGAATCGTCTACAATAGTTGCAGCTTTGAGGTCTTCGTAATATGCTGCGCGTGCAGTGAGCATATATGGTTGTACGAAAAGCATACCAATTCCTGCAGTGAAGATGGCGAGGATGATCCATCCAATAAAGGTGATGTCAAGAACGAAGAGGTCCCATTTATGTCCACGTGTCATCTCGCGGCTAATCTTTAATGCTTCGCGTGGAGTAAGTTCAGGATAATCGTGCAACAAATAAGGCACCATACTATAAGCATAAGAAAGGATGATTGCGCCTATACCAAAAGTAAAAACTCCAATAAGGGATGAAAGTATGATAATGAATAGTCCTGCTACCAGAAAACGCATGTTGGAATAAGCATGGTTGCGGGCGTAGTTGAAGGTAAAGTTGACAAGGTTTGTCTCATTTGTTCGAATACGATCAAGCAGTGATATATAGAATGCATACTGCAATGGCATAATGAGAACTGATAGTAGAGTAGTGATGGAACCTCCCCACTCTGATCCTTGTGCGGCTGTAATGATACTAGGTGTAGAGATGGCAATTGCGATAAGCAGTATAATAATAGTTGCAATAGCTGCATCACCCCATTGATTAGTAAGTGCCTCACGCGCTTGTGCGCGATACTGAGAAAAAGTTTTCATAAAAAATATTGGTGTTTGATTTATAAATCTTGTGCAAAGTTAATGTATTTTTGTGAAATATGCAAAAAAATACGTGTTTTTTACGAAAATATTTGGTCAAATCAAAAAAAAGCAGTACCTTTGCACCCGCTTTCGACAAAGAGCATGTCTTCCTAGCTCAGTTGGTAGAGCAACTGACTCTTAATCAGTGGGTCCAGGGTTCGAGTCCCTGGGAGGACACAAAAGACACCAATTTTGGTGTCTTTTTTTGTGTATATAGAGTAATTATATAAAAATCTTGTCTTTTTTTTGTATATGTGGAAAATTTTTACTACTTTTGCAAACTAAATATATTGGATAATTATGGCGCAATCATTAAGTCAATTGTTTTTCGAAGCCACTGGCAAAAAAGCTGGTGAGCAAGTGGCACTAACAGCATCAGGTAGCAACCGCAGATATTATCGTATATTAAGTGAAGATGGCAAAACCTCGTTGATAGGTGTACAGGGTACATCTAGCGATGAGAACCATGCGTTCATCTATATGGCTCAGCATTTTTTGGAACAAGGTTTGTCTGTTCCTCGTGTTTTAGCGGTGAGCGATGACGAGATGAACTACGTTCAGCAAGACTTGGGTAATGTGCTGCTGTTTGACTATATTGCAGAAGGTAGAAAAACGGGTGTGTTTAGTGCACGAGAGAAAGAAATGTTGCGCAAGACAGTGCGTGGCTTAGCTCAATTCCAAGTAGTGGGAGCTAAGAGTTTTGATTTCAAGCAGTGTTATCCACAACCTGAATTTAATTTGCGTTCAATACTATGGGATCTAAACTATTTTAAGTACTGTTTCTTAAAAGCTACGGGATTGGATTTTCAAGAAGACAAACTCGAGAATGAGTTCGAACGTTTAGCGTACATATTGCTTAATAACAGTGATATGACGGGATTCATGTACCGTGATTTTCAGTCACGCAACGTGATGGTTGTAAAAAATGAAAATGGCGAGGAGGTTCCATACTTTATTGATTTCCAAGGTGGTAGGAAAGGACCAGTACATTACGATGTAGCTTCATTCTTATGGCAAGCAAAGGCGAACTTTCATCCTGATTTGCGCGAAGAATTGGTGGAACTATATATAGAAGAACTGCAGAAATATTGGCCAGTGAATAGAGAAGTGTTCTACGAAACGCTGAAGCATTTCGTTCTATTCCGCACAATGCAAGTATTGGGTGCATATGGTTTCCGTGGCTATTTCGAGAAAAAACCTCATTTCTTACAGTCCATTCCTTTTGCAATAGACAACTTGCGTCATTTGCTAAAACATGCCAGTGAGGACTACCCATATTTAGTACAAGTACTGAAAGAAATGACAGACATGAAGCAGTTTAAGGATGTGGGGATGCGCAAACCGCTTGTAGTGCGTGTGTTTAGTTTCTCATATAAGAAAGGTATTCCTGCCGATACTTCGGGCAATGGAGGTGGTTTTGTCTTTGACTGTCGTGCTATCAACAACCCGGGTAAGTACGAACGATATCAATTCTTTACAGGTATGGATGAGCCAGTAATATCTTTCTTGGAGGAAGATGGCGAGATATTGCCATTCTTGGAGCAGGCATATCAATTGGTGGATTTCTCAGTAAAACGGTATAAAGATCGTGGTTTCCAAAACCTAATGGTGTCCTTTGGTTGTACTGGTGGACAACACCGCTCGGTATATGCTGCAGAAAAAATGGCGGCACACATCAATGAGAAATTTGGTGTGGAGGTACAACTAATCCATCGCGAACAGAATATGGAGCGTGTGCTTGAGGCTAAGGATTGATAGATAGAACTGATAGATCATGGGGGGCTCACCTTGCAATCTATATACTAAAGATATAAATGACAATTTTTGCAATACTATTTACGGTTTTGACTACTCTGTCTGATGGTATGTTTCATACCACATATGAGACTACAGTAGATACAAGTACTACCGCGTGTAATATGGTAATAGATTCAATGATTTATTACCTGCAGACAGATCCCGAACAGTTGTCGGCACGTTTTTTTGGAGGATTAGGCAAACAAGATGAAGCTACAAAAAATGCTTTCTATCTTATATGGAAGGAATCGGAATATTTGCCTGAGGAACGATATAGCAGGCTTGTATTGGATGTGTTAGTGAACGAGAAACCGTTTTTAAAAGACTTGGTGATAGAAAGCACTGTTACCGATACCTTGGCGGGTGAAAGACGTGATATACGTGTGGATATACACTATGCGGGTTCGCTAGTAAAACAAGCGTATGGTACGTTTCATGTACTTCCTACGTCAGAGAAATCTGCAATTATGGGGATGGATGTACATGTGAAATTCGGTTGGTTTTTTCGTATGTTTATCACCAAAAAAGTATATAGCGAAACAATTGACTGGCGGTTGGTGCGTTTTGTAACAAACATGAAATTGCGCGCTGAGGGCGTAGTGGCAGATGATGCATATTGGGAGAATACTGTGGGGGTGCAATAGTTTAGAGTCTAGTGTTTAGAGAATTATGGATATATTAGAAAGAATAGATGGATTGGAAGCCAAGTTCCACGAGGTGAGTTTGCTGATTACTGACCCTGCAGTAATTGCAGATCAGGCTCGATATGTGCGACTGAATCGTGAGTACCGCGACTTGGAACGCGTATTGGAATCGGCTGAGAGATACAAGAAAGCGGTGAATAATTTGGCAGAAGCCAAAGAGATTTTCTATAACGAGCCGGATAGCGATTTGCGCGAGATGGCACGTGCAGAGATTGATGAGTTGGAGCCACAGATTCCAGCCCTGGAAGAAGAAGTGAAACTCATGCTTTTGCCTCAAGACCCAGAGGATGGCAAGAATGTAGTGATGGAGATTCGCGCTGGAACAGGTGGCGATGAGGCCTCTATTTTCGCTGGCGACTTATTCCGAATGTACACCAAATACTTTGAATTGCGCGGCATGAAATATACGGTCAGCAGTTTCTCCGAAGGAGCGGTAGGCGGTTACAAGGAGATTATCTTCAATGTATCGGGTGAAAATGTCTATGGTACGTTGAAGTACGAGTCGGGTGTACACCGCGTGCAACGTGTGCCTGTGACCGAGACGCAAGGTCGTGTACATACGTCGGCTGCTACGGTGGCGGTGTTGCCAGAGGCAGACGAGTTTGAGGTGCATATCAACGAGGGCGAGATCAAATGGGAGACTTTCCGTTCGGGAGGTGCTGGTGGTCAGAACGTGAACAAAGTGGAATCGGGTGTGCGCTTGCGTTATAATTGGAAGAATCCTAACACGGGCGAGGTGCAAGAGATATTGATCGAATGTACTGAGACGCGTGACCAGCCAAAGAACAAGGAACGTGCACTCTCGCGTTTGCGCACGCAGATTTACGATAAGGAGCACCAAAAATATATTGATGATATAGCTGCACGTCGCAAGACGATGGTTAGTACAGGCGACCGCTCCGCGAAGATTCGCACATACAACTATCCACAGGGACGTATAACTGACCATCGTATCGGTTATACGATATACAATCTCACCGCCTTTATGGATGGCGAGATTCAGGGTGTGATTGATGCCCTGCAAGTGGCAGAAAACGCCGAGCGTATGAAGGAGAGCGAATTGTAAGGAACGGAAAATAGTGTACGATTATTAAGATTGCTTATCCTTTGTACTTACTTTGCTCCTCCCTTGTAAAAAACCAAGGACGAACCAAGGATGAACCAAGGATGAACCTACTAACTCTTTCACACCAAAGGTGCGTTTTATTAAGATACTATTAATTGTATGTATTTGTTTTATACACCCGACATAGAAACAAGTCATTTCCTCAGCGAGGAGGAATCTGGACACTGCGTGCGTGTGCTGCGTTATGACCGTGGCGATGAGATTCTGCTGACCGATGGGCGTGGTACAACCTACCATGCGCGTATCACGAATCCACACCCTCGCCATTGTGAGTTTGAGATTTTGAGCCAAGAGAAGCAAGAAAAAACGCACAACATCTACCTGCATGTGGCTATTGCTCCCACGAAGAACATCGAGCGACTAGAGTGGATGGTGGAGAAATGCACAGAGATTGGTGTGGATGAGATTACGCCGCTATTATGTCGCTTCTCCGAGCGCAAGAACTTGCGCAATGACCGACTAGAGAAGATTATCCTCTCGGCTGCAAAACAATCCCTTACGCCCTATCTACCTAAACTCAATCCACTGACGGACTTCACGACACTCATGCAACAATATGGAGGCAACGAGGAGATGGATAAGTATATTGCCCACTGCTACAAGGATGAGAAGCGCGAGCTGAAAGACGCGCTGCGTAAGGGTAGGGATGTACTCATACTGATTGGTCCTGAAGGCGACTTCTCGGAGCAAGAGGTGGAGCAAGCAATTACTGAAGGGTTTGTTCCTGTAGGTTTGGGACGTTCGCGCCTTCGCACCGAAACAGCGGGCGTAGTGGCATGCCACACGGCGGTATTGTTGAATGAGTAATTGGAGTTTGCTGTTTAGAGAACGCTATCGCTATTATTTAGTGTTTAGAGATGTTGGAACAACTACTACATATTGACACCGAGATATTGCTAGCTATCAATGGATGGCATGCGCCATGGGCGGATATGCTAATGTGGATTATTTCGGCAAAGGAGACTTGGATTCCGTTGTATGTATTGCTAATAGGATTGTTAGTATGGCGCTACCGTAAGCCCGCTCCAACACCTGTTAAGTGGCTGCAAAAAGTACCTGCTTGCATGGTGATGATTTTGATGATTGTACTTGCTGTAGGCGCTGCGGATTTTATCGCTTCGGGAATATTGAAGGACTGGGTAGCTCGTCCGCGTCCTACGCGCGTACCTGAACTAGAAGGGGTATTGCATCTGGTAAATGGCTATAAGAGTGGTCAATATGGTTTTGCTAGTAGTCATGCTGCCAACACAATGGCATGTGGATTGCTTTTCTCGATGATATGGCGCAATAAAATAGCCACCGCAGGACTAATGCTTTGGGTGGCGTTGAATTGTTATAGTAGAATGTATTTGGGAGTACATTATCCCACTGATATTATTGGGGGATTGTTGATAGGTGTTCTTGTTGCAGTGGTAGCATATCAAGTTCTTCGGCTATTGGGTGTAGTGGATTGTCGTTGTTGTGTTGACGATGTGGTGGAGCGATCCAATTGCAAGGGTGTTTAGGTGCGCGGGGTTGTCCATCGGTTTGTCGATTGATGAAACGCTCGTATTGTTCTGGTGAAAGAATGTGTTTTAGTTCTTCGAACAATAGTTTCATTGTTTGTCTAACTTCAGCACGTGTAGTAACTCGATATTGCTGTTTTGCATATTTGAGATGTACCTTGAAGAGTGTATCCCGCATGATGCTATCATGAATGTTCAATTCGCGAACTAGCATTTCGGTTTGCTTACGCGCAATATCTACTGCTGTTCGTTGGGGAATTTTACTCTCTTGAGCAGCGAGCGATAGCGAAATAATCACCAACAAGAATACTATGTAGAAGAATCTATACATACACAAAAAATGCTACAAAAATTATGCCAAAATATAAATATTCACACATAGCTGAATGGAAAATAGCGCAGAGACTCTATTTTTCGGAGAAGAATAATCGTCGTTCTTCTCGTCCTGCTGTGCGCGTGGCTTTGGGAGGAATAGTGATAGGTGTGATGGTAATGCTTGTGGCGATTAGTGTGGTGGTGGGCTTCAAGAACGAGATCACGCAGAAGGTTGCTGGGTTTGGTAGCCACATACAAGTAGTGAATTTCGATAATAACTCTACTTACGAACTGCAACCAATACGTGTGAACGACTCTTTGATACATTCCTTACAAGCGATTCCTCACGTTGTGCATGTATCGAAGTTTGCGTCTAAACCGGGAATCATAAAAACCGATAGTGCTTTCCAGGGAATTGTCTTTAAGGGAACTAACTATTGGGAATATTTTGAGCAGAATTTGGTGGAGGGAAGATTACCGCAAGATAACAATGAGGTGTTGTTATCCACAGAACTGGCACAGCAGTTAAATCTAGCCCTTGAGGATGGATTCCTATGCTATTTTATTGATGATGAGTTGCGTGTCCGTAGGTTGTATATCTCGGGTATCTATAACACTTGTATGAGTGAGATGGATCAGATTTTCATTCTTGGTAATATTGAACTCATTCGCAGGTTGAATACTTGGGACGAGGACCAGGTGTCGGGATTGGAAATCTTGGTAGACGACTTGTATCATCTTGAAGAAACCACCGATGCGGTGTATTTTGCTACTGCCAATCGTTTGGACGAAGAGGGAAATGCTTTCTACACGCAGAATTTGCAACAACTTAATCCTCAGATCTTCGGATGGCTCGACTTGTTGGATATGAATGTGGTAATTATTATTATTCTGATGTTCTGTGTTTCTGGCTTTAGCATCATCACGGGCTTGATTATTTTGATATTAGATAGCGTAACCCTCATTGGTACGTTGAAAGCTTTGGGGGCAGATAATCAGTTCGTCCGTAGGATATTTATCTACCAAGCCATCATGTTGGTTGGTAAGGGGATGCTTTGGGGGAATGTCTTGGGCATTGCATTATGTCTTTTGCAATTCACTACGCACGCGATTCCATTGAATGCTGCGTCTTATTATGTGAGTTATGTTCCTATGGCCTTCCCTTGGGGATGGTGGATGTTGTTGAATGTAGTCACACTGGCATTGTCGTGGTTGATATTGTTGGCTCCGTCATCGATTGTGGCGCAGATTAGTCCAGCCAAGGTAATGCATTTTGAATAAAAATCGAAAGACTCAACTATGGATTATACATCATTATATACACCGGTTTCTATACCTTCTTCACCATGGAAGATAGGTTATAAAGATAGCATATTGCTCTTGGGCTCATGTTTCGCGGATTCTATGAGTGGTAAATTGCATGAGCACTATTTCCGTGTGGAGGACAATCCTTTTGGGGTGTTGTATAACCCTTCTTCTATTGCTACTGCTATTGCTATGGCGAGCCAAGGGGTGCGGATAGAACCACAAGATTTGGTCGAGCATGGCGGCATGTGGCATAGTATGGTGCACCACGGACAATTCTCCGATGTGGATAAGCACAAGGTCTTAGAGCGTTGCAATGCGAGTATTGAAGTCTTGCGTAATGCTTTGCAACATGCCACGGTGATTACTATCACTTTCGGTACGGCATGGGTCTATGAATATGAAGGAAAAGTAGTGGGCAATTGTCACAAATTACCTGCCAACAGCTTTCTTCGTCGTCGAATGACGGTGGAGGAGATTGTTGCGATGTGGCAACCGATTATCGAATCTATGCCTCACAAGCATTGGATTTTCACGGTCAGCCCTATCCGCCATATCAAGGACGGATTGCATGAGAATCATATCAGCAAAGCCGTTTTGTTGCAAGCTGTTGACGCTCTCGCCTCATCGCCTCATCGCCTTATCGCCTCATCGCCTTATCGCCTCTCCTATTTCCCCTCCTATGAGATTATGCTAGATGAGTTGCGAGACTATCGTTTTTATGCCGAGGATATGGTGCATCCTTCTGAACTAGCGGTTGATTATATATGGCAACGCTTTGTAGATGCATTCATGACGGAAGATACCCGAAAGGAAATGAAGACTTTGCATCAGTTATGGTGCGATCGTCAGCATAAGCTTTTGCATCCTGATTCGCCTGCTGCTATTTCGTTTCAAAATAATGTGGCCAGACGCCTAGATGAATTTCAAAAACGCTACCCTTGGATAGAGTAGGTCCCCCGACGTATCATATCACTCTACACGATACACCTTACACCCTACACTCTCACTAAACACTAAACAGTAGCGAAGCGTTCTCTAAACAGCAGCTCCGCTGCTCACCTTTACACCTTAACACTATACACCCTACACCAGAAAAAACGCTCCAAAAAGCGATTTCCCTTGCACATTTCAAAATAATTCACTACCTTTGCACCGCAAACTAAAAGTTTGCAGACATATTAAAAGCGTTTATTAGCGCTTGTTTTGGAATTCCGAAATCCTGCAAAATTTCACAAACCCAAAACAAGAAGGCAATAAACGTCCGTTGGGATATGTATATCCTGCCGCAGAGCGTCCACCCGTGGACTGCTCTGTTTGGTGGCATTTCATATTCGGCGTGGGCGTTGATTGTTTATTTTTGTTTGTAGGGTCTTGCAGGAACCTCGGAATTGAGAATAAACAAGAAGAGGCACCACGCTTTTTTTGTGTCGGTAAATAACACTGACATGAAACAAACAATCAAACATCTCTACAACAAATTTCGTCATCTCATCTTGTACGGAATTATCGGTGGCTTTTGCGCCGCTTTGGACTTTGGCATTTATACCTTACTATGCCATTTTGATATTCTCCCTTATCTCTGGGCGAATGTGATTAGTATTCATTGTGGAATAATCTGTAGCTTTTTGCTCAATCGCACATTCAATTTCAAGGTCAAGGATAAAACTACCCAACGTTTTCTCTCCTTTTATATAGTGGGATTAATAGGCTTAGGAATTAGCGAGTTAATGTTATATGTGATGGTGACTATTGGCGGATGGAATGAGTTATTGTGCAAACTCATCTCCGTAGTAGTTGTTGCTCTGATACAATTTGTATTAAATAAATATATCACTTTCAAAACCAAACAATCATGAAAGACACACTCTATATTGTGATGCCAGCTTACAATGAAGAAGCAAACATCCAAGAGGTGATTCAACAATGGCATCCTGTCTGTGAACGAATCAACAAAGAAGGCAATGAGGCGAAATTACTCATCGCTAACGATGGTAGTAAGGACAACACCTTCGCTATTATGCAAGGTTTATGTAGCCAATATCCTTACTTGCTTCCAATTGATAAACCTAATTCGGGACATGGCGCAACAGTATTATATTTATATCGCTATGCTATCAAAGAGGGTGCAAATTTTGTCTTTCAAACGGATAGTGATGGACAAACCTTGCCAGAGGAGTTTTGGCAACTATGGGAATATCGCCATGAGTATGATTTTCAGATAGGCACACGCGGTGGTAGAGAAGACGGCGCAAGTCGTGTATTTGTAACGAAAGTATTGCGCTGGGTAGTTTGGTTGATGTTTGGCGTATGGGTAAAAGATGCTAATACACCATTCCGTTTGATGAATGCGGCTCACCTGCAAGCGATTATACAACTTATCCCAGAAGATTTCTTCTTGGCAAATGTAGCGGTATCTGCCATTGCTGTTAAAAAGAAAGAGAAAATTGCATGGTATCCTATTACATTCCGCCCTCGTCAAGGCGGCGTGAACTCAATCAATATGAAACGCATATTCAAGATAGGAGTTAAAGCATTAGGTGATTTTAGAACAATAAATAAACATCTAAAATGAAAAAGTTATTAGAAAATAAATTCTTTTGGTGGGTAATAGGTACACTAGGAGTGTTGTCTGTATTAGTACTAATTATAGGTTCTTTCTTTAAGAGTATAAATCTAGATGAAGCCGTCCTTCTTGTAGAGATGGAGCGTATAGCAGAGGGTTATGTTCCATACAAAACAATACATTTGAATTATCCACCATTATGGTTCTATATCAATGTGGCTCTTAAATCGTTATTTCATATTCCGTATGGCTGCTATCCATTTTATTTAGCAGTCCATTGGATTTATGCGATAGGTTGTGCATGGTGTTTATATTATATTTCTAGACAATGGGGAACAAATAAATATATTGCTGCTTTTGTAGCGTGGCTCTTCTTTATTGTAACTCATTGGCCACAAGGAAATATGATTTTATTTGAAATCCCAAGTATATTCTGGGGATTACTATCTATAAGTTTATTCTATAAGTGGAAAGAAGGAAATCCTACATTACAAATTGTAGTAGGTATATTAGCTTCTTGCTCTTTTTTGACAAAACAATTTGGTGCTGGTTTTTTACTCTTAGTTCTTTGGCTAATTGTAACCTCAACATCATCTAGTAAGTGGAAGCAAATGGGCTATTATTTATTTGGATATTGCATTCCACTACTCATTTGCTTAACCTATTGGGGGACTGATGTTTTTCAGTCGATATTATTCAATGGCTATGGAACAGATATAATGGATGCCTATTGGGGAAGAGAAACTACATTTACCACTAAAATAGTTCGTCTTTTTGGAAACTTATTACATATTACAAATCGTATAGTACCTATTGTATATGTGGCGATTTTATTACTTCCTGTTATATTTAAACAGAATAAATGGCGTGAAACATTAATGTGTTTCTTTGGGATAGGTGGTTTCTCTCTACAATATTTCTTCGTACATGGTGGACATCACTATTCGTTATATATGATTCCATTTGCACTTTTATTCATTCCTGTCTTATTGAAATTGGATGTAAACAAATATATTCGTGGCGCGATATGGGCAATAATTGGAATTACAGTTGCTTTAGGAATTTATTCTGCTTTCTATAATCGAGTATGGAAAATATATTTACATAATGGTAAAAAACAATATGATGAACAATGGGTAATGGGTGAAAAAGTTGCAGACATTGTACAAGAAGGAGAGACCGTTTTTATACCTCATTGTGGAATTTGTTATATCTATTATACCGCAAATCTATATCCCTCATCATGTATGGCAGATATTGGATATGGCATTGGTCCTATGGAAGTTGATATAGAAACAGCTAAGAAATGGGTGGCAAATACAGACTATGTATTGCATTTTACTCGCGAAATGATGTATGACCTATACCAAGGACAAGATTTCGAATACTTTTACAACGACTCTATTCAACAATATGTAGATCAATTCTATAGCGATACATTAGCCAAAGACATAGTATTGCATCATTTAAATAAACCTAAAATAAGAATGGAGATACAATGATCCACTACGACTACCTCATCGTTGGCTCTGGTTTGTTTGGAGCTACTTTTGCCTACCGCGCCAAGCAGGTTGGCAAGACATGTCTTGTGATTGACAAACGCCCGCATCTGGGTGGAAATGTGTATTGCGAGCAAGTAGAAGGTATCAACGTGCATAAATATGGTGCGCATATCTTCCATACCAATAATAAACAAGTGTGGGACTTTGTGAATAGCATCGTGCCTTTCAATCGCTATACCAATTGTCCTGTGGCGAATTACAAAGGCGAATTGTACAATTTGCCATTTAATATGAATACTTTCCACCAGATGTGGGGAGTAGTTACACCTACCGAGGCAGAAACGAAAATAGCCGAACAAAAAGCAGAAGCCTTGTCCGCTCTCAATGGACGTGAGCCACAGAACTTGGAGGAACAAGCGCTTTGTCTAGTAGGGCGCGATATATACGAAAAACTTATCAAGGGCTACACCGAAAAGCAATGGGGAAGACCTTGCACCGAACTGCCAGCGTTCATTATCCGCCGTTTGCCAGTACGTATGGTGTATGACAACAACTATTTCAACGATGCCTATCAAGGCATACCTATTGGCGGATATAACCGATTAATCGAGGGCTTGCTCGAAGGAGTGGATACATTAGTCAATACTGATTTCTTTGCTGACCGCCAGAAATGGGAGAATATAGCCGACAAGATTGTCTTTACTGGTAAGATTGATGAGTACTACAACTATTGCTTTGGCAAATTGGATTACCGCACTGTGCGTTTTGAGACGGAAACGATAGATACTGCCAATTATCAAGGTAATGCGGTAATCAACTATACCGACCTTGAAACACCTTATACGCGAGTAATCGAACACAAACATTTTGAAACGTTTGGTCAGGCGGTGTATGAGAATCTGAAGACTGTCATCAGCCGCGAGTATAGTACCGAGTGGGGCGAAGGAATGGAACCATTTTATCCAATCAACAACCAACACAATACGCAACTTTACGAGCAATACAAACAACTCGCCGACCAAGAAACACGTATCATCTTCGGTGGACGATTGGCGGAGTACAAATACTATGACATGGCACCGATTATAGAAAAGGTGTTGGGATTAGAAATGTAAATCTCGCAAACAAGCGTCACTTTCGCCATGCTGCGTATTTGAGAATTGGGTATTGATTTTTAGAAAGAAAGAAGTTCTTGGATGGATGTCTGCGGACTTTTGAGAATGTCTAAAAATGTGTTCGCAGAAACCGCACAAGAAATATGAAAGACAATGTGCATAAAGTAACGGAAGTTTCCGCCACCACTTCCGCAATCAATGATTTTATAATGCTATTATGAAGTGCTTTGAATAACATAGTAATCACATATTAATCACATAGTATCTACCCGTTATAAACCCGTCAAGAACCCGTAGGTGGCAAGTAAACGGAGATGCGAAAGGCGGGAGTTGTATAGAGCACAAGCTGCGCCCTCACATTAAGCGAAACTATTGTATCTTCGAGGCACTTCTTCACCCCGAAGCTACGGCTCTTAATGTAGCCCATTTACAATAAAATCGCACTTGAAAGTAAACTTTCGTGCGATTTTATTGCGTATGTGCATTTTTTGTTGTACCTTTGCAGGAAATTAGAATGGATAACTATGTTTGACAATTTATCGGAAAGATTAGAAAGATCATTTAAGATTCTTAAAGGTGAAGGTCGTATCACCGAAATCAATATCGCGGAAACTGTAAAAGATATTCGCAAAGCCTTGCTTGAAGCCGATGTGAACTACAAAACGGCTAAGCAATTTACGGATGAAGTAAAAGCCAAAGCACTCGGACAAAACGTGATGACATCCGTTCGCCCTGGACAACTCATGGTGAAGATTACCCACGATGAGTTGGCTAACCTCATGGGAGGAGAAACGGCTGAAATCAACCTCAAAGGACAACCTGCGGTCATATTGATGAGTGGTTTGCAAGGTTCAGGTAAAACTACTTTCTCTGCAAAGTTGGCAAACTATCTCCAAACAAAGAAAAATAAACGCGTTATGCTGGTGGCTTGTGACGTCTATCGTCCTGCTGCTATTGAGCAATTACGCGTATTGGGTGAGCAGATCAATGCTAAAGTATATACTGGCGAAGGTGAAGCTAATCCTGTGGTGAAAGCCGAAAACGCAATTAAAGAAGCTAAGACATATGGCTACGATGTTGTCATCGTCGATACAGCAGGTCGTTTGGCTGTGGATGAGCAGATGATGCAAGAGATTGCTGCTATCAAACAAGCCATCAATCCACAAGAGACACTCTTCGTAGTAGATGCCATGACGGGTCAGGATGCCGTGAATACCGCCAAGGAGTTTAACGACCGCTTGGATTTTGATGGCGTAATCCTTACCAAGTTGGATGGTGACGCCCGTGGCGGTGCTGCCCTCAGTATCCGTTCTGTAGTACAAAAGCCAATCAAATTCATCGGTACAGGTGAGAAGATGGATGCGCTGGATGTGTTCCACCCATCGCGTATGGCAGACCGAATCTTGGGTATGGGCGACGTGGTTTCACTCGTAGAACGTGCACAAGAGCAATACGACGAAGAAGAAGCACGCCGAATAAGCAAACGTATAGCCAAGAATCAGTTCGACTTCAACGACTTCCTTTCACAACTCGCACAAATCAAGAAGATGGGTTCGATGAAGGACTTGATGGGTATGATCCCTGGTATGGACAAAGCCTTGAAAGGGGTGGAAGTGAGCGATGATGCATTCAAACCAATCGAGGCCATCATCTCTTCAATGACGCCAGCAGAGCGTAGCAACCCTTCCTTGTTGAATGGCAGTCGCAAGAATCGTATTGCCAAAGGATCGGGAACAAGTATCGTGGAAGTCAACCGCTTCTTGAAACAGTTTGAGCAAACAAGCAAGATGATGAAGAAAATGCAACAGATGCAACATCTTCGCAGAAGATAATTGAATAATAGCCAAGAAATATGATCAAGCGGTCGGTTTCTTGGCTTTTTTGTTTTAGTTATGACAGTAAAAGAGATTTTTGAATTGCGTCGCGAGGGGAAAGTGGAGGAGGCATACCAGGCCATCTTGCCAATGTACCGTGTGCATCATGGTAAATATACCAGTTTAGCCATGTTCTGGTGTGCAGTAGATATGATGAATCTATTGCTGGGAAAGGCAGTTGGAGCAGACGAAGAATCGCTCAACGCACTGCTAGAAGCAGAGAGAATCTATCTGAGCTTGCAGCGTTTATCGCCAAAGATTTATGATGAATCGGGTGCTTGCCAGCAAACAGTAGTGAATTTAGGAGAAGCGCTATTGGCTACACGCAAAAGGGTGCAGTAGTTCGGCCAATGAAGGGTATAAACCACAATAATATGCTCTTTTTTATATAAAAATACATTTTCTTCTAAAAAAATTTGCATATTTGCAATTTTTGTAGTACCTTTGCAGTCGCTTTCGGTAAGAGAGCAACATGGTGGTTATAGCTCAGTTGGCAGAGCATCGGATTGTGGTTCCGAGTGTCGTGGGTTCGAGCCCCACTATCCACCCCAAAAAAAGAGAAACCATTTGGTCTCTCTTTTTTTTGTATCACTGAATATTCTACGTAGCGAGCAGTATATTATGACTGAGTATCTTTTTTCTGTTCTTGTTTGTTCGCATCTATCTCTGCTTTGATTTTCTCCCATGCCTTTTCTGCATACGGAGTAATTTTTGTATATACCACAGATTGCTCTTTCAGTTCGGGTTTGATAAACTGAAATTGCTTATCCAGATTGTGCAAACATAGTACTAATGCTAAAATCACGATACACCATTTGGCAGTGCCAAATATACCCCCTAAAAGGCGATTGAGCCATCCGAGTTGTATTTTTTGGAGGAGTTTAGACAACAACCGTGCAAGGATATTGAGTATCAGCGCAATACCTGTAAATAGTAGAGCATATGCCACTACTATACTTGCAGCTTCGCCCCACATGAATTGTTGCATTAACCATGCGGCAAATGTGCTGCTCCAAGATTGTGCTCCCCAAAAGCTAAGTACGATAGCCACAATAGATGTAACTTCCACAATCAACCCCTTCATCAGACCTCTTACGAGGCCGATGAGCAGGGGTAGAAGGATGAGAATATCAAGCCAAGTCATATACTAAAGGTATACTAAGGGTATACGAATCACTAACTAATCACTAACTAATCACTAACTAAAGTCAGCATTACTTGGTGTATTCGATGCGTGGCCATAGATTACCTTCATCATCGTAGAGTTGGAGGTCATCCAACGAACGAATAGTAATAGACCAATCATCGTATGCTGGATCATACCTTGCATTATCGCTATAGAAACCAAGAATACCAACTACATCGCCTACATAGTTCGCGCAATTAGTTACGCCATTCTTATCTGCACCAGGAATATAAAAGTGTGCAAACTTAGCATATTCAGAAGAAGATATGGCTGTTTTATTGCCATCTGCATCCTCAATCACACGACTCTGAGGATACCCGATATTCTCTGTGGTAGGAGCGAAAACATTGGCATTCGTATCATCTTCTGGATTACCAGTGGTACATTTGGCAGTTCCGCTGGTAGTGAAGTAATATCCAGTGTAATGAACATCTTTAATGCGTACTAATTTTGCATCCAGTTTACGTGTCTCTTGGAGATTGAGAACAGATGTGAACTCCTTGATGGTCATTTCGTCATACACTAGTTTGCTTACATCAGGCTTGCCAATGCATTGAGTATGAGCATTGAAAATAGCCATAGGAATACGACCAGGTGCCCAACCAATCTTTTGTTCAGCATTATTTGCATAAATATTGTTGTTGTAAGATGGCATACAGAGTTGTGGTTGGTTAGCATATCTACCAATAGCCAATCCATCTACTCGAAGTAAAATCTCTTGACCAATTTGATACAATCCGCCTACAGAACCTGCATCTACAGACAAACGTAGTGCTTGTTGCTCTCCATCTACAATCTGCTGAATGCACATAGCTTTGTAGAAGTTACCTGCATAATCGTCTGTAGTCACGCGTCCGCGGATATATACAGGCGATTCAGAGGCAGGAATGGTATCAATAGAGAAAAGGTAGTCTACACCATTCTTGGTGGCACGAGTACGATACAATGTAGTATCACTCAAGAAGTTACCTTTCTCGGTCATATAGGTATCTTTAAACTCTTGCAGCGTGAGCAAAGTTCCTTGCCCGATGAGTTCGCTGGCTTGATCCTCAGTGAGGAAGAGTTTGCTCTCATCCACAGGATTAGGCGTACATGCTACGCACAACGCCACGAAAGCTATATATATAATCTTCTTCATAAAACTTAGAGTTTGTATTGAATGTTAAGATAGAAGTTGGTTCCCCATGCATAGTAGTATTTCGCAGGGAATTTCCATGCATTAGGACTAATAACAGAGTTCTCGCGGTCATCCACACCTTGACGTGTTTGACGTGGCAAACGTGCTTGTTGGTAGCCACCTGTCTTGAAGTGAGTATTGTTGAGAATATTGTTTACAGTCAAGTTGATGGATATAGACTGGCGGTCCTTGAGGTAAATAAGTTTACCAATGCTAGCATCTACCAAGAAACGATGGAGAGGGTTATTGGCAGTCAGCATCTCTTGGTTTGAAAGCAAACTATATGGATACTTCAACTCTGGCACACCGTATTGATCATACAATACGTTGCCTTCTGCATCTTTCTCAATAGCATTTGTGTAAGAATCTCCATACCAACCATTTACTGTACTTCCATCAGCACGTGTACCAGTGAATAAGCCTTGCATACGGCGTGCTGGTGCATAATCCAGATAGCTCCAATCGAAATAGCTAACTGTGATATCTGCAAACCACATATCTGGGTGGAAGAAACTGAGTTTGAGACTAGAATTGAGTTGAGGACCAGTAGCAACACGCAATCCCTTAATGAGTACGCTATCTCGCAATTCGTAGATAGGACCGTTGGCATTCTCAGCCAAAGCCATTCCGTTTTCTGCAGAAGTGATAGCATACGCGTTAGAGGTGTAGCGATAGTCGCCCACGCTGAGTACTCCAGTAAGTGTGAAGTATAGACCCAACTTAACTGCTGCGGCTGCTTCTATACCCATATGACGGCGGCTAATACCTGTTAGTGATTGGTTTACAAATGTACGTGCTTCATCATCGTAGTAGCCATTAAGCTCTGTGCCATTCCAGAATTGTGTGAAGAAACCTGTCACGCGACCACGAACGATAGGATAGTTGAAATTATAGGTGAGGTCACCACCTACAATCTTTTGGCTTGCTCCAAAGTATTCCTTTAACCAAGAAGTTCCATACGCTTCAGCAAAAGCAGAAGCCAAGTCATGGCGATAGATGTTTTCAACGGCACGGTCGTGCACACGTGGAGAGATATATGCATCACGTCCAAGTGGTGCTTTGGTTTCTGCAATAGCATTGATTTTGATTTGGTTACGACCATCAATTTTGTAATTTGCGCCAATCTTAAACGCAGGATCAATGAAGTGGTGGGTATAACCAGCAAGACGTTTAGGAATCATCGTCATGCGCTCTGTATTATTCGAAATATCCTCTCCGAGGGCAAGTACTGCTTCTGCATTACTTGCTAGATAATAAGTGGCATTATTTGGATTTAATTTAGCTAAGTACCAAGCACGACCATTAATCATGTCGGTTGTACGTTGGATAGAAGAGTAGGTGAGTTGTAATGCATAGTACAAATCGACATTATTCCAGTTCCACTCGTTTTGTGCCCAAAGCTTTGCGTTCATCATATTGATGCGGTAGTCGTAACCGAAACGTCCGTCTGTGGCAATAGCTGCATTAGGGTTGCGCAAATCATTTTGCTTTACGTTAGCAATATCGGCTTGAGTAAGGCCAATATTTGTTGCCAACTCTTTGATGTCACGTTCAGCAAACGGATCCACATCAATCCATTGATTACCACCGAGTAAATCGTCAACCGTCTTGAAGTGAATACCTTGCGAACCTTTGAGTTCGAGTCCAGCGGTAGTGGTGAGATGATCAACTGCAGTGTTGCGATAATTAATGTTGATCATACCTTCTTGGATATCGTTGTGACGACGTTCTACGATATAGCGTGCAGATCCGGCAGGATTATTGGCATTGTTGGCATAGTTGGCAGCATATAATGCATCCCAATTAATTTGAGTTGCGTTGTCATCACGACTAGTCCACAAATCCACCAGAGTGGAGTAGGTATCCATATTTACAGAAGGCCCTACATATGCACCATTGTAATATCCTCCTTGTCCCATCTCTTTACCATTAAGATCTTCGTTGATGTAATATCCATCTTTGTCTATCTGTCCATCGAAAAGGAATGATGGCATGTTGCGATAGTAGTCTGGACGTGGGTCTGGAGCATTGTAGAAGGTGAGTGCCGAGTTGGAGTACATAGAATAATGATAGCCTACACCTGCTTTGAGGAAATTCTCGTCATTGATTTGCCAATCGAAACTTGCAATTACAGTAGGATCATATGTCTCAACAATACGCGAGTTACGCACTTTGCCATCTTGGTATCCCCAATAAGGATTGTAGTTGTTGTGTCCCCACGAAGTCTTGTTGTATTGATTGGTGAGGTTGTATGTCTCTTGAGTTACCGCAGCCGATTGACCACGACGAGTAGGTGCTCCAAAGGTGATGAGTGAGAGGCGTTTGTCTTTTCCCCACTGCTTTTCAGCTGTTAAGAAATAACCAAACGAGTTGTAAGCAATACCTTCACCAATCTGACCTTTCACATCGATGTATGGAGTGTATCGCCATGCTAGTTGTGCTGTGAAAGCCCAACCATTTTCCATGAGTCCACTCGAATAGGTAGCACGTGCAGCCCCTTTGTAGTTACGGTTGGTACCAGCTAATCCTACTTTCCATCCTTGTGCATAGTTTGTGGCAGACTGTAAGTAGTTGGTAGATAAACCAATAGAACCAAATGTGAAATTATTGGCTTCAATGCCTTCTACTACTTCACGATAGCGTGTAGCATCGTTCAAACCACCCATGGCAGAAAAGTTAAACTGACCACGTTCAGCAGAGTTGAACGAGATACCTTCAATGTAGTTTTGTTCGTAGATTTGTTCGTAACCACGTCCACGATAGCGTGCATTAGACCATGCATATGAGATGGTAGCATTAAATACGTCTTGACTTGCACTTGTGGCAGAAGACATAGATTGGCTCTTACCTTCATCATCGTTGAGATCAATCTCTGCGAGATTTAGAATTACTTCCTCTTTCATCTCTACAGCGAGATCAGGTTGCATGGTGATATCGCCTAATTCAGTTGTTTGATTTTCAATGAGTTGGATTAGTAAAATATCAGACATGTATCCGTAAGCTTCAATAATTACCTCTTCATCAATAGCCTCTAAGTATGTGAGCGAGAACTCTCCATTCGCGTTCGTACTTGTAGAAATGCCTTGATTTGCTAGGGTGATTGATGCTCCTTCAATAGCTTGCTGTTCGACTGAAATTAGTCGTCCTACTAATCGCGTTTGTGCGTTGATTCCAACGAACGTGGTAATGGTTAGTAGTACAGCGAAAAATAGTTTACGCATAGCAAAATAGTTATTAATTGATTAGAATTCAGCTGTTTTTGGTGTACGAGGGAATGGAATCACGTCGCGGATATTTTGCATACCTGTCACAAAGAGGAGTAGACGCTCAAAGCCCAATCCAAAGCCAGCGTGAGGTGCTGCACCAAAACGGCGTGTATCTAAATACCACCACATATCTTTCATAGGAATCTCACGACGAGCAATTTCTGCATTCAGTTTATCAAGGCTCTCTTCACGGACACTACCACCGATAATCTCACCAATTTGAGGGAAGAGAACGTCAGTTCCTTGTACAGTTTTATTGTCCTCGTTGATCTTCATATAGAAGGCCTTAATGTCTTTTGGATAGTCGGACATGATTACTGGTTTGCCAAAATGCTCTTCTACCAAGTAACGCTCGTGTTCTGAAGCTAAATCTTCGCCCCAAGTACATGGGAATTCAAATTTCTTGCCGTTCTTGACTGCTTCTTGAAGAATCTCAACACCCTCGGTATAGGTCAGACGAACAAACTCAGTATTCACTACTGATTCCAATCGCTCAATCAAGCCTTTATCTACAAATTGGTTGAGGAATTGCAGATCGTCCATACAATGCTCTAGTGCCCAGCGAACACAATACTTAATAAAGTCCTCTTCAAGGTCCATAAGTTCGTCTTTTTGGATAAATGCCACTTCTGGTTCAATCATCCAAAACTCTGCAAGGTGGCGTGGAGTGTTGCTATTCTCTGCACGGAATGTTGGACCAAATGTATAAATCTTTCCTAATGCCATAGCGGCCAACTCGCCTTCTAATTGACCTGAAACCGTGAGCGATGTCTGCTTGCCGAAAAAGTCGTCAGAGTAGTCAATCTTACCTTCTTCATCTTTTTTGAGATTATAAAGATTCTTGGTTGTTACCTGGAACATTTGTCCTGCACCCTCACAATCGGAAGCAGTGATGATTGGAGTATGGAAATAGAAGAATCCATGCTCGTGAAAATATTGGTGGATAGCCATAGCCATATTGTGACGGATACGGAATACCGCACCAAATGTATTTGTGCGTGGGCGCAAGTGCGCAATCGTGCGCAAATATTCCATACTAAGTCCTTTCTTTTGTAATGGATATTGCTCTGGATCTGCTGTGCCATATACTTCTAATTCAGTAAGTTGAATTTCTACAGCTTGGCCACTACCTTGGCTTGCTACCAAATGACCAGTAGCGGAAATACATGAGCCAGTGGTTACAGGTTTGAGCTGCTCTTCTGGGAATACTGCCAAATCCACTACAATTTGGATATTTTTAATTGTAGAACCATCGTTAAGAGCAATAAAACTGACATTTTTGTTGCCACGACGGCTACGAACCCATCCACGAACGTTAATGAGTTGTCCTTCTCCTGCGCATTGTAGCGCATCAATGATTACTGTTCTTTTCATTATGTTGTTATATTATTTTTCTCAATGTTTTATGGTGTTGTTAATTTTTAGAATGGCGTAATGTCATCATCCAATTTAGCGCCATTGGCATCTGGTTGAGTATTCATTCGGCTTTGGAAAGTAGTGCTAGCGGCTGAGGTAGTGGGAACATTTTCATATATGCTCTCATCAAATGCTTCATTCTCGTTTTGGAATTTTGCATATTTACCCACAAAGCGCAACCATACTTCATCTGTGGCACCATTACGGTGTTTTGCTACAATTATTTGTCCCAATCCACGTAAATCTTTACCCGATTTATCATCATTGTAGATACGATAATATTCAGGTCGGTGAATGAAGCATACCATATCTGCATCTTGCTCAATTGCACCTGATTCACGCAAATCAGATAGTTGAGGTTTTTTACCTTCTACATTGCTATTGCTTGAGTCGCGTTTTTCTACGTTACGGTTAAGCTGACTCAGTGCAATAACTGGGATATCCAACTCTTTGGCAATACCTTTCAATGTGCGAGAGATGATACTAACTTCTTGCTCGCGACTACCAAAATTAGTGCCATTAGCATTCATTAGTTGTAAGTAATCGATTATGATAAGTTCAACTCTCTTTTCTCTAACCAGTTTTCTTGCTTTACTGCGCAACTCAAATACACTCAATCCTGGTGTGTCATCCACGTAGATTGGTGCACCCATTAAGTCATTTACTTTGTTTTCTAGTTTATCCCATTCGCCTTTGGTAAGTCGACCATTTTTGATTTTGTCGCCCTCGATTTCACAAACGTTCATAATCAAACGATTAACCAACTGTACGTTTGACATTTCCAACGAGAACATTGCCACAGGCCGGTTGAAATTCACGGCTATATTTTTTGCCATAGACAATACAAAAGCAGTCTTACCCATAGCTGGTCGTGCAGCAATAATAATAAGATCTGATTTCTGCCATCCCGAAGTGATTTTATCTAATTCGGTAAAACCACTAGGCACACCAGAGATATTTCCCTCGTTTTTAGCAGCTTTTCGCATGCGCTCAAAAGCTTCTTCAATAACGGGGTCAATTTGTGTGACATCGCGTTTTTGTGCACGTTGTGATATTTCAAAGATACCCGCTTCAGCTTCTTGCATCAGCACGTCTATATCTTGTGTTTCATCGTAGCCTTTTTCTTCTATCTGGCATGCCATGGAAATAAGATCGCGCGCAGTGGATTTCTGTGCCACAATTTGTGCGTGGTAGCGAAGGTGTGCTGCAGATGCAACGCGACGTGTGAGTTCGCTAAGATAAACCACACCTCCAGCTTTTTCCAAATCTCCAGAAGATCTCAACTGTTCTACCACAGAGAGTATATCAATTGGTGCATCCTTAGCAGCCAGTGCGCGAATCGCTTCAAAGATAACGCTATGTTGCACTGAATAAAATGACTCAGGGCGCAATAAATCTGCTATTGTCGCAAACGCATCTTTTTCAATCAATAGGGCACCTAACACCGACTCTTCTAGTTCGAGAGCCTGTGGGGGAAGTTTGCCCATTTCGTTAGCTGCTACTCTAGGCAGCGTGGATGTTGAAGTGCGTTTTTTAGTGTTTGTGGATGTCGCCATATTGTTTTAATAAATCATATGCAGCAGTAAAACTGCTAATTTCGTTGTTTAATACGCGTTGTTCGGTATGAGCGATGATTTGTTCCATAATATCAGATTTGTAGAAACTATCTAATAAGTTTTGATTGATAGTCTCATACATCCAATATTTAGCTTGTTGTGTACGTAAGTGATCAAGATATCCATTCTCGCGCGCGAACCTTACATAGTCTTCAACCATGTTCCAAACCTCTTGAATGCCATTGCCTTCAACAGCAGAACAAGTAAGTGCATAAGGCTTCCAACCTGATTCTGTTGGAGGAAATAGTGCCAATGCATTTTTTAAACTTACACGAGCTGCTTCTGCTCGCTCCACGTTTGCTCCATCGCATTTATTGATAGCTATTCCATCCGCCATTTCCATGATGCCTCGTTTGATACCTTGCAATTCATCACCTGTTCCGGTTACCTGCAAAAGTAAGAAGAAATCTACCATTGAATGAGCTGCTGTCTCGGACTGACCAACACCTACAGTTTCAACAATAATAGTATCAAAGCCTGCGGCTTCACATAATACGATAGTTTCACGTGTTTTGCGAGCCACACCTCCCAAACTACCAGCAGATGGACTAGGGCGAATAAATGCATTTGCCTCAGTGGATAGATGATTCATACGTGTTTTATCACCGAGAATACTGCCTTTGCTGCGTTCCGACGATGGGTCAATAGCCAATACAGCGAGATGTTTACCTTGGTGGCAGAGTAGAGTACCCAATGCTTCGATAAAGGTGGATTTGCCTGCTCCTGGTACTCCAGTGATGCCTAAACGTATAGCATTGCCTGCATGGGGCAAACAACGTTCTATCACTTGCTGAGCAATCACTTGATCGCTAGGCAGATTGCTCTCAATGAGTGTTACTGCTTGGCTAAGCAAACGCATGTCGCCTCGCAAGATACCCTCTACATATTCATCTGCTGTCAAGATAGGTTTGCGACGACGGAAGGTGGCATAGGGATTCACACTTGGGAGATTCTCTACACCAGCATTAACAGTTAACCCTTTGTATTGTGCACTATTTTCTGGATGTTCCATTATTCTACTGTCCAATTAAGTTTCAAGTTTACAATTGGGGAATTTGGATCGTTGGTAATCAATGTTACCACGCGTGAGTAATGAGCCGCTTCTATTGGTGTCTTGTTGTCTTTCGAAATAGTATTCACTTCAAACTTGATATCTCCTTTATGTCCGCTCTTGATAGCTGATTTAGGAGCAATAGCAGTCAATACATCATCTTTCAATACAATGCGACGAACATACAACGGACTACCGCCACCTACGTTGCCTAAACTAACTTTAAATGTACCTTTCTTGCCTGCTTTTACACTACCTAATTCTATATTGCGTTCAATATCTACAATTGGAGCTTTCTGACGTTCTTCTATAGTCATTTTGGAGAAGTCTTCACGAATATTAGCACTCAAGGTGATAGCGTTTCTTTCTGTAAACTGGCGTTTCCCATTCACCACCACATAAGCTTTAACATTGATAGGACCCAATAGTGGACTCTCTTCTGCTGCTAGACTGATTTGTATTTTTCCTGTTTGGTTAGGTTCGATGGTTTTTACCGTTACGTTGGGTTTGAAAAATGCATCTTGTTCGCGTAGCAAAACATCCACTGTCACAGGCTGATCGGTTAAATTGGTATACTCCACTTCCATCGTTTTCTTTGTGCCCTGTACCATGCTGCCAAATGTTAATGTGCGACGTTTGAGATTCAATTCGCCCATTTTCACTGGATAAGCATCTTCTGGTTTTAATGGCTTTGGAATTACTTCTCCTTTGATATACAATTTTATGGTAGGAGTGGATGTGTTGCTTGTTACTGTTACTGTCTTCTGGAAACGACCAGGACGGCCTGCTGGGTTATATGTAACAGTAATTTCTCCCTTTTGACCTGGCTCAATAGGCTCGCGAGTCCATTTGGGAGTTGTACAGCCACAACTAGCACGTACATTACTGAGTACTAAGGGTGCAATACCTTCGTTTTTAAACTCAAATACGGTTGTTACACGACCATCGAGCTCATTGATTTTACCAAAATCATGAGTCGTTTTGTTGAAAGTGATTACGGGATCTTGTCCCATTGCTACTATTGTAAAAAACAATGTTGCAGCAATACTCAATAATTTTTTCATCGTTATTTTTGTTTTATGTTCTTATTCGATGTTTTGTATTCCACATTCGCATTGCATGTCTACGCCGTCAATTTTTGTGACGTTCACAGTATTTATGCCGCCTATTTGGCGTAGTTGCATGCACATTTTTCCCAATTTGTTCATATCATACATGCTAGCTTCTACTTCGCAAGTAAAATTATTTTTGTCGGACGTCACATGTAGATCGCTGAAGTTGATTCGATATTCGTCGCTCATAACTTGTAAGATGCGCATTAATACGCCTACCGTATCGCTTCCTTTGATGTATAAGTTCACCACTTTGGCGGTTGTGGTGTCTGGTGTTAGAGAATGTTCTGCATTTCCTTCTTGCTTACGGAAATACTTTTTCAAGTGATCCTTTGCCTTAGCTGTTACTACAATATTCAGCCACTCGGGTTCTGGTTTCTGCTTTTCTGAGGTCAGGATCTCTACCTGGTCACCACTTTGCAAAATATAGCCAATAGTGCGTGTGGTTCGATTCACGTTGGCTCCAATACAATGCTCTCCTAATTGAGTGTGCAACTGGTAGGCGAAGTCCAATACGGTAGCACCTTGCGCCAATGTACGTATATCTCCACGTGGTGTGAAAACAAACACTTCATGATGATACAAGTTCAATTTGAAGGTGTCCAAGAATGCCAATGCGTCTGGATCTGGGTTTGCTAATACATCTTTAATCTCGCGCAACCATCTATCCAATTCATGTTCGCTTTCACCGCCAGCTTTGTAGCGCCAATGAGCAGCCAAACCATGCTCTGCTAACTCGTGCATACGCTCAGTACGGATTTGCACTTCTATCCATTGACCATGATTACCCATCACCGTTACATGCAATGCTTCGTAACCATTGGCTTTGGGCGTGGATATCCAATCACGGATACGCTCTGGGTGAGGACGGTATATTTCAGTAATAGCTGAATAAATCATCCAGCATTGGTCTTTTTCCGAAAATTGAGAGTTGGGCTCAAATACGATACGTGCCGCTAATAAATCGTACACTTGATCAAATGGAATCCCCTTAGTCACCATCTTTTTGTAGATGGAATATACCGATTTTGTACGTGCATAAAGTTTGAAGTCATATCCCATCATAGTTAAATGCTTTCGGATAGGCGCCGCAAACTCCTCAAAGTTCTCCATCTGCGCATCTTTATTGGCTTGCAACTTAGCTTCAATCTCGGCATATAGCTCAGGCATCTCATATTTGAAACTCAAATTCTCTAACTCCGTTTTGATTGGGAAAAGACCCAAACGGTGAGCCATAGGAGCATAAATGTATTGCGTTTCAATAGCAATTTTACGTTGTTTTTCTGGACGTTGGGCTGCTAATGTACGCATATTGTGCAAACGGTCGGCCAGCTTGATCAGCATCACACGAATATCATCCGACATGGTTAGTAGCAACTTGCGCACGTTCTCTGCTTGTTTTACTGCTTGGTCTACAAATACACCACCAGAAATCTTCGTCAAGCCTACTACAATGCTAGCAATCTTCGGACCGAATTGATGCTCTATATCCTCAGCTGTATATTCGGTGTCTTCCACCACGTCGTGCAAGAGCGCTGCGCAGATACTTGTGCTCCCCAAACCAATCTCTTTCACCACAATTCGTGCTACCGATAATGGGTGCATCATGTATGGCTCTCCAGATAAACGGCGCACACCATTATGCGCCTGCTTAGCTAGGTTATATGCACGAGTAATAATCTCTACCTTCTGGCGGTGACTCGTACGGGCATAATCGGCTAAAAGGGCTTGAAATTCGCTCTCAATCAACTGCTCTTCTTCTTTTGTGAAATCACTAGCTACCATAATTGTTTCGTGTTTTGACGCAAATTACCAAATTTAGCCTGCAAAGGTACAACTTTTTTTGCATATATGCAAGAAAAAGATTGAAAGTTTTTCCGAAGAACTATTTTTTAATAGAATAGCGAATATCATGCTAAACTCTAAAAATAGTCGATTATTAAGATTAGGAACAATAGTCTACGATTGCATGTAACTCTCTTTTTTAGCGGAAGATAAGCGGGGGATAAGCCGATGATAGGCTAATGATACATTAATGATAAAATGTGCATTTTTTTAAGATTCGTTATTTGAATAAAAATAGGAAAATGCAGACGAAATTTGCATGTTTGCAAAAAAAGTTGTACCTTTGCAGTTTGAATACTGCATGTATGTGTATACGCGAAGACTTAGAACTGGATTTTTAGATCATTATTTATGAAGCAAATTTTGAAATATTTTTCCGCTTGTTTAGTAGCTATTGCATGTCCATATGCCGTTTTTGATGTTTCGGAAGAAAGAATCAAACATTTGGAAATTATAGCTAAAACGCGTTTCTATTAACTACAAGGTAACAACGATGCAATTAAATTATAAACACATACTGTTACTTATTTCCCGTTCCGTCTTTGCGGGCATTTGTATTGGTATTGCAGGATGGGGATTTTTAGCGAACAAAACCATTGGTATGTTCCTGTTTATCTTTGGATTAGCTACTGTTGTATCTTACAAAGCAAAACTATTTACTGGCATGGCGGGCTATGTGAGGTCTAAGACGGATTTTTGGGAGTTGTTGTTCTGTATCTTTCCTGGAAATATCGTGGGGTGTTTGCTAATTGCTTTGATGACTAATTTTGCATCACTGCCACTTCATGAAGCAGCCTCCTCTGTATTGCAATCGCGTCTTTCTACTGGACCTTTGGGCTGCGGAATACTTGCTATTGGCTGCGGTATTTTGATGACAAGTGCTGTGAATTTTGCAAAAAAAGGAAAAGAGTTTGGGCATTGGGTACCGTTGCTTTTTGCTGTCCCTTTGTTCATCCATTGTGGCTTTCCTCACTGTATAGCAGATGCGTTCTACTATCTTACAGCTAGTGATTTTATTGCAGATAATCCGCAGATTTTGGGCTGTTACGCAGCTTCTGTTTTGGGTAATTTTATAGGTTGTAATATCCCTAGAATAGCAGTAGAAGAATAGAATTGCATAATTTTTGTAGAGAAATTGTAAAAACGATAAAATATGATGATTTACAGAGTGATATTTAAGGTGTTTATGCTGATGGCCATGTTTGCGATGATGTCTTTTACAGTAGTGATTGATGCTGGACATGGCGGCCATGATACGGGGGCTGTTGGATTGAAAATGGGAGTACAAGAGAAAAACCTCAATCTTACTGTTGCAAAGCAACTTGCCGCAAAAATTGGCGAAAAATATCCAGAAGTGAAAGTAATACTCACGCGCGACACCGACGTTTTTTTACCACTGCAACAACGTGCAGATATTGCAAATAAGAATCATGCTGATTTATTCATTAGTATTCATACTAATGCAGCGGAGAATAGAAAAGCATGTGGAGCAGAAACATTTATTCTTGGTACAGACCGAATGGAGGATAATTTGGATGTCGCTATGCGAGAGAATGCCGTAATGAAATTAGAGGAAGATCAAACAGTTTATCAAGGATTTGACCCAAATTCTATTGAAAGTTACATACTTTTCGAACTGATGCAAAACCAATACATGGAGAATAGCCTGCTATTTGCGGAATTAGTCCAAAATCAGTTTGTTGGTACTTTGCAACGTGCAAATCGTGGCGTACGTCAAGCTGCCTTTTGGGTATTGCTCAAATCAGCATGTCCTAGCGTGCTTGTAGAAATGGGCTTCTTGAGCAATGCCGAAGAGGAAAAATGGTTGGCAAGTGCCGAAGGAAAGACTGGAATTGTAAATGGCATTTTTAATGCCTTTGAGAAATATTACAACAAATAATAAACTTGATAACAATAATCTTAATAACAACAATATTATAACAAGTAACAACCTTACAAAACAATAGTATTGACAAGTATGCTATAGCAATGTAAGAAAAATAATTTGAAAAAATGAAATACTCAAGAGAATTAAAAGTGGGTGTCCTTGCCATTATATGTTTGGGCATCTTGTATTTTGGATTTAATTTCCTTAAGGGCGTGAATATTTTCTCGCCAACAAAAGTGTATGTCGGGCAATTTGAACGTGCTAATGGTCTTACCGAACAAGCACCTGTATATATAAAAGGTTACAAGGTTGGGTTGGTAGAAACTATTCAATATGATTTTACTCAACACCCTGCTTTCCGAGTGGCAGTGGCTATTGACAAAAATATCTCCTTACCTCGTGGTACGGAGATGGCGCTCATCGCTGACGGATTATTGGGTGGTGGCGCTATTGAGTTGATTTTGCCTGCTATGCCAAACCGTGCAATGCCATATCAAGGTGGAGATACATTGCCAACCTGTATTGTACCTGGATTAGTAGATAATCTGCAGACTGGCTTATTAGCGCAATTAGATAGTCTTCTTTCAGAAGCAAATATTTTACTAGCTTCGCTCAATAGCGAGGTAGAGGAGGGAGGTCTACGTGCTACGTTACAAAACGTTGAGCGTATCACAAACGATCTTGCTATTAGTAGCCGTGATATCCGCAATCTTACTCATAACCAATTGCCTGGCGTAGTGGAGAAAGCAGATCAAACCATAGAGGGCATTAATGCCATTCTTTCGGATGTACAAGCTGCCGATATCCAAGCTACCATCGCAAGAGTAGATAGCACACTGAATATTGTGAATAGTGCGCTTCAATCGCAAGAGGGAACCTTAGGGCTTCTTTTGAATGATAAAGTGCTATATGATAACCTTAATACTGCTCTCGAAGATTTGGATAAAACGGTGTTAAATATCGATTCCATTGTGATGTCTGTAAAAGCAAGACCTTTCATCCAAAAGAAATTACCGAAAACAAACTAATTTTTCGAACGTCTAATTTACGAAAAATGTTAAAAAATTCCTAACTGCAATAATTATCAGGCAGTTAGGAATTTTTATGTGAAACAAATACGTGTGGAACAAAAAGTGATTTAGTTATGAGTTTCAATTACTTACATGTTGATAAACTCTATAATCGAAAGATAATCAGCTGCTTGTTTGTAACTCGCTGAAATCTTGATAAATATGAATTACCTATTTTTTTGATATACCACCATATTTGGTCAGTTCAAAAAAAAGCAGTACCTTTGCACCGGATTTCGAAAAGAAGTCGCTTTTTTTTACGCCTTTTTTAATTTTTTTTAAATTAAATCCACTAAATTTGAAGCAAGATGTAAACATATTGTGGGCGCAATGCCAGCAGATATTGCGCGACAACTTATCGCAGAGTGCGTACCAGACATGGTTCGCTCCTGTGCTTGCGTTGCAATATGAAAATGATGTACTCGTCTTGCAAGTCAAAAGCCAGTTTATTGTGGAGTATATTGAGGAGAATTATATTGATATTCTATCGCGTGTATTAAGAAAGGTGTTTGGTCCACAAGTGCAATTGGAGTATCGTATTATGGTAGCAGGCAGCAGTATAGATGTTCCCAGTGAGCCATTCCGTGAGCCTGTGACTCGTTCTCGTGTAGAAACTTTTGCGTCTTCTAAAGAAATTGTGGATGCTTGGGATAGCCAACTTAATGCGCAATATACGTTTGATAATTTTATAAAAGGTGAGCCAAACAAATTGGCACGTGCAGCAGCTATCGAAATTGCTAAAAATCCGGGTAAGACGATTTTTAATCCGCTCTTTCTTTTCGGTGGAAGTGGTGTAGGAAAAACACACTTGGCTTATGCTATTGGTAATGAGGTGTGTCGTCTTAATCCAGAAGCTCGTGTATTGTATGTTGCTGCCAATACTTTTAAGTTGCAATTCCAAGATGCAGTGAATCGTAACCAAGTACCAGACTTTTTGATGTTCTATCAATCGGTAGATGTGCTAATTGTTGATGATATTCAATACTTCTCCGATCTTAAGGGTACGCAAGATACATTCTTCCAAATATTTAATTATTTGCAACAATCGCATAAGCAGCTCATATTAACATCAGATCGTAGTCCTATGGAATTGCGTGGTATTCAAGATCGTTTACTATCACGTTTTAAGTGGGGACTTGCAGCTGAGATTACTCGTCCTGACTATCCATTGCGTAAAGATATTTTGCAATATCATATTAAGAAGGATGGTATTAAGTTGGACGATAATATCGTTGATTACATTGCATCGCATGTAACTGAAAATGTGCGTGATCTAGAAGGTGTATTAGCTAGTTTGCTGGCATATTCTACATTGATGGATGATGCTATTGATATGGCACTTGCTCAGAAGGTGGTTAGTCGTTTAGTAGAATTGCATCCACGTTCATACTTGCCAAATGATATCATCAATACAGTATGCCAATCGTTAAATATGCCGGAACGGGTGATTACAGCCAAAACAAGAACGAAAGATGCAGTAAAAGCAAGAAATATAGTGATATATCTTATCAAAAAGTTTACTGATAGTTCTCTTGCTGAGATTGGCAAACATGTTCATCGTGATCACGCTACAGTAGCTCATTCTCTCAATTCAATGGAAGATCAGATGAGTTATGATATGGTCTTGCGTCAAGAAGTGGCTACTATTGAGCGAAAATTAGGTAGATAGTCTGAAAGTATCGCTTAAAAACATAATAAAATACCCTCGCAAATATTTGTGAGGGTGTTTTTTTTGATATTTTTACATAAATATTTGTTTGATTGCAAAAAAAATAGTAACTTTGCACGCTAAATTATATGATTTATAGACTTCGATTATCTTCATATGAATATATCAGAAGAAATACGCGCACTTTGTCGCGAGAAGAATGCCATTATTATGGCACATTATTATCAACGTCCTGAGATTCAAGATGTTGCTGATTTTATTGGTGATTCCTTAGCATTGGCGCAAAAAGCAGCTAAGACTGATGCTGATATTATCGTAGTGTGTGGTGTACATTTTATGGCAGAGACAGCTAAGATTCTTTGTCCTAATAAACGTGTACTTATTCCTGAACCTGCGGCAGGCTGCTCGCTTGCTGATAGTTGTAAGGCCGAAGATTTACGTGCATGGAAAGAACAGCATCCTGAGCATTTGGTGGTGTCGTATGTGAATACGAGTGCAGCGGTTAAGGCACTAACTGATGTGGTAGTAACGAGCAGCAATGCACTAAAGATTGTGAGTCAATTGCCGGAAGATAAACCAATCCTTTTTGGACCAGACCAAAATTTAGGTGGCTATATCAATTCTATTACAGGCAGAGAAATGGATCTTTGGAGTGGTGGTTGTCATGTACATGCTCGTTTCTCGGTAGCGGCAATATTGTCGCTAAAGCAACAATATCCTAATGCAAAGGTGTTGGCACATCCTGAATGCAAGGCAATTGTTTTGCAAAATGCTGATGTAATTGGCTCTACTCAAGCTCTACTGAATTATGCAAAAGAGCATCCTGAGCAGAAACAATTTATTGTGGCTACAGAGAGTGGTATTCTTCATGAGATGCAAAAAGCATGTCCAGATGTGGAATTTATTCCTGTACCACCAGAAGCAACAGAAGAAATAATGGGATGTAATGCACAAGTTATTGCTAATCACTGCAATTGTAATGAGTGTGAGTATATGCGAATGAATACTTTGCAAAAATTATACAACTGCATTCGCAATGAGACCAATGAAGTGTTTGTGGATGAAGTAATCGCCAAAGATGCAATTAAGCCCATCCAACGCATGTTGGAGATGAGTTGATTTCTCAAGTTATGATTAATCTATAGGTATGTGCAAGAAAAATCGCCTTGTGGGGCGATTTTTTTTGTAGGGTGTAAAGGCAATGAGGTGATGAGGTAAGAAACCAACAGAGCGACACGTTGGTGCCGCTCTGTTGGTTTGGTGAGGATGAAAATGTCCTATTGCTTTGTACCAAAGCGCTCTGATAGAAAACTACGGGCAGAGTGGATTGTGTTTGAGAAACTATTCTTTATCAGTTTTTGGAAACCAATCTCCATTGCTATGAAAGTAGCAATATAATATAGTGTTGCCCATAACCATTGTATGCCTGTATAATCATACGCTTGGTTGATTTCCACTAATCCCCATATAGCAAAAGTAGTCATACCCATAGCTGTCCACCAACCTGGACTTAGTCCTCGCAGACGGAAAAGAAAGATACCCATATTGTGTACATATCCCTCAAAAATAGCCAAGATAATCACACCAAATGTGAGCCATAATTGCCCTGGAAATAGCAGTGCCAACGAAAAAATGGTTGTGATATAGATTGCCTGCGACAAGTGCGTTAAGCCTGGCGTGAGTGCTTTGTAGTTGATTTTCATCAATCGTCCTGCCATTAGCTCCAAGAAACGATCTTTGTACCCTTCCTCGTACTCGTGCGCAATAAGGAAGGCATAAATACCTAAAGTTATCTTCTGCGCCAACTCTAAGTTGTTCCAATTACATGCTGCCCATATCAGCCAGCCAAGAAAACAGAATGTCATCCATTGAACATTATTTTTCAAAAGAAATAATCCAACCTTTTTCATACTATATATGTTTTTTTTGTTTACGACTGCAAAGGTACTGCTTTTTTTTGCCTCATAAAAGAGCAAAAATAGCGAATAATTGAGCAATATGTATGATTTTATGTATAAATATTATATTTTTCTTGTGGATATTAGGGAAAATGTGTACCTTTGTGCCATGAAAGTAGGAATTACTATATGCATCTGCGGTACTGCCGAAAAGATATTGAACGGTCGTCGCTACACTATGCAGCGTGGTACGTTGCACATTATTAGTCCGCTAATCCCTTGCGTGGAACTCAGTCAGTCGGAGGATTATGCCGCTTTGTCGCTCATGGATACGCCAGACCAATTGATAGATGTGATGTATCCTTATCTATCACATCTAGCTGAGCGGAATATGCCCCTCTTTCCCGTGATTGAATTGCCAGAAGAACGCTGCTGTTACTATGAGAGCAATATCCGTGATATCCTTTCTCAGCAAGTTGAAGTAAGTGTAATGCCACATGGAATCTTGCGCCAAGCTAAAGAAAAACTGATTCTTCTGCGTAAACAGACATTGGTTCTAGAGTTATTAACACATGTACTATCACAGCCGACTGCTAGCATCCCCAAGCCATTCACGCATAAGGAGCAGATTGTTATGCAGTTT
>JAZSEB010000020.1:0-209650 GCA_045531475.1 Paludibacteraceae bacterium
ATGATTTTAAAAGACAGCTAAAGAAATATATTATCTATTACAATAAAGATCGAATAAAATTGCGATTGGGTATGAGTCCTATGCAATATCGATCTAAATATCAAATTTAATAATCCGTCCAACTTTTTGGGGTCATATCACCTCGCTACGCTCGCTCACCTCGAAGCTACTGCCATCCTACGCAGCCCATACACAAGCGTTTTTTAGCTTGAAAATAAATTTTCGCTCAAAACACTTGTGTATGTGCATATTTTTTTGTACCTTTGCGCGTTTTTTGCAAAGCAAAAGGAAAATGATTAAACATGACGGCATAATAATCGCATTGAATGAGGACGGAACCGCCCTCGTGCGTATCGTGCAAACGAGCGCATGTGCGGCATGCAAAGCCAAAGCCATGTGCGCCAGCGCAGAGAGCGTAGAGAAAGAGATGACAGTTGTTCTTTTAGGCGATGGGCAATGGGCTATCGGCGATGAGGTGGAGGTGATGGTACAGCAAAAGATGGGATGGAAAGCGGTAGTATTGGCATATTTGCTGCCGTTCTTTGTGATGTTGGCGGTGATATTTATGGGCAATGCGTTGTGGAATGTGCGCGAGGAGATCCTCGGCACAGCAGCACTCTGCGCAATGGCACTCTACTACCTCGTGCTAGGTATGTTCAAAGACAGATTGCAAAAAGAGTTTAGCTTTACAGCAAAGAAGAAAAATAACTAATAAAAACATAAAAAACAATGAATTTAATTCTGATTTCTTTAGCCGTTTTGGGTGTGACGGGATTGGTAGCAGCAGTGCTGCTATACTTCGTTGCCCAAAAATTCAAGGTGGAAGAAGATCCACGCATCGATGAGGTGCAAGAGGCGTTGCCTGGCGCAAACTGCGGTGGATGCGGTTTTGCAGGCTGTCGCGCTTTTGCCGAAGGCTGCGTGAAAGCCGAGACGCTCGATGGACTTCTCTGCCCTGTAGGCGGTGCACCTACGATGAAGACAGTAGGTGAGATTCTTGGAATGGCGGTCGGAAACATCGACCCCAAAGTAGCAGTAGTACGCTGCAACGGTACGTGCGAAGCACGCCCAAAAACTAGCACCTACGATGGTGCTAAGAGCTGCCAAATCCTGCATAACTGCTATGTGGGTGAGTCGGCTTGTCCGTTCGGATGCTTGGGCTGCGGCGACTGTGTGGCTGCCTGCGAGTTTGATGCCATCCACATGAACCCCGAGACAGGGTTGCCAGAAGTGGACGACGAGAAATGTACAAGTTGCGGTAAGTGTGTGAAAGCGTGTCCACGCAACATCATCGAACTCCGCAAGAAAGGTCCAAAGAGCCGCCGAATGGTAGTGATGTGCGTGAACAAAGACAAAGGTGCTGTAGCACGCAAGGCATGTACCAATGCTTGTATCGGTTGTAGCAAGTGCCAGAAAGTCTGCGAGTTTGATGCAATCACCATCGAGAATAACTTGGCGTACATCGATTACAACAAGTGCCGCCTCTGCCGCAAGTGCGAGGACGCTTGCCCAACAGGGGCAATCCACGCAGTGAATTTCCCACCACGCAAACCAAAGGCAGAAGCACCAGCAGCACCAAAGGCTGCGCCTGTAGCTGCTGAGGTTAAAGGTGAGAGGTTAGAGGTTAAAGGCGTAGAAACTAAACAAGAGGAGGCAAAGGCATGAAAGCAACATTTAGAATAGGTGGAGTTCATCCACATGATAATAAGCAATACTCTGTTCATCAACCTATCACCGAGTGCCCATTGCCAGCGAAAGCAGTCATTCCGTTGGTACAACACATCGGTGCGCCTGCGCAAGCAGTAGTGGAGAAAGGACAGAAAGTGAAAGTAGGCGAACTGATCGCCAAGGCAGGTGGCTTCGTGAGTGCGAATATCCACGCTCCTTTCAGTGGTACCATAACCAAGATCGACTCAACCATCGATGCATGGGGCATGAAAATGCCTGCCATCTTCATGGATGTGGAGGGCGACGAGTGGCTTGAGACCATCGACCGCAGCAAGGATATCGTTCGCAAATTAGACTACGAACCTAAGCATATCATAGATAAGGTACAAGAGGCAGGTATCGTAGGTTTGGGTGGCGCATGTTTCCCAACCCACGTGAAACTCCTTCCTCCTCCAGGCAAGAAAGCGGAAGTGCTGATTGTGAACGGCGTGGAGTGCGAGCCATACTTGACTTGCGACCACCAACTCATGCTTGAGCACGGCGAGGAAATTATCATCGGTATTCAACTGCTGATGCGTGCGCTCAACATTGAGAAAGCGATTATCGGTATCGAGGCAAACAAACCTGATGCTATCAAGCACATGACTGCTCTAGCAAGCAAAGTACTCGGCATTGAGGTGAAAGCCCTCAAACTGAAATACCCACAAGGTGGCGAGAAACAACTCATTGACGCATGTATCCGTCGCCAAGTGCCAAGCGGTGCGCTGCCAATTGAGGTAGGTGCTGTGGTGGACAACGTGGCTACTATCTATGCTGTATATGAAGCAGTGCAAAAGAATAAACCACTCATCTCGCGCGTGATGACCGTCACAGGTAAGAGCTTGGCTAAACCAGGTAACTACGATGTGCGTTTCGGTACACCATTGACCGAGGTTGTGGCTCTTGCAGGCGGTGTGCCAGAGGATACAGGTAAAGTGATTGGTGGTGGTCCTATGATGGGTCGTGCGATGAGCAATATCGACATGCCAAGCAACAAGCGCGTGAGCGGTCTGCTGTTCTTGCCAGAGGCAGAGAGTCTGCGCCAAGAGATTACGAACTGCGTGCGCTGCGGCAAATGTATTGGTGCTTGCCCAATGGGCTTGGAGCCATGGCTGCTCAGCAAACAAGCATGGCACAGCATGTGGGACGAGATGGAAGACCACAACATTATGGACTGCATCGAGTGCGGTTGCTGCCAATTCACCTGCCCAAGCCACTTGCCACTGCTCGACTATGTGCGCATGGGTAAAGCAAAAGTAGGAGGAATAATCCGCAGCAGAGCTGCTAAGTAGAATAAAAAGAACAAGGAACCAAGAGCCAAGACAAATCACTAACGACTGATTAGACGAAAGTAATAAGTCTTTATTCTTGACTCCTGATTCCTGACTCAAAAACAAAAACGATTTATGAAACAACTTATAGTATCTCCCGCACCACACTTCCATAGCGGTGATAGCGTGCGGAAAAATATGCTGTTGGTGATTATCGCCCTCCTGCCAGCCTACGCAGTCAGCGTTTGGCAATTTGGTTGGGGCGCACTCATCACCACCGCCATCAGCGTGGCAGCATGCGTGCTGTTTGAGTGGCTGATTGCGAAATATATCTTGAAACAAAAGTCCACTATCGGCGACCTCTCTGCTGTACTGACAGGTCTGTTGTTGGCATTCAACTTGCCAAGCAACTTGCCTTGGTGGATCGTGATTATCGGTGCGTTGGTGGCTATCGGCGTAGCGAAAATGAGTTTCGGTGGATTAGGACAAAACATCTTCAACCCTGCTCTTGTGGGTCGTGTGTTCCTGCTGATCTCTTTCCCTGCTCAAATGACCACATGGCCTGTGCCACAAGGTTTTGCTACCTCGTATGTGGACGCTGCTACAGGTGCTACTCCTCTGGCTGCCATGAAAGTGGCGCTGACTGGTAGCGACAGCATGATGAGCGCAGTGCCTGAGATGTGGGATATCCTCATCGGTAAGATGGGCGGTAGTCTTGGCGAGGTGAGCGCATTGCTCCTGCTCGCAGGTGGTATCTTCCTTATTGCTACCCGCGTAATCACATGGCATATCCCAGTGAGCATCATGGCTACTGTGGCGTTGTTTGCTGCGGTGACTGGTTGGGCTGGAATGTTGCCAGAGAGCGTATGCACTGGCGAATATGTGATGCTGAGTCTTTGCACCGGTGGTATGATGCTAGGTGCATGGTTCATGGCTACCGACTATGTGACTTCACCTATGAGCAATTGGGGAAAGATCATCTTCGGTGTGGGTATCGGTGTGATTGTGATGGTGATTCGTACTTGGGGTGCTTACCCAGAGGGTATGTCGTTCGCTATCCTAATCATGAATGCATGTGCACCATTGTTGAACCTCATTCGTCCAAAGCGTTTTGGCGAGAAAAAGAAAGCATAAGGAGAACAGGACTATGGCAAAATTACAAAGTTCATTTAAGAATATGTTGCTATCGCTGACGCTCATCGCGTTGATGGCTGCGGCTGCATTGGCTGGCGTGTATATGCTGACCATGGCACCTATTGAGGCAGCCAAAGTGGCTAAGCAACAGAGCGCTATCATGCAAGTGCTTCCTGAGATGGAAGGCATGACTATCGCTGAGGCAGAAGAGGTGAATGGTATCACTCTGCACAAAGCGTATGTAGGCGAAGAGTGGGTAGGTACAGCCGTTGAGGCAAGCACCGAGGGCAACATGAACATGCCTTTTGGTGGCACCTTCCGACTCATGGTAGGATTTAATAATGTGGGCGATGTCGTTCGCTACGTGGTATTGGAGCAAGCCGAGACTCCTGGTCTGGGTGCGCTGATGAGCACATGGTTCTGCAATCCTGATAAACCAAAATCCAACATTCTGGGTAAGAATCCTGCTACTACCAACTTCAGTGTAAGCAAAGACGGTGGCGATGTGGATGCGATCACCGCGTCAACTATCACCTCGCGCGCGTTCCTCGAAGTGGTAGTGAAAGCATACAACGCTATTGCACAACAACCAATGCCAATCGAGGCGGTGAGCGGTGCAACACAAGTGGAAGCACCTGCCGCATCTGTTGCAGAAGGCGCTTGCCCTTATGGTAACGACCCTGCTACATGCTCAGGTTGCAGCGAGAAACATTGTCAAAAGAAAGGAGGCCAACAATGAAAAATAAAGCATTAAATACAGTATTGAATGGTATCTTGCGCGAGAACCCAGTATTCGCTCTCGTACTGGGTATGTGTCCTACCTTGGCGACTACCACTTCTGCTATCAATGGTATGTCTATGGGACTCGCTACTACTTTCGTGCTTATCTGCTCGAATGTGGTGATTTCGCTCTTGAAGAAGTTGATTCCTGATAAAGTGCGTATCCCTGCGTTTATCGTGGTGATTGCTACTTTTGTGACCATGGTACAGCTCTTGATGCAAGCTTATCTGCCTGCTATTTATGAAGTACTTGGTTTGTTTATCCCACTGATTGTGGTAAACTGTATCGTGCTCGGTCGTGCAGAGGCTTTTGCTGCTAAGAACACCGTAGGATTGTCTGCTTTGGACGGTCTGGGTATGGGTCTTGGTTTTACGCTGGCATTGACTTTGATTGGTGCAGTGCGTGAGTTGCTGGGTACAGGTTGCGTCTTCGGACTGAACCTCTATAGCGAGACCTATGGTATGTTGATTTTCGTGCTAGCTCCTGGTGCGTTCATCGTATTGGGCTACTTGATGGCATTGGTACAAAAACTGCTTAAAAAATAACATTACCGCAGAGCGGCTAAAGTCGTTCAACATAGTTCAACATAGTTCAATGTAGTTCAATATGGTTCAACATTGTATTTCAAGGAAACAACACTGAACAATACTGAACAGCGCGGAGCGCTACTGAACAATTTTGAACTATTTTAATCGCAAAGCGATAAAAATAATAAAGATTATGGTATATTTCTTGATATTTATCTCTGCGATATTCGTGAATAATATCGTATTGAGCCAGTTCTTGGGTATCTGTCCTTTCTTGGGCGTAAGTAAGAAAATCAATACTGCCCTGGGTATGGGTGCTGCCGTGTTGTTTGTCATGACATTGGCAACATTGGTGACTTACCTTTTGCAACAACTCTTGAACGCATGGGGCTTGGGCTTTTTGCAAACCATCTTGTTTATCTTGGTGATTGCTGCCCTCGTGCAGATGATTGAGATTATCCTCAAGAAGATCTCTCCATCTTTGTACCAGGCATTGGGTGTGTTCTTGCCTTTGATTACGACGAACTGCTGTTTGCTCGGTGTGGCTATCATGGTAGCCAGTGGTACATATAAGTTGCCTATGGGCGCAGAACCTGGTTTATTGACAGGTCTCTTCTTTGCTATCGCTACTGCTTTGGGCTTTGCGTTGGCATTGGTATTGTTCGCAGGTATGCGCGAGCAATTGGCATTGGCTAAAGTGCCAAAAGCTATGCAAGGTACACCTATCGCTCTTTTGACAGCTGGCCTCTTGGCTATGGCATTCATGGGCTTCAGCGGCGTAGTATAATCCTGCTAAATGTATATCCCTACAAAAAAGTACCTTGCATAGGTGCTTTTTTGTTGTTATTATGCCCATTGTGCCGTTTGGAGGTACGACCTATATGAGTATTGGCAAAGTACTTTTCTTAAGATTTTCTTCCTTTGTACCGTCTTTGGTACTCCCGTGCTAATAACCAAGGAGAAACCAAGGATGAACCAAGGAACGACCAAAGAACGCCGAAACTCAAAAAAGTACTTTTGTTAAGATTGACATCCTTTTTTCCTCTCTTATACCTTGCCTTATTCCACCGACCGACGACCGACAGAACTCCGACTCAACTCCGAATTAACTCCCTGTAACTAGAAAGTGCTGTTTCTTAAGATTGCCTCCAAATAAGGTTGTCTTGCCTCCTAAAATTGTTGACTCCATTCCTAAAAAGATTTACTCCCTATTGCTTATCTTTTATTGCGTTTTACACTCAATAAACACAAAAAATGCACTTTTCCGAAAAAAAAGTGCATTTTTCTTTACAAACTGACAAGTTTTAGCAGTTTGATGTAGTAATTTTGCAGCGGATTTCGAAAAAAGTGCCATTTTGGGGTATCTTTTGAGAGAAATCAGCAAGTTAAACTATTAAATTTTTATCATTATGAAGATTAAAAAGCAAAAGGAACTCTTTTTGAGTTGCAATGTGGCAGGTTTTGCGCATTATGAAGGTTGCATCGTGTTTAACGAGTTGCAGATTGGTACTAAGTTGCAACTCGTTCGTGAAGATGAAAACGCCTACGACCATGATGCGGTGGCTATCTTTTATGGAGATACCCATATCGGTTATGTTCCAAGCAGTAAAAACGAGCAACTGGCTACAATGCTTGACCTCGGTCATGAAAATCTGTTTGAAGTGTATGTCCAGCAAATAGACTCAACTGCTCATCCCGAGCAACAGGTGTATGTGGGCATTTTCGTAAAGGCAAAGGAGGAGGTATAATCCTTCTTCTTGCCATGGATTACTCCACCACCCTTCAATATTACATACAATTATGTGTTGATACTTGGAAAAATAAAAAAAAAGCTGTACCTTTGCAGGGTGAAACAGATTTCACGAATAACAATGACTATTTATGGATAATCAATTTGCAATTCAGTTGTTTGAGCAACAACAAGTGCGCATTGTTTGGGATGCAGAAGTTGAGAAATATTACTTCTCAATCGTAGATGTAGTGCAAATCCTAACAGACAGTGCGGATGCTACTGCATACTGGCGTAAATTAAAACAACGCTTAAAAGCAGAAGGAAATGAAACCGTGACAAATTGTCACGCTTTGAAAATGCCTGCTGCTGATGGTAAAAAACGGTTAACCGATGTTGCTGATTTAGAGCAACTATTTCGCCTTATTCAGTCTATACCGTCTAAGAAAGCCGAGCCAATTAAACAATGGTTAGCTGAATTGGGAAGTCTGCGTGTAGATCAGATGATTGACCCCGAACTCACATTCCAAATGGCTGTAGAGGACTATCGTCGCCAAGGATACTCTGACAAATGGATAGAAAATAGATTGAAGTCTATTCGCACACGCAACGAACTAACCAACGAATGGAAACGCTCAGGTGTGACCGAACAGAAGGATTTTGCAATATTGACCAATATCCTCACTCAGGCATGGAGTGGTATGACAACGGGGCAATATAAGCAGTTCAAGGGACTAACGAAAGAGAACTTGCGCGATAATATGACTACATTAGAGTTGGCACTCAATACATTGGCAGAGGCGGCTACTACAGAGATTTCTCGCTCGCGTAATCCAAGAACCATGGCTGAAAATCAGCAAGTGGCAAAAAGTGGCGGTCAAGCAGCCAAAGCAGCTCGCTTAGAGGTAGAAAAGCAGATTGGACATAGTGTAATATCGCCATCTAAAGCAACTGACTATTTACCTACAAACGAGATTCAAGAGATAAAAGAGTAACCTGCTACATACTTCAAAAGGAAAGAAAAGATAATACAAATAAGCATTTGCAAATCTAAAAAAGTTGTATCTTTACAGCAGAAACTTTCAACTTCTTGAAAAACGAGCGAAATAAAGTACTATCTAAAAAAAATAATCGAATATGATAAATTACGCCACATTGCTGAGAATGATATCTAATTATAAAAGAGATATTAAAAGTCTTTGGAAGAAAGAACGCTACAAATGGGTAGCGATTAAGCATTTTCAAAATCATTGGGACATTGAAGCAGAAAATTTTGCTGATATGATAAAGGATGCTATCTCTAAAACAGATAATTTACTGAATTCTGGTAAAAAATATGCTGGTGGGCAAATCATTCTCTTTGCTACTGAATTTCCTCAAGAAACTAGAAATATGTTTCGCGATCTATACAATGAGCAAGAACCATATTTGAAAAGAATAAAGCAATTTAAACTTAAAAGCTGTGAGTTGTTTGAACAGCATAATGCTGCTCATCCAACTGACGTAAACTCAAAAACTTGCTATCAAGACGACAATACTATTACTACATATCTATGGCTTCGTTTCCCCGATAAATATTACATTTACAAGTACTCCGAATATGTATCAGTTGAAAAGACATTATGTGACTCTCATAATATCAAGAAAAGTATAGGGTTAGAACCTGGTTATACTCTATATAATCAAATACGTGATTATTTGCGAAATGATAAAGAGTTACTTGACATTTGGAGGAATCTCCGCGACAAAGATTGTTATAATGATTATGAGTTTATCACGGGTACTGTTGATTTTGGCTTTTACATCAGTAGGTATTGCAAACTCATAGTTGAACCATCACCACGTTATTGGGTATTTAATCACAATTTTCCTGATTCTTCAGAGGAAGATAGGTCTGGCTTGATATTCAATGCGCTCAAACACAACCACGCTTTTATGCAGTATGAGTATGAACATCAAACTGATTCTACTCATCTTGTTACTCAAAACTGGACACAATTAATACAGATATGTGAGGGAGATTATATTTTTCTAAGAAGTGAAAATTACATTTATGCAGTAGGACAAGCAATCGTTCCACGCTTAGAACCTACAATAGAAATAAATGCACAAAAAATGATTTCCCAAAAAAGGAATGCGCCATATCTTTCAGGGCAATATAGAGGGGTTGTCATGTTTGAAGATGCAGATGTCTTCTATGAAGATTTTAGAGATGGCAAAGCTAATAATTGGGGACAGCGAATAGATGTGGACGCTTGGAAATATCACGCACCGCATGGTATTTGTTTTAAAAAACATATTTTAAGTGGATCTAACCAAGCCGCTATTAGAGAGATAGCGAACAAACAAGATGGAGAACAACTAATCAAAGAACTCAAACAACAACTCGGTATGAAATACGAAATCTTAAATCAATTGGAGAATTGCCGCAATTTAATTCTTACAGGCGCTCCTGGTACAGGTAAAACTTATTTGGCTAAGCAAATAGCACGACTTTTACTATTTGGAAAGTCTGATGAGATTGAGTTAAACGATGCAGAGAAAGAAATCTATAAGAGCCATGTAGAGTTTGTTCAATTCCATCCAAGTTATGATTATTCTGATTTTGTAGAAGGTCTGCGACCTTTTATCTCTGACGAGGGGAATGCTGCACTTGGCTTCGAACGCAAAGATGGCGTGTTCAAAAATTTCTGCAAACGTGCCATTCTAAATGCAGAAGTTGGAAACGATAATTTTGATGAGGCATGGGCTGCTATGGTTGCTGACATTACAAGTCAAGATTATATTGATGTGCAACTTATAAGCGGTAAAGGCATGTTCCGAGTAGAATTAAACGAGTATGGAACAGGGCTTGCAAATCGCACCTATCCAAATAATGTGTATGAGAAAGACCAATGGATAGTTGGTAAATCTAAATTCTTTAGCAAAGATCAATTGAAGAATATTTACCATGGTCGGAATGGAGTACCTGGTGGCGGACATGATAATTATCGCCGTGCTATTGTTGAACACATGAAACAAAACTATGGTTTGAAGGAGTACGAGCAAACACAAATAGCTCCAAAACCTTATATTTTTATCATCGATGAAATCAATCGTGGCGAACTGAGTAAAATACTTGGTGAGTTGTTTTATTCAATTGATCCTGGATATCGTGGTGTTATAGGTAGAGTAAAAACGCAGTATCAAAACCTTATTGTTGAAGACGACACCTTCTCTGATGGCTTCTATGTGCCAGAGAATGTATATATACTTGGTACAATGAACGATATTGATCGCAGTGTGGAATCAATGGACTTTGCTATCCGTCGCCGTTTTGCTTGGCGTGAAATTTCGGCTATTGATACACAAGAAGAAATGTTGTATCTTCTTGATGAGTCAATTCGCGAAAAAGCAAAGAGGTCTATGAATGCCCTCAATGATGCCATCCTCAACCCTGATTATCACCTTGGTACTGCTTATCAAATAGGTGCTTCATACTTCTTGAAATTGCAGCACGATTCTAATTTTAATAATCTTTGGACATTCCACCTCAAAGGTGTTCTTTATGAGTATCTTCGTGGGCAACGAGATATTGATACCAAACTTGAAGAAATCTATAATGCATTTATAGCTGAGTAAACTGTTAATGTTTAAGCACATTATACATATTACTGATAATTGCACCAAAGATGTAATTGTTGATAATCCAGCGGTTGTTGAGAATCTTTCTTATTTTCTCAACAAACCCATTCATGAACTTATCAAAGAGGAAAATCTTTTAATTTTCCCACATTCTTTATCGGATTCCAATGATAAGATTGGCGACCAATCTATTGGCACACTCCAAATAGTGAATGGAAAATACAAAATTCAAACTGGCAATGTAATGGGTTTTGTAGGTAAGGCAGGTACACAATTACACATATCTTCACGCTTTAGCATGGAAAAAGACGACTTTTTCCTCTACTATATGCTTTGTCAAGTCAATAATATAAATGTATTTGATTTGCCATATTCCCAAGGCAACATTACTGCCTTGGATTTACTGATGTTACTCTTCCCATATTATTTATCCAATGCTCTTCAACAGGGACTGTATAAAGAGCATCGCACATTCCATCATAATGATTCCAATGTGCGTGGTGTGATAGATATCAACCGTCATATACAGCGAAATATTCCTTTCCAAGGGAATGTTGCATATAGGGAAAGAATCAAATCAGTGGATAACGCTTTGACACAACTCATCAGACACACCATTGAGTACATTTCAAGGCACCCAATAGGTATGGCTCTATTATATCGCAATGCTGATGTTCGCACTCAAGTCTTGCAAATCATTGAGGCTACGCCTACTTATAGTCAAAAAGACCGTACAAAAATTATCAGCGACAACCTTCGCCCGAAAGTACACCCATATTTTTCAGAGTATCGCCCATTGCAGCAATTGTGTTTGCAAATCCTTCATCAAGAAGAGATTTCAATGGGTAAAAATAGCGAGCATACTTATGGTATTCTTTTCGACGGAGCATGGTTGTGGGAAGAATATCTATCATCCATTCTTTCAAAAGAAGGCTTTGTTCATCCACAGAACAAGTCCAAAAAAGGTTCGATTTCGCTCTTTGTGGATAACTCGGGAAAGAGATATCCCGATTTATACCATGCAGAGAGCAAAATCGTATTGGATGCTAAATACAAATGTTTGGAAAGTGCCTCTAAAGTTTCTGATGTGGACAGGGATGATATTCATCAAGTTATCTCTTATATGCATGTATTACCATCTAATATGGGCGGTTTGCTTTATCCATCTAAAGCAGAACCACCAGTTACATTAATACAATCAACCTTAAAAGGGTATGGCGGAACGATGACTTTGTTTCCAGTACACATACCAGCTGTTGAAAATTGGAACGATTTTTTGCACCAAATAAAAATTGTGGAAAATAAACTTGTAAATGACTTAGTTGTCATCATTAAAAACTAAATAGATATGGATATAAAAGAAAGAAGCGACGAGTTGGGTAATCAATTATTGACATTCTATGTTGAAACTAAGATGTGTATAAAGCTAGCCCAAACACATGAAGAGCGCTTGGCAGTTCGTGAGTTACTGAATGCTCTTGCGCTATTCCATGGTAATCTCGAGGAATATTACAAGCATCCAGAAAATATTGATGATGTGATTTATCAGTAAGTATTTATATTTCTATGACACGAGTTGAATTAAGAGCATTAGTAGAAAAATATTTAGATCAACCATCTCTCATTTCGAATGTGATTTGTTGTAGAGATGCTGAAATCGAAGAGGGCTTCAAGATATTATTTCACTCTCCATATCCAAACTATTCTATGCACAAGCGAATAGAAATTTTGATAGATATCTTAGAAAATGATAGGCAGTTCTATTTTTCATTACATAATGAAGTGCCTGATGGTGCAAAATATGTTTGTGATGTAGGAGTATGTGATGCTGGCAAGTTATATATTAAATAGAATTTATTAGATAGAGGTTGCATACAAACCGATATTCTTCGGCACAATCTTCGGCACACGAAAACTTTTTTTAAGAAAAATACACTCACGCGGGGAGCATAGTAAACACTGCACTTCCCGCATGTTGCATATACCATTTTACCCACCAAATTCTCCAATCTTCGGCGCAAAACCCCTTCCGCGCCGAAGATTTTTGCAGCATTATTATAGAGACATGTTTATAGAAAGCTACAAAAAGCCCACAGATGTGCTAGAGATCTCCTATCGTGGTCCCGAAACTTGCAGGTAACTTTCAGCACAACATTCAGCGCCCAAAAACTTTTTTTCAAAAAAACGCAACCACTTGGAAGTGCTTATAATATAGCAACTTACAAATGCTATATACGTCTTCTTAACCAGAAAAATTACCAATTTCTAGCACAAAAGCACCAAAACGCTGAGTATTCAGCACCCCTATATTATATAGAAGGTAAATGATTCGTAACTTTAAGAGCCAGTAATCCGAATAGCGCATTTGTTTACCCAACATTTGCATATGTCAAGAAAAATCACTACCTTTGCAGGCAGAAAATAATGTAAACGATATGAACATGAAAATAGATTGGAAGAAGATTCTGCCATACGCAGTGGCTATTGTGGCATTTGTGGCGATAGCAATGATTTATTGTGCTCCTCTGTTAGAGGGCAAAGTGCTGGTGCAAGGTGATGTCAACAACTGGAAAGGTGCAGCACAAGAGGCACGCGCTTTCTATGATGAAAATGGAACACGCACATGGTGGACCAACTCCATGTTTGGTGGTATGCCTACCTACCAGATTACGGGTAGTTTGCCATCGGGCGAGATGCGCAATAGTATGGCAAAAGTCGCTCATCTCGGTATGGAAGGCGGTTGGGAAGCCATCGGCATTATCTTTGCATACTTCTTTGGCTTCTTCCTAATGCTACGTTGCTTCAAAGTCAATCCATGGCTGAGTATTATAGGTGGCTTGGCTATAGGATTCTCTACATACTTCTTTTTGATTATCCCTGCTGGTCACGTTACCAAAGCAGTCGCATTGGGCCTCTTAGCACCAGTGATAGGCGGATTTTATGCCATCTTCCGCAAGCAATATTGGCTTGGAGCTCCGCTCGTAATGCTCTACGGTATTATGAGTATTAATCTCCACCCACAGATGACATATTACATCTTTATGTTGATAGGCGTGTTGGCTTGTGCTGAACTCTATATTCACATCAAGGATAAGGCATGGAAGGATTTAGGCATATCGCTTGGCGTTTTGGTATTGAGTCTGCTGCTGGTTGTAGGCACGAAAGCCAGTTGGTTAGAGATGAACCAATCTTATCTCAAAGAGACTATGCGTGGCGGACATAGCGAGCTTACTCGCTCAGGCGATGATAAGTCTAAACCTGCAGGATTAGACTTGGATTATGCTACCGCATGGAGCTATGGTGTGGATGAGACAATGACTTTCCTCATTCCTAACTGGGAAGGTGGTGCGAGCGGCTATAATGTGGGGGAGAAGTCACAGTTGTGCAAGACAATGAAGGACAATGGCCTACCTAAACGCTCTGCCGAGCAGTTCTGCCAACATGTGCCTACCTATCGTGGCGAGAAGGCCTTTACCAGTGGTCCTGTGTATATGGGAGCGATTATCTGTTTCTTGTTTGTATTGGGACTGCTGATTGTGCCTGGACCATACAAATGGGCACTATTGGTGGCTACACTCTTCTCGGTGGCTTTGGCGTGGGGAAGAAACATGATGTGGCTAACGGAATTGTTCTTCAACTACTTCCCAATGTACAATAAGTTCCGCGCAGTGGAGAGTATCCTCGTAGTGGCAGAGATTACGATGCCGTTGCTCGGTATCCTCGCTCTGCAGCAGATTGTGGATAAGAAGATAGTATGGGAGAAACTGCGTGTAAATATGTTCATCGCAGGCGGTGTGACGGCGGGCTTGTGCCTCTTCTTTGCATTGTTTGCAAGCGTGGTGGATGTCACCAGCAGTTATGACGCACAATGGGTGAACCAAGTGCCTGCATGGCTGCGCGATGCTATCTTCGATGAGCGTACTGCTATGATCAAAGCCGATGCTTGGCGTTCGTTTATCTTTATCGCTTTGGGCTGTGCGGTGGTATATTGGTATGCGTGGAAATCTAATTCTGAGTCTCTAAACACTAAACCCTCAACACTAAACTACATACTATATGCTGCATTAGCAGTATTAGTACTAGCAGACATGCTTCCTGTGAACAAGCGTTTCTTTGGCAATGACCATTTCGTAAAAGCCAAAGATGCGGATGCGTATTTTGCTATGCAGCCATATGAGCAACAGATTCTGCAAGATGAATCGTATTACCGCGTGTTGAATTTGGCTACCAATACCTTTAATGATGCGCGCACAAGCTACCGACTGAAGTCTATTGGTGGTTATTCTGCTGCTAAACTGCGTCGTTATCAAGACTTGATTGATGAGCATATCTCCAAAGAGATGAACCCATTGATGCAAACAGTGATGCGCACACAAGGATTTATGTTGCCTGATGAGAATGAAGGTAAGGATTTTCCAGTACTGAATATGCTGAATATGAAGTATGCGGTGATGCCATTGCAAGGTGGCAAACAAGCCCCTGTGCAGAATCCATATGCTATGGGCAACTGTTGGTTTGTGGATGAAGTGATTTGGGTGGATACGCCAGACGAGGAGTGCGCTTTGCTGAGCGAGATTGACTTGCACAAGCAAGCAGTAGCCGATAAGAAATTCGCCGAGGCATTGGATATTACCAAACCCGAGGTAACACCATTGATGGCATTTGATGAGAGCAGTATCGAATTGACTTCGTATGCACCTAACTGCCTCCAATATGAATCAATGAACGAGCGCAACCAAGTGGCAGTGTTCTCAGAGATCTATTATCCATACGATTGGCACTTGTATATTGTGAATAACAATGGTGAAAAGATGGAGTTTCCACTTGCTCGCGTGAACTACACCCTCCGCGCTGCGGTTATTCCTGCAGGTCATCACCAACTCGTAATGGAGTTCCAACCACATGCTATACAAACGGACAAGTGGAGTATGGCAATCCTGATATTGGCACTGCTCTTGAGTGTTGGCGGATTGACTTATCCATTGTGGAGAAAGAAAAAATAGCCAATCCTTTACACCATACACTATACACCATCCGCCATGATTACCCTTATTATTTGTACATATAATCGCGAGAAGTATATCGGTCCGCTGTTGGATAGCATTGCTAAGAATGACTATCCAACCACGGATTACGAGATTGTGTTAGTGGACAATAATTGCACCGACAATACGCGTCAGGTCTGTGAGCAATTTGCTATGGCACACCCTGAGGTGGTACTGCGCTATGTAGTAGAGCCAGAGCAGGGATTATCTGCTGCGCGCAATAAAGGTATAAAAGAAGCCAAAGGCGAGATAATCATCTATGTAGATGATGATGCGTTAGTGGATAGTGATTATATCCGTATCTATGCGGAGCATTTTGCTGCTCATCCCGATACGATGGCAGCAGGTGGTCCTATAGAACCATTATACGAAACACAAGAGCCAGCATGGATGTCGCCTTATACCAAAGCCCTACTGACAGCATGGATGAACTACGGCGACAAAGTAAGAGAGTATCCCCAAGGTCGTTATCCCGGCGGAGGCAACGCTGCATATAGAAAAGTAGTATTTGATCAGGTAGGGCTATTCAATACGGAATTGGGCAGAAAAGGCAATCTGCTCTTGGCGTCTGAGGAGAAGGATATCTTCGACAAGATGAAGGCATTAGGTATGAAGGTGCTCTATCTGCCTACTCCTGTACTCTACCACTGCATTCCACAGGCGAAGTTAGAGGAAGACTATTTTAATCGCTTAACCCTACAAATTGGTCGTAGCGAACGCATGCGCACGCGCGCTATATCAAAAGGTAAGTACATCAAACGCCTTTTGTCCGAAGGTATTAAATGGGGTGGTACATTGGCACTGCTATGTATTTATACATTACAACTCCACCCTATGAAAGGATGGAAACTAGTACTTTTCCGCAAGAATGTAACGAAGGGATTGTTGGGTGGTTAGTCCAACAATCGAAGTTTCTCGAAAACTAATTCACAACTATTCTTATTACTCGTCTCGCCCCAGAACTTATTTAGTATCTTCTGGCGTGCGGTTGTGTCCATCGTATAGTCGTTGGTAGAAATTACTTGGATAAGTTCATCAAAAGTATATACCTTTCTGCCAACAATATTATCTTGAATATCAAAGATGAACTCTCGGCTATTAACATACTCCTCATAATCATAATGGAAGAGAATAACATGCTTATCTGGCATGAGGATATAATCGTATAATATCGATGAATAGTCAGTAATTAGCACATGGGTATATGGCAAGATGCAATACATATCCACATTGCCGTCTAAGAAGATTAGGTTGCTATATTCTACCGACTTGTCAATGATGGTATTGGCATGGGGTTTCATCAGTACGCATGCGTTCTGCTTGACGGCGCAAGTATTGAGGGCGTTGAGATCAAATCCGTTAGCAAAACACTCCCGCTGTGAATCGCGCCAAGTAGGCATATACACTAATATAGTATCATATTGCTGGATATGTGCAACCAATTGCTTAGTGGCTTCTGATTCGTATCTCTGGATAAATGCTTCTACCTCTGCCAATGGTTTATTCAAAAGCATATTGCGAGGGCATCCAGTCTGAATACATTGCTTCTTGCTTATACGGAAGGATTGAGAGAATACTCCGTCAAAGAAATCTGTAGTAGATACCATATAGTCTGGACGACGGAATGGTGCTGGGTGAAAGAATGTATCGCGAATATCTCGTTGTACATAGCGTTTGGCTAAATCGCCTTTGGTAATACCGAACTCAATAGCTTTCATCGGTACACCATGCCATAGATTGACAATCTTTGCACTCCCTGCTAGGCAAAAAGCAATATCTGAAGAATAGGAATTAACAAACCAGTATTTGCCTCTAAGTGCATACCATAATCCCTTGAGTGACATTACAGAATATGCCTCGTAGCCGAGCGAACGAATGTGCTTGACAGTTGATTGCTTAGTTGAAATCCAAACAACTTTTCTATCTGTAATATGCTCGTTGGCATATAGGAAAAGGTATTTTGTATTATCATTGAACGCACCTCTGTATGAGCCGAAAACGAGAATCTTATCTGTTCGTGGGAATAGATAAGAGATTGGATAAAAGGCATAGCAAAGTAGGTATGCTATGAATTTGGTAATTTGTTTCATTCTCCGCGCAGTTTGTGCAATGTCTCGTTGATAAGGGTGCTAGATGTGCCTTTGGTGTAAGGGAAATATACTACCTTTGCTCCTACAGCATTGAGGTCGGCTTCTATTTTGTTCCATTTGTCGGTACCTTTCCAATCATCGCCTACGAACATAACGTTGAAATGGTATTTCTCCCATGCTTCCATCTTGTTCATATTCTCTTGTGTTACTACCTCATCTACATACTGAATTGCGCCGACAATTTCCTTGCGCTCTTCAAATGGAATGACTGCATGTTTGTGTTTGTAGCTAACCAATTCATCGGTGGAAACGCCAACAATCAAGTAGTCGCATTGCGCTTTGGCTTTGCGCAGTAGATTGAGATGACCAATGTGGAATAGGTCATAGACACCTGTTGTATAGCCAACTGTGATTGGCTCATACATATTGAGGAATTGCTCCAAGCAATATAGTTGCCATTTTTGATTGCCTGTGAGTTGGGTCATGTCAATATCGCGACGGAATTCTGGGCGAGTAGGACCTTGCCAATCTTTGAAGTATGCATCTACGGGGCGAGGCATAGGTACTTTATTTGGCACAGGAATCTCTGGATATTTTATCTGCATCAGTTCGCGGATAAGATACTTGGATTCGCCATTGCGTACACGAGTCAAATCCAAAGCATCTGCCATGCGGAGTAGAGCGTATGGGTCGGTATATGGCACCTCCGCAGCAGCAAAAGCGTTGTAATACGAACTGGAGGACTCGCGACTGAATACGTCATCCATAAAGTGCAGGAAGTCTATTTTCTCCCCTTGACGATAACGCTCGTACAAGTACGACATATCTACAGGTTCTCTCAGTACGCGCGCAGGGTCAAGGAATGTATAGCGTTTAGCAAAATCCTCTACCGTCCAATCTTTAGAGAGCAGTTGATCCATACCGCCAAAGATCAGGTCGCTACTCTCGCCCACAATCAAGCGAGTAACGCCATCTGCTTTGGCTTGTATGGCTGCTTGGTAGAGTTGTGGCTCGATAGAGTGAACGGGGGCGTTCTTCTTGCGCATTACAATAGGCAGATACTGCTCCACCGTATGCCAATCAATGTCCACATAGTGGAGGTTTAGGCCGTAATACTTCGCATAATATTCTGCACGAGCCAATTCCTCTTTTTGATATTCACCACCTAAGAAACGGAAAGTATAGGCATCGCAGCCACGCATATAGGATGCTAAGATGGCAGAGTCCATACCACCAGAAAGGCAGATACCCAGTTTCTCGCCTTTGAGCGAATCAAAGACTTTTTGAATGGCCTTGTCAATGTCCTCAGCAGTGTGCACGTAGGTTAACTGCTCTGGATTAGGCAGAGGTATATTTTCGTGATGAAGTCCTTCGTAAAAGTCCATGCCTTCACGCTCAATGTAGCGGAAAGCCAAGTAGGAACTCATGCAGAAATTCTTGTTGTTCATGTTATATATCTTCTTTGAATGTTATTTTCTTGTTATGTTCTTCGCCCTCCACAATGTAGATGGGTACCTCAGGCATGTGCTCATGCACTATACCACAATCATCTGTGGCGGGGAAATGAGCCGTGGCGCAGGTTGCGGTGCTAAGGTTGGTTACCTCCAATGCCTTGGCGTATGCCTCGGCAATTAATGGCAGGCGAAAGGCCTGTGGCGTTTGCGCACGCATGATGGTAGCGCGGTTTGGAATACGAGCCACCTTACCGTCTTTCATCTCATAAACTGTATCTGTGGAAGGTATCGCTACTACTACTGCTTCGTGCTCCTTGAGTGCTTCGCATACATTGGCTATAATCTCTTGGCTCACGAATGGACGGGCTGCATCGTGGAGCAGCAGGTTGATTGTATTTTGGCAATTGGCTATTGGCAATTGGCTATTGTTTTCCTCGCCTCTAACCTGCCTAATTGCATTCACACTGGATTCCCAGCGTTCTTTGCCTCCTGGGATGATGTGGCGAACTTTTTGCCATGCGTTGGCAAGGAGCATTTGTTCGGCATGCATGATATAGTCGGGGTGCATCACAATGCACACCTCATCAATGCAATCGGCTTGCTCAAAAGCACTGACTGCATGCTCCAATACCGATCGACCGTCTGCGAGGGGCAATAATTGCTTTGGCAACGTACCTCCGACACGTGCACCAATACCTCCTGCTAATATGACTGCGATGTTATACATTCCTTAGTTTATCGTTGAAAGGTTATAATCTAAAAGCTATGGGTGTATCTCACCGATATTCACTTATGCTTTTTTAGCGGCGAGAATCATTTCGCAGAGTTCGCGGATGGCACCGTCGCCACCTTTCTTTGTTAGATGAATAATGCCTGGCACATTCTTTACTACGTCCACTGCATTGGTGGGACAAGCGGCTACACCTGCATGTTGCAAGAGGTCAAGGTCATTGACATCATCGCCTACAAAGCAGACATTTTCTAATGTGATACCCAACTCGGCACAAATCTCGCGGGCAATGTCGAGTTTCGTTTGTTTGAGTCCGTCCACCACTTGACCTACGCCTGTGTAAATGTATTCTAAGCCCAACTTCTCGCCACGTTTTAGTCCGATGAGCGTTTTCTCGCTGGTGAGAATACCACACGGAATACCTGCCTTGCGGAGCAAGACAATACCCATACCGTCATGTACGCAAAAGCGTTTGAACTCATCACCGCTGGCGGTGTAGTACATACCTCCGTCGGTCATACAACCGTCCACGTCGGTGAGGAAAAGTTTTACGTCTTTCATATATTGTTGTATATTGTTACAAAAGATTCTGCTAATCTTGACCACGAATACTTATCTTTCTCTTTTATAAGATAGGTGGTGTAGTCGGCTTGGCGATTGTGGGTGTAGTAGTCGGTGAGGGCTTGGGCAATGGCTTCAGCGTTAGGTTCGACGGCATAGCCCATCTTGTGGTCGTGGACTATCTCACCCAATCCGCCGACATTGGTTACAAGCATGGGTTTCTCGAAATGGAAAGCCACTTGCGTTACGCCACTCTGCGTAGCAGACTTATAGGGTTGGACAATCAAATCGGCTGCTCCGAAATACTTGCGCAGGTCAGCATCTGCTATAAACTCGTTCTTGATGATTACCCTGTCCATCAAACCATTATTGGCTATTTGTGCGCGGTATTTGTCTTCCTCTTCGTAAAATTCGCCCGCGATAATCAGTTGCAAATTAGGCAGTTGGTCTTTGACTTTGCCAAAGGCATCTAACAAGAGGTCAAGCCCTTTGTATGCACGCACTAAGCCGAAGAAGAGCATGTATTGGTTTTGTGGTGCGAGGTGGAGTGCTTGGCATGCCTCCTCCTTGCTCATCTGTTCGCCATAGTGGTCGTAGATAGGGTGAGGGTAGGAGGTTTTTGGCTTGGTGCCGTGGTCAAAGCGGTTGATGTCTTGCACAACGCTCTCGGAGAGTGCCACAAAACCATCGGTATGGCGCACGAAGAATGGTGCAAAGAGTTTGTCAAGGATACTTGGTTCGTGCGGTATCATATTGTGTACCAATGCAATACAGCGTGTTTTGCCATTGCGTTGGACAATGCGCTGAATCATGCCATAGCAGGGAGCGAAGAACGCCATCCAATAGCAAGTGATGAGCATATCGGGTTGCATCTTGCGTATGCGATGACCGACTTTTATCCAATTGAATGGGTTGCAGGAATGGACTTGCTGGCTGATTCGTAGGTCAGTAGGTGCTTTCTCGGTGGAGTATTGCGTTTTGCCAGGGAAGAGGAAAGACGGATACTGCAGGGTGAAAGTGATGACTTCCACCGTATGTCCTTCCGCTTGCAGTTGGCGTGCAAGACGTTCGTTGAAAGTGGCTAATCCGCCACGGAAGGGATATGCTGTACCTAATATAACTACGTTCATGTTTAGTGTTTAGTGAACGCCCTTAGGGCTACTGTTTAGTGCTTAGAGGTAGGGTCAAAGGCATTCCAGCCTTGGGCTTTGAGGGATATCTCTTCTCCGTTGCGACCAATGAGGTTGATGCCGTATTCGGGTTTGGTGATATGACCAATGAGGTAAACGTCCTCCAATGGGATGAGTTTCTCGTAATCGTCTAGACTACAGGTGAATAGCAGTTCGTAGTCTTCGCCGCCATTGAGGGCACAAGTCACGATGTTGAGGTTCATCTCTTCAGCGAGAGCTGCGGCTTGGTAGTCGATTGGCAGTTTGTCTTCATAAACAGCACAACCGACATTGGACTGCGTGCAAATGTGCATGAGTTCGCTGCTCAGTCCGTCGGAGATGTCCATCATGGCGGTTGGTTTGATACCAGCTTCACGAAGTTGGGCAATAATATCGCGTCGTGCTTCGGGTTTGAGTTGTCGTTCAAGTAAATATTCTTTACCTTCAAATGCAGGGGTGGCGTTCTCGTTGGCTTGCATGACAATGCGTTCACGTTCAAGTAGTTGCAGACCCATGTATGCGGTGCCGAGATTACCCGTAACGCAGATGAGGTCGTTGACTTTAGCTCCATTGCGATAGACGATTTCTTTGGCTGCTGCTGTACCGAGACAAGTGATAGAGATAGTGAGTCCCGTCATTGACGCAGAGGTATCGCCCCCCACGAGATCGACATTGTATCGTTCGCAAGCGAGGCGGATACCACTATAGAGCTCTTCAAGATCTTCGACAGAGAATCGTTTGCTAATTCCCAAAGAAACAGTAATTTGTGTGGGTGTTGCATTCATGGCGTAGATGTCGGAGAAATTGACAACTGCAGCTTTGTATCCAAGGTGCTTGAGGGGTACATATTCGAGGTTGAAATGTATTCCTTCGAGGAGCAAGTCGGTGGTCATAAGCACGCGTTTTGCTCCGAAATTCATTACTGCAGCATCGTCTCCGATACCTTTTTTAGTGGAGTCTTGCACGGTTTTTACTTCTTTCGTGAGGTGTTTGATCAATCCAAACTCGCCTAGTGTAGAAATCTCTGTTTTAGCCATAGTGTATATTTTTATGCCTTTTATTGCAAATTAAACGTGCAAAGGTACGATTTTTTTTTGGTTTATGCAAGGATAAACAAAAATAGAAAGTAGAAATTGTTGTGTTTTTTGCTCTATATTGTCTCGTTAATCACTAACTAATCACTAACTAATCACTAACTAATCACTAACTAATCACTAACTAATCACTAACTATTTTTGTTTAAGAAGTGGGAAAAGGAGACATGGAGTTTAGTTGTGAAAAAAAGACTTTTTTCGTTTTTACCTGATTTTCTTTGTATATATGAGATTTTTTTTGTACCTTTGCACGCTTTTCGTGCGTGCGCGTAAAACAGCGATGTGCGGTGTGCTCTGTTCAATATAGTAAATTGAGATAGGAAAATACCGCAACCAAGATATGGTGATACGATAAACTAGATGTAAAATACTACAAGTATGATAGATTATATCAAAGGAGAATTGACATTTTTGAGTCCTACATACGCAGTTATCGAGGCAGCGGGTGTGGGTTATCAAATCAATATCGCTCTGACTTCATATTCTGCGTTGGTGGGCAATGAAGGTCAGGTGACTAAGCTGCTTGTAACGGAGATTATTCGTGAAGATACACACGATTTGTTTGGTTTCTTTACCGCAGGTGAGCGCGAATTGTTTGTGATGTTGATGACTGTAAGTGGTATTGGAGCGAATACGGCGCGAATGATTATGTCGGCATATACAGCAGCAGAAATACGACAAATAATAGCGACGGGTAATGCTCGTGCGCTCTCGCAAGTGAAGGGTCTAGGTCCCAAGACTGCACAGCGCATTATAGTGGACTTGAAAGATAAAGTGCTGAAGATTGATTTGGGCGCAGATGCCCAAATCGGTTCAGAATCGTTCAGCGCAGCTGGTGCGGCTGTTCAAAGTGGTTTAGAGTTGTGTAACGAGGTGAAACAAGAGGCCGTAAGTGCGCTAACAATGCTGGGCTTTGCAGCAGCAGCTAGTGGTAAGGTGGTGGATAAGATTTTGAAAGACACCCCATCCGCGAGCGTGGAGATGGTGATAAAACAAGCATTGAAGATGCTTTAATGGTGTTTAGAGAACGCCCTTTTGGGTTATAGCTTAGAGTTTAAAGTTTATAGGCAAAGATATAGTGAAAAGACTAATTATCATATTATTGGCGATAGTGCCACTGGGTGTTTGGGCCCAGCAGGAGGATACGTTGTCCATGCCGGTGGACGATGCTATTATGGCTCCAATGCAAGTGCAAAAATTAGGGACGGAGAATTATGATGATCTGAACCGCATACCAAGTAGTTTGGACTTGCAGAATCCTGAAAATGTGAAGACTACGGTGGAGTATGACCCTGTGAATAACTGTTACGTTGTACGCACGCGCATGGGCGACGTGGAGGTGGCTACTCCATATATGATGACTCCAGAAGAGTATCAAGCATATTCAGAACGTCAGCAGATTGGACAGTATTGGCAGGATAAGATTAGTGAGGTGGAGCATGATAATGAGAGTAAGTTCGATATTACGGATATGAAGTTTAATATCGGCCCTGCTGATAAGATTTTTGGTCCTGGTGGTGTGCAACTGAAGTTGCAGGGTTCGGCAGAATTGCTATTTGGATTCAAACATCAATATGTAGATAATCCCGCATTGACACAACGCTCGCGCAATAATAATATTTTTGACTTTGATGAGAAGATACAGTTGAGTGTTAACGGTAAAGTGGGTGATAAACTCAATATGAATTTGAGTTACAACACAGAGGCGTCGTTTAGTTTTGATCAGCAGAACTTGAAATTGAATTTCAAGGGACAAGAGGATGATATTATTCAGTCGTTGGAAGCAGGAAATGTATCGATGAACTTGAATAGTAGTCTGATACGTGGAAGCAGTGCGTTGTTTGGTATAAAGACAGATTTGAAGTTTGGTAAGTTGCGTGTGCAGGCCTTGATATCGCAACAGAATTCGGAAAGTCAATCGGTATCAAGTAAAGGCGGAACGCAGACGACTAGTTTTGAGGTTCCTATTGATAGTTATGATGAGAATCGTCACTTCTTCCTTGGTTATTATTTCCGTGATAGTTACGAGGAAGCAATGACTGCATTGCCATATATAGCTAGTGGTGTGACGATTAACCGAATAGAAGTGTGGGTAACCAATAAACGAGGCAATTATGATCAGTCGCGTAATATAGTAGCCTTTGCTGACTTGGGTGAGTATGATGCGAACCATGTATTGAATCCAGAGTGGCAAACACGTGGGGCTAGTACACCATACAACAAGGCTAATACGTTGTATGAGACGCTGACTCAATCCTATTCGGGTGTTCGAGATATTCAACAAACAAGTAGCGTGTTGCAAGGCATCGCGGGCATGGAATCTGGTGAGGACTATGAGAAAGTAGAGTCTGCTCGATTGTTGAGTAGCAATGAGTATACCTTGAATGCGGCATTGGGCTATATTTCGTTGCGTGCAGCGTTGAACCAAGATGAGGTGCTGGCTGTAGCATATGAATATACATACGCAGGTCAAGTATATCAAGTGGGTGAGTTCTCTACAGACGCAGGAGAATCGTTGAAAGCTCCCAATGCATTAATTTTGAAGATGTTGAAGAGTAGTAATAACTCTCCCAATAAGAAGAATAAGGGTACATGGGATTTGATGATGAAGAACGTGTATTCGATTGGTGCAAGTCAGATGACAAACGATAAGTTTGAGTTGTATGTTCAATATCGCAATGACTCGGTGGGTACAGACATGCAGTACTTGATGGAAGGTGCGATAAAAAGCAAACAATTGTTGCGTGTAATGCGTTTGGACCGTTTGGATACTCGTAATAACCCATCTCCAGATGGCAGGTTTGATTATGTAGAAGGATATACGGCAGTGTCATCGTCGGGACGAATCATTTTCCCCGTATTGGAACCATTTGGTAGCCACTTAGCACGCGAGATAGGTGATGCGGCTATCGCAGAAAAATATGTATTCCAAGAACTATATGACTCTACGTTGGTGAGTGCTCAGGAGATGACGGAGAAGAATAAGTTTGCCTTGGTGGGAAAATATAAAGGAAGTTCAGGTAATGAGATTCGACTGAATGCCATGAATATCCCTCGCGGAAGTGTGGTGGTGACTGCTGGTGGTGCGACCCTGATTGAGAATGTGGATTACACGGTGGACTATACCATGGGAACGGTGACCATTCTGAATCAGTCGATTATAGACTCGGGAACGAATGTGGACGTGAAGCTGGAGAATCAATCGACATTTTCTATGCAGCGTAAATCGTTGTTCGGAGCGCATCTGGAGTATGAATTTAGTGATGATTTGACGGTTGGCGGAACTATCATGCATATGAATGAGCGTCCTTTGACTACAAAAGTGAATACAGGTAGCGAGCCATTGGCTAATACTATATGGGGTGTGAATGCTAATTGGAAAACTGAGATGCAATGGTTGACCTTGCTGATAGATAAGGTTCCTTGGATTAATGCGACAGCTCCTTCGACATTCCAAGTGAGTGCAGAATTTGCTCATTTGATACCCGGCCATACGAAAGAGGTAGGACAAGTGGGTACTGCGTATATAGATGATTTTGAAGCTACAAAAACGAACATAGATATTCATTATCCAAGTTACTGGAAGTTGGCTTCCACTCCGCGTTCGGAGATGTTCCCTGAATATAGTTTGAGCAATGATGTGGATTATAACAAGAATCGTGCGAAACTAGCATGGTATGCAGTGGATCCTATTTTTGGTAAACCATCGAGCAATACTCCAAAGCATATCAAGGATAATTTGGACTTGATGTCTGACCACCGTACACGTATTGTGTATGAGCAGGAGATTTATCCAAATAAGGAGATGCTCCCCAATGCAGACCCTATATTGCCAGTATTGAACTTAAGCTATTATCCAACAGAACGTGGTCCGTACAATATTTCAGCAGATGAGATTGGTCGTGATGGCAAATTGACCAATCCTCGTTCTCGTTGGGCAGGTATTATGCGCAAGCTGGATAATACGGATTTTGAGAAGGCTAATATCGAGTATATTGAATTTTGGTTGATGGACCCCGAATTGACAAATGCAGAGGGAGGATATTCAGGTGGTGATTTGTATATTGATTTGGGTGATGTGAGTGAAGATATTTTGCGAGATGGAAAGAAATCTTTCGAGCATGGATTGCCTTTGAACGGCGAAGATCAGTCGTTGATTGACTATACTATTTGGGGTCGTTCGCCAAAAACAACAAGTACGATTGTGGCTTTTGCTAATGAAGCCGGTGCTCGCGAGAAGCAGGATGTTGGTTTGAATGGATTGTCTACAGAGCAGGAGTGGTTGTTCGAACACAATGGAGTGAAACCATATGCTGATTATGTGGCGACTTTGCGAGGAAAAGTGGATCCCGTAGTATTAGCGACATGGGAAGATGACCCATTCTCTCCATTGAATGACCCTGCTGGTGATAATTACCATTATTATCGTGGAGATGACTATGATAGGGATGAGACACCAATCTTGATGCGCTATAAACATTTCAATGGAGTAGAAGGCAACTCGCCAGAGATGCAAGAGAATGCGTTGTATGGTACAGCCTCTACTTTACAACCAGATATAGAGGATATCAATAATGATAATACATTGAATGATAATGAGCGTTTTTATCGTTATCGTATATCGCTCCGTAAAGAAGATATGCAGCGAGTGGGCCAGCAGCATATCGCTAGTATTATGGAGACAGAAGTAAATCTCAAGAATGGCGAAAAAGCGAGAGTGAAGTGGTATCAGTTTAAGATACCATTGAAAGGAGATAGTGCTACTGTGAAGACGGTAGGAAACATCCGTAATTTCAAATCGATTCGTTTTGCACGTATTTTCTTGACGAATTTCAGTCAAGAGACCCATATTCGTCTTGCTACTTTGGATTTGGTACGTGGAGAGTGGCGAAATTATACAAAAGGTTTGTATCAAGATGTAGCGAATAATCAATACAATATAGTTAATCCATACTCATCGAATGGTTCGTTGGATGTTCAGGCCGTAAATATTGAGGAGAACTCTAATCGTACGCCAATTAACTATGTATTGCCTCCAGGTATTTCTCGTCAGACAGACCCAGGACAAGCCCAGTTGATAGAGCAGAATGAGCAGGCAATGGTGCTTAAGTTGAACTATTTGGCTCCCAAAGATGCTCGTGGTGTATATAAGAATGTGACATACGATATGCGACAATATAAACGTTTGCAAATGTTTGTCCATGCAGAAAGTATGCCTCAGTTTGATGCTGCAGGAGATAAAGAGTTGGCATGTTTCATCCGTTTAGGATCGGATTTAAAGAATAACTATTATGAATATGAGATTCCGCTGGTACTAACTCCTGAAGGTTTTTATGATGGCAAAAAAGTAGAAGACCGCCAGAAAGTATGGCCAACAGAGAACGCATTTGATTTTCCACTGAGCATCTTTACTGATGCAAAAACAGCACGTAATAAGGCTAAACGTGCGGGTAATTCAAATGTTGGAAATAATATTCCATATGAAGTATATGACCCAGAGAAATTGGATAACAAAGTCACTGTGATGGGTAACCCAACCTTGGAAGATGTACAGGCCATTATGATTGGTGTGCGCAATGTGTCGGGAAATGAGGTAAGTGGCGAAGTCTGGGTTAATGAACTTCGGTTAAGTCAGTTTAACGAACAAGGTGGTGTGGCTGCTATGGCAAATGCAGCGTTGAGCATTAGTGATATTGCTCAAGTGAACGTGGCCGGAAGATTGGAGACCGCAGGTTATGGATCGATAGAGTCGAATGTCCTAGACAGAAATATGGATAATGCATATCAACTATCTGTGAGTGCTGCGATGGAGGCTGGACGTTTATTCCCAGAAAAAGCAAGATTACAGATACCATTGTATGTATCATACTCCAATGAGACATTGTCGCCAGATTATGATCCATTGGATACAGATATAAAGCTGTCGGAAACACTAGATACATATGAGACCAAAGAAGAGAAAGATTCGATAAAAGAGATGTCGAATACTGTGCATGAAGCGACTAGTTTCTCGGTGACTAACTTGAAAGTTGATATCCATTCGAAGAAGAGAGATATGTTCTATGACCCTGCTAACTTCTCCGTTTCGGCAAGTTATAATAAACAAAATCAACATTCACCTGAGATAGAACAAGATATAACTACAGACCAAAAGGGTTCGTTTAACTATTCATATAATTTCAATCCTCAGCCTTGGGAGCCATTCAAGGATGTGAAGGGCGTAGAAAAGGTGAAATTCTTGAAGGAGATGAACTTCTTCTACCTACCTCAATCTTGGGCATTTAACACGACGATGCATCGTACGTATACCCACATGAAGATGCGCGATTTTAACGTGGAGGCTACAGGATCGCAGGATATGGATTTGACATTCTCTAAGGACTTTACATGGGATCGCAATTTTGATTTCAAATACGATTTGACGAAGAACATGAAGTTTACCTTCCAAACAGCAATGAATTCTACTGTGGATGAAGGTTATTATACGCCAGAAATTATTCGTGATTATGCCTTTACGAATGATTACTATGAGGCTTGGAAGGATACTATTCAACGCAGTTTAGCTACTTGGGGTACCCCATATACATACCAACAATTGTTCTCTGCATCATGGAATGTGCCATTTAATCGTATCCCATATTTGGAGGCGATTACGGCCAATGCTTCGTATAATGCAACATATAATTGGAATCGTACAGTTCAGTCAACTCAATCTACAACGAACTTAGGTAATGTGGTAAGTAGTACACGTGCTTGGCAAGCAGATGGAGGTTTGAACTTTGAAACGCTTTATGGGAAATCTCCATATTGGAAGCAAATGAATCAACGTTTCAATCAGCGAGCACGCCGTCGTCCATTCCGTTCAAAAACATATACAGAGACGATAACACTATCTGCTGGTGAATCGAAAGAGATCACTCACCGATTAGGTAGTGAATCAATAGAAGTGAAGGTGGTGACAGAAGATGGTAAGAGCGTTCGTGTGAAGGTAAAACCATTATCAAACGCGCAAGCTACTATTGTAGCAAAGGATGATTTGAAGAATGCGACATTGACCATCACTACACAAGACCCAAATAAGCGTTCCGCAGGTGAGAACGCGATGGATATGGCAGCTTATTTTGGTACAATGATTCGGAAACTGCAAGTTACATATCGTCAGACAAATTCTATTACATTACCAGGTTTTGCTCCTCAAGCAGGATTTATGGGGCAAACACGATATAATGACCTATATGCTCCTGGATTTGATTTTGCATTTGGTTTCTTTGCTGATGACTTTGTGCAAAAGGCAAAGGAAAATGGTTGGCTTTCTGGTGACACAACAGTAGTGCAACCTGCTTCGCGTACAATGACCAATGATTTTGACGTCAAACTAACATTGGAGCCATTCCCTGGATTTAAAGTTCAGTTAAATGGCAAGCGTTATGCGGCAGAGTCTTCGTCGATCATATATTCATTTGATCAATTGCAAGAAAATATGACGGGTTCGTTCAATATTACGCAAGTAGCTATTGGAACAGCATTCCATCGTATTGGTTCTGCAGAAGAGAATTTTGCATCAACGACTTTTGATCAGTTCTTGGCCAATAGGGATGTGTTGACAAATCGAGTGCAAGCGCAATATGATGATATGATCTACCCAGACGCAGGTTTTATACCAGCGGAATTGCGTGGAAAGAAATATGATTCCAAATATGGCGCCATTGGAAATAATTCAGCTGATGTGTTGGTCCCAGCATTCCTTGCTGCTTATACGGGGCGTGATGCTTCTACAATTGGTTTGAACCCATTCTTGGGGCTGTTACAGGTGTTGCCTAACTGGTCAGTGACGTTTGATGGTTTAGGTAGATTGCCATGGATGCGTGACCATTTTAAGTCGGTAAATATTACCCATGCATATACATGTAAATATGCAATAGGTAGCTATTCGAGTTATTCAACGTGGACTCCAGCGACAACGTTAGACAACAAGCAGATAGGTTTTGTACGAGACGTGGAAACGGAAAATCCTATACCATCTTCTGCGTATGATATTTCATCGGTAACATTGTCGGAGAATTTCTCTCCATTGATAGGTGTAAATCTTACCATGAAAAATTCACTGTCTGCAAAAGTAGAATATCGTAAGCAGAGAAATGTATCCTTGAATGTAACATCTGTTCAAATTACTGAGGGTCATACGAATGAATTTGTGGTAGGAGCAGGATATACTATTAAAGACTTGAGCTTTATAACAAAATCACGAGGCGGTTCACAGAAGAAAGTAAGCAATGATCTGAAGATTAATGTGGATGTAAGTTATAAGGATATTAAAACATTATTACGTAAAGTGGAAGAGGATATTACTCAAGCTAGCTCAGGAAACAAAGTATTTGGTATTAAAGTAAGTGCAGATTATGTGCTATCTCAGAAAATTAATTTGCAACTATTCTATGACCATCAAGGAACCACACCGCTGATATCGTCATCTTATCCGGTCCGCGCAGATAATGTTGGTATAAATGTGAAGCTGATGTTGACGAGGTAATTCGTGTATATATATATTTGGTAGTTTTGTAGCCGCTAGAGTAAATTCTATGTATAAAGTGGGTGTCATAGGCCCTGAGTCGACAGGCAAGAGTACTTTATCAAGTTATTTAGCAAGTAGGTATAATGGGTTGCTAGTTCCTGAATACGCGCGCGAATATATGGAGCGGCGCGCGCTTGCGCGTACATACACGCGCGAAGATATCTTACGTATTGCAGAATATCAAGTGGAATATATGCGCCGACTTTTTGCTGAAGATAAGCATGGAAGCAGGTACGAGTATGTATTTTTTGATACAGAACTAATTATTACGAAGATATGGTTGCTGCATAAGTATGGTAATTGTCCTGATTGGATAGAACAAGCAATACATCAATATCCGATGGATGTATATTTGCTTTGTTATCCAGATTTGCCGTGGGAACCTGATCCAGTACGTGAGAATCCAACAATACGTGAATACCTATTTGATTGGTACGAACATGAGATTCAAGCCTTGAATATCCCATACTATATTGTTAGACATGTGGAGTAATATAATTTTTAATTCAATTTATATGACATTTTTTGCTCAATAGGTAGTGCAAAAACGTAGAAAATGGTAATATTTCGCACTTTTTTTGAGAAAAATTTGGTTATATCAAAAAAAAGCAGTACCTTTGCACTCGCTTTTGAAAAGCAATGGTCCGTTAGCTCAACTGAATAGAGTACCACACTACGGATGTGGGGGTTGCAGGTTTGAATCCTGCACGGATCACAAAAGACCGCTGATGGCGGTCTTTTGTGTGATTATGTAGTGTTTGTTGACTTTTGTTCGTTTTAATATCTATATTCGCAAATATAAATATATGAAAGCAGATTAATTGGGCTATTCTTCAGGATGGAGAACGTAGAGAGAATCGAGATTACGTCCTTTTTCATCTACGTCAAGTCCGTATCCGACGACAAATTTAGTAGGAATGGATTTCCCAATGTATTTTGGAGTGGCATCAGGATATTTGATTGCGTCTGGTTTGAAGAGAAATGATGTAAGTTCCACAGAACGAGCACCTTCTTCTTTGAGGTATTGCATAAATCCATGCATGGTGAGTCCAGTATCTACAATATCTTCTACAATGATGATGTCACGGTCTTTTACAGATGTTTGTAATGGAATGAGTGTGTTTACTTTGCCCGATGTCGCAGTTCCTTCGTATGATTTGAGACGTACAAAAGTAATTTCTGCTGGTAGATTAATGCATTTGAATAAATCAGAAGCATAGATGAATGCTCCATTGAGTACGCAAATAAATAGTGGCTCACGCCCCGCATAATCAGTGTTGATACGATTAGCAACTTCTTTAACAATTGAGGCAATCTCAGAAGCAGATAAAAACTCATCAAATGTGAGATTTTGAATAGTGACGCTTTGCATAGGAATGTGGATTATTCTATGGGATGTATTGTGTATATGTGAAATAAGTATGCAAAGTTACTACATTTTTAGTGTTTGTGCAAGGAAAATATTATTTTTTGTTGAAAAAATAAATATGAAAACGAAGTTGTGTTTGCATAATTGAAAAAAATGTAGTACCTTTGTAGGCGATAAAATGTGCAAACTTAAAAATTAAATACGATATGAAAAACGAAGAGTTAGAAAAAGTGTTGGCTGTTGCGGAGCAATGGACCAAAGAACCATTTGATGCTGACACCCGTGCAGCTGTGAAATCTATGATTGATGCTGATGACAAAACAGAGTTAATTGATAGTTTTTATCGCACGTTGGAGTTTGGTACGGGTGGATTACGTGGTATCATGGGACCAGGTACTAATCGTGTAAATCAATATGTAGTGGCACAAGCTACTCAAGGCTATGCTAACTACTTAATAAAAGTACAAGAAGAAGGTGGTTTTGAAACACTAAAGGGCGATACTATAAGTGTGGTGGTGGGCCACGACTGCCGCAACAATGGTCGTTTGTTTGCAGAGACTGTAGCAAAGGTGTTTGCTGCTAATGGTATTAAGGTGTATCTTTTTGAAAGTTTGCGTCCTACTCCAGAGGTTAGTTTTGCTATCCGTCATTTGTCTGCACAAGGCGGTGTAAACGTGACAGCTAGCCACAATCCTAAAGAGTACAATGGATATAAAGCATATTGGGAGGATGGTAGTCAAGTGCTTCAGCCACATGATCAAGGTATCATTGATGAGGTTAATAAAGTAACCATGGCTGATGTGAAGATGTCTGGTAATGAGCATTTGATTGAGATTATTGGTGGCGAGATGGACTATGATTATATGATGGCGGTGAAGACCGTGATGATTGATCAGGAAACTATTTTGCGCCAGAAGGATTTGAATATTGTTTATACTCCATTACATGGTGCTGGTCGTCAGATTATTCCAATGTGCTTGCGCTCATGGGGCTTTGAGAATATTCACGTAGTACCAGAGCAAATGGTGATTGATGGCAATTTCCCTACCGTACAAAGTCCAAACCCAGAGAATGCAGAAGCTATGACTATGGGTATGAATCTTGGTACACAACTTAATGCAGATTTGGTGATTGCAAGCGATCCAGATGCTGATCGTATTGCTATTGTTTGCCGCAATGACAAAGGCGAGTGGACTATCATCAATGGTAACCAAACCTGCATGATGTATTGCTATTACATCATCAATAATATGAAAAAGTTGGGTAAGTTGCGCCCAGAGCATTATTTGGTTAAGACTATCGTTACCAGCGAGTTAATCCGCAAGATGGCAGATGCACAAGGTGTGACTTTGACCGATGAATATACAGGTTTTAAGTGGATTGCCAACCGTATTCGTGAGTGGGAAGGTACACGCAAATACATCGGTGGCGGTGAAGAAAGCTTCGGTTTCTTGCCTTACGATGCGGTGCGCGATAAATGTTCTCCTTCTGCTATCTGCTTGATTTGTGAGATTGCTGCATATGCAAAAGATAATGGTATGACTTTGTATGATTATCTGCTGAATATGTATATGGAGTATGGCTTCCAACGTGAGACTACCGTTAATGTTGTTCGCCCTGGTAAGTCAGGCGCAGAGGAGATTCAAGCCATGATGGTGAACTATCGTCAAAATCCTCCTGTTGAGATTGCAGGTGAGAAAGTGGTTAAGTCTAAGGACTTCAAGACCCTCGTTCAACGCGAATTGGTGAATGGCGAGTGGGTAGAGACACCTATCGTGATGGCACTCAACGCGACCAGCAATGTGCTGCAATACTTCACCGAAGGTGGCATGAAGATTAGTGTTCGCCCAAGTGGTACTGAGCCAAAGATTAAGTTCTACTTCGAGATTCCTGCCGAGATGCCAACGTTAGCTGATTATGATAAAGCTGTGGCGGAGGCAGAGGCTAAGATTCCTGCTATCAAAGCAAGTTTGGGTATCTAAAAAAATAATAATGTTATGTGAGTGCCCCAACCAAAGGGGCACTCATTTTATATAAAATTAAATGATTATGAAAAAGATTTTACTTGGTTTAGTTATGCTGCTAACCACAGCAACAATGAGTGCGCAATTTGCATTGAAGCAAGAGCATCACTTTGATGGAAGACTGAGTTTCTGCAATAAATTATATGTTGTTGGTTTGGATGATATGTATTTTATTCGAGGAAATGATAGCTTGTTTCATATTTACGATTCAAATTATTCTTTAGTTCATACTTTCCAACAAGAACCGCAAATCATCGCTAAAAATGTCTTTAGTACAGACGGAAAGGTGTGTGTGGTGAATGTTATAAATGAGAATGACTGGTGGAATACTTATAGAATAGAAATACTAAAGGAAGATGGCGAGTGCATTCAACGGTGGGGATTTGAAAACCAAAGTCCGATAGTAAGTCTTGTAAAAGTAGCAGATACATGTAAGTTTGTTATAGAACTGCCTCATGATACTTATATCTACTCCTGTCCTGGCAATGGCGAAACTACAACAAGTGTGGAGAATGTACCTGCAAAAGTAAAACGCAATGCGTATCCCAATCCTGCAAGTGATTTAGTGACATTGCCTTACGAGGTAGAGGATGCAACTTCCATGAAGATTTATGATATGCAAGGCAAGTTGGTAGAGCGTAAGTTCTTGGATAAGAGCAAACAAGAACTTCAACTCAATGTAAAAGACTACCCCAGCGGCATGTACTTCTTTGAAGTAAACGGCGAAAGCAATTCGTTTATAGTGGAATAAATGACAGCTGATATTGCTAAGTATGAAAATCGTTCTTGAAGGAACGATTTTTTTTGTTGTTCGTGGTGGGAGAAAGCGGGGAGATGGGCTGTTTCTCTCCTGAAGATGTTATGGTGATGATATGGTAATGTTACGGCGATGTTTCGATGAGATTCCGATGAGGTTCCGATGAGGTTCCAATGAGGTTCCAATGAAGATAGGTGGCAAGTAGGTGGCAAATAGGTGGCGACCAATAGGCAAACAATAGGAATTACTCACAACTCAATATGGTGTGCGGTGATGGGTTCGGAGAGGAAAAGAGATGCTGACTCTGAGAATTTGGCAGCAGATTCAGTGGTTAGGTACTTGCAAGTGCCTCCTTTGGAATCCTGAGAGAACTCAGGATGGCGATGTAGATAATCTGCAAAACTATCTGCAACAATACTACCCTGCGAAACAACAGATATGTGATAGCTATTCTCTGATAAGAACGCTTCAATCTTAGGTTGGAGTAGAGGATAATGGGTGCAGCCCAAAATGATTGTGTCAATCAGTGGGTCGCGGGTGAGAAGTTCGGTTAAGTACTTTTCCACGAAATAGTTAGCACCATCGCTTATGTGTTCGCCCGATTCGATTAGCGGAACCCACATCGGACATGCTTGTTGTGTGACTATGAGTGTGGGATCTTGCTTTAAGAGCTCGATGACATAGCTCTCAGATGCTACGGTACCAGGGGTGGCAAGTACACCAATATGTTTGGTGTGAGTGCGTTGTGGCACGACTTCTACTGTAGGTCGAATAACACCTAACACACGTAATTTATTGGGGTTGATATCGCGCTGTTGGATGGTTCGGAGTGCTTTAGCGCTAGCGGTGTTGCATGCAAGAATGATAAGGTTACATCCCTGTTGGTGAAGATAGTTAACAGCTTGAAGTGTGTATTCGTAAATAACATCAAATGAGCGTGTTCCGTATGGTGCGCGAGCATTGTCACCTAAATAAAGATAGTTGTACAGAGGGAGCTTAGTTCGGATTTGATTTAGAATTGTCAAACCACCATATCCGCTATCGAAAATACCGATCATTTTTTGTTTAGTGTTTAGAGTTTAGTGTTTAGATGCACATAATCTGAGTGCAAAGGTACAAAAAATAAATAAAATGCACAAATAATTTGCATAATTCGTGTTTTTTTTGTATCTTTGCAGGCGAAATGAAATCTGAAAACTGAAAGGTTAAAATTGGGAGTTGGAAGATTGTAGAAAGTGAAATAATTAAAACAAAAAGCATATGAAATTTAATGTATCAAGTACAAAATTGTTTGCACAATTGCAAGCAGTGAGTCGCGTGATTGCTGCAAAAAATAGTTTGCAGATTTTGGAAGCTGTGTTATTTGACCTTGAAGGTGATGTATTGACATTGACAGCTTCTGATAGCGAAACAACCATCCGTACCTCGTTGACCGTGGAGGGTGCTCAAGGCGCAGGTAAGGTGGCCGTTGGTGGAAAATTGTTGTTGGATACTTTGAAAGAGTTTCCTGAACAACCATTGACCTTCCAGATTGATGACCAGAACTTTGGCTTGAATATCACTAGCTCGAATGGTACTTATAGTTTTGTTGGTGCGAATGGTTTAGAGTATCCAGAGATGCCTGTAGAGGATGGAAATAACACCTTTAAGATGCCAGCAACTGCGTTGTTGGATGCAATTAACAAGACGATTTTCTGTACAGCTGATGATGAATTGCGTCCAGTGATGAATGGTATATATTTTGATTTGAGTGAGGAGAAAATTACTTTGGTGGCAACAGACGCGCATCGTTTGGTTCGTTATGCGAATGATAATGTGAAGGGTTCACAGCCAGTAAGTTTTATTTTGCCAAAGAAACCGGCTCAATTGCTCCGTCAAGTATTGCAAAAAGAGTCAGATGAAGTGGTAGTGACATTTGGACAGAAGAATGCAAAATTTGTATTTGGTCCAACTACGATTGTGTGCCGTCAGATTGAGGGTCGTTTCCCTAATTACAATGCTGTTATCCCACAAAACAATACCAACAAGGTGATTGTAGATCGTCAAACAATCGTGAACGCATGTAAGCGTGTCGCTGTGTTTGCAAATACGGGTACTAGTTTGCTGAAGTTGGCGTTGAGTGAGAATCAAATTAAGATTTCGGCACAGGATATAGACTTTTCTACCTCGGCAGAAGAAATTATTGCATGCGATTATGCAGGCGTGCCAATGGCAATTGGCTTTAAGGCTCCTTTCTTGATTGAGATTCTGTCGAATATTGCTTCACAAGACGTACTATTGCAGTTGGCAGACCCTGCACGTGCAGGATTGATTCTCCCAGCAGAGAATGAAGAGAGTCAAGATTTGCTGATCTTGCTTATGCCAATGCTGCTTAATGACTAATGTAAATAGATGAAATTGCAGTTGACTCGTCCGTTGGTGTTTTTCGATTTGGAGACCACGGGCTTAAATATAGCATCCGACAGGATCGTAGAGTTGAGTTATTATAAGGTCTTTCCCAATGGTTGTTCGGAGGGAAAGACCTTCCGTGTAAAACCTACTTATATGATGTTGGGGCAGGAAGTGCAGATGCACATTTCGGAAGAGGCTAGTGCGGTGCATGGAATTTATGACGAAGATTTGGTTAACTGTCCAACATTCAAGGAGGTAGCACCTGAATTAGTACAAGTGTTAGAAGGTGCGGACTTGGCTGGTTACAATTCGAATCATTTTGATTTGCCTTTGTTGGCAGAGGAGATGATACGTGCTGGGGTGGATGTGGATTTAAAGCAAAAGAAAATGGTTGATGTGTTTACAATTTTCCAGCGTCAGGAACCAAGAAATCTGGTTGCAGCATATAAATTCTATTGCGGAAAGGATTTGGCGAATGCTCACTCGGCAGATGCAGATACGATGGCTACGTATGAGGTGTTGATGGCTCAACTTGAGAAATATGACATCCCTACAGATGTGGAAGGATTGGCCTTATTTACGACCGGCAGTGTACGTTTTGCTGATTTTGCAGGGCGTATAGCATATGATGCTGAAGGTGTGGAGATATTCAATTTTGGTAAGTATAAAGGTCAGCGTGTAGTAGATGTATTCAGGCGTGATTCTGGATATTATGGTTGGATTTTACAAGGTGATTTTCCTCAATATACCAAAAGTGTATTCTCTCGTATTTACTTGAGTATGAGAAAATAAAGATAGGAGTCTGAATAGTGCAAGGTAAATTGACCATATTGGGTTGTGGAAGCGCAATGCCTACATTTCAAAACTCGCCTTCAGGGCAAGTTGTGGAGTTGTGTGATAAGTCATTCCTAGTAGATTGTGGTGAAGGTACTCAACTGAAAATGCGTCAGTTAGGTGTGAAAACTGCACGTTTGTATACGGTGCTGATTTCTCATTTGCATGGCGATCATTGTTTTGGTTTGATAGGATTAATTTCTACATTGGGTATGATGAATCGTACGCAACCGCTGCATATTTATGCGCATGGTGATTTGGAAAAATTGTTGCGCCCGTGGTTAGATTATCATTGTCAAGATTTGCCATATGAGGTTGTTTTCCATACGATTAATCCTCGTAAGCGTGAGGTGATTTTTGAGGATAGGACATTAACGGTAGAGACAATTCCTTTAAAACATAAGGTTCCAACTTGCGGCTTTCTGTTTACGGAACATCATCGTGATAAGGAAGCACATAAGCGTTATGCATATTGTTCGGATACCGCTTATCGTGAGCAGATTGTGGAGCAGATAGCTGGAGTAGATGTATTGTATCATGAGGCGACTTATACTGAAAAGGACATAGACAAGTGCAAGAAACACACGCATTCAACAGCCAAACAAGCAGCTCAAATTGCACAGTTGGCGGGTGCGGGTAGATTAGTAATAGGTCATTTTAGTGCACGTGAAAGCGATCATTCGGTATTTTTAGATGAGGCGCAGTCGGTTTTTGCCAATACGATATTGGCAGAGGAGTGTACAACCATAGAGATATAGATGAAAATTTCCACACAATATGTATGTTCTAACTGTGGTGCAAAAGCACCCCAGATGATTGGTCGTTGTCCCGTTTGTGGAGAGTGGGGAACTTATGAGGAAGAGGTTTCTGCCCGTTCTACAAGTAATAAGAAAACCGAGGTGTTTGTACGTGGCGGAAGACCTCAGCGTATTCAAGAGGTGGAAGCGCGTGAGGAGATGCGAATCGATATGCAGTCAACCGAGCTCAATCGTGTGTTGGGTGGAGGTTTAGTGCCAGGTAGTATTGTATTGTTGGGTGGAGAACCTGGTATTGGAAAATCTACTTTGGCGCTGCAAGTATTGATGAAGATGGGGGCTCGGCGAACTCTGTATGCAAGTGGAGAGGAGAGCGTAAAGCAATTGAAACTTCGTGCAGAACGTTTGATGGGAGTTCCTGATAATTTGTATATTATGGCGGAGACTTCGCTGGAAAGGATATTGGATAGTGTATCTGAGGTGCAGCCTGATGTGGTGGTTGTGGATAGTATCCAGACTATTGCTACAGAGTCGGTTGAGGCCAATATAGGCAGTCTGTCGCAAGTGCGTGAGTGTGCTACAAGGATTCTGCAGTATGCAAAAGAGAAGAATGTTCCGTTTATAATAGTTGGCCATATCAACAAAGAGGGTTCGTTGGCGGGGCCTAAAGTGCTGGAGCATATTGTGGATACGGTTTTGCAGTTTGAAGGTGATCAGCATTATATGTATCGTATTTTGCGTGCACAAAAGAACCGTTTTGGCAGTACGAGTGAGTTGGGGATTTTTCAGATGCAACAAGATGGCTTGCGTGAAGTGATAAATCCCAGCGAGTTGCTATTATCAAGTAATCGTGAGGGACTTTCTGGTATAGCTATTGCAGCTGCTGTTGAAGGTGTACGTCCATTGTTGATAGAGGTGCAAGCTTTGGTGGCAAGTGCGGCATACGGTACGCCACAACGCAGTAGTACAGGGTTTGATGGGAGACGTTTGAATATGTTGTTGGCCGTGTTGGAAAAACGTGTGGGCTTCAAATTGCTGCAGAAAGATGTATTTGTGAATATTGCTGGTGGTTTGCGTGTGAACGATCCCGCTATTGATTTGGCTGTTTTGGCTGCGGTTCTTTCGTCTAATATGGATGTTGCTTTAGATGAACAAACTTGTATAACAGGTGAAGTGGGGTTAGGAGGGGAAATACGTCCTGTGAATCGTATAGATCAGCGTATAAAAGAGGCGGAAAAGCTTGGTTTTAAGCAGATTATAGTTCCTGCAGGGCAGAAGTACGATATACATCATTTGAAGATAAAAGTAGTGGAGGCTAGTCGTGTGGCAGACGCTTTTAAATTTTTATTTAAAAAATAATTTGTATATGTCAGAAAAAATTAGTACCTTTGCGGGAAATTTTGTGTTAATGATAAAAAACAATTAAAAATAATAGGTAGTGTTATGAAAATGTCTAAAATTTTCTTGGTTTTATTGGTAGCGGTGGCGCCAATATTGTCCTTTGCTCAAGATAATAATAGCAAAGGCGTAGAAAAGTTTGAAATGAGTATTCAGATCGGTGCAGGTTTTACTTGGGCGAATAAAACTCCAGTAGACGGTGTGTTGCGTGCGCCTGTATTCGCTTGGGCGCCAGGTGCAAAAGGAGCTAAAGCTTTCCCAGCATCTGAGGTGTATGGTGCAGTGCTGAGATATAGCATTGATGAGCGTTGGACTGTGCAAGTGCAAGGTATGCGTCAGCGTGTTCACTTTAGCGAAATTACTGGTGAAGAAGAGCACCACTATTACAATGCAGCATGGCATACGGATGCGATGGCAGAGTTTAATATCTGGAAATATGCTTTTATTTCTAATAAGCAAACAAAAGTGTATGAGTTTGTTCCTTTCATCTCTTTTGGTGCAGGCGCTTCAATGTTTGGTAAAAATGCATCATATAGTTACGGCCGTGGTTATGGTATAGTTGAGGGCTATGGTGCAGAAAGTGAAAGATTGATTTGTATGAATTCGCAAGAAAAAGGATATAAGTATCCTAAGATTGAAGATACAAGAGCTGCGATGTATATTCCATTTGCTGTGGGTGCAAAATTGCGTATGACCGAGAACTGGCAGTTGAAGGTGGCATGTCAATATAACTTCTATTTGTTCGGAAGTGACAGCAAAGTAGATATGTTTGGAACTACGATGCGTCCTAATGCCGATGCTGAATATCAATTCATTGATGGTGAAACTGGTTATTGGAACGGTAATACCAAGCACTATTATGTTTCTCCAAATGAAAATTGGGTTAGTGGAGTAGAATATGATCAGCTTCCTGAGTACAAAAAATCAGGTTTCGGTCAGAACCACAACTTGATGGTAACACTAGGTATTATCTTCAACTTCAATCCTAGTTATAAGGATATGATTCTTGAATAATAGGTGCGAATTGTAAAAAAACATCATATTATAGTCTGCGCAGTCTTAATGTTGGCCTTATTGCCTTCGTTAAGGCTGCGAGCAGACATTTCTATATACCATCTTGATGGAGGTGTGATGGCAGGTATTGGGTATTATGTGGGAGATGCGACGCCTCATATTTTTCAGGATGTAAGAGAAGTGGCAGGTGCTCAACTTCGTTTTAAGTTTGACCAGCGTTGGTCATTACAAGCAAAGGGTTTGTGGCAGAGAGTGGCATATACCTATAATGAGCAAGATTATCATAATCCTGTATGGAATATAGATTTGACTGCAGAGTTTAATTTTTTTCGCTTTGGTATGCATCCGTATGATCAACGAGTGAAACAGGTAAGCCCCTATATGTTTATAGGAATAGGAACTTCGTTGTACAACAAAAATGCGTTTAAAGCATCAGAGCGTATTGATTTAGCCAAGACGGGATGTGATATGAATTTGTACATCCCTTTAGGTATTGGAGTTAAATGGAAGTTTGCCGAGCGCTGGCAATTGCAAGTGGCATGGCAACATCAGGTTTATATCTCTAATGGTGATGGTTTGGAAGGACAAAACAATCCAGCAGGTATAGACCTAGATAACTCTCATGAATTGAATGGAATAAATATAATGAACAATGATGTTCTTTCTTCTTTAACAGTAGGTATTATGTTTGAGTTCTGGAAGAAAGGTGAGATTTGTGTTCATTGTGATTACTAATATAAATGGGTTATAAAGAGCAAATACTAAAAGATCGTTTGCCTCGCCATATAGCCATTATCATGGATGGCAATGGCAGATGGGCAAAACGTCAAGGGATGGCGAGAATGTTTGGTCATCGCCAAGGTGTAGATACCGTTCATCGCATCACGGAAGTGGCTGCAGAATTGGGTGTTGAGTATTTGACACTTTATGCTTTTTCTACCGAAAATTGGAATCGTCCAAAGGAGGAAGTAGATGCTCTCATGTCGTTGTTGATTGACACGATAGTGAAAGAGACTCCTACTTTGATGAAAAATAATATTCGATTGCTCACTATTGGAGATTTGGAGCGCTTGCCAGAGAATGCAAAGAAAAAATTCCTTGCATGCATGGAAGAAACAAGCGACAATACTGGTCTTCATTTGGTGATAGCACTCAGCTATAGTTCACGTTGGGAATTGATAGAGGCCGCAAAAAATATTGCAGCATCTGTGCAGCAAGGAGATTTGTTGTTGGAGGATATCAACGAAGAAACAATATCGGCACATCTAACAACAGCGAATATGCCTGATCCAGATTTGCTGATACGTACCAGTGGCGAGCTTCGTATTAGTAATTTCTTGCTATGGCAGTTGGCATATACAGAGCTGTATTTTACAGATTGCTTATGGCCTGAATTTACTGAAGAAGAGTTCTATCGTGCTATAGTTAATTATCAACATCGAGAAAGAAGATTTGGAAAAACCAGTGAACAGATTCGTTAGTATATTGTTTTGTCTATGTCTTGTGTTGCCGTTATCGGCACAAGTAGATAGTATGATGACTGTAGTCCCAGATTCGACTGCAGAGGTTGTTAATGTGCCTGTAATAGAGTATTCTATGCAACCAAAGACCTATGAGATTGCAGAAATAACTGTTACGGGTGCTGATAGTTACGAGGACTTTGTCTTGATCGGTTTCTCAGGATTAGCTGTGGGAGACAAGGTGGAGATTCCTGGTGAACAGATTACCAAATCGTTGAAGCGTTTTTGGAAACAAGGATTATTTTCAGATGTTAAGTTTAAGGCTAAGAAAATAGAAGGAGATAAAATTTGGATAGAGATTGCTCTTAAACAACGCCCACGTATTTCAGAGATTGCGTATAATGGCTTAAAAAAGACTGAGGTAGAAGATGTGGAAGTAAAGATTGGCATACAAAAGGGTGGTCAGATGACTCCAGACCTTGAAGATAGGGCCAATAAGGTGATTTCTAAATATTTAGCAGAAAAAGGTTTCCGCGATGCAACTATAAATGTGCTACAGTTTGATGACCATGATCATCCTGGCTATGTGAAGGTGGCTGTGAATGTTGATAAGAAGGTAAAGACTCGTGTAGGTAATATTTATATTACTGGCAATGAGGCTCTTACAGATAATCAAATCAACTTTGCGATGAAAAAGACTAACGATAATAATATTATCAATCTTTTCCGTCCTAAGAAATTTGTAGAGGCAGAGTTTGAGAATGACAAAAAACTGATTATTGAAAAGTATAACGAAGTGGGCTATCGTGATGCGATTATTGTTGCAGATAGTGTCGTTCAGTCGCCTCTAGATTCTACACGAGTAGATGTATATTTGACTATAGATGAAGGTGGAAAATATGTATTCGGTAATATTGATTGGATAGGTAATACCATATATCCGTATGAATACCTTAATGCGGTGTTAGGTATTAAAAAAGGTGATACATATAACCTCAAGGAACTTAACAAGCGACTCAATGAAGATGATGACGCTGTTTCCAAGTTGTATACTGATCAAGGATATTTGTTTTTTAACGTTGATCCTGTAGAGGTACGCATTAATAATGATTCTATTGATTTTGAGATGCGTATGTATGAGGGACAACCTGCTACCATCAATGAGATTAACATTGTAGGTAACACGCGCGTGTACGAGCATGTTGTTCGCCGTGAATTGTACACTAAACCAGGACAATTGTATAGTCAGTCGGATATTATGCGTAGTTTGCGTGAGCTTGCGCAGATGGGACACTTTGATCAAGAAAATCTTGTTCCAGATATCCAGCCAAATCCTGAAGATGGCACGGTGGATGTTACTTATCAATTGGAAACCAAATCGAGTGATCAGATTGAGTTCTCGTTAGGTTGGGGTGCTACGGGTCTGGTAGGAACATTAGGACTGAAGTTTACCAATTTTGCTATTCAGAATCTGTTTAATCCTGAGAGTTATCGTATTGTGCCACAAGGTGAAGGACAAACATTTAGCATCAATGCACGCACCAATGGTGTGTATTATACTTCTGCTTCAATGAGTTTCCTCGAGCCTTGGTTAGGAGGTAAACGTCCTAACTCATTGAGTGCTAATATCTTCTTTGCTTCGCAAACAGGTTATTCTGACCGCTATTATCAAGCATACCAAAACCTATATAATACCTATTATAACTATTATGCTTATTCAGGCAACTCAAACTACCTGCAGCAACTGCAAGAATCGGAGGCTGACCCTGATAAGTATCTGCGCACGTTTGGTGTGAGTATAGGATATGGTAAACGACTCAGTTGGCCCGATGATTATTTCTCTTTCTATGGTGAGTTGAGTTATCAAATGTATATGATGAAAGATTGGCCATATATGATCTTGACCGATGGTATGAGTCATAACCTGGCTTTGAATCTTCAAATTTCACGTTCGAGTATTGATAACCCAATTTATACTCGCCGTGGCTCACAATTCACATTGGGATTAAAGATAACACCTCCTTATTCACTCATCAAAGGAACAACCGATGCTCAATATGCACAGATGACCAACTCCGAGAAATATAATCTTTTGGAGTATCACAAGTGGCGTTTCTCGGGTAAAGTGTTTACACCGCTTTCAGCGGACTCTAAGCTGGTGTTGATGGCGCGTGCAGAATTTGGATACCTAGGACACTATAATAAGAATGCCAAATCTCCATTCGAGAGTTTCTATATGGGTGGTGATGGTATGTCTAGTTACTCTAGTTATTCCACCGAGTATGTAGCGATGCGTGGTTATCAATCTGGTTCTTTGACTCCATATGATCCTGCTACAGGACGTAATATGGGTTATGTATATAATAAATTTACAATGGAGTTACGTTATCCAATTGCGTTGGAGCAAAATGCAACTATATGGGCTTTGGCTTTTGTGGAGGCGGGTAACTGTTTTGCAGATATCAAGGACTATAATCCATTTAACCTCAAACGCTCTGCAGGTGTAGGTGTACGTTTGTTCTTACCTATGTTTGGCTTGATGGGTATCGATTGGGGTTGGGGCTTCGATCCAATCAATGGCTCTAATTCATATGGTGGCTCACAATTCCACTTTGTGTTGGGACAAGAATTATAATGAATACGAATATGAAACGAATTTGGTTTGGCATTATATTTGCATTGTTATTTTGCGTGCCATCTGTAGTGGCACAGAAGTTCGCTGTGGCATATATCGATATGCAATATATCTTAAAGAATTTGCCTCAGTATGAAACTGCCAATGAGCAACTTACAATGATATCGAAACGTTGGCAAAAGGAAATAGATGTTGCGAATCAAGAAGTACAAATCTTGGTAAGTAACTATCAAACCGAACAGATCTTTTTGTCGGCTGATATGAAGAAGCAGCGTGAAGACGATATCTTAGAGAAAGAGCAATCTGTTTTGGAACTCAAACGTAAATATTTTGGCGAAGGTGGTGAGTGGTATAAGAAGAGAGAAGCGCTTCTCAAACCTATCCAAGATGAAATATATACGGCCATTCAAGATATTGCTGCAGAGCAACGATATGATATTGTGAAGGACCGTTCAGCAGATCCAAGTTTGATTTATATGTCAGGCAAGCTGGATATTTCTGACCAAGTGTTGGAGAAGTTGGGTGCTAAATAGCCAAGCGCACCGCACAATAACCGCACAATTCGTATACTCTTAGTATACCTTTAGTATTGAATTAATAACATTAAATAAAGATAAAACAATGAAAAAACTTATTTTGATGCTGGCTATGGTATTGCCTATGCTAGCAAGCGCACAAAAACTCGGACACATCAATTCACAAGAACTATTGGCTTCTATGCCTGAGTTGAAAGATGTACAAGCTAAGTTGGATACCTTGGCTGGTCAGTATGAGGCCCAATTTGCAAACATGCAAGAGGAGTTTAACAAGAAAGTGGCTGCTTTCCAAAAAGACCAAGCTACGATGACTGCTGGTGTTCGTGATTTCCGTCAACAAGAGATTGCTGAGATGGAGCAACGTATCTACCTTTTCCGCAATACTGCTCAAGAAGATATCCAAAAGAAACAACAAGAGTTTATGGCTCCTATTCAACAAAAAATGTTGGATGCTATCAAGAAAGTGAGCCAAGCGCAAGGTTGCACTTATGTGTTTGAGGCAATGACTTTGCACTATATTGCTCCTGATGCTCTTGATCTTATGCCTCTTGTAAAGAAAGAGTTGGGAATTCAATAATCATTTATTCCAAATCCTATTCTATCTATGGCAGATGGATATTTGGAATCACACTATGCTGAATACGAACAACGTAAGGCAGCATGGCTCAAAAAAAAGAAAAAAAACAGGCCTCGTCCCTTGGTTGAAAAACCAGAGGACGAGTCCTTATAAACAATTCTATACAAAATAACTATGGTACAACAACTTCAACAAACTCTCCGCGACTCTGCTGTTGCACGTTGGACGGTGCTCATCCTTGTGGCATCGATGATGTTCTTCGCGTACATGTTCGTGGATATTCTTTCTCCATTGGCATCTGTGCTCAACGACACACTCGGTTGGAATCAAGGCGTCTTTGGTACCTACGCTTCTGCGGAGTATATCCTCTGCGTCTTTGGTTTCTTGATTTTTGCAGGAATCATCCTCGATAAGATGGGCGTTCGCTTCACGGGTTTGCTTTCTGCGGGCTTGATGGTGCTTGGTGCATCTATCAAATATATCGGTATCTCTGACTGGTTCGATGCTAATAGTATTGTATGGCTCAACTCCTGGTGGACGGCTATGCCAGGTTCTGCTAAGATGGCTGCCTTCGGTTTTATGATTTTCGGCTGTGGCTGCGAGATGGCGGGTACTACTGTTAGTAAGATCCTCGCTAAGTGGTTCAAAGGCAAAGAGATGGCACTCGCTATGGGACTTGAGATGGCTATCGCTCGTATTGGTGTGTTCGCTGCCATGGCGTTCTCTCCTGCTATCAGCGAGCATTTTGCTGTCAATGGTCAACCATCTGTAGTGGCTTCATTGCTTTTCGCAGCCCTCTTGCTCGTGATTGGCTTGCTCAACTTCTTCGTGTTCACTATCATGGACACCAAGTTCGACAAGCAACTCGTGGCTATCGGCGAGGCGACAGATATGCACGACCCAGAGGATGAGTTTCACGTATCTGACCTGGGTAAGATATTCTCCAGCAAGATGTTCTGGATTATCGCTCTCTTGTGCGTATTGTACTATTCGGCTATCTTCCCATTCCAACGCTTTGCGACCAACTTCCTTGAGGAGACCCTCATGATCAGCAACGCTGAGGCATCTGGCTTGTTCAAATGGTTCCCAATCTTGGCAATGGTCTTGACTCCATTCCTTGGTATGTTCATCGATTATAAGGGTAAAGGTGCATCGATGATGATGGTAGGTGCGATTATCATGGTTATTTGCCACAGTATCTTCGCCTTTGTCTTGCCTGCTTTCCCAAGCAAAACTTTGGCTCTCTGCACTATTCTTGTGTTGGGTGTTAGCTTCTCTTTGGTGCCAGCGTCAATGTGGCCCAGTGTGCCAAAGATTATCGATGAGAAGGTTCTCGGTTCTGCTTATTGTTTGATTTTCTGGGTACAGAATATCGGCTTGTGCTTGGTACCCATGTTGATTGGTACGCTCCGCGTTTCTACCAACGGCTATGTAGTGCCAATGATTGTCTTTGCTTCGTTTGGCGTCTTGGCATTCTTGCTCAGCCTCGCCTTGAAGGTAGAAGATAAGAAGAAAGGCTATGGCCTCGAATTGCCAAACAAAAAATAACTTTTGCGTATAAAAGATTAGTTCATTCCATTTTGGAATATACTCAATCGCCATCTATGTCCAAGGACATGAATGGCGATTTTTTATATATTTTTTTTACCTGAAATGTAACTATAAATCTTAGGTGATTCTTAGGTTATTCATAGGTGATTTATAGGTTATTCATAGGTTATTCCGCTACTTTCCATGTAGGATCAAAACCATTGTTGTACCTTTCTCTAAAGTGAAAATGGTAAATTTTTCGCTATGTTCTTGCTCAATTCAACAAAATATCGTAATTTTGCTCCAAGAAATGAACCTTTCCTCTTTTCGTGTGTATGCATCTGTGAAAAGCAATTAAAAATGATTCGTGTAACAAACTTATGATTACTTTCTGGCGACCATATAAAAGTATTTCAGATGAGGAACTGATGCGACTTGTGCAATGTCGAGAAGAAAAGGCATTCGATGAACTTTGGCAACGCTATATGCCTGCTATGCAAAACTTCTTCTTCCGCAGAACAGGTGGAAATCAACTACTGACAGAAGACCTTACACAAGACCTCTTTCTGCAACTTTGGAACGCAAGTGCACAATATCAAACCGCTCAGAAATTTCGTCCATGGCTATTCACAATCGCATTCAACCTACTGCGAAATACCTATCGAGAGATTGATTATCAAGCACTATATACAGCAGAAGTAGTTGCTACTGCAGAAGAAGCCCAAGAAGACGACCCCGCATTGCAAATAGACAACGAGCGACTATTTGAGGCACTGACTAAAGAACTGAATCAACTCTCCGCTCCAGAACAATTGCTATTTGACCTCCGTTTCACGGATGAACTATCCATCAAAGAGATTGCTGCGATATTCAGTATCCCCGAAGGAACTGTAAAATCGCGCCTTCATACACTAATCCTCAAACTACGAAAAAAATTAGAAGACTATGCGTAATTTTGAATCACAACTATCTGCATTCGGCAAGCACAGATATGCCGAAACTATCAAACAAACACGACCAATTGTCAATCCGAGAAAACGCGAGCGCTCGCTTCTGTGGATTACAACGCCTGCTGCCGCTATGGTTGGTATTCTCATAGGGTTGGGCATACAACTCAACATCAACTTCAATGACCCGATGACAGTACAAACTGAAGAAAACAAAACCAAGACAATCAAACAAGTGGTAGAGTTGCCGGAGTATTGCTGCTACGATCAGCAATTGGCAATAGAATTGCCAGAGTTCGAATATATTGTAAAACAACTATAACTAGTACAATTATGAAAAAGTTAGCATTAATTCTTATGGCAGCCATAGCATGTGTGGCGTGCACAAAAAAAGCAGAGAATCAAAGTACTTTAGAAGAAGTACCAGTGGAGCAAACTCCTATCTCCAACGACACCACAGAACAAATTTATATGGTCGTTGAACAAATGCCAGAGTTTCCAGGTGGCATGGGAAATTTGATGATATATCTTGGAGAGAATATCAAATACCCTTCTAAAGCAAAAGAAAATCAATGGGAAGGACGCACTATTTGTCAATTTGTGGTAGAAAAAGATGGATCCATCTCTAATGCTGAAATCGTAAAAAGCAGTGGCTATCAGCTATTAGATGTCGAGGCAATGCGTGTCATTCTCAACATGCCTAATTGGACTGCAGGAATACAAAATGGTGATTCTGTGCGTGTAAAATTTACAATACCCGTAACTTTCAAATTGCAATAAAACGCTAAAAAAACTATTATCAAGATGTCAATTTGATAAAGTGGGACTTGTTTTTCATCACGAGAGGGTGTGTCATGGGGCACACCCTCGTTATTTACATACACATAGAAAATTTTATATACTCCAAAATTTGTACATCTCGGAAAAAAATAGTAACTTTGCACCGCAAAATGATATATTGCAATGAATTGGGATTTTCTAATAAAGGATAAAGATTCGCTTTGTGTGAGTACAGACACACGTAACCTACCAGCAGGATGCGTGTTCTTTGCGTTGCATGGCGAGCGTTTTGATGGTAATAAGTTTGCCAGACAAGCCCTCGAAAGCGGTGCCTCGTTGGCTGTCATCGACAAGCCAGAATACGCCCTGCCAGAGGGTACGTTATTGGTTCCTAACACCTTACTCGCTCTGCAAGACCTCGCACGCGAATGGCGACGTGAACTCGCATTGCCTATCATTGGCATCACAGGTACTAACGGTAAGACAACCACCAAAGAGCTGTTGGCGACTGTTCTTTCTACAAAATACAACCTTCATTACACGCAAGGTAATCTCAACAATCAGATTGGTGTACCTCTCACTTTATTACAAATCACGCGCGCACATGAGATGGCAATTGTGGAGATGGGCGCATCACATCCTGGGGATATAAAAGAGTTGGTGGACATTGCCGAACCTAACTGCGGACTAATCACCAACGTTGGCCGTGCGCACTTGGAGGGCTTTGGTTCGTTTGAGGGCGTACAACAGACCAAGAAAGAGTTGTATGACTATCTGCGTGAGCATCAGGGATTTATTTTCCGCAATACGGATAATCCATACCTTGCACAGATGGCAGGCGATTTAAAGACAGTGGCATATACAACGGGCACCATGCCCTCTGGCACAAATCTTGTGGGAGAATATAATGCAGAGAATGTGTCGGCAGCTATATGTGTAGGAGAGTATTTTGGCATCTCTCGCGAACAGGCATTGGAGGCAATTCGACAATACGTGCCAACCAACAACCGCTCGCAAGCCATGCAAACGGCTAACAACCATCTGATTGTAGATGCCTACAACGCCAACCCTACCTCCATGCAGGCAGCCATCAATGCCTTCAAAGGGGACACATACATCCTTGGTGCCATGCGAGAGTTGGGCGAGTATTCGCACCTCGAGCACCAGAATATAGTGAATATGTTGGCAGAACGCAAAGCAGATAATGTCTTCCTCGTTGGAGAGGAATACTTGCAAACCACATCGCCTTATCCCGTATTTGAAAGCGTGGAAATGCTGCATCAATATTTGGAAGAACATCCCCTCACAGGCAAAAATATCCTTCTCAAAGGTTCGCGCAGCACCCAAATGGAAAAATTATTAGATATACTATAAGACTATGACAGAAAATTCAACGAAGAAAAATACTACTAAGATTGTACTTATTTCTCTTGTGGCAGCTCTTGCGATAGTGTCTCTATTGCTCGTATGGATGAATCTTCAACAGAAGACGGAGATGAAAGAGATGGTGGAAATCATGGAGTTTGAGAAAGAACAGTTGGAGGATGAATACGAGGAACTGGCTATTCAATTCGACGGCTATCAATCACAAGATATCCATAATGATTCTTTGGTGCAACTGCTTGCCAAAGAGCAACAACGAGTACAAGATTTACGTGAAGAATTGCGCATTACCAAAGTAACTAATGCACGTCGTATAGCGGAATTGAAGAAAGAGCTGGCTACAGTTCGTCAAGTGATGGTGAGTTATGTTCATCAAATTGATTCGCTGGACCGTACGAATAAGCGTTTGGTAAAGGAGAACCAACAAGTGAAGCAACAATATCAAGAGGTGGCTCGTCAAGCACAACAATTAGAAGAAGAACGTACTCAGTTGGCAGAGGTGGTTAGTCGTGCATCTATGTTGGAAATCAGTAGTTTCCAGATGACTCCTCTCAATAAACGTGATCGCAAGACTACGGTATATTCCCAAATTCTCAAACTGCAATTTGACTATACAATAGCCCGCAATATAACCAATACTCCAGGCCTGAAAACGCTCTACTTGCGTGTCACTCGTCCCGATGGAGAGGTGATGCAGAAGAATGTGCATGATGTGTTCGCTTTTGAGAATAGCGAAATTGCCTATTCCGTGAGCAAAGATTTTGAATATGAGGGAGAAGAGGTATCAGGAGCCATGTATTGGTTGGTAGAAGAGATCTTGCAAGTAGGTATTTACAATGCAGATTTCTTTGTGGACGGTGAGCTGATTGGTAGTTTCCCCTTTGAAATTCATCAATAAATGGATGAAAAACGCAAGAATTAGTAAAAAAATTTGCGTATATGCAAAAAAAACAGTAATTTTGCACGCTTTTTCGTAAAAAGCAGATAAATGTGACATCGTTTGGATTGTAACATCATGCGAGGTCATAATTGTTTAACTAATTAAATATCAAATTACAATGTATTTGACATCTGAGAAAAAAGCAGAACTCTTTGCTAAGTATGGCAATGACGCTAAGAACACTGGTTCTGCAGAGAGCCAAATCGCTCTGTTCACTTTCCGTATCAACCACCTTACAGAGCACCTCAAGAAGAACCACAAGGACTTCGGTACAGAGCGCGCTTTGACCATGTTGGTAGGTAAGCGTCGTCGTTTGCTGGACTACTTGAAAGCAAAAGATATCGAGCGTTATCGTGCTATCATCAAAGAGTTGGGTATTCGTAAGTAATCCCGTTCTGAAAGCAAAGGTGTGCCATTTGGTACACCTTTTTTATTTACTTAATTAAGACCCCTTACGCCATGAAAAGGTTTCTACTTATATTTTTCTCTAGCTTTATTATAGCAACATCGTTTGCGCAAGGTCAGCACTATTTCTTGATGAAGGATTCGACAAAGTCCTACGTGCGTTTGCTATTTGCAGGTGATGCTATGCAGCACTCTACACAATACAAGTGGGCGTGGGAGGAGCAGACTAAGTCCTATAACTATGAACCTAACTTTCGGTATATACGTCCTTATCTGGCCGATGCAGATATCAATATCGTGAATTTTGAAACTACATTATCAGGTAAGCCCTATGGCGGTTATCCACGTTTCCGTACGCCCGATGCATACTTCTATGCGCTGATAGATGCAGGCTTCCAAGTCTTCAGCCTCGCTAATAACCACATATGCGATGGCGATGCCAAGGGTATGCACCGCACACTACGCGTTATGCGTGATTACCCCAATATGGGTGCCTATCTCAGTCAAGCCGAGCGAGACCGAAAATACCCATTGATTTTTCATATTGATGATCTGAAGATTGCACTATTTACTGCCACCTATGGAACTAACGGACTGCTGCCAGTAGCTCCCAATATGGTTAATTATATAGAAACGGAACAGCTAGAGATCGATTTAGCAGAAAGCCTCAAAGATACCACTATAGATTTGCGCATTATGTATATACATTGGGGAGCAGAGTATCAGTTGAAGCATAATGCCTACCAACAAGGAGTAGGGCAATGGCTGGCAGATTTGGGTATTGATGTGATTATAGGTGGGCATCCACACGTGGTACAAGATGCAGGTGTGTTGATAGCAGCAGATGGTCGTCATGTACCAGTTTTCTATTCATTGGGTAATTTAATAAGCAATCAACGTTGGGAAGATTCAAATGGTGGAATAATAGCAACAGTAGATATTGATCGTGAGACAAAACAAGTTGTGAAGGTAGATTATCACCCCATATACGTGCACAAGGGCAGACTGATGGATGAACGGCGTAATTACTATTGTATTCCTACATTTGACTATCTTGAGGGTAAACTACCGTTCACTCTTCCAAATGATAGTTTGGAGAATGACCTCAAAACTTTTCATTGGAATACCTACAAACGTATTGGTATTCCTCAGCATTATTAGCGAGAAAAGCTTGGCAGCAGTATCGTGATAAAGCTACTTCTTAGCCAACTTCATTACTTCCTTTGCAATAAGACGTGCAGAATCGGATAGGGCGAGTGTGAGTATATTCTCGTGCAAGATTTTGAGTCGTTCGTCATCTTGAATAAGTGAGAGTGCTGTCTCTACCATTTGCTCTTTAGCATCCATATCTTTCACTAATACAGCTGCATCTTTACGTACAAGAGCCATGGCATTGTGTGTCTGATGATCTTCTGCTACGTTTGGCGAAGGTACCAAAATAGATGGTTTACCGAGCAAACATAGTTCTGATATAGATGAGGCACCTGCGCGTGAGATTACCAAATCCGCAATCGCATATGCTAGGGGCATCTGGCTAACGAAGTCGGTGCAGATGATAGCGTTATTGGCAATGGGCGATTGATAGTTGTCGAGAGCCGCTTTACAGTCTGCAAAATAGTTTTTTCCTGTTTGCCAGATAACCTGTACTCTGCTTTCTATCAGTTCGTTGAGGTGCGCAACAATACTTTGGTTAATGGTGCGAGCACCCAAACTACCACCAATGATGAGTAGCGTTTTCCTATTTGTTGTAAAGTTTACGCCAAATTCCTCGTTGAAGTATTTTATAGCTTCCTCTTTTGTGCCTGAAGTCAAGTTTTGGCGCACAGGATTACCAGTAAGGATAATTTTCTCTTTTGGGAAAAAGCGATCCATTCCTTCGTATGCTACACAAATCTTCTTAGCGTCGTCTTTTAATAGTTTATTGGTAACACCAGCAAAGCCATTTTGCTCTTGCAATAGGATTGGAACTCCCATCTTGGCTGCCACTTTCATCGCAGCTCCACTAGCATACCCGCCAACACCAATTCCTACATTAGGGCGAAACTCCCGCACAATCTGACGTGCTTGGCACATTGAACGTAGGAGATCAATGACTACTCGTATATTACGCCATGGATGGCTGCGGTCGAAACCTTTGACAGGTAAACCAATAATCTTGTAACCCGCTTGTGGCACGCGTTCCATTTCCATGCGTCCTAATGCACCCACAAAAAGAATTTCACAACTTGGGTCTAATTCACGCAAAGCGTTTGCTATACTTATGGCAGGGAAGATATGACCTCCAGTACCACCTCCTGAGATTAGATATTTCATGGCTTATTTACAATGTTTCTTAATAAATAGTCTGAGACTATAGTTAATCTAAGTGAATTTCTGGTACCTCTCCACGGCTTTCATCTACTACCGCTTGTTGCTTTGCCTTGCGTAGTGTTTGTTCGCGTGAAACACTCATGATAATACCAAAATATACGCTCGTAATCAGTGCACTAGTACCGCCACGACTTATCATAGGCAAAGGTTGGCCTGTTACTGGACCTATACCTACAGAAACCATCATACTGACTAATGCCTGGCATGTGAGCATGAGTGCCAAACCCATGACCATCAGCATTGCCGAGTAATCATTGTATCTACTGCTGGTAAGACATGCTCGGAAAAGGATTGACAAATACAAGAATATGAGTGCTGCCGCGCCAATTATTCCCCATTCCTCTACAATAATAGCAAAAATATAATCTGCAAAGGCTTGTGGCAAGATATTGCGTTGCTGGCTATTCCCTGGTAGAACTCCTAGAGGCGAGGTACCTCCACGTGCAATAGCAATCTTGGCATGTGAACGTTGAAAATTATCGTCAGTAATGCGAAATTCTTCATCTGGTGTGTCGTTCTCTTCTAGCATATCATTGATACGCCCAACTTGAGTGATAAGTCGCTCAAAAGGTCCATTAATTGAGCGGTTTTTTTCGATAAAGCATTTATCGACAATGAAATAAGTGCTGATAAGAATAGCAAAAATAATTGCTAATAAACTGCCCCAGTATTTAATATGCACACGCGCTAAGAATGCTAATAGAATAATAATGCCTCCAAGTAACACTGCGGTAGATAAGTTACTCATAAAGATGATAAGGCAGATAATCATCGTAATACTAATTACAATAAAAAAGTAGCGTTTTTGATCCTGCTCTGTCTTAATCTTGCTAAAGAGGTCACTGGCTATGATAATGAGTGTTAGTTTGACTAATTCAGATGGTTGGAAAGTTATACCGAAAATCGTAAGCCACCTCTTGGCCCCATTAATCTCTACGCCTAATTCTGTGAATGTAAGTAATAATAATACGAATGCTATGAAAAATCCGCCATATCCTATAATCTTGATAATCAGTTTGCTAGGAATGAATTGAAGGAAAAATGCCACTGCTATACCTGCTAGGATAAACGTTATTTGCGACATGATAGGGCCTAACACACCACCACTATCTGCCTGAAAAGCAAGCGTACTGCTAGCTGAAAATAAGGAAATGATAGCAACAATAATTAGTGCAAAAAACAACACCCAATACGTACGATCGATGTATTGAAGTTGTTCACGGATATATTGTTTGATTCTATTCATATATTCTGTGTATAGTTGAAAGTTTATAGTCTAATTTAATACCTATGTTTATAGATTGCGTACTGCCTTTATAAATTGTTCACCCCGATCTTCATAGCTATTGAAGAGGTCAAAACTAGCGCAACATGGAGATAATAAAACTGTATCTCCAGCGTGAGCACATTCATAGGCTCTACTCACTGCTTCTTCGATGCTTTGCGTGGAGATATAACCGAGATGATTTGTTCTCGACTCTTGGGTATTCGCTATAGGCATATAACCAATAGATTCGAAGTGACGACAGAGTTTTTCGTTATCTATCCCCATAAAGATCAAAGTGTGACATTTCTTTTTGACCAGTTCATCAATTTCACTGTAGTCATTACCTTTGTCTTTCCCACCAAGAATTAGTACGGTTGGTGTATCCATGCTTTCGAGCGCATACCAACACGAATTGACATTCGTAGCCTTTGAATCATTGATGTAACGAACTCCGCGCACAGTAGCTACATACTGCAATCGATGGTCTACTCCAGAGAATTGCTGTAGACTCTCACGAATAACATCGTTGTGGATGTTCAAAATCTGAGCCGCCAAACCTGCTGCCATTGAGTTGTATTGATTATGCTTCCCTTTTAGATTTAGTTCGTTCAACGGAAAATGTAATGGTTTTGTAGGCAGGGCAGCTATCACGAGTTGAGAACCATCAGTGTATGCTACATTTTGTTGGTTACTACCGAAGGGGTAAAGTGTCGCTTGCGGTTGAATACGTTCAATCTCTCGATTGATGACAGGATCTTCGCTCCAGTAGATAAATGCATCCTCCGATGTCTGATTTTGTGTGATGCGAAATTTAGCATCTACATAGTTTTGGAATTGATGATCGTAGCGATCTAAATGGTCCGGAGTAATATTGAGCAAGATTGCAATATCTGCTTTGAAATCGTAGCAGTTATCTAATTGGAATGATGAGAGTTCAATAACATAATAGTCATGGTCTTCTTGTGCTACTTGTAGTGCCAAAGAATTGCCAATATTTCCTGCTAATCCGACGTCCAGCCCCGCACGACGTAGCATATCAAAGAGCAATGTTGTAGTGGTGGTTTTCCCGTTAGAGCCCGTGATACAAATCATTTTGCCGCGTGTATAACGCGCAGCAAATTCAATTTCTGAGATGACAGGTGTTCCTTGTGCTAGGATTTGTTGCATCAATGGTGTAGTGAGTGGAATACCAGGTGATTTAATTATCTCATCAGCATTTTTGATCAGTTCTTCTGTATGCTGACCAGCTTCCCATGCAATTTGGTGCTTCTCAAGCAATGCTTGGTAAATAGGCGAAATCTCTCCTTGGTCACTCACAAACACATCCATTCCTTTGCTTTTTGCAAGGATGGCTGCTCCTGTACCAGATTCGCCTGCACCTAAAACAACAATTCTTTTCATAGTTATCGTATTTTTAATGTTAGGATAGTAATCGCAGCTAAAATGAGTGTGATGATACAGAAACGAAGTACAATTTTTGTTTCATGTTGTAATGACCCTCTACCTTTGAAAATAACTTTGCATGTAGGGTCGTTGCGTAGTACTTGTTCCATAGATGTGCGGTAATGGTCATGTAAAGGAGTGCGTTTCCAAATACGCAAGTGTTGTCCTTTACGTTTAGCAAATTTATATACTTGCGTTTGCAAAATGACACTCAAACTTTCCATCAGGAAAACACCACACAGGATGGGCAGAAGCAATTCTTTATGTATAATCACAGCGCATACTCCAATGATACCACCAATGGTTAAACTGCCAGTATCACCCATGAACACTTGTGCGGGGAAACCATTCCACCACAAGAATCCAATTAGTGCTCCCACGAAAGAAGCAAGAAATACTACTAGTTCTTCGCTGTTAGGAATATACATTACATCAAAGTAGTCAGAGAATATCACATTACCACTTATGTAGGATAACACAAGCAAAGCTACACCTATGATAGCCGAGTTGCCCGCACACATTCCATCCATTCCGTCATTTAGATTGGCTCCGTTGCTCACTGCTGCTACCACGAAGACGGTCAAGATAACGAAAAATATCCATCCTGCTTTATATTTGTTGCTATCTCCTAACCATGAGAACATGTCCGCATAATTGAAATTGTGTTCTTTCACAAACGGTATAGTGGTCCGAGTAGATTTCACCTCAGGTGTTTTTTCTACCACTTCAATATTGTTTTCTATGCGAGTTGTCACTTTCTCGTTCATCACTACTTCTGGACTATAACGCAGAGTTAAGCCCACGATAAGTCCCAACGTGATTTGTCCAGCAATCTTAATCCACCCATTTAATCCATCTTTATTTTTTCGAAAAGTTTTGATATAGTCATCTGCAAAACCAATTGCACCTAAAATGATGGTGGTCAGCAACATCAATAGCATGTAGATATTCGTCAGTTTTCCCATAAGCAAACATGGAATCAACATAGCTGCTATGATCACTACGCCGCCCATTGTGGGTACACCCTTTTTAGCCACGTTAAATGGGTCGGTTTTCTCGTCACGTTGAGTCTCGGAGATGTTTTTACGTTTGAGTAATCGAATAAACCATTTGCCTACCCAAATACTAATGCATAATGCTAATACGCCTGCAATAATAGCCCGGAACGAGATGTAGGTCATCAGGCGTGCGCCTGGAAAACTGCCTAAATGAGTGAATAATTGGTACAACATACGGATGGATGATTTTTATGTTTAGATTTAATGGCTAACAAGAGCGCATTGTTTTACTATTTCGTGGTCATCAAAATGATATTTTACACCTTTGATGATTTGATAATTTTCATGTCCTTTGCCTGCTACTAACACCACATCGCCTTTTCGTGCTAATGTGCAAGCAGTTTTGATGGCTGAAGCACGATCTTCAATAATCAGTGTGCGATGTAGTTCATCATTGCTTAGCCCTGTAGCCATATCTTGCAGAATATCATGCGGTTCTTCATCTCGCGGGTTATCTGAGGTAAGAATCAGTTGAGTACTATTATCAAAAGCTATACGTGCCATGATAGGACGTTTACCTTTATCACGATTGCCACCACAGCCCACAACCGTAATGACTTGTGTTTTTTCAGTTTGCTTACTAGCATTCGCTCCTACGATCTCATTAATTGTTTTTAGTACATTCTCTATCGCGTCAGGGGTATGTGCATAATCAATAATGGCAGTCCAACCATTTGTAGAATGTATAGTTTCAAAGCGTCCATTAACTGGAGATAGACTGCTTAGGATACGCAGTACTTCCATAGCATCCACATCAAGCGCTACTCCACACCCATATACGAGTAGCAAGTTACTCACGTTGAATCGTCCAACTAAAGGAACAAATACCTCAGTATTAACTGCTCCAATAGTACTTTGCATGCGTAGCAACATTCCTTCGAACCCTTCTTCGAGAATTCTCCCCCGAAAATCTGCCATACTGCGAGTAGAGTAGGTATAAACACGCGCTTTCGTGTTCTGAGTCATTATCAAACCATTTTTATCATCTAGGTTGGTAATGGCAAACGCTGTTTTAGATAGCTGATCAAAGAGTATCTTTTTTGTATCTCGATAATGGTCGAAGGTCTTATGATAATCTAAATGGTCTCGAGTCAGGTTGGTAAATAGTGCACCTGCATATTCCAATCCGGCAATGCGTTGTTGAGCGATAGAGTGGCTGCTGACTTCCATGAAAGCATGGGTGCAACCAGCCGCTACCATTTGTGCTAGCAATGCATTAAGCGATAGTGCATCTGGGGTGGTGTGAGTAGATTCCACTTCTGTATTGTCTACATAATTCACTACTGTTGATAGCAGACCCACTTTCTTCCCCAAGGCTTTAAATAGGCGATAAAGCAATGTGGCAGTAGTGGTTTTGCCATTTGTTCCTGTTACTCCTACTAATTGTAGGTGTTTCGTTGGTTCACCATACCACCGATGAGCTATCCTGCCTAATGCTTCATCGCTACTCTTAACAAGAATGTACGTCACTGTTGAAATGCTAGTGGGCATATACGCAGCATTGTCTATCACGATAGCAGTAGCACCTTTTTGAATGCATGAATCAATATATTGATGCCCATCCACATTTGTGCCTTTTTGTGCTACAAATAGATTGTTTGCTTCCACGCGACGTGAGTCAAACTGGATACCAGTAATATCTATATCGCTTCTGCCTACAATCTGTAGAACGGCTATGTCCTTTAGTAAATCAATGAGTCTCATCCTTCCGTTATTTATTGTTTTTTCTAAATATCAATTCTTGACCTTTTACCACGTATTCGTTGCTATACGCCATGGTTTTTTCTGCTATCTGTCGTACTACACTACCGCAGTCCATACCTGCATCATAATAACCATTGTTATGTGGCTTGTGAATAACACAAATACATGTATATTGTGGATCTGATTCGGGGAAATAGCCCACAAACGACATACGGTGTCGATTGCTCCAATATCTACCTTCTTCAAATACTTGTGCTGTTCCTGTCTTACCTGCAATAGCGACTAAATGGCTTTGAGCCTTGTATCTAGCTATATGGCCTTGCCATTTATATACGCTTGCTGTACCTAGATCATTATCCCAAACCACATCATGTAAACAAGCTCGTATATCATTGAGCGTACGGCTGCTGCATATGTTGTTACGTAAAACTTTCGTATGGAAATTCTCTATTACATCTCCATCTTTTTTTACTTCTTTTACCAGCATAGGAGTCACTATCTTGCCATCGTTGGCTATACTATTGTACAGCATGGCTATTTGCAATGGACTAAGTTCTACAGAATAACCATAGGCCATTTTGGATATGGTTACTGTGTCATTAGGGATTTCCAGTTTGGCTTGGTCTGCCCCTGGAATAATATAATCCACACTATCTTTAATACCCATGCGCTCAAGTTTGTGGACAAACTTTTTGGCACTACCATTATAACCTTCAGTCACAATGCGCGCCAATGCAATATTGCTACTTACTGCCAATGCTTGACGAGGGGTATATATTGTATCTGCGGGGTGAGCATCAATGTGGTTTGAACCATAATATTTCCAACCTTTTTTCCATACCCTCACCGTATCATCCATATCCACTTTCCCATCATCGAGGGCTGCCATCATGGCAAATGTCTTGAAGGTAGAACCTGGCTCCATACGAGTTACAGCGTGATTCGCTCGTTCATAATATTCACCATCAGAACCCAAGTCTAAATTACACATAGCCTTGATCTCGCCTGTTTCCACTTCCATCAAAATCACACAACCCCAGTCGGCGCGATTTATATGCAATTGTTTGCGCAAGCTACTCTCACAGATATCCATCATGTTGGCATCCAATGTGGTATATACATCAGCACCATTCTCTGCTTCGCGAATCGGAATATATTCCCAGTGACCTGCTACACGCTGGCGTGAACTTTTACCATCCACACCATGAAGTTCTTTCTCAAAGCGCTTTTCTATGCCTGCATTACCTTTCCCGTCCACAGAATATATATTGCCGATGGTACGGCTACCCAAACTGCCAAAAGGTTTTGAACGAATATTCAAGTCCGTAGTGTATACACCGCTTTTGTAGATTCCTCTGCGTACTAAGGGCAGTTGCATAATCTCCTTGCGTTGGGTATAACTAATGCGTTTAGAACTCAAACGAATATCTTTTCCGCGTTGGTTATTGCTGCGAAAAGCGGTAATCATCATTTGTTTATATTCTGCGGTAGACTTGTCGCCGATGATTCGGCTGAATCCCATTGCCATCGAATCTACGTACTGCCAAAATAGTGTGTCGCCACCTAAATGTAGAGCCTCCACACGAGTATCCATGTGAAGGTAGTATTGAGGTATGCTACTAGCGAGCAGTCTGCCTTGGCAGTCATATATATTACCTCGAGTAGCGGGTATAATGCGAGTAGAAGATGCGTTACTTTGTTTGCTCGCTTTCTCCCACTTATCTTTTTCAGCTGTTTGAATATACGCAATCTGTACTAATACAATGATAAACATCACTGCTATCCCAAAGAAAATGAGGGCAAAACGAAGTATAGTTTGTTTTAGGTTCTCGCTCATGGCTTTATTCTATGCGTATGGGGGCTTGATTACTTTCTTTTAGTTGGCTACCTCGTTCTTTGAGGGAAAGGGAGATGGCAGACTGGCGGGTGGAGGACATTAATTGTGCGTTTAAGGTTGTGTTGATGAATTGTACATCTTGCAATTCCTTTTTCATATTGCTCAAACGATGTTGTTGTGCTTGTCCTAAGTAATCGCAATAAATATATAGGAAAATCAGTCCTGCAATCAGTAGAATCACCTTGTATTGCTCCTTAAACCAACCTTTCTTCAGTACGTCACCACTCAAGATATCTTTGATCGTGTCTTTGATTGAAGCTTTACTCATAACTCATTTCCTTTCTTTATCAATGATTTTTTCTGCTACTCTCAATTTTGCACTTCTTGCACGTGGATTTTCTGCCACTTCTGTGTCACTGGCGGTTAGTCCTTTTTCTATCACTTTAAACGGACTGAGGATGTTCCCGTAGAAATCTTTTTCTATTTTTCCTTCTAGGTTACCCGAGCGCATAAAGTTTTTCACTATTCTATCTTCCAAGGAGTGGTAAGTTAGTATGGCGATTCTGCCTCCTGGACGCAGCAAATCTTTCGCTGCGACTAGCATCTCCCTCAGTGCTCCCATTTCGTCGTTCACTTCTATACGCAGTGCTTGAAACAATTTTGCCAACTCTTTTTTCGCATTTGTAGGAACCTCTATCTCACCATTATCATTGATACTCCAACGTCCATTTCCGACAGCCAAATTCACTATATCTTCAGTCCGCTCTAGTGACTTTTCGCTTCGTGCTTTCGCGATACGCTTGGCTAATTGGCGCGAATTACTCATCTCTCCATATATATACAATATGCGCGCGAGATCTTCTTCGCTATAAGAGTTCAAAATATCAGCAGCTGTCTTGCCTCCTGATTGATTCATGCGCATGTCTAGTGGTGCGGAAAAGCGGAAACTAAATCCGCGTTCTGGACAATCAAAATGGTGGAATGACACGCCTAAATCGCCCAATATACCATCTATTTGCTTTACGCCATAGAAGTCCATAAAATTGCGCAGATAGCGGAAATTGCCGTGAATAAACTGCCAATTGTTACTCTTAAAACATTGGAACTCTGCCACTTTTTCACTCTGCTCCATCGCATTGTGATAGGCATCTAAATCTTGATCAAACGAATATAACTTTCCATTCGCCTCATCACTCTTTGGATTGATCGCCTCAAGAATGGCTCTTGAGTGCCCGCCGCCACCAAAGGTGACATCCACATACAACCCATTGGGTTGAATATTCAACCCATGGATTGTCTCTCTCAGCATTGCGGGAATGTGATAAATCTCATTCATAGTTAGGTTGGTTTAATTTATAGTTTGTTTAGGCTGGGATTTCATTCTTGCGCGTATGCGTTCTGCCAAATCCTTTTGAGGCATTTGTTTCTCATTGAATACACTTGGATTCCATATGGCAAAGCGGTCTAGCATACCCACGAATAGTATATCTTGAGCAGAACCTGTTTCGAATGGTTGCCCCGTATTAAGCATCTCTAGATTCTTCTTCTGCAGTAATACGCGACCTTGGCTGTCCATATCTAATATCTCAGCTTCGGACATAAATTGCATCAGTATCAATTGATCTTCAGGTTCCCATTCGTCCAATGCACTGCGCAATTGATTCACTTTAGCCTGCCATACGTGTTCGGGATAGAAGATGATACATTCATTATCTGTATCGCGACGCATTATGATATGTTGCGAACCCATCTCTGCTAGAATCTTTCGATAACTAGCGGGAATAAACACGCGACCTTTTCCGTCCAATCGTGCTTCGATATTTCCAATAAATGTATTCATATAATCTAACTTCTATTTGCTTATGCGATTTAACTTTCAATAGCCTTTGGCGATATTTCTTCAAAATCCGCTGCAAAGTTACAAAAAATATTTGATATTTCCCCACTTTTCCCCACAAAAAAATTTTCAGCATACTTTTCAGTGTGTTATAATAAAAGTTATCAACAGGTTAAGTAATAGATAATCAGGATAATACGATACTTATTATAATTGGTGGGGAAAAGTGGAGCATTTTCTTCGTGGAACTTGCCAATAATCACACTTTTCTCTTCTCACCTCTAACCTCTCACCTCTCACCTTTAGTTAGTGATTAGTTAGTGATTAGTTAGTGATTACTTAGTGATTAGTTAGTGATTCAGCCACCATTAACATAGAAATACCCCTAGTTAGAGGGAATAAAAAACTATCCCCCTATGCAAAGGAGCATAGAGGGATAGATTTGTTTTCGTAGGAAAATGCAATTACTTGTTCGCAATGGCCATTTTCTTACGAGGAGTCATCTTTGTGATATCCAATGCTTTGTGTTGTTTCGCCAATTTTGGAGCAATGCCTTCAGGGGTATTAATACCAGTGAGTGACATGCCTAAACATCCATTGTTCACAAAGAAGTAATCATTTTCATCCGCAGTGTTGAATGCTACAGCAACAAGACCGATTACCTCTGAACTCTCATCGGTGCTGATTGTGCCATCTCCATTATATGCCAGAATCAAGTCTTTTGTGCTTGTATAGCCTTCACTATCCATAGTATAGATAACTACTTCATACTCTACACCAGTTTCTTCATCTGTGATATTGGCACCATTTTGTGCAGGAATATGCATCATATGACTCTTCTCGTTGAACATGCCAAAGAGAGGATCCATGGTTGGGAGGCCTTCAATTGTATAGTACTGACCGTCCTCGTCTTCTGCGGAAGCTATATGTATTGTTTCTTCAATTGCTGCACCAGTAGCGTCAATTGCTGTCAAAGCAAACGTACCTTCATAATCTGATACTTCAGCCTCAATTGCCTCTACGGCTGTAGCCTCAAGGTATGCCTCTTTGGTGAGGTAGAGAGATAAGTTTGCATATGCATATGGCACACCTGCTTCACCGACTACCATAGCACCGTCTGGGAAGGTAACTGATACGCCTGGGTTGTAAACACCTGTACCGCCTTTGTAAAGAGCACCGAACACAGAACCATAACCAAAGTCGCAACCGATTTCATAGTAGTTGAATGTCACAACGCCATTAGGATCAATGTAGAACATCAAATCTTCTGCACCAGTGTTGTAGAAATAATAGATAAATGCATCGTAGATACCATCTGCATCAGCCACTGCATCTTCGCCTGCTGGCACTTTTGCATATGGAGCGCTCACGTTAATTTTTGAACTTCCATCTGGCAGAGTAGCAATCTTATAATCTACATACCATGCTGTAACAGGTATTGATGAATAACCTGCTGGTACAAGCAAGTCGTGGAAAACACCTACACCAGCCTCCCACTTGATTGGAGTGATAGCTAATTGGCAAATAGCATTTTCTGCGCCTGCAGCATATGGATTTACTACGGTAGGATCTAATTGCAATACGAGTTGATAGGTAACACCTGCTGCCATAGAATCCAATCCAACTACCAATGTATCTGTACCTATACCTGCTGCAAAACTGAATGTCGCAGGAACGTTGAATACATCTTGGTCATTTTGATTAACTAGCAGATTCAGGGTTAACGCCTCTGTAGAGTCGGCACGTTGAATAACGATAGGGTATTCTGTTACGTTTGCCTCTGGATCTACCTCAACACCAGTCATGTCTGGAGTTTGGAAATATACTGCTTGTGGATTCTCTGGAGCATCTACTAGTGGCTCAGGGGTAAATGTTTGTTCGCAAGAAGAGAACAATACACCTACGGTTGCAACCGCTAAAAATATTTTATTAAGTTTCATAATCTGTTTCCTTTCTATTAATCAGTTACACCATCTGTAAGTCCTGCTCCATCGCCTTGCTCTGGCAATTCACCACCTTCGTTTTGCTTACAGCCGCGGTTGTTGGTCAACTCGCCTTGAACGAAACGGAGCAACATCCATGGATCACCATACTTAACGTTGAAACGATATGGTTCAGCTACGTTAGAATTCTCATCTCCTTCGTGGTAACGAACTACATTCTTTTTCAGACGCATAATATCTGACATCGCAAAACCTTCGCCCCACAACTCAATACGACGTTGCAACCATACTTCATCCTCGAAGGTCATGCAAGTTTGTTGCCATGCAGGATCACGTTGATCCATCAGTTTCTTGAGAGCTGCCTCACCTGCTGCGGTGTTACCTGCTTTGTATGCTGCTTCTGCTTTGATGAGCAACATCTCTTCTGCACGCATCATACACCAGTCACCATCGTTATATACACCACCGCAACCAGACTTACCCATGAACTTAACATTAGCATATGCTGGCATAGGTTGTTTTACATCAGCGATAGTAGCGGCAGGAATATCTTTGCCCTCATAGGTGATAGCGTTTGCTTCATCCACCCATTTTAAGCCTTCTAGGTATGGGCTGTAGAGGTTCTCGTCCAACCACCATGCACGACGAACGTCGGTCTCAGAAATCTTGTTCCACAACAGATTGTTGATAGAACGATAGATGCCTGCATAAGCCACATAGCCATTTGCTGAGAATGAACCCAACTGACTTGGCCAAGTTGCCAGAGATGCATAACCGCTCGACTCTGTTAACTCCATAGGGAGAAGCAATGCCCACATCCAGTTGTGGTCACTAGCGTTGCAGAACATAGGATTTGCCTCTACTTCACTTAGTGAGTATGGCTCATAACCTACCAATGCAGAGTCTGCATCTTCTGCTGCCTCTTCCCACATCTCCATATTCAAGTATGCACGTGCACGCAAACCATAAGCCACTTGTTGGTCAATAATACCCTTATTCTCACGCTCATAACCGTTCAAGTCCTCAATAGCATCCGACAAATCTTGGAGGATACTCTCATAAAGAACTTCAAGAGTAACACGTGGATTGTTGCTGGCATCTTGACCTGGAATAATCATAGGCACTGACTCTTTGTCCTTGTTGTCCACATAGTTGAATTGGAAATATGGTGCCAAACTCAAATATGCAAATGCACGCAAGGCTTTAGCTTGACCACGACTGGCCATCAGTTTAGCATTGTCGGTGTCATCTGGCACCATGGTAATCACCTCATTGGTAGCATAGATAAGTTTGTAGAACAAACCAAGACGCAATGTTGGGTTAGCATAAGATGGGTTGCGATCAGACCACTCTTGTGCTACAGAGAACCAGTCATAACCGCTCACGATATTGGTCATATCGGCTGAGTTGAGGTCTTGACCTAATGCGCAAGCTACGTAGCCGCAGTCGTCAGCACGATTGGAAGAACCAAAATAACCAAGAGGTTGTTTGATTACTTGGTACATACCCGACACTGCTGAGTTTACTCGTTCAGGATTAGCCTCTACAGTCGCTTGAATATAATCATCATCTTGTGTACCGCCTTCATAGTGGGTTGTCAGCATATCATCGCAAGAAGCGAAGAGCACTGCCCCCAGAGCGATAGCTATATATTGATACTTTTTCATACGAGTATTTTTTATTATTAGGTTTAACATATTAGAACGAAATGCTGATACCGCCTGAGAATGTGCGTGTCATGCTATATACAAAGTTACCTGTGCTGGTCGAAATACCTACACCATAAGAGAGTGCATTCTGAATTTGACGTGGGTCATATCCTTGGCGTGCACTGAAGAGTGCCAAATTATCGCCTTGGAAGAATACACGCGCTTTTGCAACACCAATCTTGTTGGTCCACTTACTTGGCAAAGTATAACCTACTGTCACATTGTTGAGACTCAAATAGTTGCTTGATACCAACCAGCGTGAGCTAGTCTGTTGGTCATAACTATCGCTCGCGCAGAGACGTGGAACATCGGTTTCAGTATTCTCTGGAGTCCATGCGTTGAGAATATCAACAGACCAGATGTGTCCAAGTTTATCACCTGCGTGCATCATCTCTTGATAGGTACCGTCGTATGCTTTACCACCAAATTGATATGCAAATTGTACACCAAGGTCAACACCATATACATTCAAACTTGTTCCAAAACCACCGTAACATTTTACGGAGATATCGCCTAAATCACCTGCTAAGTCTTGAGAATAGGTTGCAGTAGTTCCTTTAGAGTGGTCTGCTGGGTCAAGATAGTAGAGTGCTTTACCTGTCTCTGCATCTACACCTGCATATTCCGGCATATAGGCTTGGTGAAGTGAACCACCTTCCTTCAAGATATAAGAAGAACCTGCATACCAACGAGTTCCATCGTCTTTGAGATATGAATCTGGGAGACGAAGTACCTTGCCATCTACATAGGTGATGTTACCATAAACACTCCATTCGATATTTTTGGTGCTTACAAGCACAGCTTCTACATCAAACTCAATACCTTGGTTTTGTACTTTACCTACGTTCATAGGCATGCGCAATGAGCCATAACCTGATGATGGTGGCATACTTACGTAGAAAAGCATATCATCGTTTTGACGGTTGAAATATTCCAACGAACCATTCAAACGGTTGCCCAAGAAACCGAAGTCAACACCTACGTTAGCCATCATCTGGCTCTCCCATTTTAAGTCTGGGTTACCAAGTTGTGACAATACTTTGGAGAACTCGCCTGTTTCAGAGTTGTAAGAAATACTATACAAGTTGCGGTGTACGTAGTAGTTACCCAATTGGTCATTACCTTGTGTACCCCAGCTGGCTTTCAACTTGAGTTCGTTAATCCAGTCTACATCTGCCAACCAACTCTCGCGGTTAATCAACCATGCTAGACCTACAGATCCAAATGCACCCCAGCGATTTGCTTTTGCGAAGCGAGATGATGCGTCATAACGGAATGTTCCTGTCAAGAAATAGCGATTCATCAAATCGTATTGAACACGTGCAAATGCACCTGCGGTGCTGTAGTTATGGGTATAGGATGAGGTGTTTGCACTAGTTGGTGCTACACCATATGCGTTACCCAATTCTGCTACGAATGGGTTGAAGAGGTGGTCGTTGCTTGCAGAAAGAACTTGCTCTTTCAAATTATAAGCCTCCCAACCAGCGATAACTTCGATATTGTGGAAGTCTGCAAATGCAGTCTTGTAACTAACGGTGTATTGTTGGTTGATAGCGAAGAAACGCTCCGACGCTACACCTACAGCACCACCCACAGAGGTAGAACCATAGAATGGGTTACTCAAACTATTGCTGTAGCGACCCAAATATTCAGGAGTGATATTTGCACTGATGTTCAAACCCTCAATTGGGGTGATGGTTGCGTACAACGAACCAGTGAAGTAGTCTGAAACCTCTTTGTTGGTATCGATAAGCAAGTTAATCGCATTATTGCCTTGTGGTGCACTACCTGGACGAACCGCATTGGTGTTGGTACCAGAGTCATATACTTGATAACCATTGCCGTCCACTTTGATACTCTTGTCTGTATTACGTACATAGAAAGGATAGATAGGAGCCATGGCATTAGCTGCATAGAATACGTTGCCAGTTGAGCCCCAATCATCTTCAGTGCTATAGCCAGGATCTTCCATGTCTGCGTGAGCATAGGTCGCAGATGCACCAACCTTTAACCACTTTTTCACTTGGCTATCTACTTTGGTACGAGCTGTAAAACGCTCAAAACCAGAACCATTAATCAAACCAGGATCATTCAAATAACCTGCTGAGATATAATACTGTGTAGCACTATTTCCGCCAGAGATATTAATATTGTACTCTTGACGTAAGTTGCCTGTATTCATAATCTCATCTTCCCAGTTATCTGGAGTATAGTAATACTCACCATCGCTATAACCCAATGTAGCATTAGGATTGAGGCGGAAATTAGTACCAATCAGTTTCTCTCCTTCTGGAACGCTGAATACCTGATAGCCCACACCTGTTTGTGTGAACAATGTCTTGTCTGCATATGCATATGCACTCGCTACGGATTGACCATTGTAGATTTGTGAGTTGTAAAGCGCTTTGTATGCTAACTCATAGTGTGTACCTGGATCATTGATAGTAGCATAGTTTGGTACACCACGTTGGCTATTACCCCATTTGGCATCTACATTTACGGTCATCTTATTTTGTGCTTTACCGCTCTTGGTGGTAATAAGCACAACGCCGTTAGCACCACGTGCACCATAGATCGCAGTAGCACTAGCATCTTTGAGTACGGTCATTGACTCGATGTCGTAAGATGAAATCAAGTTGATGTTGTCCACATCCACAGGAGCGCCATCCACCACGTAGAGTGGAGTAGTTCCACCGCTCAAACTACCTACACCGCGCACGCGAATGGTAGCGGCAGTACCTGGTTGGCCAGAACCATTAACAACTTGTACACCAGCCACTTTACCTTGCAATGCATTGGTTACGTTAGCGGCTGCTTGTGAGGTGAGTTCCTCTGATTCTACTGCTTTAGCAGAACCTACGAATTGAGCACGAGTGGTTGTACCATAAGCAACAACCATCACTTCGTCTAAGTGAGAAGTGGACTCGGATAGCGAAATAACCACTTCATCTTTAGCATCCACCACTTGGGTCTCAAATCCGATGTAGGAAATTACTAACTTTGCGCCTTTAGCGCATGATAAGGTAAAGTCTCCGTCTACGCTTGTAATGGAACCTGTGGAGGTACCCTGAACTACAACCGAGGCACCAATGATTGGTTCTCCAGTTGAGGCATCAACTACTTTACCAGTAACGGTTTGGGCCTGTGCCCAAACACCGCTGATGCACGCCGTGCATACAGCTAGTAGAAGCAACAATCTCTTCATACTTTTGATAAATGTTATTAATAAATTGGTTTGTACTATGACACTTTCACAAGTGTCGTTATTATAATAGTGTTGTATTGTATCATATCATAAAATGCAAAATGTGGCATAAAACGGTCCAGTTTTATGCTACATAACATGCTTTTCAGACACTAATACGCTGCAAAATTAGTAAAATTATTCGGAATGTGCAAATAAAATGAGCAAAAAAGGTGGAATAGCATGCATTATTTATCTTTTTGTATATTTATACCTTAAATTATTTATGCGCGTATGCGCGCGCGTAACAAGTGCATAAAGATTGACGAAAAATGTCAAATAAGTGGAGGTTTTTGCGAATTTTCTAAAAAAGATGTATATTTTCTTGCATATGTCTAAAAAAAGTAGTAACTTTGCGCGAAATTTTCGCTTGTGCGTAGATAAGAGTATCAAAAACGATATTTTGTAAAACATAATTTATAATGAAAAAAGTTTACTGTTTGTTAATTACTTTAGCCTTTGCGGTTTGTGCTTTTGCTCAAACAAAGGTTACAGGTACGGTGTATGAAGAGACTGGTATCGGCGCAATCGGTGCCAGTGTCGTAGCTGAAGGTACAACGGTAGGTACTGTTACCGATTTTGATGGTTTCTTTGAACTGACAGTGCCTGCGGGAGTAAAGAACTTGGTTATCTCCTATGTGGGATACAAGACAGTTACGCTTCCAGTGAAACCAGAGATGAGTGTTACACTTGTGAGTGATGCGGAACAACTTGAAGAAGTGGTAGTTACGGGTATGGTTAAGCAAGATAAACGCTTGTTTACAGGTGCTACTACCAAGTTGGAAGCTGATGAGACAATGCTTTCCGGTGTGGCTGATGTTAGCCGCAGTTTGGAAGGTCGTGCAGCTGGTGTGAGCGTGCAAAACGTGAGTGGTACTTTTGGTACGGCTCCTAAGATTCGTGTGCGTGGTGCTACATCTATTTATGGTGCTAGCAAGCCATTGTGGGTTGTCGATGGTGTCATTTTGGAAGATGCTGTAGAATTGAGCGCAGATGACTTGTCTTCAGGTGATGCTACTACCTTGATTGCGAGTGCAATATCTGGTATCAACTCTGAAGATATTGAGAGTTTCCAAATCTTGAAGGATGGTTCTGCTACCTCTATTTATGGTGCGCGCGCTATGGCGGGTGTGATTGTTGTAACAACAAAGAAAGGTAAAGCAGGTCAATCGAAACTCAACTATACTGGTGAGGTGACCTATCGTATGGTTCCTTCATACGATGATTACAATATCTGTAACTCGCAAGAGCAAATGGGTATCTACCAAGAGTTTGAGCGCAAAGGTTGGCTAGAATATTCTTCGCTCCACGCAGCTAAGAACTCGGGTGTGTATGGTCGTATGTATGCCTTGATTGATGCGGCTAAAGACGGAGGTAATGGCTTGGCAAATACCCCTGAAGCTAAGAATGCGTATTTGCGTGCTGCTGAGTTTCGCAATACTGACTGGTTTGCTGAGTTGTTCAACCAAACAGTGATGCACAACCACTCTGTATCTTTCTCTACAGGTAGTGAGCGCGCACGCGTGTATGCATCATTGTCAGCTATGCAAGATCCAGGATGGTACAAAGCTAGTGAGGTGGCTCGTTTTACGGGAATGATGAATGCAAGTTATGATGTATTGCCAGCTACAAGCAAACAAAAACTGTCTGTAGGTATTGCTACTATGGGTAGTTACCGTAAGCAACAAGCGCCTGGTACTATCTCTGCAAGCACAGACCCTATCAATGGTACAGTGAGTCGTGAGTTTGATATCAACCCATTCTCCTATGCAATGAATACATCGCGTGCGATGGATCCAGAAGAGACTTATCGTCGTAACTATTGCGATTTCAATATCAACGACGAGTTAGATAATAACTACATTGATATCAAGGTAACTGACCTCAAATTCCAAGGTGATATCAACTGGAAGCCTGTTCGCGGTCTTGAGTTTGCAGCACTAGCAGCTATTCGCTACTATTCAAGTCGTCAAGAGCACAATATTAAAGACGATAGCAATCAAGCGCGTGCATATCGTGCAGGTATTGATCCAGAGGATGCTACTATTCGTGACTCCAACCCATATCTCTATTCAGACCCAGACAATCCATTGGCTTTGCCTGAGACTGTATTACCAAAGGGTGGTATCTATGACTTGACCGAATACTCATTGACTTCTATGGACTTCCGTGCTACTGTTACTTACAATGCGGACTTGGGTAAAAATGGAGATCATATTCTCAACCTGTTTGCAGGCTCTGAGTTGAACTCTACTGACCGTCAAGCAACATGGTTCCGTGGTTGGGGTTATCAATACAACAATGGTGGTATTCCATATATAGATTATCGCCTCTTCAAGCAAAGTCAAGAGGAGGGTACAGACTATTATTCTAATAGTTTCCAATACCTTCGCAATCTCGCTTTCTTTGGAATGGCAACCTATTCATACAAAGGACGTTACACCATTAACGGAACGCTTCGTTACGAAGGTTCGAATATGTTAGGTAAGAGCCGCCAAGCGCGTTGGTTGCCTACATGGAACGTGTCTGGTTCATGGAATGCTCATGAGGAGAATTGGTGGGCACCTACCTTCGGAAAAGCATGGTCTTACGCAAGTTTGAAGGCTAGTTACTCATTGACCGCTGACCGTGGTCCTGCTAGCAACTCATTAGCAGTATTCCAGTCATTTACCCCATGGCGTCCAAGTACATCTGCAAATGAGTCTGCTATTATCCTTGCGGCATTGGAAAACTCTGAGCTGACCTACGAGAAGAAAAATGAGCTCAATATTGGTCTTGCTCTTGGTTTTGTGGACAACCGTATCAACGTAGAGTTCGACTGGTATCGCCGTAACAACTTCGACCTCATTGGTTATACCCAAACCATGGGTGTGGGTGGTGTAACCACCAAGTTGGCGAACGATGCTACTATGGAGTCAACAGGTTGTGAGTTCACTATTTCTACTGTAAATATTAAGAACAAAGATTTCAAGTGGACTACCGACTGGATCTTCGGTTGGGCTGAGAATACCATCACAAAGTTGGATTCACGTTCACAAGTGTATTCACTCGTAAATGGTGTGGGCCGTACTGAAGGTCGTCCAATTGGTGCTCTCTATAGTATTCCATTTGCTGGATTGACTGAGGAAGGTCTTCCTACCTTCTATATCGATGCAGAGCATACACAAATAGCAGGTCCTGGTAACTATGCAGACATCTACTTCCAAGAATACGAAAATATAGATTATTTGAAATACGAGGGTACAATTGATCCTAAAATTACGGGTTCGTTTGGTAACACATTCTCTTGGAAAGGTTTGAAACTCAACGTGTTCTTTACCTATAGCTTCGGTAACGTACTCCGTTTGGATAACCTCTGCCCAGTATATAGCAGTGACTATAGCGACCTTACAGCGAGCATGAAGGAGATGAAGAATCGTTGGATGGTACCAGGTGATGAGAATATCACAACCATCCCATCAATTCCTACCGTTCGCCAAATGCGTGAGATTGATGCACTCAACAACGCATATTCTGCATACAACTACTCTACCGAGCGTGTAGCAAAAGGTGACTTTATTCGTTTGAAAGAGTTGTCTTTGGCATACGATTTGCCTAAGAAGTATTTAGAGGGACAAAAAGCGGTATCAAGCTTTGGTGTGAAACTGAGTGCAACCAACTTGTGGTTGGCATACGCTGACAAGAAGTTGAACGGACGTGACCCTGAGTATTATAACACAGGTGGTGTGTCTTCTCCTGTTCCACGCCAATTCACATTGACCGTAAAATTAGGATTCTAATCAAACCTAACACTTAATTAAGAAAGGAATATGAAAATGAAAAAGAATATATTTGTTATCATTGCACTGTTAGCTTTAGTTACAACGGCTTGTGATTTCTTGGATAAAGAGCCAGATTTGCGTGCTACGATTGACACACCAGAAAAAGTTCGCCTTCTGTTGGTGAGTGCATATACAGAAGCGAATAGTGCACCTCTTTGCGAGTATTCATCCGACCAAGTGGTTGACAACAACGTGCCAGACCCAAAGACGGGTCAAGCCAATGCGGTTAATCCATTGGATGTAATGTACAACGATATTTTCGCTTGGAGACCAGTTAAGCAATCAAGCAACGACTCCCCAAAACTGATTTGGGATGCTCACTATACAGCTATTGCTACTGCAAACTCTGCGCTTGAAGCCATCAAGAAATTGGAAGCACAAGGTATTAATATGGATGCTGAAAAGGGCGAGGCATTGCTCTCGCGTGCTTACCACCACTTCCTCCTTGCGGGTGTTTTCTGCCAAGCTTGGAAGAACGTGGAAGATAGCAAGAAGGATCTCGGTCTTACCTATATGATGCAACCAGAGACCAAAGTAGCTCCTAAGTATTCTCGCGGTCCAGAATTGGAGGTTGGTTTGGATCTCAATGGCGATACTGCTTGGATTGGTGGTTCGTTGTATCACACCTTTATGAACATCCAAAAAGACCTTGAGGCTGGTTTGAAATTAGTTTCAGATGAGTACTATAGTGTACCTCGTTATCACTTCAACGTGAAAGCTGCACATGCTTTTGCTGCACGTTTCTATCTCTACAAACGTGAATGGGCAAAGGTAGTTGAGCATGCAGACTACGTATTGACTACTACTGATGAGACCACATTGTCAATGCTCTTTGATGCAGAAACTAATCGTGATCAAAGTAACATTGAATTAGCGTTCAAGCACTATATTGATGTGCAAGCTCCTTCTAACCTCTTGCTAATCGCTACGTACTCATCTTCTGCATATGCGCACTTCCCAGCTTATGGTCGCTATCAAGTGAATGGTGAGGCTCAGAACTTCGCTACGCATGGAGCTGGCCCTTGCTGGAATGGACAATTCCCTGGTGTTGGTTTTTGGAGTGCTGATCAGAAATTGGGTGGTTTTATAGCAAAAGATTATTACGACTTTGAATATACCGACAAAGTGGCAGGCTATGGTTACGTTCGTATGGTGAGTCGTGCGTTTACTACCAACGAAACACTACTTTGCCGTGCTGAGGCAAAAGCATATCTCAATGACTTTGCAGGTTCAGCCAATGACTTCCGTCTGTGGTGTCAAAGCTATAATGTAGGTGGTCGTATGAATATGAATGCTGATAGTACAGTAAAATTGAATGCTGAAATTATTACTAAGTTCTATGCCGAGAAAGCAGGTACTAAGTTTGCGCCAGTATTGCACAACCAAGATATGGCAGCAGATTGGGTAATTACTCCAGAGCAAATGCCATTTGTGCACTGTGCATTGCACTTCCGTCGTATTGAGGGTATGCACGATGGTTTGCGTTGGCACGACCTCAAACGCTACGGTATTGAGATTGAGCACGTGCAAGGTAAAGACGCTCCTCGTAAATTGGTTTGGAACGATGATCGCCGTGCTATTCAATTGCCACAAGAGGTTATCGTAGCAGGTATGACCGCTAACCCACGCGAGGTAATGGGTGATAACTTGGATGGTAGCATGACAATCTCACCATCTCTTGATCCAAGTGATGTATATACCCAATCAACTCCTACTTATGTAAGTGCTGCTTCTTTGCCAAGTAGCAGTAGTTTGAAATTAGTAGAGGATGAAGAGTAAAAGAATGATTAACTACTAAATTTATAATAGTTATGAAAAGTTTATATAAAATTTTAGCAGTTGCTTGTCTTGTAATGGGCTTCGCTGCTTGTGACGATGAGCAATTGACTGGTGAGTCTATTTTCATTGATCCAGTGATTGACACCACTACTTACACCTATCAATTTGATAAGTGGTTGGATAAATACTATACTGAGCCATACAACGTAGAGTTCCTCTATAAGTTGGATGACAATGCTACAGACCCTAACTACAATGTGGTACCAGTAAGTATTGGTATGGCAGATACAATGGCACACTTGGCTCTCTATTTGTGGTACGATGTGTATGACTCGGTTGTAAATCCAGGGTTCTTAAAAACATATGGACCAAAGATGATTCAACTCATAGGTTCATCCATGCTTGATCCTGTGCAAGGTACAGAGAAATTGGGTTATGCAGAAGGCGGTATCAAGATTACTATCTTGAAGGTGAACAAGATGCAGCTCAATAATATAGACAACTTGAATGAGTATATCTTCAAGACCATGCACCACGAGTTTGCGCACATCTTGCACCAACAAAAGAACTACCCAACCGAGTTTGCACAAATCACTCCTGCCAACTACGATCCTATCAAATGGCAAGAGCGTACAAATAAAGAAGCTTGGCAATTGGGTTGCGTAACCAACTACGGAAGTAGCGAAGCGCGCGAGGACTTTGTAGAGGTGATTGCTAACTATATTGTGAAGCCAGATGCTTGGTGGGACAATATGCTCAGAGAGGCTGGTGATGAAGGTGCTGCAATTATCCAACAAAAGTGGGAAATTTGCAATACCTGGTTGGAAGAGAAATGGGAGATTGATCTTGATGCTCTTCGTGATGAGGTGCAAAAACGCCAGCAGAATCTGGATTGGAATATGATTATGAACCTCGAATTCTTGAATGGCAAATAAGTTTTTAACGAATAAATTGATTAAGATATGAAAGCAAAATATTTAGTATTGATTGGATTGTTTGCAGCTACAATGGTTGCATGCAGTCGCGATGAAGAAAGCTTATTTGACAAGCCTGCTGCTCAACGTGCGCAAGAGGCTATCGAAAATGCGTTTGATGTACTGACCTCTAATGAGGCAGGTTGGGAAATGGCATATTTCCCTAACTTGGAGGCAAGCGCAAAGGGTTATAATATGGTATTAAAGTTCAATAAGAATGGTAATGTGAGCGCTACTGCAAAGAATTCATCCACGACCATGAACAAAATCATGACCGATACTGCCAGTACATGGGCAGTAAAGAGCGATTACGGACCAATCTTGACATTTGATACTTACAACGATGTGTTTCACGCATTCTCAGATCCACAAGATAATGGTGCTGGTTTGTTAGGTGACTATGAGTTCTTGATTTTGAAGGCTACTCCAGAGTTGGTACTTTTGAAAGGTAAAAAGCATAGCGCATATAGTGTGATGCGTCCAATGAAGAATACAGATTTGGTTGCTTATTTCTCCGCTTGCGAGAAGATGCAAAGCAATCTCTTTGGTAATAACAACATTGTAACACTTACCCAAGGAGATAACAAAATGTATCTCTATAAAGGTTCTGAAGGTCAGTTCCAAAGTGCTGAATATGGTTCTCCACTCGTAGCGGAAGCTGCAACTTATCACCCATTATGCGCTACCGAGGATGGTATCATCGTTTCTACTGGTTTTGGTGAAGATATACACGATCATGTTTTCTATTATGATAGCGTTAAGGGTGAGCTGAAGAGCGAGAAGGGAGCGCTGATGAATGCAGGTAATCTAAATGTACTTTTTGGTGCTTACTTTACCGATAACGCTTTTGGATGGGCTGTAGATCCTGAAGGTCAAGAGACAGTAGATGCTTTGTTAGAAGCTGTTAATACTGCAATGAATAATACCTCTGCTAAGATGAAGGTAATGGGATATGGCTACAAGCAATCATTGAATATGTACGAAGGCGGATATTTCATGCTAGTAAACTTTACTTATAAACAAGGAAAGAAGAATCAAGAGAAGAAATTGGTGTGGACCATTGATTTGACACAAGATGAGAATGGTATCACCGTAGCTAATGCAGTTCCTTATGACAAAAATACGGAAACCTTCCTTGGCCAAATTCCAGCTGCTCAAGCAGTGGCTGATGCCATGTTGGGCTCATTCTCAGCTACTCCTTTAGAAGGCAGTCTCTTTAATGCAGTAGCAGGCATGAAATTGGTTGGCGATAAGGAGTTGGTAATAAGAGGAGCTAATAATATTAAAATGTAATTAGCACATTTTTAATTAGAATAGAAATACAATTAACGAGATAAATCTCATAATGTTTAACAACAAAATTTTAAAGGTATGAAAAAGATTACTCTTTTAAGTGCAGTGCTCGTAGCTGGTATGGCTACCGCACAAGTTCAAGTTCCTATGAACATGGAGATCCGCAAGGCTGAGTTTTCATCTATTGAGATGACCGCTGAGGTAACTATGGAGGAGTGGAATGCTGAGTATGTGGCTAAGCAAAAGGCTGCAGCAGCTGATTACGCAGCACATGACTACTATTATGCTGAAGGTATGATGCATTTTGGTTACACTCCACAATTCTATGGCTTGATGAGCTCTTACATCGCTGTTCCTTATTTGGATAGCGTTGTATGGACTAACTATTATGGTCCTACAAGTTGGTATTCTCAAGCCAATAATTCATTGGTGGCAGAGAATAGCGAGACTTATGTTACAGCTTATGGTATCGATGGTCAATACTATCTCCCATACACTACAGACCACACTTTGACACAAGGTGATCAAACCTACAACATCAAGGGTTATAAGTATGCAGCTGGTAACGAGAACGGTGGTTACTTGGCTTCTGCAATTGCTCCTGTTATTATCTCTACTGGTGAGATGATTCCTTTGACACTCTGCGGTATGGAAACTGATCCTATGAACAATGAGTCTGGTTCAGATTTTTACAAAATTAGTGCTACTGGACGTGGTGCTTATGCTTATGGTACTAAGTTGGTTGTTGATACAGCAACTGGTGCAACAGCTGATACACTTCTCTCTACAGTTCGCAATCTTAGCCTAATGCAAATTAGCGCAGTAAACATTCCAGTTTACAATGCAAATGGTACTACAATTTTGCCAGAAGGTGGTCAAGTTAAGATTGAAATTTTTGCTGCAGATTTGACCCAAGGCATTATCTATACCGATTCTGTTCTTGCAACAACTGTAGTTACATCTGAGAACTTCCTTGATCTTAGTGGTACAGGTACTATCACAGCTAAGTTCTATGAGGAAGATCCATTTGGTGGTGTAATGGAAGTTAATGTAGCGGTAGCTGGTGACTTCGTTATTCAATTAACTGGCTACAATGAGTCTGGTTGCGACTTTGGTATCTTTGCAGACTATTATACTCCTGGTGGTACAACCTTGTATAAGGTTAATGGTAAATATACTCCTATCTTCTCTGTAAGCTCTAACCTCGCAATCAGCTATGATGCATATTGGCCAGCTATTCAAGGTTATGATGGCAATGTTATGACCGTTGGTGTAGAGGGCGGTGCAGCTGCATATGGTCAGTACCCTATGGCATTGTTGGAAACCAACACTTATATGACTATGGAAGATACATGGATTGTAGATTATCCAGAGTGGTTGACAGTTGAATATGGTGTAGTAAATGTGGGTACTGAAGAGCAACCATGGTATATGGGTGGTGTTCAAGTAACTGCAGAGCCATTGACTGAAGGTGCAGGTCGTCAAGGTGTGATTACCATTGATGCTGATGGTGTTCTCTATGAATTGCTTGTTAACCAAGGTGATGTAACATCTGGTGTTGAGAATATCGTAACTCCTTCTGTAAACGACAACAAGATCTACAACCTCCTTGGTGTTGAGGTTGACGAGACCTACAAAGGTATCGTTATCAAGAACGGTCAAAAGTATATCCAATAATCTCTCAATGAGATAATACAAAAAACGCGACTCCAATGGGGTCGCGTTTTTGTTTGTACGGTGTAAGATTTCTGCCAATTAACTCTTAATCATTCTATATGAAGTGAAAGAAATTGTCCGTTTATTGTCCGTTTATTGTCCGTTTATAGTGCGTGTATTGTGCGTGAATAGTGCGATACGGAAGGGAAATTTTGTGTGTTTAATCGTACAATAGGGTGTAGATTGTTTCGGGGGCGAAGACTTCGTTGGCAACGTCTTGCAGTTGGGTGGAGGTGATTTCTTTCACCTTGGCGAATGTCTCTTGCCATGCTGGGGCATGGTGGTGATAAAGCATCTGTTTCGCCATCGCAAGGGCATTATTCTCCTGATTCTCAGCAGAAATAGCCATTTGTCCTTCTAATTGGCGCAACGCACGTTGCAATTGTGCTGCTGTCAGTCTTGTGTCACGTAATTGCTTTAGTTCCTTGTGGCATAGTTCGATGCATTGGTCTTTGTGTTGTGGCTCACATGCTAAATAGATATTCCAATAGCCCGTATCGCTCAATGGCACAGCCTGTGAATCAATATTATATACCAAACCATGTTTCTCACGCAGACTCAAGTATAATCGGCTTGACATACTGCCGCCACCTAAAATATTATTTAGCAGATACATAGTGAGTTGCTTGGGATGGCCAATAGGGTAGGCGTGTGAACCTATCATAAGATGGGTTTGGTGGGTATGGCGGCGGTAGGTACGGCTATAAGCAATAGCTGATGGGCTATAAGGCGATGAGGCGATGAGGCGATGAGGCGAAAGGGCGATAGGGTTATTAGGCAATGAGGCGAGGAGTTCTTTTTCGGCGGCTGAGATGACTTGTTTGGTAGTGACATTGCCCAATACGAAGAGCACCATACGCTCGGGGCGGTAGTGCTGCTGCATCCAACGGAGAGCGAAGTCAGGCGACTTGGAGATACGGCGCAGGGTTTTCTTGGTGCCGAGAATAGGCATAGCGAGTGAACTGCCCTCAAAGATCATATTTTCGAAGTCGTCGTAGATTAGTTCGCTTGGAGAGTCGTTGTAACTCTCTATCTCGTCTAAGATAACCGTTACTTCTTTGTCGGTTTCTTTCTTGCAAAAGGTAGGACGAAGCACCATATCTGCAAGCAAGTGCAGGGTAGTGCGGAAATGCTGACGCAGCGTGGCCGCATAGAAAGTGGTTTCTTCTTTGGTAGTATAAGCGTTAATCTCACCACCAATCCCTTCGATGTGATTGATGATTTGGCGTGCCGTGTAGTGCTCTGTCCCTTTGAAAACGCAATGCTCAATATAATGAGCCATACCACTCTCGTTGGGCAATTCGTGGCGGGTGCCTGCACCTACCATTATACCTACATATACGACGGGTGATTGGGTCTTTCTGTGGACAATTTGTAGTCCATTGGGTAAATTATGATAAAAAGTCTCGTACATTTCCTAATAAAAGCAAAGTTTTTGCTATTTTTCTTGCGTATGTGTAATATTTTTACTAATTTTGCAGTCGATTTCTGCGGCATTGGCGGAATTGGTAGACGCGCTAGACTTAGGATCTAGTTTCGAGAGGAGTGAAGGTTCGAGTCCTTTATGCCGCACTTCGGGTCAAAAATGACCCGATTTTTTATATCATATTATTGGTATATAACAAAAATTAATTATTAACTATCAAACTATTCATTATTGTTATGCGTAGAAATATTTTTTTATTCCTCAGTCTTGTGGTGGTTGCTTTCTCTATGAGCAGCTGCTTTAATAATCTTGAATCGCATACTACCCCTCAAATATTATTCGGTCAGGTATTCGTTAACCCGCAGTTTGAAAACGATACCTTGGTAAGTGCTAAAGATACCTTGGAAGATCATTATGATATTGACCTTGGTCACTCGTTTCTTGATACCATGCAATTGGGTGATACTGCCATGTTTACTTCGCTGTTCTCATCGGATATGAACAACTTGGTGAATATTAGTGCTGCGTATGATACAACCCGTGTGCAGTTGTGGTTTGGTGTGGACCTCGAAGATGCAAATACCAAAAAGGCATTGAAGGATGATTCTCAACCTGAAAAAGGTATTCTGAACTTCAATCCGATGTATAATTTAGTTACTTTCCCAATTTATATTGTTCCACAGGAAAAAGGTAATCATGTTGTCAAAATCACTGTGGTGAGTGATTCGAAGTATTCCACCAACGCAGCGGTGTTTACTTTACCTGTGAAGTAAATAATTATCCCGTAATCGTTTTGGCTTCTTGCCAAAGGGATTCCATCTCATCAAGGGTCATGTCGTTAAGGCTTTGACCCTTATTTTTTGCTTGTTGCTCGATGTAGTTGAATCGGCGGATGAACTTGGTATTGGTCTTCTCCAAGGCGTTGTCAGGGCGAATCTTGTACAGTCGCGCTGCATTCACCATGGCAAATAGCAAATCCCCAAACTCTTCTGTGGCTTTCTCATCGTCCATTTGTGCCACTTCTGTTTCGAACTCAGCAATCTCCTCTTTCACCTTAGCCCATACGTCTTCGCGTTTCTCCCAATCAAATCCTACGTTGGCTACTTTATCTTGTATGCGGTAGGCCTTAACCAATGCGGGTAGTGCTTCGGGGATACCGCCAAGTACGGTCTTGTTGCCACCTTTCTCTTTGAGTTTTACTTGTTCCCACAACTCGCTCACCTCTTCTGCATTCTGTGCCGCCTGCTCTCCATATACGTGTGGGTGGCGGAAAATGAGTTTATCGGCAATCTTGTTGCAGACATCTGCCATATCAAATGCACCTGTCTCGCTACCAATCTTGGCATAGAAAACCACGTGCAATAGTACATCGCCCAACTCCTTGGCAATCTCGTTCATATCTTTCTGAATAAGGGCGGATGCCAATTCGTAGGTCTCTTCTATTGTGTTCTGACGCAGGCTCTCGAAGGTCTGCTTTCTGTCCCAAGGACATTTCTCTCGTAGTTCGTCCATGATCGTCAATAGACGGTCGAAGGCTTGTAGTTGTTGTTCGCGGGTGTTCATAGTGGTGCGGTGTTTAGTATGGCATTGCCATTTGTGTCCATTTGTGCGTAGGTAAACTGCTGCCAACAGTCGCCTAAAATCATTATTCTGCTATTACGGCTGAGCATGAGGTCGAGTTCTATATGTCGGTGCCCGAAGATATAATAATCGTGGTGCATGCCCTTCTGTTCTTGCTCTTTGGCGAAGAGCACTAACTCCTCTTTGTCTTCTCCCTTGTATGGACAAGGGCGTGCCAACTCTTTCAAACGGCTCTTTTTTGCCCATTCATAGCCAAAAGCATTGCCCCAAGCAGGAGGCAAAAGGCGGAAGAAGAACTGCAAGATAGGGTTGTGGAAGACGGAACGGAGGAAGATGAAACTGCGTACTTTCTTCTGCACTTTCTTAGGTAGTTGTGCCATGTAGTTGTCAGGCACGAGTCCGTCGCCATGTGCGAGAAAGAGTGTCTTGCCATTGATAGTGATGGACAGGGGTTGGCGATGCACGATTACTCCTGTGTGCTGAGCAAGCCATCCGAATGTCCAAATATCGTGGTTGCCAATGAGGAAGTGAATCTCTATCCCCTTGTCGGTCAGCGATTTGAGTGTGTCTAAGAATGGTTGGTACTCCTCTTTGCTGCGGTCGGTCCAAAAATACTCGCACCAAAAATCGAAGATATCGCCCAATAGATAAATGGCAGTCGCGTCAGTGGCCATGTGTTGTAGCATGGCAATGAGCGTCTGCTGATGGGCTTGTGGATTATTGATAGCCCTCGAACCAAGGTGTGCGTCGGAGAGGAAGTATATCATGTTTAGTGAACGCGGCTATGCCGCTACTGTTTAGTGTTTAGTGAACGCGCTATGGCGCTACTGTTTAGTGTTTAGTGGGTGCGACAGTGAAAGTGAAAGTAGTTAGAGGAAACCAAGTTCCAACTTGGCCTCCTCTGACATCATATCTTTGTTCCATTCGGGTTCGAAGACGATGTTTACATTCACCGTGTCAATTGCATCAATCGACCCTACCTTTTGCTTCACGTCCTCCACAAGGAAGTCCGCCGCAGGACAGTTAGGAGCGGTGAGCGTCATGTCGATATTGCACACGCCGTTGTCCGCAAGGTCGATGCGGTAGATTAGTCCTAAATCGTAGATATTGACAGGTATCTCAGGGTCGTACACGGTTTTAATCATGCGTAGCACCTGCTCTTCTAATTCCAAAAACTCGTTCATTATATATTGTTATTTATGCTATTACAGGGTTGTAATAAGTGGCTACCATTACTTGTAGAGGAAACGTTTGATACTCTTCTTTGGTGTTTTCTCGAAAGGTTCTTGTTTGACCTCTATATCGTGTACACGCGAGTATGAAGGCAGCAACTCGTTGAGTTTCTTCAGGTTGTCTTTCATCATTCGCTCTACCTCTGCCAAGGAGAATCCCTTGGTGGCTTCCTCGTCGGGGAAGACGAGTCCAATGAGTTTGCCTTCGCGCTCTACGACGATAGACTCTGCCACGCCTGTTTGGTTGTTGAGTTTATCCTCAATCTCCTCGGGGTAGATGTTTTGTCCTGATGCGCCAAGGAACATGCTCTTGATGCGTCCGCGGATGAAGATATTTTGCTTCTTATCCATGTATCCGAGGTCGCCTGTGCGTAGCCAACCATCTTCGGTGAATGCGGCTGTGGTGGCCTCTTCGTTCTTATAGTAGCCCATCATGACGTTCTCGCCGCGTACAAGAATCTCGCCTTCGCCTTTCTCGTTAGGGTTGTCGATTTTCGCTTCCATGTTTGGCACAGGTGCACCGCAACTGCGACGTTTGAAGTATTTAGGTGGCAGACCGCTGACGAGTGGTCCGCACTCAGTCATACCGAAGCCGATAGAGAGTGGGAAATTGACGTCCATGAGGCATTTCTCCACCACAGGGTTCATGGCTGCACCACCGCAGAGGAAGTAGCGTACTTGTCCGCCGAAGGCCTTGACGAGCGATTTGCGGACGTGGTTGCGGATGAAGTTCATCACCAATGGTGTGTGCCAACAAATCTTCAAGACGGTCTTGCTCAATAGTGGGTCGAGTTTCTTCTTGTGGATTTTCTCAATCACCAATGGCACTGTAGCCACCAAGTATGGTTTGACGTCTGCCATGGCTTTGAGCAGGATGCTTGGTGTAGGAGCCTTGGTGAGGTAGTAGATGGTAGCACCTGCGCTGAAAGGGTAGAGGAAGTCGGCCAACTGACCGAACATATGCGCCAATGGGAGCATGGATACTACCCGTTGACCGGGTTCAACGGGTAGGATATGCATACCGTTCTCGACGTTGTTGCTCAGCGAGCGGTGGCTAATCATCACGCCTTTGGGCGAGCCTGTTGAACCTGATGTATAGTTGATTAGTGCAAGCGAATCGAGGTCGATAGTGCCGTCTTTCACCACGGAGAAGAATGTGGTCTCGGTGAGTGTGGATGGCTCGTCCAAGATATGCTCCACATGGCCTTTGTATGGCTCTTCTATTTGGATAAACGAGTAGTCGTCCATCGAGAGGATTGCCACCATTTCAGGCAGTTGTTGGTGTTGCAGTTCGCGCCACACGTATGGACCTACGAAGAGCATTTTCGCGTCGGAGTGCTCTAATAGTCGAGCAAGGTCTTCGGCCTTGAAGTCTTGCAGGAGTGTGACTGCCACGGCTTTATAGGAGAGGATAGCCATGTAGGTAACCACCCAATTCGAGCAGTTGCGGCTTGCTATGGCAATCTTATCACCCTCTTTGATGCCCATGAGGCGGAAGAGCTTGTGCAGGCGTTGAATCTGCTGTGCTACTTCGCCGTGGGTGTATTGTTTTTTCTCGCCGTAGTCCACGAAAGCAATGTCGCGCCAACGGTTGTGGATCACTTGATCCATATAATGGAAAAAATGGTGTTTCATATTTGTGATGAATTAAAGAGTGTTGATAATTGTTTGTTAAATAATGAATCAAGCGTTAATGATTTGCTCTTTGGTGAGTTCCTCGCCCACAAGTTCGGTAGGGCAGTAGGGCACTTGTTCAGGAGCATGTTGTGGGTCGAAAGTGAAGTAGGTGCAGGTACATTCCACCAATATCTCTCCTTCTGCACTTCGCATTTCTCCTTCGACGATAGCCACGTTTCTTCTCATTTCGCGCAGGCGTGCACGTAGTTCAATATATTTCTGTCGTATTACTACGGGCTTACGGAATCGGGTTTCCATTTTTGCGGTCACGCCCGATGCTTGCAGTTTATGGAAGACTACCCATCCACATACTTCGTCCAACAGCACTGATTGTACTCCTCCATGTAATGTATTATCCCACGATTGGTAGCGTGCTGAGGGATGCCATATACTCACCACATCGTCGCCTTCTTCGTAGAACTGCAGTTTCAGTCCCACGGGGTTGGTCGGACAGCATCCAAAACATTGGTATCCTTCTGCGCCTAACCATGGGTTTTTAATCAATCTCATATTCTTTTATAGGGGTTGAAAGTTTTTAGTGTAAAAGTGAAAGTGAAAGTATTTCAGAGTGTAATTATTTGTTTAATTCCGCCCATAAACTCTGAAAAATCAAACAGTTGGGTTCTTCTTCGAGGTACTGTGCACAGCGTTGCTTGGCTTCGTCCGCCCTATTCAATTTCTCCAAGCATTGCACGATAGTCATCTGTACAGCGCGCAGGTTCCATAGTTCGTTGGTGTGGGGCATTTGGTGATATATACTATCTGCCTTGAGGTAGTATGTCAATGCTTTGCGTTTGCTACCAAAGGGGCTATAGAACTCCACGTTCCCTTGCATGGTGAGCACGAAGGGGTTGTTGTCGTCCAAGTCCATAGCGCGTTCTATGTTGTCGAAAATCCCGCTGCTATACTTGATAAGGTGCGACTTGTCCAACGACAGTTTGTAGCTATTCAGTCCTGACAGGTGTGCATAATATTCGGCGTCGCTAATCTTCCCTTTGCATGCATGTATGTGGTTTTCATACGTGCTCAGCAGTTCCTCTGCTCCGTCGCCGCCTACGTGTGATACGTAATACGCTGCGAACCCATATTCGTAGTTCAGCAATTGCTTCTGCTCGTCGTCGCTTAGTTCATCCCATTGTGCCGAAGCGATATATTGCTGCCAAGGTTGCATATCTCGTTTCAGGTATGCCTGATACAAGTCATGGTTCGAGTACTGCCCGAAGGCAATACTCGAAACCATTAGTATCCATGTGAGCATGAGTTGTCTCATTTACCCTCTTGCTCGAGCATGAGTGTGCGAGTTGGTTGGTCGCATACTTCACTTGGGCCGTAGTATTGAATTGGTCCGGGGTAAATATAACTCAGGTTTGGGTCAGCCCAATCGGCACGATGAGCAACAAGGTACTTGAATGGCGCACCATTGAGGTCCACGAGTGCTTTTTGGATTACAGGTTTCATCTTGCCATGACGACGTTCCATGTTCATCATCATGGTTACAGGCACACCACCTGCCACCCACTCTGTTGCGGGCTTGGTGAGGTTCTTCACGAGTGCCATATAGCCTGTTTTGCCTGCTGCGATGAGGTGTGCAGCGGTGTTACCAAGGCTGTAGCAGTAGTCTGCGTCGAAGTTGCTTGGCATTGCGCAGCGGCCTTCATAACCGAAGAAGTGGTTGAGTGCAGCGAACTTACCTTTGTAGGTGCCTGCGGCTTTGAGTTGAGCAAGACGTTTTTGCACCATCTCGATAAGGAGTTTCTCGGTCTCGATTTGGCTTACCATCACGTTGCCGTGTGGGTCGCGGTCGAGGGTGAGTTGCTTAGCAATACCCTTTGGCAGACTGCGATAGAGTTCGCAACTTGCAGGTGAAAGCATGGATTTCACGTACTCGCGTTTAGCGTCGTCGCCTTCGAGAGCAGCGAACTCCTCGTTATCAGCGAGCATGTCGTTGAGCTCTTGGATGAGTACGCGCATAGCAGGGATAAACTCGATAAGTCCCTCAGGGATAAGAATGGTACCGAAGTTAAGACCTGCGTTAGCACGGCCTACAATCACCTCTACAATCTGCTCTACTACGTCGTTGAGGGTCAGGTTCTTAGCCTCTACTTCCTCAGAGATAAGGCACACGTTTGGTTGTGCTTGCAAGGCGCATTCGAGGGCGATATGGCTTGCTGAACGGCCCATGAGACGGATGAAGTGCCAATATTTCTTGGCTGAGTTAGCGTCGCGTTGGATGTTACCAATGAGTTCGGCGAAGGTCTTACAAGCGGTATCAAAACCGAAAGAGGTCTCAATCATCTCGTTCTTCAAGTCGCCATCGATAGTTTTTGGGCAACCAATCACTTGGATTCCGCATTGTTTTTGGATGTAGTACTCGGCGAGCACACATGCGTTGGTGTTGGAGTCGTCACCACCAATGATAACGATTGCCTTGATTCCCAACTCGTTGCATACTTTGATACCGTTGTCGAACTGCCATGTCTCTTCGAGTTTGGTACGACCTGAACCAATGATGTCGAAGCCACCTGTGTTGCGATATTCGTCAATGATTGGGGCGGTGAGTTCAGCGTACTTGCCATCCACCAAACCGCTTGGACCACCAAGGAAACCATAGAGTTTGTTCTCAGGGTTGATGCGTTTGAGTGCGTCGAAGATACCACAAATCACATTGTGTCCACCGGGTGCTTGTCCACCTGAGAGGATAACGCCCACGTTGAAGGCCTCGGTAACGGTAGCCTCGGTGGTAGGAACGAGTTCGATAACAGGCATGCCGTAGGTGTTTGGGAAGAGTTTCTCAATCTCTGCTTGGTCAGCAACTGACTGAGTCTTAGCACCTTCCTTCAGGCATACATTACCTTGCAATGCTACAGGCATCTTTGGTTGATACGCTGCGCGTGCCACTTGAAGTGGCGATTTAGTCATTGTCATAATGTTTTATGTTTAATTAGTTTACATATTTATCCAAAATACGCTGCAAAGGTACGAAAAAAAATGTATATGTGCAAGAAAAGTTTACTTTTGTTGCCATAGGCTACATTTTTTTGCAGTAGCTTCGAGGATTAAGGTGCCCTCGAAGATACAAAAAAAAAGCAACGTATGCTCCTAATACATACGTCACTTTGTCTATAAACACTAAACACCCAAGTTAGGCTTGGTACGCTTCCCATTCTTGGTTGAAGACATATTGGTATATCGTCTTGTACTTCGATTGTTCGCGGAAGCCTTCTTGGTCAGCGGTGATTTTGCTTGGGTCTTGCATACGAATGCGTGTGCTTGCTGCTACTGCAGTGAACTTAGTCTGATGTGCAATCTCATCGGTAGAGAATGGAGTAGAGCGTTTGCCATATTCCACTGAGTAGTTGAGTTTGCTGCTTGTGCGGTGTGCGAAACCGATTTTGTGGCTCTTTGCCACTTTACCGTGGATCTTGTCCACAGGGAATGCATATTCAATTCTTGCCATAGTTTGTTTAAGGTTTAAGGTTGAACGTTTAACGAGTTAAGGTTTAACGAGTTAAGCGTTTTGATTATTTTTCTTATATTCTTGGGCGAAGATATATCCGCGAAGAGTGCGGTATTTCTTTTGTTTGCCGAACGCCTCTTTGTAGGCTGCAAGTGCTTGCTCGTCAAGGTCTTGCATCGCTGCGACAGTGACAGTGAAAGTACTGCGCACCGCCAACTGTTTGTCTGTTGGCTCGCCCTTGAATGGGTTGCAAATCTTGCCCGTATACTGTGTGCCGTAACGTTCAGCGAAGTATATATCGCTGTGGCTGCACACCTTGCCACTAAGTTTGGAGAGTAACTCCATAGGTTTAATTTTTGCCATAGTTGTTTTTAGGTTTAAGGTTTAAGGTTTAACGAGTTAATTCGTTAATTCGTTAACTCGTTAATTCGTTAAACGTTTTGATTATTTTATGAGCAAGGGCTACTTTACGTACCCCTTGCCTTCTTGATGTACGAGTCGATTTTTCTTCCAACGAGTTAGGATACTTAGACTCTTCTTATTGTGTGGATAATGGTTCTTCTCCCGCCAATTGTAGATGTCCTCGACGGTGAAGAACGGTGGTAATTCGTTGAACATCTGCTTGTTGAGGTCCGTTGCCGTGATAGATTTTGGCGCGAAGTATGACATGTTCTTCTTCGCTTGCTTGTTCAGGTAAGCGTACTTCTGATTCAGATACGAACGACGGAAATACTCTGCCACCCATCGCCCAAAGACGATATCGTCAGCAATCTTCTCTTCGTCGTAATCGTTCAGCACATGGGCGAGATATGCTGCGCGAAGCATGTACTGCGCTGCGGACTGCACTATCTCTTTCTCCACATGGTCGTCGCCTGCGCGCTCAAACAACTCTTCCACATACGACGCTTTGGCAGACTCTATGTCGGTATGATAAACACGACCACTATACGATGTATATCGTTGTAAATCAGCGTTTAATAGCAGTTCTTGGTCGGGAGCCAACTCATACTCTTGTATCAGGCGCTCAATGGGCTTGTGCTCGACGAAGATCACGCGACGAGCCGTACCTGACTCAGCTGCTTGGTCGTCGAAATAGCTGAAGACCACGCTTGGTGTACCACAGGCGAGGAAGGATACACGTGGATAGACCTTCCCGCGGAAGCTATCGCGCTCTTTGTACGCAATCGAGTGCTCGGTACCGTCGAAACCCTTGCGCAGGATGGGTTTCAGGTCAAGAAAGTTGGAGTTTTTCGCACTGCCCACTGCCTCACCAATCTCGTCTGAGTAGAGCATGATACTCTCATTCTTGCTGTATTTCAGCCACTTAGCGAGCATTACGGTGGAGGTGTTGAAGCCCATAACCTGTGGTGAACGACAGTCCTTCTCTTTGATGGTCATCTTCTCTTTGGCTGCGAATAGCTGACGTTCGTACTCTTCTATCTGCAAGATATACTCGTTATCACGCGCGCCAAGTATCTCTTGGACCAACTGCGCAGGGGCACAGGTGAACTCACTCTTACCGCTTCCCGCGACGCCATATACCGCCACTTGGAAAGTCAATGGGTGTTTCTTTACCCCATAACTCACTTTGCCACAGGCAGTTGCCAATGATGGCAATAGTGCCAATGCAGCCGTCTGTCGCCACTCGCGAGGCAACTGACTCACGAGATTCCATATCACCTGCGGTGTTTGACGAGGTAATGGCAGGGCATCCACATCGAGCGGTTGCTTGTGGCGTTGCGCCACTGTCTGCTCCACCAAGGTGGTGGTTGCGGGAGCGGCTACGGGAGCAGGGATAGTGCTTTTCTCCCAAGAAATCAATGACTTACGTTCGCTTACAGGCAAACCTAAATCGGGTAGGGTATTGACCACTTCATCCACTGTGGTGCCCGTACCTGCCACTGCCAAGGCTTGGATACCCCAATCCTTGTAGGTGGTATGTCTTTGACCCTGAGGCACTTCCGTAGGTAGCGAGGAAGCGTATGCCTGTAGTGCATCGTTCTCTAAACAGTTGGGCATTGCCCCACTAAACGCTGTCCCCAATACTGCTTCGTCCACGAAGTGGATATACACCCAAGGGGTGAGGAAACGGAGACGCGCCATGTCTTTGGTGGCTTTGTCCACTTTGGTATGTATCCCCGCTACGAGCGAGTTAAGCAATTGAGATACACGCAGTTGTGTAGTTACTATGCTTTCGTTTTCTGCTCGTTGGCAGAGCATCCATACCCCCAATGTACTGATACTTCTGCTGACAAGCACTATGCCATGCGCGTTGCACACCTCCGGTGTGAGTTGACTCAGCAACTCCTTGCCCTCGTCGGGGGTGACATGGTCGATATCCACCGACGCAAGCCCATTGTCTATGGCTGCATCGTTCTTACGCTTGCCGTTCGTGAAGCCACATGCATGTACGGTGATACAAGGTAACTGCTTCTTGAGATTGTTCTTTTTGTCCTCATATTCAGCGTCTTGAGGAGAGAGACTACGTATCGCTGCTGCGATTTGGTTCACTTGGTCTGACATCATCAGACTCTTTACTTCTGCCCAAGTGGCAGGTCGCGCTTCTTGCGCGTAGGCGTTCGCGACTATCGCGAAGCGACCTGATTTGTGTTGATTATTCATAATATTATATTTTTATTGAATGCTTTTTGCACTCTTTTATTATAAATATACAATTACTTTCAAAAAAGTCAACATTTTTTGATTGATCACGTGATTTTTTTTTGATTATGTGATTTTTTTGATTGATCAACCACGATTTTTGATTGATCAAGGGCAAAAGTATTACTTTTTTTTTGAGAAATAAAAAAATCATCGGAAACTGAAGAACTTTCACTTTCAGTTTCAGTGGTAAGGTTATCCCTATCTTATCCCTAACTTATCCCTAACTAATTATATATATAAGGAACGCGTGCGCGCGCGTGCGTGATGGGACATGGTGAAAGTGAAAGTGACAGCATGGGACATAAAAAAAGCAACCCCGTTTTGGGATTGCTCTTTCTCTAAACAGTAGCGCGTAGCGCGTTCACTAAACACTAAACACTACACCCTACACTGTCGCTTCGATGTTCCACATGAAGGCGCGGACGCCGACTTCTTCGTTGCGGCGGTCGAGTTTCTTCACCGCCTCAAGTAGGGCAGGGGCTTTGTCGTCTTCCACGATGGTGATGACGCAGGAGTTCATTTCGGGCCAAGCGTGGGTGCCTCGACGAGGCTCACCCTGCTTGCTACCACGACCTTGCACGTCCTCGAAGAACGTGAAGCCACGTATCTCTAACATATCAAGCATATACTCCACACGCTCGGTGTTCGCTTGATTGAATACTATCATTATACTTTTCATTGTTTAACGAATTAACGAGTTAACGAATTAATGTTTAACGAGTTCGTTCTTCTCTTCGCAGTCTTTGACGTCAATGTCCATGAAGATAAAGTTCTCGCGTACTTTCTTGAGTTTGTCGCGTTCGCCCTTCTTCGACATCGCGCCGTAGATGACAGGCACGATATAGAGGGTGAGGAAGGTGCTGACAGTCAGACCACCGATAACCACGATACCCAATGGTCGCCACATCTCCGCGCCTTCACCTTGGCTCACGGCCATTGGCACCATACCGAGGATAGTGGTAAACGCAGTCATGAGTACAGGACGCAGACGGCTCTCGCCCGACATCTGAATGGCTTCATTGAGGTCGTGTCCACGCTCGCGCATGAGGTTGATATAGTCCACAAGCACGATACCGTTCTTCACCACGATACCCACGAGGAGTACGAGTCCGAGCGCGCCAATCATATCGAGTGAGGTGTTCGTCAGCCACAGGGCTATAATCACACCCGAGAGCGCAAATGGCACGGAGAACATGATAATCGCAGGCTTGCTGAACGACTCAAACTGACTCGCCATCACGATATACACAAGCAGGATAATCAGCATGCCAAGCATACCCATCTTGCCGAAGGTCTCTTGTTGGTCCTCGTAGGAACCCGCTATACGCATGGTGTATCCCGCAGGTGTATCCACCTTTGGAAGGACTTGTGTCTCAATGGCTTGTGCGAGTTCGCCGAGGGTGGTTTCATATGGTGTCACTTTCACTGTCACTATACGTTGACGACTCTTACGCGCGATAGTAGGTGGTGCCCAATACTCGTCCACCGAGCATACTTCCGACAGTTTGACGGTCTTGCCCGTTGGGGTAGGGATACTGAAATCGAGCACGTCGCTGATGCTGTTGCGGTTCTCTTCTTTCAAGCGCACGAGGATATCGTACTCCGAGCCATCTTCTTTGAGGAAGCCCACTGCCATACCGTTGACGCGGTTGCGCAGGTAGGTGGAGATAGTAGCGGAGGTCAAGCCAAGACGACTTGCTTTCTCTTTGTCCACCACGATCTTGATTTCAGGACGGTCGTCATCGCGGTCAGCATAGACGTCACGTGCACCCGGTAGCTCTTTGCTCAGGGCCATCACTTGTTGCGCCATGCGGTTGGTCACGTCGAAGTCGTAGCCGTAAATCTCTATATCCACGGTGTTGCCGCCACCGGGGCCACCACCACCGATAGACGCTTGGTATTCCACAATCTCAGGATATTGCGCCATCTCTTGGCGGAGCACTTCGGCAATCTCCCAAATAGTGCGTTCGCGTTCCCATTTCTTGTTCAAGCGAACGGTCATGCTGATGGTATTGTTCATGGTGGTGGAGAAGATAGCACCCGTACCGTCGTCGTCGTTCGAACCTGCGGAGGTGGCAATCATCTCAATCTCAGGCACAAGCATGGTGAAGCGCTCTTCGAGTTGGCGAGCGGTCTTCAGGGTCTGCTCGATACGTGTACCACGTTGCAGTTCTACGCTCACGCTCAGGCGGGCGTTGTCTTGTTGCTGCATGAAGTCCGTACCCACTTTGCCCAAAGCAAATGGCAGCAGCGAAGCAGCAAAGAACACAAAGAGAATGGTGATAGTCAATGCCTTATGGCGCAAGCACCATGCAAGCGACTTACCGTATGCACGGTCCACCTTGTCGAGGAAAGCCACGATAGTGCGGTCGTACCACGACTTCTTGTCGCTCTCGTCCACCAATTTTCCATTCAACACTTTGAACTTCTTCGCTTTGAGCAACTTCGAGCAGAGCATTGGCGTCAAGGTGATAGCAATCACGGTGGAAGTACAGCATACTACCGTCACAATCCAACCCAAGGACTTGAACATGATACCTGCCATACCTTCCATCATGGTCAGAGGAATGAACACAGCACAGAGCACAAGGGTGGTGGCGATAACGCTCACCCATACCTCGTTCGTCGCGTAGATACTTGCTTCGCGAGGACTCTCACCACGTTCGATATGGCGAGTGATATTCTCCAATACCACAATAGCATCGTCCACCACCATACCAATGGCAATAGTCAGCGAACAGAGCGAGATGATATTGATACTCGAATCCGCTACCTTCAAGTAGATAAACGCCACAATCAGCGAGATAGGAATAGTAAGCGCGATAATCAGCGTCGCACGCCACTTGCCAAGGAAGAACAGCACCACAAGCACCACGAACAACAAGGCATACAACACCGACTCCTCCAAGGAGTTGATACTGTTGCGGATATTGTCTGCAGAGTTGTAAATCTCTTGAATCTTCACGTCGGTAGGCAATTGCTTTTGTATCTTCTTCAGGGCTTTGTCCACGTCCTCGCACACTTGCACAGTGTTCGAGCCCGACTGCTTAGCCACAATCAGACGCACGGCCTCTTGTCCGTTGGTCTTCTCGTCCAATGAGAGGTCTTTGATGGTATCGCGCACGGTAGCAATATCGCGCACAAACACTTGCTGACCTTGTGGAGTCATGGTCACCATCAGGTCCTCAATCTCGCTACTCTCTACAAACTCCGAGCGAACCTGCATTTGGTACTGCTCTTTCTCCATCTTCACGGTTCCCGAAGACAGGTTGAGGTTGTTGGCGGAGATTACTTGACCCACTTGTTCGAGACTGATGCCATAGGCATCGAGTTTCTGTTGGTCGATATCCACATATACATAACGGTCAGGCGCACCTGCCACCGACAGGTTACCAATACCATTGATTTGGTTCAACTGTGGAATCACCTCATCGTTGAGGATTTTGTCGAGTGCAGGATACGACTCGTCTGCCGTGATAGCATATTGGCAGATTGGCATGGTGCTCGAAGAGAACTTAAACACCATAGGCGACGAACAACCGTCAGGCAATTGGTTCTTCGCCATATCGCAGAAGGACCGAATATCGTTGACGGCCTCCGTTATGTCGGAGCCCCACTCCAATTCCAAAATCACAAGACTGACATTATCCTTACTTGAGGAGTTGATATACTTCAGGTTATCCACTGAGGTCAGCGAGTTCTCCATGATTTTCGAGACGTTCGTTTCTATCTCGGACGCCGACGCACCGGGGTACGTGGTCATCACCATCACATATGGAGGGTCCATCTCAGGGAACTGATCAACAGGCAACTGCACAAAGCAGAACATACCGATGATCATCACCGCAACGAAAATAAGCATCGTCGTTACGGGGTTCTTAATCGCGGTTTTGTAAATAGCCATAGTTTCTTAGGTTTATTTCACTTTCACTTTCACTCCATCCACGAGTTTATGTTGTCCTACGTGGATATACTCTACACCTTCGTGAATCTCAGGTGCAATGATTTCTACATTATCGTCGAAGCGTTGTCCAAGTTGCACGCTCACACGTTTTGCACGACCGTTCTCGTGGATGAACACATAGCGCTCGTTCGAACCGATGAGTTTCTCCACCGATTGATAAGGCACCACGATAGTGTTCTCCTTGCCAAGTCCGAGGGTAGTGGTCACGTACATACCTGCACGCAGTTTCTCACTTGCGTTAGGAATAACCACCTTGCATTGGAAAGTGTGGCTTGCAGCGTCGATAGTTGGGTAAACCACCTCGATAGTGGCAGGGAAAGTCTCGTTAGGATATACCTCGCTCTTCACGGTGAGGCGCATGCCCTCTTTCACGAGTGGATAGTAGGTCTCAGGGATAGCCACGAGTGCTTTCAGTTTCTTCACTTGTGTGAGCACCACGATAGGTTGACCGCCATAGAGTTCGCCGTCCTCGTAGGTCTTAGCCGCGATAACGCCGTCGAAAGGTGCTTTCACGTAGGTGTTCTGCTCGAGGAATGCAAGGTTCTGTTTGAGTTGGTCGTAACCCACTTTGGTTTGGTCGTAGGTCTGTTGGCTCACGCTACCTGTCTCGAGCAAGGCTTCGAGGCGTTGCATCTCAATCTCGAGGTTGGCGAGTTGGATTTTCTGTGTGAGGTATTGTGTTTGGTCCATACGCACAAGCATATCGCCCTTCTTCACCTCGTCGCCCACTTCCACGAAGATATGTTCAATCTTGCCCGTAAGCGAAGGGGCTACGTTCTGTGTGAGGTAGCCTTGCAGGTTAGTGCTGACGGTGATAACACGTTCAATCTCAGTGTTGTGGAGGGTCATCGTGCTAACCACCTCCACGCGCTCAGTCTCTTGGCTTTGAACGGCCTGAGCGTCTTTCTTGCCGCAGGAAATAAGACATGTGGCTGCGGCCAAAACAATCAAAAGTTTCTTCATTTTTTATACCTAAAATTATTATTTACACATTATAGATTCAGGAACTTCTCCAATTCCACTTCGGCGTTGACCAATGTCAGCACGGCTTGCACGTAGGTGCTTTGTGCGGTGATGAGGTCGTTGCTCGCATTCACAAGTTCGAGGTTCGATGCCACACCCTGTTGGAACTTACGGGTGGTATTATCGAACACGCGTTGTGTGACGGTCATGTTGTCTTGTTCGTTGGAGTAGGTCTCGAACGCATTCTGCAAGTTGTAGCGCAGTTGTTCGTTCTGTATGCCGAGGTTGTCGGTAGTCTCTTCGAAGGTGTTGCGTGCCTCTTCGAGGGCAATCTTCTTCTCCACCACGCCTGCTGCACGTTTACCCGACGACCACAATGGCATGCTCACCTGTACGCTCAGCGCATTAGGTGGGGTCATGTTGAAACCCGCCTTGCCACCGAAATAGTCCTTCTTGGAGTATTGATAGCCCACGCCCACAGTAGGACCATAAGCCCAACTTGCCATGTGGACGTTCTTCTTGGCAAGCTCTACGTTCTTGGCAAGTGTTTGGTAACTGAGGTTGTTCTCCAACACAAAGTCCTTGCCAAGCAAACTGAGCACTGCCTCTACCGATAGCAGGTCGTTAAGCGTAGTACTTAACACCAACTCCGTCTCAGCAGGTACGTTCAACAATACTTTCAACGCATTGATTGCCAACTGAGTAGAGCGTTTGTTTGCATTGATATTATTCTTCAGTGTATTCACGCGCACAAGAATCTGATCGGCTTGTGTTTGCTCTGCCGCACCCACTTCCACACTGCGTTGAGTCATGGCTGCAAGGTCCTCGATGTTCTTGAGAGAAGAGTCGAGCAACTTCACCACGTCTTGCAGCACGAGCACGCTTGCATAACTCGATTTCACGTTCGCACGAAGGTTATCCTCGCTAATCTCGAGGTTCAGGCGTTGCATGTCGATGGCGGTGTTGTTGAGCAGGGCACCTACAATCGCTTGACCGTTGATACCGATACTTGCGGTGATACCAAGCGTACCATTATCAGGCATGGCAATCTTCGTCACCATCTCCTCGCCTGTCACAGGGTTCTTGCCTGTACGCATCTCCATCTCGTAGCCCATCATCGATTGGAAGGCCCACGACATGTCCACCGAAGGCAGCATACTTGCTATCGTTTGCCAACGGGTGGCATACGCTTTCTGCACAGCAAGGTCGGCATTGCGAAGGCTGCGGTTCGATGATACGGCATAGTCTTGGGCCTCTTCAAGACTGAGGCTCAGGGTAGCAGGCACCTCTTGCTCAGGTGCACGCTTCGTGGCAGCCATCACATGGTCGGCAGCCAACACGTTCGCTGTCATGGCGAACATTAACAGACTAATTACAATTTTCTTCATCTTATATTTACCTTATTTATTATTTACTTCATTTTCCAACACTTTCAGCCCTTCGGCAGTGAATGTGCCTCGTAGCAGCACATCCATGGCTTGACGGCTATAGTCGCGGGCTTCGCTCATGTTCAGGTGGTGGCTCTGCGTGTGTGCCACAATACCCATGTGAACGTTCACAAATAGCGACGCGGTCATATCGGTATCTATCTCTGCGCGGAAGATACCTTCGGTCTTGCCTTTCTCCAAAAACTGTGCCACTATCCCTTGCAACACGGCTCTTAGGCGTTTCTGATGCTCTTTGTGGATATTTGGATAATACTTCTGCAAGTCATACAAGAACGGTGGCGTCTGTTGGCTACACTTGTCTGACTGCTTGGCGATATGAGTCCAATCCACGATACACTCCACGATGGTTTTCTTGGCGAGCAAGTTCTCCAATCGCTTCTGCACATCTTCCGTACCCATGAGAAGAATAGCGTCCACAAGGTCGTCTTTCGAAGGGAAATACACGTAGAAGGTCTTCTTGGATATACCAAGTTCATGGCAGATATCATCCACACTCACTGAACGAATACCCACCTTCTGCATCTCACGCGAAGCATGTTGCAATATGTCCTCTTTCAGATTTGCCATTGTTCTCTCTTGGGCTGACACGCTATTTGGCAGTTTGCGCTGCATTACCCATTTTACAAAAACCGTGCAAAGGTACGAAAATTATGCCATATATGCAAGTATTTTAGGAAGCTTTAACACTTATGCAGTTTCCAAGTTACAATTCCTATCGCTTTCACTTTCACTTTTACACGCATATCACACGCGCGCATAATAATTAAGTGTATAGCATAAGCATACCTTAAGCATACTATAGAATATATATATACTATAGTATATATATATTCTATAATTGTATGTTTACTATATCTACTGAAACACACCTGACAGTGAAAGTGAAAGTTCTTCCTTTCCGCCATATCACCTGAAACACACCTGACAGTGAAAGTGAAAGTAAAAAAAAAGAAGATGCATCATTGCATCTCCTTTTGCGGTGCGGACGAGACTCGAACTCGCGACCCCATGCGTGACAGGCATGTATTCTAACCAACTGAACTACCGCACCAATTGTCTTTATGTCGTACTTCCTTTTCGAAAGCGGGTGCAAAGGTACTGCTTTTTTTTGATATGACCAAATATTTTTGAAAAAAAATGCAATTTTATGTCATTTTTTTGATAATTATCTCATTTTTATATCACTTTCACTTTCACTTTCATCCTATTTTTTGATAATTATCTCATTTTTATATCACTTTCACTTTCATCCTATTTCTTGATAATTATCCATATCATGATAGGGGCTCCAAACAGGGCACTCATCGTGGAGATGGGCAATGGATAAGTGCCGAGGTTGCATAGTATATCGCACACCAACACCAAGTTCGCACCCACGATTGCCGCCAATCTACGAATATGTACGTGTTTTTTCTTATTCCACCTGCAAAAGTACAACTTTTTTTTGCATATATCCAAAAAAAACACTAATTTTGCACTCAAATATAAAATAACCATAAAAATTATACCAACATAAAAATTATACCAATATGTCTGTTCACGTACAAAATACCCGCATGACGACCACTCGTCTGCGTCAAATGAAGCAGAATGGCGAAAAGATTGCCATGCTTACAAGTTATGACTTCACCCTCACTACTTTGCTTGATGAAGCGGGGATAGACATGATTCTTGTAGGAGATAGTGCCTCAAACGTGGTATGTGGCAACGCCTACACCTTGCCTATCACGGTGGATGAGATGATTTTCTTGGCTCGTGGGGTAGTACGTGCTGCCAAGCATTGTCTTGTGGTGCTTGATATGCCTTTTGGTTCGTATCAGGTGAGCGAAGAAGATGCGGTGCGTAATGCCCTGCGTATGATGAAGGAGTCGGGTGCTGACGCACTCAAGCTTGAAGGTGGAGAAGAGATTCTTCCTGCTATTCGCCACATGGTGCAAGCGGGTATTCCTGTTATGGGACATCTTGGATTAACTCCGCAGAGTGTAAATCAGTTAGGCGGATACGGTTTGCGTGCAAAAGAAGACGCAGAGGCTGCTAAACTACTCCATGACGCACAACTTCTTGACGAGGCAGGTTGCTTTGCTATTGTCTTGGAGAAGATTCCTGCTGCTTTGGCAGAGAAGGTGACCAAAGCCGTTTCTTGTCCTACCATTGGCATTGGAGCAGGTGCAGTTACCGACGGTCAAGTGCTTGTCTTGCATGATATGTTAGGACTCAATCAAGGTTTCAAACCTAAGTTCCTACGTCATTTCGCAGAGTTGGGAGAAGCCGTAAAAGATGCTGTAGGCAACTATATCGATGCCGTTAAACAGTCCTCTTTCCCCAACCAATCTGAGTCGTATTAATACCCAATAACGAAACGTTCTTCATTTCGAAAATCGAAACTTTCAGTGTATTAAAATTACTGTTTTTTTAAAGGGAATAGTTCTACTATTCCTTATAAATATGTTCTACAACATATATTTACAATGTTACGAGAAAAAAGTTAATTTTTTAAATATTTTTTTCTGCAAATGTTTGCAAGATTAAAAAAAAATAAGTAATTTTGCACGTTCAAATGTATAGTAGGGGTGCGCTGTTTTGCTACATCGACATGTCAAAAAGAGCAAAACGATACCCGCACCTTATATACACACCTTAATATATATAATATATGGAAAACCGTATATATAGAAAAACGTATATATAGAAAACGAACAAAACAATTGAAACTACAATAAACAAAACAACGTGGGTGAGATTCCCACATAATATTAACTAAAAAAAACACGTTATGATGAACAAACACAAAGAGAATGGCTTTCGTAGCCTCCTCATGACATTTGCAGTTTTTGCAATGTCGTTGGTTAGCATCAGTGCTATGGCAGAACCTATTAACATTGTAGGTAAAGTAGTAGATGCTAATGGTGAACCTCTCGTTGGTGCAAGCGTTGTTGAAGCGGGTACATCCAATGGTACTATTACCGATTTGGATGGTGCATTCGTGCTTTCCGTTGAAAAGAACGTTACCCTTCACGTATCCTATGTAGGTTACAAGGATCAAGAAGTTCGCGCTCAAAAGGACATGGTTGTTATGCTTCGCGAAGACACCCAAGTGTTGGACGAGGTAGTTGCAATCGGTTATGGTACGCAAAAGAAAGCGAACCTGACAGGTGCTGTGACAACCGTAGATGTTTCTAAAACTTTGGAATCAAAAACCGAGTCTGATGTGGCTAAAGCATTGCAAGGTGCTGTGCCTGGTTTGACTATCACCAACGCAACGGGTGACTTGGACGCAGATCCTACCGTAGTTATCCGTGGTATCGGTACTTTGTCAAACAGCGGTACATCTACTCCTCTCTACATCGTGGACGGTGTTCCTGTAGAGAACCTCGGTTACCTCAACTCTAACGACATTGAGTCCATCAGCGTTTTGAAGGATGCTTCTTCTACCGCTATCTATGGTACTCGTGCTGCTTTCGGTGTTGTATTGATTACCACCAAAACTGCTAAAACTGCAGAGAAAGTTAGCGTAACTTACAACAACAACTTTGCATGGAGCCGCGCTACAGCTCTTCCTGATTATCCAACAGTACTTGAGCAAGCAAATGCTTTGACAGAGGCTAACAAACGCGCAGGTTTGGCATCTGAGCTCTTCGGTATGTATCTCGACTCTGAGGCATTTATCGCAGGTGCTACTAAGTGGGCAGAATATGCTGCAACTCAAGATTGGAAGAATGGTAAATCTCCATATCGCAAAATGGAGTATGGTTTGGATTGGGACGAGAGTGGTTTCTATGCAGACTGGGACGTAGCTGGCATCATGTTTAACAATGCTGCTCCAAGCCAACAACACAACCTTTCTGTTTCTGGTAACTCTGGTAAGACTAACTACTATATGTCTCTCGGTTACAACCACCAACAAGGTTTGATGAACTTCAATCCTGATAAGATGGATAAGTTCAATGCAACTGTAAACCTTTCTACAAAGGTTAACAACTGGTTAGAGGTAGGTGCTCGCTTCAACTTGCAACACCGTATCTATACTTACCCATACGTTCGCGGTCAGGGTACTTATCAATATGTATGGCGTTGGGGTTCTTTCTTTGGTCCTTATGGTTACTTCGAGGATGCAGAGGGTAACCAATATGATGGCCGTAACATGATTGGTTTCCGTAAAGCAGCTGCTGGTCCTGACGGTATCGGCAATGATACATGGCAAAAACGTATGAATGTACGTGCTGGTGGTTTCATTAAATTGAACCTTGCTAAGGGCTTGACCTTCAATGGTGACTATACCTTCACTTATCGTGCAGGTCGTTATAAAGGCGTTGGTTATGACGAGGATCTCGTTAATACATGGTCTCTCTTCGGTGAGGATTTCCAACACGGTGCAATCAATTCTTCTACCTTCATTGAGACTGAGAACACTCACTACTACAACCACGTTGCTAACATGTTCTTGAACTACAACGGTTCTTGGAGTGGTCACAACTTGAACGTAATGGTAGGTGCTAACCTTGATAAGAGCGAGTATGAGTACCTCTACTACGAGCGTCATGGTATGCAAGATCCAACTATGCCAGAGTTGAAACTCTTGTCTGAAGATTACAGCTACAGCCACAGCCACAGCCGCAGTGGTTCAGCAGGTATCTTTGGTCGTATCAACTATGACTATAAGGGCATCTATTTGATCGAGTTGAGCGGTCGTTACGACGGTTCAAGCAAGTTCCCTTCACATACACAATGGGCATTCTTCCCATCAGGTTCTATAGGTTATCGTATCAGCGAGGAAGCTTACTTCGCAGAGGCTAAAGAGTATGTTAGCAACTTGAAAGTACGTGCATCTTATGGTGCAATTGGTAACCAAGAAATTGGTAGCAACATGTTCATTAAGACCATGGCTAAGACTACTAACGGTGTGAGCTGGTTGGGTACAGGTAGTTTGAAATATGACTACTTTGGAACTCCAAAGATGGTTGACCCAACTCTTACATGGGAGACTATTACAACAACTAACGTAGGTATTGACTTAGGTTTCTTGAACAACGAGTTGAACGTAAACTTTGACTGGTATCAACGTGATACTAAGGGTATGTTGGCTCCTGGTAAAGCGTTGCCATCAGTACTTGGTGCAAGTGCAGCTTATGAGAATGCTGGTTCTCTTCGCACACGCGGTTGGGAGTTCAATGTTGACTGGCGTCATACCTTCCATGATGCAGGTGACTTGACAGTTCACGCTAACTTCAACCTCGCTGACTATAAAGCAACTATCACTCAATGGGATTCTGACAACCTTATCAATACCAAATATACTGGTAAAGAGTATGGTGAAATCTGGGGCTTTGAGACTGATCGCTACTTCACAGCAGATGACTTCAATGCTGACGGTTCATACGCTGAAGGTGTAGCAGACCAAACTGGTCTCCAAAAGGATAAAGCCTTTACCTATGGTCCTGGTGATATTAAGTTCGTTGACCAAAACGGTGACGGCGTAATCGATTGGGGTTATGCAGCTGATGATGCTGTTAACAACCCAGAGGGTTATGCTCCTGGTACAGTTAACAACCATGGTGACCTCGTTAAGATTGGTAACACTACTCCACGTTGGCAATACTCATTCCGTCTCGGTGCAGACTGGAAGGGCTTTGATATCGACTTGTTCTTCCAAGGTGTAGGTAAACGTGATATGTGGAGCCCATCTGCATTCGTTATGCCTTTGACTCGTGGTGCGGACGCTATCTACGCATGGCAAATGGATTATGTGACCCAAGAGATGGTTGACAATAATAGCATTGATCAAAATGCTCGCTACCCACGCCTCTATCCAGGTAATGCTGGTCAAGGTGTTCCAGGTTCTTCAATTATTGATGCTGGTTCAAACAACTTCTACCCACAAGACAAGTATTTGATCAATATGGCTTACCTCCGTCTGAAGAACTTGACCGTTGGCTATACTTTGCCACAAAAGTGGACTCGCAAGGCAACTATCGAGAAAGTACGTATCTACGCTTCTTTCAACAACTTGTGTGACCTCATAAATCATACCGCTCAATACGGTTTCGATCCTGAGGTAAGTACTGGTCGTGGTACTGGTAGCTTCGGCAACGGTACATATGGTCGTGTAGAGCCTCTCATGCGTTCGTATTCATTCGGTTTGCAAGTAACACTATAATTAATGTTTAGGAAACAGATGAATAAATATTAATTATTAATTATTAACTATTAACTAAATTGAATACAATTATGAAAAAGATAATTTTAAGTTTGATGGCTGGTATGGTTCTCTTCACAAGTTGCGACTTGTTGAACCCTAACCCATTGGATAATTTCACCGAGGATAACTTCTTCACCAGCGAGACTAACGTAGAGATGTACACCAATTATTTTTACAATGAGTGGACTGCTTACGGAACTGGTGGCTCAAGCGAATTCGGATATTGGACAACTTTGAACGACAACCAAGCTGTAACTGGTCTTTCTGGTTGGAACTTTATTGCAGTTTCTGCATCTGACGGAACCTGGAATGCATGCTACCAAGAAATTCGTCGTGCAAACATTTTGCTCAAGCACATCGATGAGATTGATATGCCAGCAGCAAGCAAGAACTACTACAAATCTTTGGCTCACCTCTATCGTGCATGGCAACATTTCTGCTTGGTACGTAAGTTCGGTGATTGCTACTGGGTTGACAAAGAGTTAACTACTGAAGATAGCGATATTCTTTATGGTCCACGTCACAACCGTAACACCGTAATGGATAACGTATTGGCAGATCTCAACTTTGCAGTTGAAAACATGGGCGATAAGAACGCAGGTTCTCGTACAGCTTACAACGTACACGTAGCTAATGCTATCAAATCTCGCGTATGCTTGTTCGAAGGTACTTATGCAAAATATCACCAAAAAGATGAGGCTCGTGCTGAGAAATTCTTGAAGGAATGTCAAACCGCTTCTTTGGCACTTATCAATAACCCTATGTTTGTTTTGACTGCTGGTGCAGAGGGTTATCGTGCAAATTACAACTCTCTTGACCTTGCAGGCAACACAGAGATGATTATGTACAAGAAATACGTTCTTGGTGTGCTCTATCACGCTAACCAAGACTACTGCTGTGGTTCTACTCAAACTCCTGGTTTGAACAAGGCTGCTTTCAACGCATACTTGATGAAAGACGGTTCTCTTCCAACCGGTGATGATAAGGGTGTGCTTGGTACCGACGGTTACGATGCTGATAAGCCAGTTATCTATGATCTCGTAGCAGCACGTGACCCACGTCTTGGACAACAAATTGATGGCTACTTGGCATATGTAGGTAATGGTCGAATTCGTTATCAGGGTATGACAGGTCAAGACGGTGCTGCTGAGAATACCACCTCTACTGGTTATGGTATTTTGAAGTTCGACGAGCCTGTTACTCTGGCTAAATATCGTCAAGCTACCAATGGTAACGAAACTGACGCTCCTGTATTCTGGTTGGCAGAGATCATTTTGAACCAAGCAGAGGCATGCGCTGAGTTGGGTGACGAGGCAGGTGCTAAGAAGTATGTAAATATGTTGCGTACACGTGCTGGCATGCCAGAGCTCAAATTGCAAAATGACCCAGCTAATAATATGGGCGTTAGCGATTTGATTTGGGAGGTTCGTCGTGAGCGTCGCATAGAGTTGATGTTTGATATCAACGACCGCTACTGGTCACTCATCCGTTGGCACCAATTGGATAAGCTTGATACTGAGCAATATCCAGATCAAACTAAGGGTGCTTGGATTGAGAAAGGTTGGCCAGTTGACCTCAACAGCGTGAAATTGACAGAAGGTGATCATGGTTATATCGAGTGCAACACTACTGGTGTTCACCGTAAATTCGAGGACAAACACTACCTCGCTCCTATCCCATCTGGTCAAGCAGCTTTGAACCCACAAATTGGTCAAAACCCAGGTTGGTAATTAAACCATTCGGTAATAATATTACCATAAATAGAGAAGGTCGCCATATGGCGGCCTTCTTCTTTAATAGTTGATGCGGTGATCTATCTTTCGTCTCTCGGTGATTGCTCGGTGAGATTCCAATCAGGTTCCAATGAGGTTCCAATGAGGTTCCAATGCTGACAGGTGGCTGTCACGACGAAGTTACGGTTAAGTTACGGTGAGGTCACGATGAGGTCACGATGAAGTCACGATGAGGTCACGATGAAAACCAGTGGCAAACTAGTGGCAGACAAAGGGGTGATTACTCATTCTTAAATCGTAGTTCTCCTTCTCGGAGTTCAACAATCACAGGTTCGGATTGATTTACCTTGCCTGCGATAATGGCTTTGCTGAGTTCATTGAGCACCAGTCTTTGTAAAGCTCGTTTCACAGGACGTGCACCAAACTGTGGATCGTAGCCCTCGTGAGCAATATAATCAATTGCGTCATCTGTAATGCGCAAATCTACACCATTGCGCATCAGCATCTTGTGAATGCTATCGATTTGTAAACTTACGATGTCGCGTATTTGGTTTTCGTTGAGTGGTGTAAACATGATGGTTTCATCAATACGATTGAGAAACTCAGGGCGAATTGTTTGGCGGAGTAGGTCCATAACTTGTTGGTTTGTAGTATCGTGGTTGATACCTTTCTCCTCATTTTCGCGAATGAGTTGGCTACCAAGGTTGGAAGTAAAGATGATGAGTGTATTCTTGAAGTTGACGGTGCGCCCCTTGTTGTCGGTAAGACGGCCGTCATCGAGTACCTGCAATAATACATTGAAAACATCAGGGTGTGCTTTCTCAATCTCATCAAAGAGCACCACGCTATATGGTTTTCGGCGGATCGCTTCTGTAAGTTGACCACCTTCGTCATATCCCACATATCCCGGAGGTGCACCAATGAGTCGCGTGGCAGCAAACTTCTCTTGATACTCTGACATATCAATGCGGGTCATCATGTTCTCATCATCGAAAAGATATTCCGCAAGTGCTTTGGCAAGTTCCGTTTTTCCGACACCCGTTGTACCAAGGAAAATGAACGAACCAATAGGACGTTTGGGGTCTTGCAATCCAGCTCGCGAGCGACGTATAGCATCGCTAACAGCCTGAATAGCTTCTTCTTGACCGATGACACGTTTGTGGAGTTCCTCTTCGAGGTGGAGGAGTTTATCTCGTTCGGACTGCATCATCTTAGTTACAGGGATACCTGTCCAACGTGCTACTACTTCTGCGATATCATCCTCATCGACTTCCTCTTTGATTAGACTCTCGCCTTGCATCGCATGCAATGCTTCTTGCGCGGCATGGATATTGGCTTCGACTTGTTGGATTTTTCCGTAACGGATTGTAGCCACTTTCTCGTAGTTTCCTTCCCGTTCGGCAATCTCTGCTTCGCGTTTCATCTGCTCGATATTGGCTTTCTCGTTTTGGATTGTAGCTACATATCCTTTCTCTTTTTCCCAACGAGCATTCATTTCTTTTGCCTGCCCCTGAAGCTTAGTTAGTTGCTCCTCAATAGCTGCAAGTTTAGCCTTATCATTCTCCTTTTTAATTGCTTCACGTTCAATCTGGAGTTGCATGATTTGACGGTTGAGGTTGTCTAACTCTTCCGGTTTAGAGTCGACTTCTAGTCGTAGTTTAGCAGCCGCTTCGTCCACAAGGTCAATGGCCTTGTCAGGAAGGAAACGATCTGTGATATAGCGTGTTGATAGTGTCACAGCAGCGATGAGCGCGTCATCCTTGATTCGTACCTTGTGGTGAGTTTCGTAGCGTTCTTTGAGTCCTCGTAGGATAGAAATAGTAGCTGCTTCGTCGGGTTCATCTACCATTACCATTTGGAATCGACGTTCTAGCGCTTTGTCAGATTCGAAATATTTTTGGTATTCATCTAGCGTTGTGGCACCAACAGCGCGCAAATCGCCACGTGCAAGTGCAGGTTTGAGGATATTGGCAGCATCCATAGCTCCACTGGTCTTACCCGCCCCCACAAGTGTGTGGATTTCATCAATAAATAGGATAATTTCGCCCGCCGCGTTAGTGACTTCGGTGATGACTCCTTTAAGACGCTCTTCAAATTCTCCTTGATATTTAGCACCCGCAATAAGTGCACCCATGTCAAGCGAGTAAATCTGTTTGCGTCTGAGGTTCTCGGGGACGTCGCCACGTATAATACGTTGTGCTAGTCCTTCGACAATAGCCGTTTTACCCACACCTGGCTCACCAATAAGGATAGGATTATTTTTTGTACGTCGTGATAGAATTTGCAAGACTCGACGTATTTCATCGTCGCGGCCAATTACAGGATCTAGTTTCCCCTGCTGTGCGCGTTCACAAAGGTTGATTGCGAACCGCGAAAGGTTTTCGGTTTTGTTGTTCATTGTATTCATAGTTATCAATATTAGTTAATTGCTATATGTATAATTCTCACAAATGATGTGCCAAATGGTATTTTACATAAAAGCCGTCTGCCATTTTGGCAGACGGCTTTTATAAATATGTTGCTATGTCTAGTGGTAGACTTGCATGATATCTGCAAAAACACCTGCAGCAGTAACACTAGCTCCTGCTCCGTAACCTCTAATCATCATAGGATAATCGTGGTAGCGTTCGGTGGTTATGAGAACAATATTATTAGAACCTTCCAATTGATAGAAAGGATGTGCTGCATCTACGGTTTGTAAAGACACACCAACGTGTCCGTTATCTAGAGTGGCTACAAACCTCCAACGCAGGCCTTTTTGCTCTAAAATTTGCCGCTGTGTTTCGAAGTTGGCATCTAATTGAGGTAGCGTCTTCCAGAACTCTTCCAACGAGCCTTGGAAATATTGTTCAGGCACAAAGAGTTGCTTCTCAACATCTTTTTGTTCTACAGGATAACCAGCTTCTCGTGCAAGGATGACTATTTTCCGAATAACATCTTTACCACTTAAATCAATTCGTGGGTCAGGTTCGCTATAACCTTGTTCTTTGGCTTGTCGGATGGTTTCAGAGAATGGTACGCTGGCTGATAACTCATTGAAAATGAAGTTGAGTGTTCCACTGAGCACTGCTTCGATTCGCAATATTTTGTCACCTGAGTTGCGCAGATCATTGATGGTGCGAATAATAGGTAATCCAGCCCCGACGTTGGTCTCGAAAAGGAATTTTACGTCATGTTCGAGCGCTGTTTTCTTGAGCAACTCGTATTTTTTATATTCGGCAGAAGCAGCGATCTTGTTGGCTGTAACAACAGATATATTATTTTCTAACAGCATTTGGTAGATATTTGCTATATCTTCGCTTGCAGTGCAATCTACAAAAATGCTATTGTGCAGTGTTGCTAGTTGGTGAACTATATCTGACAGATTTTTTGTTTCAGCAGCAAGAAGCTGTTCGCGATAATTTGTTATATCTAATCCTTCTGCATTGAAGATATATGTTCGGCTATTAGCAATACCAACGATGTTGAGTTGTAAATGTTGATTGGTAATGAGTGTTGCATATTGCGATGATATTTGTTCAATAAGTTGTGACCCGACAGTTCCGATTCCACAAATAAAAATATTCAACACTTTGTTCTCGTTTAGGAAGAAGGAGTTGTGCAGTAGATTCATAGTCTTGCTGAGCTGTTGTGCAGGTACTACGAATGATATATTGGTCTCTTTTGCGCCTTGTGCAAAGGCAATGACACTAATACCATGTTTACCTAGTGTACCAAATAGTTTACCAGCAACACCAGGTGTGTGTTGCATATTCTCTCCTACGATACTAGCAGCAGCTAGTCCTTGTTGCACGAGCATTGGATACATGGACCCAATTTTGATTTCTTCGGCAAACTCTCGCGTGAGAGCATCAACGGCTACATTACAGTCTTTTTCTTGCACTCCCAATGTAGTAGAATTTTCAGAAGAAGCCTGACTGACTAAGAATACAGATACCCCCGCTGCGGCTAATGCACTGAAAATGCGTTGGTTAACACCAATAACGCCTACCATGGAAAGTCCAGAAACCGTGATCATAGCTACATCTCGAATACTACTTAGTCCGCAGACTTCACGAGCAAGGGTATCTGGCTGTGATTGTATGATAGTCCCAGCATTGTCTGGGCAGAACGTGTTGAGAATTCTAATAGGGATATTCTTTGCACAAACGGGGTATATGGTAGGAGGGTAAACTACTTTTGCACCAAAGTGGCACAATTCGGTAGCTTCGACATAGCTGAGACTCTTAATCGTATATGCTTCTGGAATCAATCGTGGATCAGCCGTCATAAATCCATTGACATCCGTCCAAATCTCAAGGACATCTGCTCCAAGTGTAGCAGCAAGGATGGATGCGGTATAGTCGCTACCTCCGCGTCCAAGGTTGGTAATCTCTTCGGTTTTACTGTCTTTGGAGATGAATCCTGGGCATACAGATAGATGAGGCATAGGGGAGAAAGTCTCTCTAATGAGTTTCTCAGTGAGTTCTGTGTTGAGAAGTATTTGTCCTTGCTTGTGTTCTGTGCGAATAAATTGCAATGAGTTTTTGCGTACGGCTCCTGGTAATGCAGCAGTAATAATACGACTACTCATTCGTTCACCATAACTGACAATAGCCGCTTCTGTTTTTTCGCTTAGATCGTTGACTAGATGTACGCCAAAGAGAATGGAACGCAGTTCGTCTAGTATGCTTTCCAATTCGTGGAGCAACATTTGTCTTACTGTATCATTATCAATCAATGCATTTACCATATCGAGGTGGCGTTGGCGGATAGATTGATAGATCTCCATATATGTTTCGTCTGTTTGCAAAGCCATATGTGCAGCTTTGAGTAACTGGTCGGTGATACCGCCTAATGCACTGACAACCACAATACAATCATCGGTTTGTTGACCAATAATATGCTGGATTTGATGAATACTTTCTACAGAACCGACAGAGGTTCCCCCAAATTTTAGTACTTTCATTTATTGTAATTGTTGCAAAATGTTTGTTATTTGATCCGTTTCAAGTAGGAAACCATCATGCCCAAAACGTGATTCTATTTGGAAATATTGCGAGTTAGGGATATATTGTGCCCAATCTTTGCTTTCGCATGGTGGGAAAAGTCCATCTGACGTAATGGCAATCACGATGCTTTTTGCTTTGATTTGTGCGAGTGCATGAGCGATACCGCCTCGATGACGTCCTACATTTTGGCTATCTACACAGTGGAGTAAATAATAATATGAGTAGGCATCAAAGCCTCGATTAACAAGTTTTTCTCCTTGATAGCGTTCGTAACTAGCTGCTCGACTGGCAAATAGACAATCATCATTTGTTTCGTATTGTGTGAGATTATAGCCATCGAAACTGCGGTATGATATGAGTGATATTGCTCGTGCAGTTTCCAATCCTTTTTGTCCTCCTCGTAAGTCTTTGCAAGCTCGAAAAGTGGGGTCAGTTTCAAGCGCCATCCGTTGTACTTCCATCCAAGCACTAAGCCAAGGTGAAACGCGTGGAGCTGTGGCGATGAAAGCGGCATGTCGAATAACATCTCCTTCCATAATTGCCCATTCTAAGGCATGAAAACCTCCGATAGAACTTCCGATGAGTAGATCTACTTGTTTTATGCCTAATTGGTGGCGTACGAGTGTGAATAATCGAGCAGTATCTCGAACCGTAAAGCGTGGGAAATCTAAGCAGTTTTTTATGGATCTAGGTCCTGTGGTTCCATAGGCAGAACCAAAGATATTTACACATACAACAAAATCTTTGTCTGGATCCACACAGCAACCACTTCCTACCATTTCCGGCCACCAATCGTGAGGATCCGAATTTGCTGTAAGTGCATGACACAACCATACCACATGGTCACCATCCTTGTAAGGCCTTGGTGATGTGTGATATACAATTTCAAGGTGTGTGATGTTACCTTCTGCCTCAAAATTGAAATTATTCGTTGTGAGCTTGTGTAAGAGCATTTTCTAAGTCATTTATAAGGTCATCAGCATCTTCTAATCCGATACTTAGTCGCATGAGATTAGGATCGATTCCAGCTGCAATGAGGTCGGTTTCAGATAGTTGTCTATGAGTGTGCGAAGCAGGATGGAGTATACATGTATGGCAGTCTGCTACATGTGTTTCTATTGTTACTAGCTTTAGGTTATCCATAAATCGTTCTGCAAATGAACGATCGCCTTTTACTGCAAAAGCCATCACTCCGCATGAGCCTTTAGGCATGTATTTAAGTTGGCGTGCATGTTCTGGATCGTTTTCTAACTCTGGGTAACGGATCCATGCTACATCTGGATGATTCTCTAACCATTGTGCCACTTTTAATGCACTTTGACAATGGCGTGGCATACGAACATGTAATGTTTGTAATCCGAGGTGTAGATAAAAAGCATTTTGTGGACTCTGAATAGAACCCAAATCTCTCATAAGTTGTGAAGTTGCTTTGGTAATGTAGGCACATTTACCAAATGCTTGTGTATACACTAAACCATGATATGAGTCATCTGGCTCGGTGAGACATGTGTATTTATCGTGGTATTGTTCCCAATTGAAATTGCCACTATCAACAATGGCACCTCCCACTTGTACTCCTTGTCCATCCATGTATTTGGTTGTAGAGTGGGTAACTATATCAGCTCCAAATTCAAATGGTCGACAGTTAATAGGAGTAGGGAACGTGTTGTCTACAATAAGCGGTACACCATGTAAATGTGCTATATTAGCTATACGTTCTATATCTAATATACGTACATTAGGGTTGGATAAAGTTTCTCCAAATACAAGTTTTGTATTTGGACGAAATGCTTTCTCCCATTCTTCATCGCTGGCATCCTGATCAATAAACGTGATCTCTAAACCCATTTTAGGGAATGTAACACCAAAGAGGTTGTAAGTACCACCATAGATGCTTGTAGTAGTAATCATATGGTCGCCCGCTTGACAAATATTAAAACATGCAAAGAAATTAGCAGCTTGTCCAGAAGATGTGAGCATCGCAGCGACACCCCCTTCCATAGCCGCTATTTGCGCTGCAGTATGGTCATTGGTAGGGTTTTGTAGCCGGGTATAGAAATATCCGCTTTCTTCGAGATCAAATAGTTTACCCATTTGTTCACTTGTTTCATATTTGAAAGTAGTGCTCTGAATGATAGGCACTTGACGTGGTTCTCCTTTTCCAGGATTGTAACCAGCTTGCACGCATATCGTGTCAATATGTAGTTTCTTACTCATATATGATTTTGTAAAAGAGAAGAATATAAACTCACAAAATAACTTGCAAAGGTAGTATTTTTTTGTGGATTATGCAAATCCCAAGAAAAAAAACTTGTGTAAAGTTTGATAGAATAGCTATTTTTGTAAAAAAAGAGAGGAAGTTCCTCTCTTTATCTTACCTAAGAATTATCCAAAAGGTAACTGGTATCGGCATCAATGGCTCTTATATCCTTTCCAAATAGTTTAAAGGCATCCATCCAATGTAATTGCCTACACGTATGCAACACCAATCACCTATGATCTCTGTAATTTCCACTTTAGTGCCTTCATGTATTGTGAATAGATCCGTCCCAGAACGATCTGGAGAAGATTTGGCATTAACTATTCCTTGCGTGATAATAGCTTCCGCACGATTTGCATCGCGCTGATGCAAACTGCCAGCATTGATACATGCAATAATTGAGATGAGTAGCGCTACTAAACTAGTATAGAAAGCAGTTTTACGTATCCATACAGTATGACTAAATGCGAAGAAGAAAAATCCAACTAACATGCAGATAAATAGTGAAATAGATAAGATTATCCATGTTTGCTGGTTGAGAGAATTGCGTATGGATTTAAGCCAATTAGATATGAAAAAAGATTGTGTATCTTCGATATTATCTACAATACTTGATTGCGCGAATTGTAAATTATATTGCGCATCTTTGTATGAAGGATTAATACGCAAGGCACGCTCATACGCAAGGATGGATTGAGCCAATTCCCCTTGCTTGAAGTATGAATTTCCAAGATTGTAGTATGCTTCGGCAGATGGAGAATCTGCAATGATTTGTTCGTATTGTAAAGCCGCCTCAGCATAGTTCCCTTCTGCGTATTGTGCGTTGGCTTGTGTGAAAAGAGATATTAAAAATATGCATAACAGTTTCATAACTTTTTGTTCTCTAATTGGTTGATAATCTTATTTATATCATTGTAAATTTCTTGCATTGCGTGGTCAGATATAGGTGCGTAACGTGCAAATTCTGCAGTTGTAAGTACATTAAGAACCTCATCAATCATCTCTTGTGAAATGCCTTTATTGCAGAGTAGTTGTGCAATGTTTTCTTTGTTAAGTTGCGCGGTAGGAACAGAGAGTCGGTCGCTAAGGTATGTCCAAGCAGCTCGTTCTATCTCCTCATAGAATGCTTCTTTTTTATTTTCTTTTAGGAGCTTTTCTGCTACTTTTAATCTGCGTTGAGCTACTTTGTTGGCTTTTTTGTAGCGAACACGAGTCATATCTGCATTTTCTTTAATTTGTTTGCGGAAGATAATGAATAGTATGGCCGCAAGCAATGATGGGATAGCATACCATGACCAAAAAGTGAAAGAGCCGAATGTTAAATAGGAATGTTGTTTTTTGGATTCTGGTAAATCACCTGTGTGGATGTAGCGTATGTCACTTCCAAATTGTTGAATGTTTTCTTTTTGAACGAAATTGTTTACAACACTAGCATTTGTATTCTCATTGGCAGCACGTGCAATGTTAAGCGTATATTCAGGTGTTGTCAGTAATTTATAGGTGTCGGCTTGTGTGTCGTAGAATGCAAAATTGATAGGTGGAATAGTATACGTGCCTCCGGCACGAGGAATAGCTAGATATTCGATAGTTTTTGTGCCACTGACACCAGATGTAGTATTTTTGAAATTATTGGTAACTTTTGGGTCATATACCTCAAAGCCTTCTGGCCAATCTACAGCAGGAGTTTTTATTAGTTTCATGTTTCCTGCTCCTTGGATAGTAATTGTGAGTGTTATGGCTTCATTGGCTTGTACTTCAGTGCTAGAAATGCTACTACTCATATTAAATTGTCCTACGCCTCCGCTAAAACATGTTGGTTTACCAGCAGGTAATTCAGATACATGAATGGTGACTCCTTGCGATGTAAGCGGCTTAGCTACAGTGGTATAACTACCAAAAAAATCGTCGAAGATACTGCGTACTTGTGCTCGATTTTGTACGCGGAGTAGTGCTTCAAATTGTGCAGGATCAATAACTATACTTCCACTATGTTGTGGAAAAAGTAAGGTGCGATATAGAATAGCAGTTTGATAATTACGACCATTATAATGTTCAAGTTCGGCTTGTATCTCACCAATCTCTAATTCTTGCTTAAGAAATCCTTTAAACTCAGGTAATCGAGTGTTATTGGTGAGTTGTGCTACGTCTACTCCAGCAAAATAAAGTTTGTATGTAAGTAGAATCGCTTCTTGTTCATGCACTTTGGTCTTGTTGACAAGGGTGCGTACGAAAATATTTCCCTCTACGGTATTATTAGATTGCCCATCATTGACATTCGAAACCGTCTGATTGGTGGTATTTGTATTGCTAGAGGATTTATTTGTGGATTGATCTGGAGGTAGAACGGTAATACGTACACCATTAGAAGTATACTGCTCATTGTCTACTTTTATAGTAGCAGGAGGAATCGTGAAAATACCCTCTTTGGTAGGAATGAGAGTGTATGTATATGTAAGTGTGAATGTTGACGTACGTTTACCATTTATGAACGAAGTAGATGATGACTGTGAGGTGTATGGTCCTGCGATATAGTCAAAGTCTGTAAATTCAGGTGCACGCAAGTCTTTGGCGCGTTGATTTATCGAATAAGAGAGTTGAAATGGTCGCCCCATAATCACTTGAGCTGGTGCCGACGCCTTGAATTCAACAGTATCTGAAGCATAAGTGCAGAGCGCCATGCTGTAAATAAATAATATTGATAGTATCTTTTTCATAATCTTACCATTCCTTTTCTACACGACGTTTTTTACCTTGTTGGCGTTGAAGTTTTTCTTGTGTTTCTTGTTCGTCTTGTTCTAGTGCTTGCAATATTTGTTCAGCAGTTTCTTTATCCATTTGTTGTTCATTATTTTGTGGCTGCTGCTGTTGATTTTGCTGCTGTTGATTTTGCTGCTGTTGTTCTTGCTGTTGATTTTGTTGTTGTTCTTGTTGCTGTTGATTTTGTTGTTGCTGGAGCTGTTGCATTGCTTTCACGAGGTTGTATCGCGTGTCGTTATCTTTAGGTTTTTTTCGCAATGATTCTTGGTACGCAGCCACAGCTTTGTCATATTGTTGTTGTGCATAGAGTGCGTTACCTAGATTATGATATGTAGCCGCTAATCGGTTATTGATATGCTCTTTACGTATTTTATTATCAGTTTTAAGTAATTGCTCTGCTTTGGTATATTGCTCTACAGCTTCTGGAAATTTTTCTTGACGGAAAAGAGCATCACCGAGGTTATAATGTGATTCGAAAGATTGGCTGTTTTTATCCAATGCACGGCGGTAGTTTATTTCAGCCTCGGTATAGTTAGAGTCTTTGTATTGTTGGTTTCCGCGACGAATATCGAGACTTTCTTGTTGCGCAAAAAGCAGCAATGTCATACATAACGATATGATAGTAAATAATAATCGCATACAAAATTAATTTTCATTTTTATGTTTTATCTTTCCACTAATATAGTTTCTTATTTTCCTTAAACAAGTCCATCCGTGTAAGGCGATGGTTCTTGCGTGATAGAATGAAAAATTCGATTACAAGTAGGAGTAGTGCAATAAGAACAAAAGATTGATATTGTTCGTTGTAATCAGCATAAATAATCGTCTCAATGTCGGTGGTTGCTATACGGTCTAATTCTTGCTGTAGAGCACGCATGGCAGTATTGGTATTATCACAACGTACGTAGACACCACCGCCAGCTTGAGCAATCTGTTGGCACATGTTCTCATTCATTCGACTAACAACAACTTGTCCGCTACGGTCTTTGAAATAGTCATTGGTACCTGGCTTTGGTATTGGGGCTCCCTCTGGTTTACCAATACCAATTACAAATACTTGTATACCCATTTCTTGTGCTTTTTTTGCGGCAGCGATAGCATCATCTTCATGGTTTTCACCATCAGTCATTAGGATGATAGCACGTCCTGCATCACTCTCTTCAGAACTAAATGAGGTAATAGCTGTCTGAAGGGCAGTTCCGATAGCAGTTCCTTGGGTCTGAATGAGCGTTGGAGTGATTGTATTGAGAAACATTTTTGCAGACACGTAATCGCATGTGATTGGCAACTGTGTGAAAGCTTCACCTGCGAATACAACCAACCCAACCTTATCTTCTACCATATTGTCAATAATTTTACTAAGCATTTGTTTAGCTCGGTCGAGACGATTAGGTGCTACATCCTCTGCAAGCATGGAATTTGATATGTCTAAGGCCACCATTACTTCTATACCTTGTCTTTTCACAGTTTTCTCTTGTTGTCCATATTGCGGACGTGCTACAGCAATGATGAGTAGTATGAGTGTGGCTAACAAGATGCTGAACTTCCATGTAGGGCGGCTCTTAGATGCATCTGGCGTTAGTAGTGCCATGAGTTCAGCATCACCGAACTCTGTTAACTGACGTTGTTTGCGTTTGGTTTGAATGATATATGCCACCACTAATACGGGTATTGTGATGAGCCACCAAAGAAGTTCTATATTTGCAAATCGAAACATATTTTTAATTCTAAAAACTTTAACCTATTCAGATATAGTACGGGTAATAAAGAAACGGATGAGAACTTCTAATACTAGGCAGAGTAATGCTCCCATCAAGAAGGGGATAAAATGCTCAGTACGTTTGGAATATTCACGCACCCGAATCTTTGTTTTTTCTAATTGGTCAATCTGCTGGTATATACTACGTAAACTATTGTTGTCCGTAGCACGGAAATACTCACCACCAGTCAATTGGGCAATATCGCGGAGCGTAGTCTCATCAAATTCTGAACTCATTGTTCCATATTGTATGCCATATGGAGTGTGTATAGGTACTCGTACTTCATCGCTATAACTTCCTACACCTATCGCATATACGCGTATATTAAAGGTATTGGCAATTTCAGCTGCGGTCAAAGGATCTATATCACCGCGGTTGTTGCTTCCGTCGGTTAGCAGAATAATCACTTTAGATTTAGTTTCTGAATCTTTCATGCGGTTTACTGCGTTAGCTAATCCCAAACCAATGGCTGTACCATCTTCAATCATGCCAAACTTTACCGATTGAAACAAGTTTACTAACACAGCATGGTCGGTAGTCAAAGGGCATTGCGTAAAACTCTCGCCAGCGAAAACTACCAATCCAATTTGGTCATTGGGACGCGATAGTACGAAATCTGTAGCCACAGCTTTAGCTGCTTCCAAGCGATTGGGCTTCAAGTCTTCGCCGAGCATCGTACCCGAGATATCCAATGCCATCATAATATCGATACCTTCGGTAGATTCCGATTGCCAACGATTGCTCAGTTGTGGGCGCGCTAATGCCAACGTTAGTAACGTAATCACGGCTACGCGCAATGCAAAGGGCACATGAATCAGCCATACGCGAACGCTCTTGGGTTGGCGTTGCAAACTGTCGGTGGACGACAATTGCACCGAAGCACGAGCGTGACGCAGTTTCCATATGTACCAGCCTACTATAGGAATTAGCAGCAGGAGCAGAAATAAATATCCAGGGTGAGCAAATGTCATAGTACTTATAATTGGATAATGTACAATTTAACTTTCCGTTTGTTCTTCTTCAATATATGTGGTTTCTTTGACGAAGGTATATGCACTACGCAGACTCAGTTCGTTTTCATCGGGAGTGGTAGTCCATTTAGCAAACTTTACCAAATCTGCTAATGTCAACATCTTACGAAGATCGTCGTATAGTTCTTTTTTCTCGCTGAGCAGTCCGCGCATAGTACGCAGTGTCTCGTCGGACGTTTGTTCCGTACTGCTCACCTCAAAACGACGAGCGATATACTCGCGCACCACGTCGGTGAGCTGCGTATGATATTCCTTCACTTGCCCGTTCTGCCAAATCTTCTGCTCGCGGATAGCATCTAGTTTCTCTAGTGCCACTTCCTCTGCAGGGCGCAATGGTTCTGTAGGTACATCCGTTGTGAGTGCATTACCATAGCGATTGCGTAGGTAAGTGATGAGATAATATCCTCCAACGCCTATACCTACTATAGCCAATGCCAGCAGCACCCAACGCAGTATGCCCCACCACCAGATAGGCGCTTTGTATATATCTTTGATATCGGTAATAGCCATGTCGGTACTGTCCATCTCGAATGGTTGCACCACATTCAGCATTAGTGATTCGCTCCATACTGTGTCATCGCCACTTATGAATGCCAATGGTTCGATGTAGAATAGTGAGTCTTGAAATGAGGTCAATGTTAGGTATTGGTTGTATTGCACGCGACCATCTTGCAGCGTAGTGGTATCTACAATGGTGCGATCTACTATCTCTATTCCATTTACTAATTGCTCTGTTAGCACGGGCATCTGTACTTGTTCACCTACTTCGCAGGTGGCACGTAAATGCAAATCGGTTTGATCGCCAATAAAAAGGGTGGTACTATCTATTGCGGCACTAACCACCAGTGCCAAAATCGTTGTTAGCATCTAAATAAGTGCATTAAGGCTTTCACATAATCTTCATCGGTACGCACACTAACATGTTTTACACCTGTGCGCGTAAAGAGTTGCTCTAGCGAATCTTGATTTTGCTTCCATGCTTGTGCATAGTTGTTGCGAATGGTTGCTAGGGAAGTATCTATCCATAGGTTGCTGTTTGACTCTGCATCGTGGAACTTCACCAATCCAATGTTAGGTAGCTCAGCTTCTCGGCGGTCGTATATCTGTATGGCATTTACTTCATGTCTATTGGATGCAATCAGCAATGGTTTATCCACAGCCCCTGTTCCAATAAAGTCGGAGATAAGGAATGCAGTGCAATGGCGTTTCTGCGCATTAGCAAAATATTGCAGGGCTTGTGCCATATCCGTTCCTTTGGAGGTAGGCTCAAAACTCAATAATTCGCGAATGATATGTAGCACATGTGTCTTACCTTTTTGTGCAGGGATGTATTTTTCTATTTTGTTAGAAAAGAATACTACACCTACCTTATCATTGTTCGCAATCGTGGAAAATGCCAATGTTGCTGCTACTTCGGCCATCATGTCGCGCTTCATTTGACTTAGTGTACCAAAGTTGCGGCTACCCGATACGTCCACTAGTAGCATCACAGTCAGTTCACGTTCTTCTTCAAAAACCTTGATATAGGGTTTGTTGAGTCGTGCTGTTACGTTCCAGTCGATAGAGCGCACATCATCTCCAGGCTGATACTCACGTACTTCTGAGAACGCCATACCACGTCCCTTGAACTGTGAGTGGTATTCGCCTGCAAAGATATTTTTGCTCAATTTGCGAGTCTTTATTTCTATCTTCCGTACCCGTTTTAGTAATTCTTCTGAAGTCATAATCTGTCCTATAACCTATAGCGGTATGGCCGCATCCTTTTGCCCCCAAGGGCTCCTATAATCTAAAAATTATGGTACTTGTACTGCATTTAATACTTCAGTGATGATGTCTTCGGTAGTCAAATTATTCGCTTCAGCCTCGTATGTTAGTCCAATGCGATGTCGTAGTACATCATAGCATACAGCACGTACATCCTCTGGGATGACATAACCGCGACGATGGATGAATGCGTATGCACGTGCAGCTAAAGCAAGATTGATACTAGCGCGAGGTGAACCTCCAAACTGAATCATTGGTTTAAGATTATCCAAACCATATGCTTCTGGTTGACGAGTCGCAAATACGATATCAACGATATACTTCTCAATTTTCTCATCAATATAGACGTCGCGAACTATTTGACGGGCTTTGATAATCTCATCTGTGCTAAGGATAGGCGTAACCTTGATTTTTTCACCAGTAATATTCTGTCGAATAATTTGCATTTCCTCCTCTTTCTTTGGATATCCAATCACCACTTTGAGCATGAATCGATCAGTTTGTGCTTCAGGTAATGGGTAAGTACCTTCTTGTTCGATAGGGTTTTGGGTGGCTAACACAAGGAAAGGCTCGTCTAATTTATAGGTCTGTTCACCTATAGTGATTTGGCGTTCTTGCATAGCTTCCAAAAGTGCAGATTGTACTTTTGCAGGGGCACGGTTAATCTCATCCGCCAATACAAAATTGGCAAAGATAGGACCTTGTTTTACTTTAAACTCCTCTGTCTTTTGTGAGTAAATTTGTGTACCTATGACATCTGCAGGGAGTAGGTCTGGTGTAAATTGTATACGGCTAAAGTCGGCTTTTACAAGTTGCGCCAATGTTTTGATAGCTAGTGTTTTTGCTAGACCAGGAACACCTTCCAACAAAATGTGTCCATCTGCCAAAAGACCAATCAAAAGACTTTCCACCAAGTGTTTTTGACCTACAATTACATGATTCATGCCCATAGTTAGGGCATCTACAAATGAACTCTCTCGCTCAATGCGTTCTTGCAGTTCACGAATATCTACAGTTGCTTGCATTATATTAGGTTTTTAGTATTTGTTTCAATTAAAATGGGAAAATATACCAATATATTCTCCCTGTTGCTTAGATATACAAAAACTATGCCAAAGCAAAAGAAAACATCAGGATTCAACCCTGATGCTTTCTTTGTGCAATACTTCCATCACTTTGCGAACCAATTCTTCGCTCAAGCCATATTGTTGGCTTTGTGCTACACAACGTTCAACGACCTGTTGATAGCGCTCAGAATGGACAATTGGTTCGCCGTGTGCACGTTTCCATTTGCCAATCTCGCGAGCCACATCCACACGTTTACCGATGATTTCCCACAACTGTTTGTCTAGCTGGTCAATCTCCTTGCGAAGTGATGTTAAATCGTTCATATGAGTTGATAGTTTAAAGTTCATAGATTAAAGGCAAGGGAATGCGGCAGAGCCGCTATTCGTACCTTTCATCTTTAACTTTTCAACTGTGCTATTGCCTCTTTGAGTGTAGTGATACGGCTCTCCGCATCAGATTTCTTCTTGCGCTCGAGTTCTACAACCTCTGGTTTTGCATTTTGCACGAAGCGTTCGTTGCTCAGTTTGCCCATCACACCACGGAGGAAGCCCTCTTGGTGCGCCAACTCGGCTTTAAGTTTCTTGAGCTCTTCGTCCACATTGATGAACTTCTCCAATGGTACGCTGTACTCGGTTGTACCGACAATGAAGGATGCGCATCCTGCGCTCTTCTCAGCACCTACTGCCAATTCGACATTGCCTAATTTGGTAACCACTGCTGGTAACGCCTCTGGAGTAATCAAAGTCAACACTTCCTTAGGAGAGATATTCTTTTGTGCACGGATATTGCGAATAGCGGAGATGATGGCAAACAAACCATCTGCCTCTAAAACTTTAGCACTTTGGAATTCTTTAACTCCCTTCAACGGAGAAACCATCAAGCTCTCGCCCTCTTTTCGGTCCTCAATAGCTTGCCACAACTCCTCAGTAATAAATGGCATGAATGGATGCAAGAGTTTGAGCATCGTATCCATAAACTGTATCGTCTTCTCATACGTTGCCTTATCAATTGGCTGACCGTATGCAGGTTTGATAATCTCCAAGTACCAACCCGAGAAATCGTCGCAGAAGAGTTTGTAGATTGCCATCAATGCTTCGCTGAGGCGATATTTGCTAAACAAGTCAGCCACCTCCTCTTGTGCTTTAGCCAATACAGCATCAAACCAATCTATACCCCACTTATTGGTAGCAGGCATTTCTGCGTCTGCTACTTCCCATCCTTTGATGAGGCGGAAGCAGTTCCAAATCTTGTTGCAGAAGTTTCTTCCTTGCTCGCAAAGACTATCATCAAACAAAATATCATTACCAGCAGGAGCACAGAGCATCATACCCATACGCACGCCGTCTGCGCCGAAACGCTCAATCAAATCCAGTGGGTCTGGACTATTGCCGAGCGACTTAGACATCTTGCGACCCAATTTATCGCGCACAATACCTGTGAAATATACATGACGGAATGGCATCTTACCGATATACTCATATCCTGCCATAATCATACGTGCCACCCAGAAGAAGATAATATCTGGACCCGTTACAAGGTCGGCTGTTGGGTAGTAGTAGTTAATCTCCTCGTTACCTGGGTTGTTGATGCCGTCAAACAAACTGATTGGCCACAACCACGAACTGAACCAAGTGTCCAACGCGCCTTCATCTTGCACCAATTCCTCGACTTTCAAACCCGATTTCTCGGCAGCTGCCTCAATGCTTGGTGCTACGATAATCTTATCCTCTGGATAGTTCTCGGCACCTGTCTCTTCGAGCAATGCTTTCTCGTAGTACGCAGGGATACGGTGTCCCCACCATAGTTGGCGTGAGATACACCAGTCTTTGATGTTCTCCAGCCAGTTGCGGTAGGTGTTTTTGTATTTCGTTGGATAGAACACAATGTCGTCGTTCATTACTGGAGGCAACGCGATGTCAGCAAAGTGCTGCATGCGAATGAACCATTGCAGACTCAATCGTGGCTCAATAGGTACATTGGTACGCTCGGAGTAACCCACTTTGTTGGTGTAGTCTTCCACTTTCTCTACCAATCCCTCAGCTTGTAGATCCACTACGATTTGCTTGCGGCAGTCGAAGCGGTCCATGCCTTGGTATGTTGCCACATTAGGATAGATATCTGCCTCCAATCCTTCTACATTCACGTGCGCATCTGCGGTAAATATATCATAGGTAGTGAGGTCATATTTTTGTCCCAACGCGTAGTCGTTCACGTCGTGTGCAGGTGTCACTTTCAAGCAACCTGTACCGAACTCAATCTCCACATAGCGGTCTTCAATCACAGGAATCACGCGACCCACCTTAGGCACAATCACATGCTTACCCTTTAACCATTGGTTCTTAGGGTCTTTAGGGTTGATACACATTGCCACGTCACCCATGATAGTCTCAGGACGGGTCGTAGCCACTACTGCGTAATAACCATTCTCATCTTTGTGGACTACATTTCCTTCTACATTTTCCTCTTCACCTACAGACTCAACCACATAGTACTTCATATAGTACAGTTTCGAGTGCTCCTCTTGGTAAATTACCTCCTCATCGCTGAGTGCCGTCTGACGCTCAGGGTCCCAGTTCACCATACGCAGTCCGCGATAAATCAGTCCTTTGTTGTATAGGTCGCAGAACACATCTATCACCGCTTTGGAGCGTGTCTCATCCATCGTAAACGCAGTACGGTCCCAGTCGCATGAGCAACCGAGTGTACGCAATTGCTTCAAGATGATACCTCCGTGCTCCTCGGTCCATGCCCAAGCATGTTTGAGAAACTCCTCACGGGTGAGGTCGCTCTTGTTGATGCCTTGCTCTTTGAGGCGTTTGATGACCTTGGCTTCGGTAGCGATACTCGCGTGGTCAGTACCAGGTGCCCAACAAGCATTCTTACCCTCAAGACGTGCACGACGCACAAGGATATCTTGGATGGTATTGTTGAGTACGTGACCCATATGCAGCACACCTGTCACGTTTGGTGGAGGGATTACTACGGTGTATGCCTCACGACCATCAGGAGTACTGTGGAATAGTTTCTTGTCTTGCCAGTATTGATACCACTTGGCTTCAATCGCGGTTGGATTGTATTTTGCGTCCATGTCTATAAATAGAGTTAAAAAAGTTTCAAAGTCTTAATGAGATTCTTGCGCATAAAACACAAAACGCCAAAAATCGCGCAAAGTTACTGCTTTTTTCTGACATATGCAACAAAAAATCGCCACATGGGCGATTTTTTGTTGTTTAGCGTATGAGATATACGTTTTATGTCATTCGGATTAAATCGTTTTGAGTTCGCTACCTGGGAAATAGTGGGCGAGGATTTGTTCGTAGGTATAGCCCTTGTCTGCCATGACGGCGGCACCGATTTGGCAAAGTCCTACACCGTGTCCCCAGCCCGCACCTGTGAGGATGAAGTCGCCTTGTTCGTTGCGATCTACTACAAAGGCACTACTATACAAGTGGCTGCGGCTCAACCATTTGCGAATTTCCAACTCCTTACCAATCACCATCGTTCGTTTGCTGCCGATAATCTGCATTTCATACAAACGAGCCGAAGGACCACGTTTGATAGGCACCAAGTCTAGTATCTCGCCGAAGTCAATGCCCGAACGCTCGCGGATGATTTCGCTTAGTTCGGCTGCGGTATATTGTACAGTCCAGCGATAGAAATCTTTGGTCTCTTGGTCATAGTTATTGAGCACTTGGCTCAGTACGCGTGCATCGGTGGTGTTGCAGTATGCCGAAGGGGCAGTGCGGATGAACTCCTGTGCATTCTCCTCAATAGTTAAATCAGGTAGTGGAGTGCCTATCTCGTCACGGACAGGCTCAAGATAGTCATAGTGCTCGTTGGCCCATGCGTTCTCAAAGAGTTCGGTTGCGCCACCACATGCTTTGTAGAAGCGTGCATCGCATACCTTGCCGTCGTACATCAGCACTTGTCCGCGTGTTGCATCAATAGCTTTCTGCACATTGGCAGCTGCCTCTGGATGCTCATCACGACGGGTGATACCTTCATAGCGTTGGCAGTGATCGTCTGCGCATACATCAAAGCCCTCGTGTGCATCTCTCTCGTACCAGATTACATGGCGATCAGGGTCGCTGAGGTCGGGTTTGTCGGTGCAGGTGGATGGACTGATAATAGGGCGGAGTACCCAACTACGAGAAATAACTGCATGTGCTTTCAGCAATTCCAGCGAGGAGGTGGCTGACATCTCAGAGGTGATTACCGAACTGAGATAGTCTTCCACATCAAGGCGGTTGATAGCCGTTTGTGTGCCATCGGCATTATCGCGAATCTCGAGTGTACCTTCAAACTCTTGGTCTTCCAATCGATCCCAGTGGAATCCAATGCCAATACGTACATTCTTCAATAAAAATGTTGGACGCTCTGGTGTAGAGTGAGGACCAGGAACAACGGCCTCTATCTTTGGGGCGGTCATCACGCCCACTGCAATTTCGTGTTTCATTATAGTATCTTTTAAGTTAGTTCTTCATTTTGTTATTCCTAGCGCAAAGGTAGGCATGAGTAGCGAAATTATGCCAACGGATTGTCTGCCACTTCGCGGATGATGTCACGGAGGCGGGCAGGGGTGAGGCGGTCAAAACTCTCGCGGTTGGCTACAATGCCAATACCTGCCATCTCAACCGTAGCAGGGGAGAACAATATGCACTCTTCCTCTGGAGCGAAGAAACACATTGGGCGAGATTCGCGGCGGAAGAAAATCACTGTATGCCACATATCTTCGTACCAAGTGACAATATTCCACCGTGGTTCGTATTCTTCGGCATGGGAAGCACCGATAGTTAGAGAACCCGTTTGGCTGGCTTCTTCGGGGATGGCTCCCATAGCGAGCACGCGCTTGACGGCTGCCAAATGGGATTGTAAATCCGTTTCTTGCACCAAGATAGCATTGGCGTAGTTGGTGGAGAAATGGTCTTCTATGGGGAGACTGTGGCGAGGCACAGCTTGAAAATGCATGTGGTCAGGGGCACTGGCACCGCACATAGGACCATTGTAAAAAATGGTCATCTCGGGCAACTCCTTCGCCAAATGCAACATGGCTTCGAGGTGAGGAAGCAGTTCTTGGCGTTCGTGTACGGAGGAAGAAACGGTGAAGTGCGGAGAGAAAATAGGGAAGGGGTTTACGCGTATATAATAGGTGTGCCCTGTAGGGGATTCCCAATTATGGGTAAGTTGGTTTTCCTCTACGCCATCGGGGCAGAGGAAGCATGCTCGTTTTTGCAAAGCTTCGGGGCTAACATCAGCCATCACACTGCGGACGCGAGCAGGGTTGAAAAACAATTTAGCAGGGAAACCGTCGACAGTCATGTCTTTGACTTCGACCTGAGATAAGGCTTGGTAATTAACGAATGCTCTCCCGTGAGAAACAAGCTCACGGGAGAACATGTCGGATATTTGTTGATAAAGTGTCAAAATAGTTTAAAGTTTATAGTTCAAAGTTTATAGGTACGGAGTATGCGGCTCTGCCGCCCTCGCCTTTAACCTCTAACCTTTAATCTTTAATCTAATGATTACTTACCCTCGTTCATTTGGATACGTGCCTTCAACTCCCATGTACGGATACGATCTTTGTACAAGTGGTTGTTGTTCATGGTCACGATATCGCAGTTTGCATCAGAGTTGTCATCCCAACGACGGCAGTTATACACTACGTCATAGATACGACCGATTTGATACTCGCGGCTTACGCGCAAACCAACTGCATAATCCTCACCATACTTGGTGGTTGGGAAGTTGATAGTGCGGAGCATTGGGGTGTAGAAACCGCGTGGTGCGCCAAGACCGTGGATACGGAGAGCGTTGTTGCGACCGTTGTCTGGTGTCCACTCTTTGTGGTCGATTACTCCAGGAGGAATCATATTACCGTCGAAGTCGGTGAGTTGGTATGTACCTACTACCATTGCGCAGTTTTGCTCGTGGAAAGCGTCAATGAACTTTTGTACGGTGTTCTCATCGAAGTAAGTGTCGTCAGAGTCCAATTGGATAGCGAAACGACCGCATTTCTCGTGGTGGAGAGCTACGTTCCAGTTACCACCGATAGCGTGCCAAGTCTTGTCTTGAGCGATATAAACGAGATTGTCGTGACCCTCTGCAACGATGCTCTTGATTACATCTACAGAACCGTCCTCAGAGTTGTCGTCCACAACGATAACGTTGAACTTGTAAGGAGCCTTAACTACTTGGCTGAGCGCGCTCTTGATAGCTGTACCAATGGTACGAACGCGGTTCTTGCAAGGGATAATTACAGATGCCTCATACTCGAAACCACCACCTTGGAGGTCAATGTCTTTGAAACCAGGAGCGAGGTAACCGTTGATGTCTTTGAGGTGTTGGGTAACAGCCTTCTCCATCTCGATTTGTACGCCACGGTTCTTAGGATCAACATAGTCGAAGTTCTTCTCACCAGTGGTACGGTTGTCGAGTTCTACATCATAATAAAGGTATTCGTTGATATGCTCCAAAGCACCCTTTTGACTTACTTTGAGGCGGAGGTCATAAAGACCTGCGAATTGATAATCTACGTCCATGCGAGCAACTGCCTCTTTGATTGCGCTAGTGCGATAGAAGAGAACAGAACCGAACTCAAAGTCATCACGAACAGAACCGAGTTGATAGTCAATCACAGGAGCATTGGTACGAACCTCACCCACTTGGTTGAAGTGGTCAGCATAAACCATAGCAGCTTGTGTGTCCTCGATGAGTGCCTCCATACGCTCAAGAGCGAAGAGAACGAAAGAGAGGGTGGTGTACTTGGTGTAGATTAAGGTGTACTCGGTGTTAGCTTTAGCAGCAATCTCACGAACGTTTGCTGTAGAGCGGATGTCACCATGCAAGAAATGAATGTCAGCTACGAGTTCTTGAGCTTTCAAGTTAGCTACGGTAGCTTGTACTTGTTCCTCACTTTGGAAAGGAATAAAACATGTGATATTTTTCATATTTTTTAATAAATAATTTGGTTGTTTCTGTGTTGTATCTTTAGCCTATCATCGGCTTATCTTCCGCTTATCCTCCGCTAAAAGACTTAGCAGAGGAAAGGGAAGTGTAAGTGTTAAATAATATTAAAGAATGTGGTATTGTACGAATGCTTCAATAGCCTCGTAGTCAGCGAGTCCGAGGTCAGCGTACATTTTTGCGGTGTCGTGGTTACGATCCTCAGCACGTTGCCAGAATAGACGCTCGTCGTCGCCAAGGAATGGAGCAGACTCCATTTGGCTCGCGTGGCGGAGAATGGCATTGCGTTTAGAACGGAGCTCCTCAGGTGACATTGGTACTGCCATCTCAACGAGGTCCATTTCCCATTCCATCCATGCACCGCGGTACATCCAAATGCGGCAGTCTTTCAACCACTCATCCCAAGCTGCAGTATGCTTAAGTTCGTCCAATGCAGCGAGTACGGCATCGAGGCATACGCGGTGAGTACCGTGAGGGTCAGCGAGGTCGCCAGCAGCAAAGATTTGTTGTGGCTTAACTTCCTCAAGCAATGCTTTTACGATATCCACGTCAGCTTGTGAGAGAGGGCCTTTTTTGATGGTACCAGTCTCGTAGAATGGCAAGTTGAGGAAGTGGATATGGTCGGTTGGGAGACCCATATAACGGCAAGCTGCGGTAGCTTCACCTCGGCGGATAAGAGCCTTAAGGTTGAGGATCTCGCGGGTGTCGTTGTCGCCTACTTTCTCGTTGTGGAAGAAGTTCATGTACTCATCGTACTTCTTGTCGATCACTTGATCTTCAGGCATATGCATGAGTTTGTAACCCTTCATAAAGTCCATAAAGCGAACTACCTCCTCATCGCATACGGCGATACAACCGCTGGTCTCGTATGCTACGTGTACATTGTGTCCTTGTTTGATAAGACGTTGGAATGTACCACCCATAGAAATAACGTCGTCATCTGGGTGAGGAGAGAAGATTACGATATCTTTTGGGAATGGATTAGCGCGCTCTGGACGATTGGTATCATCAGCATTTGGCTTGCCGCCTGGCCAACCAGTAATGGTATGTTGCAGGTCGTTGAATACCTTGATGTTGCAATTGTATGCAGAATCGTATTTAGTGATGAGCTCGCTCAGTCCGAAATCGTTATAGTCCTTGTTGGTGAGTTTGAGAATTGGCTTTTGAGTTTGCTCGCAGAGCCAAACCACAGCGCGACGAACAAGTTGGTCGGTCCATTCACAGCTAGTTACTTTCCAAGGGTGGTTAATACGGGTAAGTTTGTTTGCTGCATCCAAATCCAGCACCACAGATGCTTTCTTGTGCAATTGCAGAAGCGAAGCTGGGCATGCAACTGATGCTGCGGTCTCGATAGCTTGTTTCACGATGCCAGCCTTGTGCTGACCAAAAGCAAGAAGGATAACTTCTTTCGCTTGAAGGATAGTGTCAATACCTAATGTGATAGCACTTGCAGGTACTTGAGTAGCATTGCCAAACAATGATTTAGCATCATTGCGTGAGTTGTTGTCTAGGATAACCAAACGAGTAGAAGAGTTGGCTTGTGTGCCAGGCTCGTTCATAGCGATATTACCTGATTGACCAATACCAAGAACTTGGATATCAATGCCACCTTCTTGAGCGATAAGTTTTTCATAATCAGCGCAGAAAGTAAGGATGTCCTCCTTTGCTAAGTCGCCAGGGATAGCGTGGATGTTCTCTGCGAGGATATCTACTTGATCCAAGAGGAGATTACGAATTTGTGCTACACTACCTGTGCTTAAATCTGTGAGAGGATAATACTCGTAAGCAGTGAAAATAACTACGTTTTTGAAGCTCAATCCCTCTTCTTTGTGAAGGCGAACCAACTCAGCAAACAAGTCGCGCATAGAGCGACCAGAAGCGAGTGACAATACTGCTTTTTGTCCACCTGCTTCGCGTTCACGAATGAGTTTAGCAATACGCGCTGCTGCGCAGGCGATACCTTCTTGAGGAGTCTCGTAAATAGTGGTGTTTACATGTTCCATACGGGTAACGCGAGATTGCTCAAACGCATCCGCAGGACGATACAATTTCTCTGCAACTTTGCTCAGAGAAATCAGTTGACTAAGATTATTTCTCATAATTCTATAGAATTTTTATGTTGTGATATATCGTGCTGCAAAGGTACAAAAAAATATCAGTTCCTGCAAACGGTTGCAATCAAATTTGTTAAAAAATCACTTTTTATATGTTTTACAACATAAAACGTGGGTGCGCTATTGCGCGCGTGAAAAAAAATATGTACCTTTGCAAGCTACTTTTGGTGTAGAGTGAACAATAGTAGACGCTAATGAATACTCTTTTAGAGTAACCACTAATGATAAACAACATAAATTTTAATGATATGATTTTAATAGCAGATTCTGGTTCAACCAAAACCCATTGGTGTTTGATGGCAGCCAATGGCCATTGCGAGGAGTTCTTTACCGATGGTATCAATCCATTCCAACAAACTTCTGACGCGATTAAGAATAGTGTAAACAATCAACTTCTCCCTCAAATGGCTCATTTGATGTGGGCTGGTAGTGTTAGCCGCATCTTCTTCTATGGTGCTGGTTGCACAGCTGAGAAAGCTCCTCAAGTGGCTTATGCGCTCGAGGCAATATTCAAGTCCGCTAAAGTAGAGGTGTACTCCGATATGGTGGGTGCAGCTTGTGGTGTACTTGGCGAGGAAAGAGGTGTAGCTTGTATCTTGGGTACAGGTGGTAACTCTTGCTTGTGGAATGGTAAAGAGATCGAGAAGAACGTGCCTGCATTGGGCTTTATCCTTGGTGATGAGGGTAGTGGTGCTGTGCTTGGCAAGCGTTTGGTTTCAGACTTGTTCAAAAACCAATTGAGCGAGGAACTCAAAGAGAAATTCCAAAATCAATATGGCATTACTGCTGCAGATGTAATCGAAAACGTATATCGTAAACCTTTCCCTAATCGTTACTTAGCTTCACTCAGCAAGTTCTGTGCTGAGAATCTTGATAATCCATTAATTGCACAACTCGTATACGATCACTTCGATTATTTTGCAAAACGTATTTTGCCTCAATATCCTGCATTGCCAGTTGGTTTTATTGGCTCAATTGCTTATTACTACCAAGACGTATTGAAAAAAGTGTTGGCTGATAATGGCTTCCAAGTGGGTAAGATCTTGCAAGGTCCTATGGAGGGCTTGAAGGAGTTCCACAAGAAGGATATTGAACCTACCATGTAAATCACCCGTCGGTCTTTAGACTTCTACGGGTTCATAACGGGTTCATACCGAGAGATCACCGAGAGACGACCGAGAGATCACCGAGAGAAGACCGAGAGAAAAATACTAAAAAATTATGGATTTTATTAAAGTAACTGAGCAAACTTCGCTTCATGATAATTTGGATCAAAAGTCCGTTGGCGAATTGTTGCGTGAGATGAATGAGGAAGATCAAAAAGTGGCTTTAGCTGTCAAAAAGTGTATTCCTCAAATCGAAAAATTGGTAGAAGGTATTGTAGAGCGCATGCAAAAAGGCGGTCGTATCTTCTATATGGGTGCTGGTACTAGTGGCCGTTTGGGCGTGTTGGATGCCAGCGAGATTCCTCCTACCTTTGGTATGCCACCATCATTTGTGATTGGTCTTATCGCAGGTGGTGATCATGCTTTGCGTAACCCAGTGGAAAATGCTGAGGACGATCCTGAGAAATCTTGGCAAGAGCTGCTTGACCACAATATTACCACCCTAGATACAGTGGTAGGTATTGCGGCTTCGGGTACTACTCCTTATGTTATTGGCGCGCTCGAGCGCGCGCGTGAGTTCGGATGCTTGACTGCGTCTATCTCATGTAACCCTGGTTCGCCAGTAGGTCAAGTGGCTGAGATTGCTATTGAGCCTATGGTGGATCCTGAATTCGTAACAGGTTCTACTCGTCTGAAATCTGGTACTGCGCAGAAACTTGTATGCAACATGATTACCACCATCACTATGATTAAGATGGGCCGTGTAAAAGGCAATAAGATGGTAAATATGCAATTGAGCAACAAGAAGCTTGTAGATCGCGGCACACGTATGATCGTGGAAGAGCTTGGCCTTGAATACGATAAGGCAAAAGATTTGCTCCTTCTCCATGGTAGCGTGAAGAAAGCGTTGGATGCATATCGCGCTGAAAATTAAGAGTAAAAACAATAATAATAAACAATCTAAGTTATATGAAGAAACTATTCTTTGTGCTAGCCTGCTCACTATTGTCAGTTGCCATGATGGCAAGTGTCACGGTGAGAGGTGTGGTTATTTCTACAGAGGACGGTTTGCCAGTAATTGGTGCTTCTGTTCTCGAGAAAGGAACATCAAACGGTACAATTACCGACTTTGATGGTATGTATGAATTGACGGTACAAGACGGTGCTACTCTTGTAGTAAGTTACGTGGGTATGACTACCCAAGAACTACCTGTTAAAGGTCCACAAATGGACGTCCGTCTCAGTAGCGATGCTATCGCAATGGAAGAAGTCGTAGTTACGGCTATGGGTGTGGTTCAAGAGAAAAAACGCTTGAACTTCGCAGTGCAAAACATTGGTGGTGAGGCACTTAATGAGAGTCAAAACTCAAACTTTGTTAATTCTCTACAAGGTAAAATCGCAGGTGTGTCTGTAACCAATGCGGGTGGTTCGCCTAACTCTGGTAGCCAAATTATTATTCGTGGTATCTCATCTGTGAACAACAGCCAAAGCAACGAGCCTTTGTTCATCCTTGATGGTGTGCCTGTGAATGGTGGTGCTTCTGCTGCTGCGGATATCAACCCTAACGATATTGAGAATATCACCGTCCTCAAAGGTGCTGCTGCTGCCGCTCTTTACGGTCAAGATGCTGCCAACGGTGTCATCATGATTACTACCAAACAAGGTGAGGCTGGTAAGATCAAAGTGCAAGCAAATGGTAGCTGGCAATGGGATCAACCAACCCGTCTCCCAGAGTTGCAAGATACTTATGGACCTGGTTCACAAGGTTTCTACAAAGAGAAAACTTCTGGCGGTTGGGGTCCTATGCTCAACGAGGGCCAACAAATCTATGACAACATTGGCAACTTCCTCAAGACTGGTTTCTACCACAAATACGACTTCTCTGTAAATGGTGGTACCGAGAAATTCCAAGCATATGCGTCTGCTAACTGGTCTAAATCTGAGGGTATTATTCCTGAAGACTATAAGCAACGTTTTGGTGCACTCATCAAAGCGCAATTCACTCCAGCTGAATGGGTGACTTTCGCAATGAATATCAATATCAGTGACACTAAATCTCGTTCTACGAGTGGTGTAAGTTCAGCTTATTCATGGCCTATCACTGATGATATTACTGATTATCAACGTGAAGATGGTTATCCACGTTTCCGCTATTTGCCAGATGTGGAGAAATACAACGCTCCTTATAGTCCATTGTATAGCATCTACAACGATGGTGGCGTGGCTAAAGCTACTCGTAACGTGATCAATGGTAGCATCACTCTCAAACCAGTGAAGAACCTCCAAATCGTGGGTCGTGTCAGCTACGATATCAAGAATACTACTTCTGAGAGCTATACAGTACCTCGTTGGGATGATACATATGTACGCCCTACGATTACCAAACCAAATCCTCCAACTGCTCCAACAGCTCCAAGTGAACATGAATGTCCAGACTGTGGCGAGTTGCACATTTGTCCTACTTGCCAAGCAAACTATGACAAAGCTTTAGCTGATTACAAATCTAGTTATAGTGCATTCTTGAAAGACTCTCTTTCTTATGTAGATTATATGGATTATATGGTGAACGAATATCCTTATAATTATATTCTTACAAGCGATGATATCAAGAATATGAGCCACTCTAGCCTCGGTGCTATCTCCGCATCTGAAGGTCGTAGCCAACTCTTCACTGCAGGTGTAAACGCAAGCTATAAGATTGAGTTGCCAAAGGACTTCTCTATTGATGTGATGGCGGGTGCTGAACTCAAGATGTCTGAAGGATTCTCTACTTCAGTATATGGTTGCGACTTCATTATCCCTGGTACATACAGTTTGTCGAATACCAACCGCGAATATATGGAGTTAACAGACCGCACTTTGGGCCACAGTATTCGTCGTCGTTTCGGTTACTTCGGTGAGATCCGTGGTGATTACAAGGGCTTGGCATCTCTCTCTGTAACAGGTCGTTGGGACTGGTCTTCTACTATCAATCAGAACCCATTCTTCTATCCTTCAGTTACTGGTGGTATCATCCTCTCTGAGTTGATTCCTGGTTTGAACGAAACAAAGAACAACTGGTTCTCTTATTGGAAACTTCGTGGTAACTACGCTGTTGTAGGTAAGGATGCTCCTGCAAACCTCTATGACCGCCGATTCAAACAATTTGGTACTTATCCTGACGGTGGTTATGGCATCGACCCTACCATGTCTTCTGCATCACGCGACCTCCAACCTGAGATGTCTTATTCTTGGGAGATCGGTATGGATATCAAGTTCTTTGATAACAAGACTCGCCTTGACGTAGCTTACTATAATACGAAGGTGGACAACCAAATCGTTACCGTACGTGTATCTCCATCTTCTGGTTATATCCTCCAAACTCGTAACGAGGGTGTGATCACCAACCAAGGTGTGGAAATCACATTGGATCAAGATATCATTAAACGTAAAAACTTCAACTGGACTATGGGCTTGAACTTCGGTCTTAACCGTGGTAGAGTAGTAGGTCTTCCTGAAGATGTACACGAGATCACTGGTCCTCAATACGGTGACGTATTTACATCAGCTTACCTCGGTGGTTCTACCACTTCTCTCACCGGTAAAGATTACCAACGCAATGCAGCTGGACAAGTTATCGTAGATGAGAATGGTTATCCAAAGATCAATCCTAATAAGAACGAGTACATTGGTAACCGTGAGGCTAAATTCCAAGCTGGTTTGAACTCTAGCATGAATATCTACGGTGTACAATTCTCATTCCTCTTCGACGGTCGTCTTGGTGGTGATGTGCTCAACGTTACTGGCCGTAACCTCATCTCTAGTGGTAACCACAAGATGCTTGAGCTCTATCGTGGACGTCAAGTGGTATTCGAAGGTGTAACAGAGCAAACGGATGAGGCAGGTAATGTATATTATGCACAAAATACCAAGCCAATCACATTGGATTACACCACTATCGTGAACTACTTCTACAACGTATCTTCTAACTTCGTAGAGGATGGTTCATACATTCGTCTCAGCTACGTTACTTTGGGTTACGACTTCGCTAAACTCATGAAGAATCAGAAATTCTTCAAGAGCTTGAAGGCTAACTTCACTTGCAACAACGTGTTCGTACTCACCAAGTACACAGGTACCGACCCAGTCTGCAACGCATCTACTGGCCAAGGTGGTACAGGTTCTGCAGGTATTGATAATACCCCAATTCCTAATACACGCAGCTATAATCTCAGCTTGACTGCTTCTTTCTAACCCTATAATATATAATAAGGAATATGAAAAAGTTATTTATAATACCTGCTCTTCTAGGAGCAATGTTTCTCACCAGTTGCGAGGACTTCTTGGATGTGAACTACACCAAGGATTCTCCTATCACAACTTCGGTGGACCAAGTATTGCCTGTTGCTACTTTCTATGCATCGCAACTTTGCTACGACCATGCTGAATATGGTGTGTATCTTTCACAGGCACTTACCACCGGTGGCAAAAGCCAAACCGGTTCTTATCCATACAGCCAAGGCTGGGAGTTCCTCGGTGTAAACCGTCACCCAATGTGGCGCCGCCACTTCTATGATCTTGGTGCAAACATCCAAAAGATGAACGAGATTGCTGAGCAAAATGGTAATCGCAATGCAATCCTTATCGGACGTACGGTAATGCTCATGTCTACCATGTTTACCACCGATGCTTTCGGTGATATGCCTCGTTCACAAGTGTATCAATCTGCTTCTCCAACTTACGACTCACAACAAGAAGTATATGACTGGATGTTTGCTGAAGCAGAAGAATTGCTCAAACTTTACAATGACCCAGAATGGGTAGATTGCCCAACCAATCTTCCTATCACTGAGCGAATGGACCGCATCTATGCAGGTGATATGGCAAAGTGGAAAACTTTCTGCCAAGCACTTCAAGCTCGTCTCTGGTTGCGCAAATTGCCTAACTGGGATAATACAGTAGCTAATTGTAACAAGATTATTGCTATGGTGGATGCTGTTCTCAATAGCCCTGACTGGCAAGAGCCTCGTTATAACTACCCAGGTGGTGTCACTGAGTCTAACTGCCCTTGGGGACCTTTTGCTCCAAAGATTAATGGTTGGGAGAGCCGCGACAATCGTCTTGCTTCTTCTGTTCCAACTACCTTCTTCTTGCATGGTATCTTGGGTAGCATCGATGGTCGTTTTGTAGCAAACCGTGGTTATGCACTTGACCCTCGTGCTGCAAAGATTATGGAACAACGTGCTTCTGAAAAGGACGCTATGCTGCACCTCGAAAGCAACATCGGTATGGATATCTCATTGAAAACGACAAACTATCCTGACCTCTTTGCTTCTACACAGCTCACCAACCCATTCACTCAAAATACTGGTTACATCGCTCTCATCACACAAGAGGAGTTGATGTTTATCAAGGCTGAGGCACAATATTGGGCTGGTGATATCAACGGTGCATACAATACTACCGTAGAAGCAACTCGTTTCAATATGGAACGCTATGGCTTACGTGAGGCAGAAATTACATCTGGTTCTTTAGGTACAAACCTCAAAAACCAATATCGTCGTTTCTGGAATATCAAGTTGCCAGGTGCTAATGAATTTACAATTGCTGACCTCATGCAACAAAAGTATGTGGCTATGTATCTCCAACCAGAGCAATGGACCGATATGCGTCGCTACAACTATAGTTCTGAGACCAATGGTATTGCTTATAAGCATCCTACTACCAATGAACCAATTTATGTGTATAACGTTAAGAACGTTCACAATGGTCGTCCTGCACAATTCAAGCAAGACTCTGCTAACTTCGAGATGACCTATAAACTCCGTCGTCCATTCAACCTCTACGAGGCATACTGGTGTACTCCAGAGGACTATGGTACCAATGCAGAGAACTCACCTAACGCATGGGTGGCTCGTTTGAATGCTGATACCGAAACTGAAACCAAGTACAACAAGAAAGAGCTCGACCGTATCGGTTACTACACTACCAATGCTGCAGGCGAGAAGATTCTTGATTTCAACGTACTTAAAAGACGTATGATCTGGGCTCACCAAAACAACGATAAAGTAGTTTGCGCGGACCCAACTCCATGGAAGTAATTTAAGGATGCTAATAATTTAGAAAAGATATGAAAAAGACAATTAAAATATTCGCAATGGCAGCAATGGTGCTGGCATTGGCATCATGCGAGAAGCACGATCTTTTCGATGAGAATACTATCACAGGTGCTGTAGGACCTGAGGCGTATTGGGAGATTGAGAGTTCTGCTGTTAAAGCGGGTGGCGCGATGGGATTTACCGCACAATATTATTCTTCTCAAGAGGATATTGCTTATTCTAAAGTGTGGTATAGTATCAGCCAAACCCTTGATAAAGCAGTAAACTGCGCATGGCTCTCTCACTCAGAAACAAGTTCTATCAAAACACAACAACGTATTAGCCAAGAAATTGCAGAATATCCTCATATGGAAGAGTTCTGGAGCGATTCTTTGCACGCTTATACTTTCACCGATGCATTCCCTGTTAGTGGTACATTGGCTCCTCTTACATGGGTGCAACCTACTGAGTTTGACTCTGCAAAGATGATTACTTACTTCGGCGAAACCTATATGCAAGATTTCAAGGACGCTGTGAAAGCAAAGATGACGTATACTACCTACAAAACCAACTACATCAAACTTGGTCTTATGGAGGATTTCAAGCAATATACCGACTCTTCTTACGACTGGAACGTTTCATCAGACTCCACCGTTGCTAAGTACTACCACTTCCCATTGGATGAGAATGGCAACGTGCAAGCATGGGTAATGGATTCTATGAACTATTATTGGGAGAAAGTGACCTTCGAGGACCTTATTCTCACGCAAGAGGGTAAATACGATGTTACATACAAGCGTAATTATTCTTTGGATGCTGAATTGCGCGTGTATGACGTAAAGGGTACATGGAGTAAAACTATTTCCAAGGAAATCGTAATCAACTAATTGATAACTATAAATAAAAGATACGAATATGAAAAGTAATTTTTTGAAAATATTCATGATCGCGTTGCTCCCTGTGTTCGTTGCTTCATGTATTGACAACGTTCCAGATGTAGAAGTTTTGCCACGCGATGCTGTATCCTTCGAATATCGTATTGATGGCGATTATGCGTTGGATTACTATATTGACTCTGATATTACCTTCGTAAACACTTCTCCTACAGAAGGTGAAGCTGTTTGGGATTTCGGTGATGGAAAAACAGCTACTGGTAATGAGGTAAAACACCCATTCGATGTAGCTGGTACCTACAACGTAAAACTCACTATCAATGGTATCACTAAGAGCCAAGTGATTATGATTTCGGACATCAAGCCTTTGCTCACACTCAATCCTATTGAAGGTGATCTTTGCGAAGTGCTCACTACTCCTGTGTCTTTCTCACTTGAAGTGCCTAACCCAAAGAATCGTACCTTGACCTACAAGTGGATCTTCCCTGCACGTACCAAGAACGCAGAGGGTACTGTCGTAGAGACATCTACTGAGCGTCTCCCAGGTGAAATCACCTTTGGTAACGTTGGCTCACAAACTGTTCGCCTCCAAGTTACTATGGATGGTCGCCTCTTGGAAGAAGGTACATTGAATGTACAAGTTGGTTACAACAAAGAAGTTCCTACGCTCTACTATGCAGAGCAAGGTGGTCACCTCATGGCATACAAACTCATTAGTGACGCTCCAGCAGATATGGATATTATGCCATTCGATCTCGGTCTTTCTTCTGGTCAACACCCATTCACCCTCCTCTACAAAGAGCCTTCGCTTTACGTATTGGATGCCGGTACTGCATGGTACTACCAAAACGAAGAGGCACAAGCTAATGGTGGTGATGGTAAGATCTCTGTCATTGCTAAGGACGGTTCTAAGTTAGAGACCATGATCTCCAACGCAGGTGGTCCTGCTTTCCAAGATCCATTCTATGGCTGCATTATTGACAATGATCTCTATTATGCCGACCGTAACACGGGTGTAATCAAAGTGCCTTTGGCTACCCGCAATGCTGTGTATAGTGCAAGCGAGTTCCCATACTATGTACAACACACTACATTGGGATACTATGGTAGAGGTATTTCTTATGGTTGTATCGGTGGCTCTCTGGGTATGATTGGTGATACATGGTACTGGTGTAAGAACTACAACGGTAATGGTATCTTCCGTTTCAAAGACACTGATATTCTTCCTGCACCTATTGCAGCTCTTGGAGCAGCAGCTCCAAAGTCTGGTGTTGCATTGGAAGGTATGAACCCTAAATCATTTGCATACTCTACTAAGAGTGACAAGATTATCTTCACTTTGTTCGACGGCAACTACGAAGGTGTTTACGTATGTACACTTGACGAGTTGAATGCTATTGGCTCTTCTAAGAATGCGCTCGCACCATATAAGAAATTGTATGGTACTTTAGGATTCGTTCCTAATAAGATGGGTGGTGCATTTGGTCCTGCTGAGGGTCATACTTCAGAGTTCGCTGCAATCTGCCAAATCGCATACGATGAAGTGAACGACTGCGCATACTTTGCTTATCGTAACAGCCATAACGATGCTACTTGTGCACCTACGGGTATCTATCGTTACAACTTTGCTACAGACAAGATTGAACAAGTTCTTGAGAGTGGCAATGTGTATGGTGTTGTAGTTAACAACCTTCCTACTAAACTCTTCTAATGAATTTGGTAAAGAAAATATCAGTTCTCGCAATCGGCTTGTGCTTGGGGCTTTCGCTCCAAGCGCAAGTTGACTTGCAATCATTGCCTAAACGCGAGTTCCGTGCCGCATGGCTTACCACCGTGTGGGCTATCGACTGGCCAAAACCAAATAATGCTGTTAATGCTACACAGCAACAGCAGCAACAAGAATCACTTCTCGCATTTGTGGACAAAATGGCTGCGGCAAATATGAACGCGGTCTTCTTCCAAGTGCGTGGATTCTCAGATGCGATGTACAACTCTAAGTATGAACCTTGGAGTCAGTACCTTACGGGTACACGTGGCAAGGCTCCTAACTACGATCCACTGGCACTGCTTATCGATTATGCACACTTCAAAGGCATTGAGGTGCATGCATGGATTAACCCATATCGCTATGCAAGTTCCGATGCTACTTATGGCAAGAATCACGAGAAGGATTACCACAACACCCACCCAGAGTGGCTCGTGAAGTGTGGCGATATTACATCGCTCAACCCTTCTTTGCCAGAAGTGCGTGAGCAAATATGCAAGGTCGTAGCCGATATTGTAGAGAACTATGATGTGGATGGCATCGTCTTCGATGATTATTTCCACTATCAAGGATATAAAGATGAATACGACCAAGAGCAATACGATGCTACAGGTAATGGCATGTCGCGCAAAGATTGGCGACGTTCCATCAACAACCTCATGATTCGTATGGTCAACGACACCATCAAGGCTACCAAACCTTGGGTGAAGTTCGGTGTGGGTCCTGCGGGTGTGGCTGGTAAAGCCAATACCTCTGCGCCTGTATATGGCGTTGAACCATGTCCTACACCAGCTGGCGACTGGCAATACAATGATATTTGCGCGGACCCACTCGCTTGGTACAACGAGCATACTATCGACTACATGGCGCCACAAATCTATTGGACGATTGACTCGTGGTCCAACTATGATGTGATTTGCAAATGGTGGTCAGATATGGCTTCGCACTTCAGTCGCCACATGTACGTCAGCCATAGTCTGAGCGCACTCAAGGCAGATGGTACTACGCTCTCTAGTGGACAGTTCTATCCTTCTGAGATTGGTGCACAAACACAGCTCAACCGCGATTATGACCGTATGGGCGCACCAGGTAGTTGTTGGTATGGATTAAGCACAGGTATTAATACCAAGGGCTTTATGCAATATATCAAGGATAATGTATATCCTGTACCTGCTGTGGTGCCACAAATGACATGGTACCGCACCGATGATTGCCTCTATGTGAGCAATATCCGCACGCAGGGCAATACGCTCACTTGGGACGCACCTGCACCAAATCTGCGCTATGTGGTGTATCGCTTTACGGCTGCGGATGAAGGACGTCATGGCGTAGTAGGAAAGGGTATTAATATGGTGGGTACTACCTATACCAATAGTATTGATATTTCGCAGTTCGCTAATGAAACAACGCAATTCCCAATGGAATATGCGGTGGCTGTTCTTGACCGCTATGGCAACGAGTATCCTGCGCGCACAATGAACAATACCACATGGGGCAAGTCCACAGCAGCAAATCTTGAGTATCCTGCTGCAAATAGCAATGTGCTCATCCCTTGCTACTTCTCGTGGAATGCTGCACCAAAAGCCGACTCCTATTTCTTCCAACTTTCCAAGTCTGCTGACTTCTCAACAGTGGATTATGAGTATGAAACCACAGACACTACCTTCTATGTAGGTAAAATCTATTGGTTGGAATCGAACGAGACATACCATTGGCGCGTGCGCACACGCTCTATCAATATGGAGGATACTTATTCCGAGATTCGCACCTTTACAGGTTCGCTCTTCAATATCGTTTCTCCTGCTGAGGGTGATACTGTGCAAACGCTTACGCCTACTCTTGTATGCGATAGCGTAGCTATGGATGATACCGAATATACGTTTGAAGTGGCTACTGCACAAGCATTTGGCAAAAATGACATTATCTACACGGGTGTATCATCTACGCCACGTATCACTATGCCAGACTCGCTGCTCATGGCTTCTAAGTACTACTACTTGCGTGCTACAGTACGCTTTGGTAAAGTGGTGGTAGAGTCCGATGTCATCAAATTCCGCACCTTGGCGTTGCCTGTGCCTGTGCCTGTGATTATTGCTCCTACAACGGGCGAGACAATCAATGCCACTGCTGTCACCGTGAAATGGCAACAACAACAGTCTTCGGGATTCCAAGTCGAGTTCTCTAAGTCGGCTTCTTTCCCAAGTCGCAGCACAAAGAAATATCGTATAGATGTTTATACCTACGAATATACCTATGAGGATATTGCAGAAGGTACATGGTATGTCCGTGTTGCTGCAATGAAAGAAGGTGGATTTACCGATTATTCCGAGGTGGTAAGCTTTACGATGGATATTCCATCGGGGGTAGAGAATAACTACATTAATGACCAACCAATCAAAACCATTGAGAATGGTCAAGTAATCATCTATCGCAATGGCAAGCGTTACACCCTTTTGGGTAGCGCAGCGCAGTAAGCGACGGAAACTGGTCTTTCCCCTTACCACTCCGATACCACTAGCGGTGGATAAGCGGAGGATAAGCGGAAGATAAGCCGATGATATGTATACGAAAACTATACGAAAACTATACAAAACAAACAATTTTTACTTAACGCAACCGAGGTCCACCGTGGACGTGTCCACAAAGGATGAGGAAGCAATTTATTAACCAAAAAACAACAAATTTATGAAAAGATTTTCAATCTTTTGCGCAGCTCTCTTTGCAGCTGCAACATCATTTGCTGCCGTTACTTACGAGCTCAACGGTGGTGTGACCAACGATGATGGTTGGTTGAACAAAGGTGACATGTGGGAGACTTTTAAAGTTGACGCAGGTGTTACCTCTTTGGCTACTCTTGATGTGTTACAAGCTGCTGGTGACGCTTCGTTAGCAACTATTTGTACCCCTCTTGCAGATGCCAATGTTACTGCTATTATGGGTATGGAGAGATGGGACTGGCTTGAGGCTTACATCATGACAGTTCAAAACGCAGATGCTGCTGCTACTGTTCTTGCAGAAGGTACTTCTTCTGCTGGTTGGCGTTATGCTATTGCTGCTTTCTTCTTGGAAACGAAACGTGCTGCTTGGCCTGTATCTGCTGACTTCTCTCAAGCAGGTAAGTATGAGGCTTTCCAACCAGCTTGGGGACACGCTTTCGCTAACCCAACTGAGCCAACTGGTGAGTGGGTTCTTAACGCTCCTTACAAAGAGGGTGAGAGCTTCCTCGGATGGTACTGGAACGCAGATTTTTCTGGTGAGAAAGTAACTGTTATCAACGCTGAGAGCAATGGTACTCTTTATGCTAAGTTTGGTGAGTATGTTCCTACTATCGCTGAGGTGAAAGCTTTGGAGCAAGACGTTGAAACAACTGTTGGTGGTGTGGTAACCTTCATCAACGGCAAGAACGTGTATATCCAAGACGCTACTGGTGGTCTTCTCCTTTACATGGCTGCTAATCCTACTTTCGCTGTTAGCCAAAGCGTAGTGGTTAAAGGTAAAACTACTATCTACGGTGGTGCTCCTGAGCTCACTGGTGTAACTGAGGTTTCTGCTGAGGCAGGTGTAATGCCAGACCCAATCAAATTTGAGAGTCTTACTCCACTTGTAACTGACTCTGAACTCAAATACTTCGGTCAACTTGTTACCGTTCCTGGCGTTGTTATCACTGAGTATGACAGCTACAACAACCCAACCGTTTCTGACGGTATGAACGCTGTTAAGTGCTACAAGATGGTGCTCGACCCAGTTGAGTTCCCTATCGGTACCAAACTTACTCTTACCGCTATCGCTGCTTACTACAACGGTTTCCAATTCGTTGGTGATGTAGCTGGCTTGCAAAAAGCTATTGCTGGTGTAAAGGATGCTTATGCTTATCCAACTCGCGCTGGCAAATACAACCTTACTAACAAGTGGGTTATCTCTGTTGTAGAGGACAACTATGCTGCTAACAAACCTGGTGGTACAGGCTTCGTTCGTGGTATGGCTGCTAAAGACGGTATCATGTACTTCATCAACCGCGAGACTGAGTCTATCGTTCGCGTGGATGGTGCTACTGGCGACATGCTCGATCCTATTAAGATTACAGGTGACCACCTCTTCCAAGTTCCAAGTACTGATGCTGAAACTGGTGAGACTACATGGGGTGATGGTGTTACTTTGAAATTCAATGACATTAAGTTCGACGGTGCAGGTAACTGCTTGATCTCTGGCTGTATCACAAGCCAAAACCAATACTTCATGGTTTACGAGGTTGACCTCGCTACTGGTGCTGCTACTCTCATTGTTAGCGAGAAATTGGGTGACAACCCTGACTATGCTGAGATTGCTTGCCGCTTCGACGCATTTGGTGTAAACGGTGACATCCACGGAAATGCTTGTCTCATGGCTGCTGATGCTACTGGTACATGGAATACCTATCGTTGGCTTGTTGAGGATGGTGTAGTTGGTCAAGGTGAGATGATTTCTATCCTTCTCGACCCAGAGTTTGATGAGTCATTGGCTATCAACGCTGCTGGTTTCGGTACTGCTCCTCAAATCTTCCCACAAGACGAATTGGGTACTTTGTTCTATGTAGATGGTTTCAACACCTTGCCTATGCTCTTCGATGAGGGTGGTATGTTGGTTGAAGACTTCATCAAGTGCCCTCACGGTACTGCTTTGTGGAACAACCCAGGCGATACCACAACTTTGGCAACTGGTTTGAACGGTATCCAAGAGTTCCAAGTTGGCGACGAGTACTTCTTCGTTATGATTGCTACTCACACTCCATCTACTCCTCCTTCAGCATTCGGTCTCTACAAGTTCAAAGACGAGGCTCGTAGCTTCGACGGCATTGAGCCATTGTGGTACTTCCCTGCTAACGGTTTGGGTTCTGCTTCTAACGGTTGCCGTACAGCTGTTCCTTCTGTAGAGGTTGAGGGCAATAAGGCAACTATCTATCTCTATGCTAACGACAACGGTTATGGTGTATATGAGTTCACCGTAGGCGAGGGTTCAGCAGTTGAAGATATCGTTGCTCCTGAGAATGGTGCTCGCAAAGTTGTTGAGAATGGTCAAGTATTCATCCTCAAGAACGGCGTTAAATACAACGTTCTCGGTTCAGAGGTAAAATAATAAGACTATCCAATCAATCTAGAATATCTAGAACCACTAGACCATCTAGTCAACCTAGATAGTCTATCTTTCCAGAGTGCATCCTTCGGGGTGCACTTTTTATTGTCCCTATCACCTTTAACCTATCACCTTTAACCTATCACCTTTGATCTCTCACCTCTCACCTTTCACCTTTTTGCAAAAAAATCATTCAATCGTTTGCGTATTTCAAAAAAAAGTAGTAACTTTGCAGGCAATTATAAAGTATAATCCCAAAATGTAGTATCATGAAGAAAATTCTACTCTCTCTCTTCGCGTTTTGCGTTAGTATCGTATCTTTCGCGAACATTTCATTGAATGGTGTTGATTATACAATTGACACATTGTCGATGTACCCTGCTGGCCCCGGAGCTACATTCTACGAATTGCGTATGCTGCGCGCTAGCGATGCTAAGGGACGTATTGACTGCTGGCTGATGTCAGTGGATACAAAAAATCCATATGTAAGTATTGAAGGCGTGTTGGGTTCTGGTAAGATTATTGGTACAGAGCGTCCTTCTAATATGGCCATCCGTAGTACTACTGATACAAAGATTTTCTTTGGTGGTACCAATGGTGACTTCTTCGTAACTCAAGGTGATGTGGGATTGCCAGTTGGTTTGACAGTTGTCAATAGCGAGTTTGCGCATACTCCATCGGCGGCTACTTCTCGTCGCGTGGGTGGTGTGAGTGATGAAGGCCTAGGCTTGTTAGCTACACAATTGGAGTTCTCTTTTAATTTGCAAACAGCTGCAGAGACCTATCCAATTAGCCATGTGAATTATAAACGCGGTGAGAACGAGTTGGTTCTCTATAATAAGCACAATGCTGCTACTACTGCTACCAATGCATATGGTACAGAACTTTTGGCAGAACTTCTTCCTGGCGAGAAATGGGAGACTTCTGGTTCTGTGAAACTGAAGATTACTGATAAACAGCAAAATGTAGGTTCTATGGCTATTCCTGCCGACAAGGTGGTTCTTTCTGGTCATGGCACGATGGCTGCCGCGTTGGATGCACTCAATATTGGTGATGAAGTGACAGTAAATATGTCGCTCAAGTTCGATGGAGAGGAAGTGGATGTAGCACAATGTATAGGTGGTGATACCTATGCACTGATTGTGAATAATGGTCAAGTGGAGCAATCTAATTTCTGGAATGAAGTGCACCCTCGTACTGCCTTTGGTGCTTCACAAGATGGTTCTGTGCTCTATTTCCTTGTGGTGGATGGCCGTAGTGTGAAAAGTACAGGTTGTACAACCAAAGTGCTTGGCGAGATTATTCATCACTATGGCGCCTACAAAGCTGTGAACTGGGATGGCGGCGGAAGTTCTTGTCTTTATGTCCGCAACCTTGGACAAATGAATAATGGTTCTGATGGTCAAGAACGTGCTTGTGGAAATGGTATGTTTGCCGTGGCTAACGTTCCTGAGGTGGATAATACCATCGCTGCTATTGCTCCTTATATGCCTATTTACTCTTTGCCTCGCTATGGTGTAGCATTACCTAAATTCTTGGGTTACAATAAGTATGGTGTGATGATTGATACCGATGTACAAGGTGTGAAACTATCTTGTGATCCTACATTGGGCGAGATTCTAGAGGATGGTCGCTTCTTGGCTTCTGGTGAGCAAGGTGGTACTTTGCATGCTGCTTTGGGTGACATTACTACCGAATTGGAGGTGCGCCTCATCTCTTCCGCTCCTATTGCTATCCGTTTGGATTCTGTGCTTTGCGATGCTGCTCACCCTTATACCGTAGAGGTTCAAGGAGCGGTGGGAAACAATACTATTGACTTGCTGGCTAGTGCACTCACATGGACTTCTTTGGATCCTACTATCGCGGCTGTTGATGAGACGGGTGCTATTACTGGTGTAACAAATGGCTCTACACACGTTATAGGTCAGTTAGGCGACTTCAAAGATACAATCCTTGTGAATGTAGAGATTCCTACTGATGTAGAGATGGTTTGGGACGATTTCCGAATTGCAGAGAATTGGACACTCAAAGGCTCTACTGGTTTCAATCCTACATTGTCAGTTCCAGAGGATACAGAAGCCCCTGTGAATTTGATGTTCACTTACAAGTCTGCACGTAGCCCTTATATCCAATTTGGAAAAGAAGCTCCTATTTATTCTCGTCCAGATACTATTCGTATTCCAATTACTACAGATGCTATTTTTAGCAAAGTATATGCTAGTATTCGTGCAAATAATGCATCACAGGCGATCAATATTACCATTGAGCCTAATGTGGCAGGTGAATATGTACTGGATGTTCCAGTAGCGGATTTCTTTGGTACAGACGTGGCTATTTGGCCATTGCACTTTGAATTGGTGAAGATGTTTCTCAATACCTCTACAGAAAAGGGTGAACGCTATGTTACCTTGCCAGGTATTTTCCAAATCTATGGTAAGAAATCACCTATTTCAGGTGTGCAAGATGTGGTTATTGGTGGTGAAGATACGATGAAGTTTATCGAGAATGGTCAACTGCTTATCCGTCACAACGGACAAGTTTATACTGTGCTTGGTACAAAACGCTAATTTTCTCCGAACCCTCCGAGTTCCTCTGATGCGTTCCGAGCTCCTCTGAGTCGTTCCGAGTCCCTCTGAAAATAAAATAACTAAAACAATAATTTTATGAAAAAACTCTTTACTTTCGTAGCAATGATCTGTGTTTGCATATTGGTGAATGCAGATATTCGCGTTATTAGCGACACTCGCTTGGGAGAAGGTTTCTTCCCTCGTTTTGTGGATGCAGAAACAGTAGTTTATCTCACGCACGGAAATGCGGATTATCGTGATTTGAATGAGACAGACCTAGTACTTCGCGTGGACAACGAGAATTTGGACCTCAATCTCTACCGCGATGGTGAGCGCGTCGTGCTCAAACCTCATGGTGATGTTAATTACATTTGGTCTTCTCTCTCTCCTGACCAAACCATGATTCTCTTCAATACCAAGCATGGTACAGCAATCTGCGACCTCAATGGTAATGAAATTATTAATTTGGGTCAAGACTTTGATGCTCCTGTTTGGTATGGCAACGAGTATGTAGTAGGTATGGATGATAACCACGATGGTTATTATATTACCGAGTCATCTATTATGATAGCATCAGTGGATGGTACTGTGGTGAAACGTTTGTCTGCTCCAGAAGGCATGGGTATGTATCCTAATGTGGATGCCAAGTCGGGTCGTATTGTATATAACACCGATAATGGCGATATTCGTCTCATGCAGATTAATCTGACAGAAGAGCCTATCCGCAAGGATATGCCTCGTTTGGTACAAGAATTGGATGGTACCTTGCTCAATAACATCAAGCGTCAAGCGAAACGTGCGAGCTCTACTAATCCAGCTGATTATAAGATTTATATTAACCCTGGTCATGGTGGTTATGACTCGGATGACCGCAGAATGGGACTATATCCTATTTTCATCAATGGTAACGTAAACTCAGCAGATGGCTATACACAAGAGCAAACCTTCTGGGAGAGTGTGTCCAACTTGGATAAAGGTCTTCGCCTTGATACTATCTTGCGTGATTTAGGATTCCAAACCAAGATGTCACGTATCACGAATACGACTGCTGATGATCGTAGTCTTTCAGGTATTTCTGCGGAGGCAAGCAATTGGAATGCCGACTTTATGCTTTCAATCCACTCCAATGCAGGTAATCCATCAAACTATATTCTTCATCTGCACTCTGGTATTACGCCAGGCGATCCATATGGTTTGAATGGTTATCCAGAGAAAGTGCCAGAGGAGATTTGCAACGAGGCACGTGCTATCACTACATTGATGGGTAAAAATCAATACTCTAATCAGGTTAGTTGCTGGTCTCGCGAACCAAATATTGCAGGTGATAAGACCTTTGCTCGTACTATCATGGGTTGGAGCAATGGTTATGGTGTTATGCGTAATTTGAAAGTGCCAGGTACCATTTCCGAGGGTATGATGCATGACTATTTGCCTGAGACATACCGCCTTATGAATATTGATTACAAACGTCAAGAGTCTTTCCAATTCGCAAAGACGTTTATGGAGTATTTCTGCGGTGGTCAATTGAAGGACGGTGCAATTGGCGGCCGAATCCACGATGTATATCAAAAACAAGAATTTCCAAACTACAAGGCTCGTAAAGGTACTCGTGATGAATATCGTCCTATCCTCCGTGGTTTAGTAGAACTTTGGCAAGGTGACCAACTTTTGGATACATACGTTACAGATACTTTGTATAATGGTGTGTATTATTTCTGGAACCTCCAACCTGGTACTTATACTGTAAAAGCAAAACCAGAGGGCTATTATCCACAAGAGCAAACTCTTGAGGTTAAGCAAAACGAGATTTCATATGGTATTTTTGCGCTCTCAATGGCTCGCAATACTCCTCCAGAGGTAGTTAGCTATAGCCCAAATGTTTCAGCAGACGAAGAAGTGTTGGTATCAACAGAGGTGACCATTACTTTTAACTGGGATATGGAGATAGAAGCTACAGCAGCTGCATTAGAGATTACTCCAGCAGTAGAAGGTACTATTACCTTTGAGGATGACAACCACCGCTTGCGTTTCACTCCTGCAACTCGCTTTGAGCCAGGTGTAACTTATACCGTTACATTGGGTACTGGTGCTTGCCACCCAGATACCGTATATGAGAACCACTTGCAAGAGCCATTCTCATTCTCATTCAAGACCAGCAATCGTGGTTCAATCAGTTTGGTACAAACTTATCCTTCTGTAGGTGCTACCAATGTACCATTGAATCCATCTTTCATTGCTGTGTTTGATGCAACGATTGTGAACGCTTCAGTTCGTAGTAATGTGGCTGTGTTGGATGCAAATGGAAATAAATTGTCAGTGAATACTCGTTCATACAAGTATAATGCAGCTCCAGAACCTTATGGTCATATGGCATTTGAGTTGACCAGTGCCTTGGAGCCTAATACCGATTATACCTTTGTGTTGTCTCCAGGAATCAAGGATAATGAGGGTATTTTGCTCAACGAAACCTATGAGATTCCATTCCGTACAGGTGAGGAAGATGCTCCAACATTGCCATTGGTACATGACATGGAGGCACTCTTCTTTGAAGGCGATAAAGAAAATTCAACAGATGTCGTTTCTGTAAATACCGCTAAATATACCAACAAGAAATATGCTGGTTCTGCATCTAACCAATGCTCATATGTATTTTCCGCTGCAGGTGGTGAGGCTCGCTTCAAAGTGAATAACCCAACATTGGTAGTTAGCAATAATGCATCTAAGTTGGGTATGTATGTATTCTCTGATTACTCATTCAATACTTTATATGTACACTATGGTGTGGATGGCGACAATCAATTTGTTAAGGTTTGCGAACTTGATTTTGCAGGTTGGCGTTATTGCGAAGTTGATTTGTCTGTATTGCCAGCAGGTGTTGATTATCAAATGATGGGCTTGCGCCTTGTAGCAGGTGACAACTTGCTCTCAATCTCAGGTGCGTTCTATATTGATAATATGTATGCTCAGTATGTTAACGAGGGCTCTGCCGTTGAAGATGTGGTTGCACCAACTCATCCAAAGAACAAAGTGATTGAGAATGGTTATCTCTATATCTTGCTGAATGGCAAACGCTATAATGCACAAGGTGCAACTATAGAATAATTCATAGTAGTTTATAATCATAGTAAGAGGGACTCCATGTTGGAGTTCCTCTTGTTTTATCTATTGCTCTGCTCAAATTGAGAAATTTGTTAGGTTTTATGATAATGATTTCATACTGTTCTGATATTATTCTTATGTGAATCACTAACTAATCACTAAGTAATCACTAAGTAATCACTAACTAATCACTAACTAAATATGCTTATAAGTGTGAGTGTTGAATAGGTGAGAAAATGGGATGAAAAGGCAAATGGATTGTGCAAAAATACGAAAGGGCTTGCATATGTCCGTTTTTTTTTGTAACTTTGCCGCGAAATTGGGGTGGAGTGCTCCAATTGATAGAAAATAGTAAATAGAAAATAATCAAATAGTAAATTAAAATGGGATTAGTAGAATTTATCACCAAGTTGTTTGGCAATAAAGCGCAGAAAGATATGCGCGAAATCATGCCATATGTAGATAAAGTAAAAGCAGTTTATGACGAGATAGACGCGCTTAGCAATGATGGGTTGCGTGCACGTAGTGCCGCATTAATGCAACTCATCCAAGAACGCGTGGCAGACAAGAAATCTCGTATTGCAGAACTAAAGGCAAATATAGAAGAACTTCAAATAGATAAACGCGAGAAAGTATATAACGAAATAGACCATATTGAAAAAGATATAAAGGAAACTTATGAAAAAGTTCTCCTAGAGATATTGCCAGAAGCGTTTGCTATTGTAAAAAGCACTGCGCGCCGTTTTGCTAAATACGATAAGATTGATGTGACAGCTACGCAAATGGACCGCGACTTGGCAGCAGATAGCCGCTTCGACTTCGTGGAGATACTCGGTAGCAAAGCTATTTATCACAATCGCTGGACAGCAGGCGGAAATGAGCACGTGTGGGATATGGTGCACTATGATGTGCAGTTGATAGGTGGCGTGGTATTGCACGAGGGTAAGATTGCAGAGATGGCTACTGGTGAAGGTAAGACTCTGGTGGCTACATTGCCAGTCTTCTTGAATGCATTGACCCACGAAGGTGTACACGTGGTGACCGTAAACGACTATTTGGCAAAACGTGACTCGGAGTGGATGGGTCCTCTGTATATGTTCCATGGTTTGACTGTGGATTGTATTGACAAACATAAACCAAATTCGGATGAGCGTCGGCGTGCATATGCATGTGATATTACTTTTGGTACGAATAATGAATTTGGTTTCGACTATCTGCGTGACAATATGGCTACTAGTCCGATGGACTTAGTACAACGCGGACATAACTTCGCTATTGTGGATGAGGTGGACTCAGTATTGATTGACGATGCACGTACACCATTGATTATTAGTGGTCCAGTGCCAAAAGGCGAGGATCAGATGTATGATGAGTACAAGCACCGTGTAGAGTTGCTTGTCCGCACCCAAAATACCTTGACCACAAAGTTGCTGACTGAAGCAAAAGCGAAGATGGGCAGTGTGGACGAGAAAGAGCGTGAGGCAGGTGAGTTGGCATTGTTCCGTGCGTTCAAGGGTATGCCAAAGAGCAAAGCGTTGATTAAATACTTGAGTGAGCCCGGTGTGAAAGTTCGTTTGCAGAAGACAGAAGAGTTCTATATGCAAGAGCAAGAGAAAAATATGCACATCGCTACCGATGAGTTGTATTTCGTGATTGACGAGAAGCATAAGACTATCGAGCTGACCGACAAAGGTATTGATACGCTGACGGGTAACATGGAAGATACACAGTTCTTCGTGTTGCCAGACGTGGGTAGCGAAGTGGCAGAGGTAGAGAAAGCAGGGCTGAGCGATGAAGAGAAACGCCAAAAGAAAGATGAGATTTTGGCCAACTATAGCGTGAAGTCGGAGCGTGTACACACGGTGCATCAGTTGCTGAAAGCATACACCTTGTTCGAGAAGGATGTAGATTATATCATTGACGATAACCAAGTTAAGATTGTGGATGAGCAGACAGGTCGTGTGATGGAAGGTCGTCGTTGGTCGGATGGTTTGCATCAAGCGGTGGAGGCGAAAGAGAATGTGAAGGTGGAGGCAGCGACACAAACCTTTGCTACCATCACGTTGCAAAACTACTTCCGTATGTATAACAAATTGTCGGGTATGACCGGTACAGCGGAAACAGAGGCAGGGGAGTTCTGGAATATTTACAAACTGGATGTGGTGGTTATCCCAACGAATCGCCCCATTGCGCGTGAAGATATGAATGACCGTATTTATCGCACCAAACGTGAGAAATATAATGCGGTGATAGATGAGATTACAGATTTGGTAAAAGCAGGTCGTCCTGTGTTGGTCGGTACTACGTCGGTGGAAATCAGTGAGTTGCTAAGCCGCATGTTGACTCTCCGCAAGATTTCGCACAATGTATTGAATGCTAAATTGCACCAACGTGAGGCAGATATTGTGGCAGAGGCAGGTCGCAAAGGAATGGTGACAATCGCAACGAATATGGCTGGTCGTGGTACGGATATCAAACTAACACCTGAAGTAAAAGAGGCCGGTGGTTTGGCTATCTTGGGTACAGAGCGTCATGAGAGCCGTCGTGTGGACCGTCAGTTGCGTGGTCGTGCCGGTCGTCAGGGAGACCCAGGTAGCAGTGTGTTCTTCGTGAGTATGGAAGACGACCTGATGCGTATGTTCGGTTCTGACCGCTTGGCGGGCTTGATGGATAAGATGGGCTTCCAAGAGGGCGAAATGATTGAGCATAAAATGATTTCTGACTCTATTGAACGTGCACAAAAGAAAGTGGAGGAGAATAACTTCGGTATTCGTAAGCGTCTGATTGAATACGATGATGTGATGAACCAACAGCGTAATGTGATTTATGCTAAACGTCATCACGCGTTGATGGGCGAGCGTATAGGTGTGGATATTACCAATATGATTTATGATGCAGCGGAGGCAATAGTAGCTAATGCTCGTGAAGTGATGGATTATGAGGGCTTGCAGATGGAGGTGATGCAGGTATTTGCAATGGAAGTCCCATTCACCGAAGAGGAGTTCCGCGCTACTCGCGAGAATGTACTGGCTGAAAAACTGGCAGAAGAGGCTTTGGAAACTTTCAAGCGTCGCATGGATACTTTGCAGAAAGTAGCATATCCAGTGATTAAGAAGGTATATGAGGAGCGTGGAGCAATGTACGAGAATATATTGATTCCTATCTCTGATGGCAAACGCGCTTATAATGTGGCAGTAAACTTGAAAGCGGCTTATGAGAGCGAATGTCGTGAGGTGGTGCGCGAATTTGAGAAACGTATGTTGCTCTTTGTGATTGATGATGAGTGGAAAGAGCATTTGCGTCAGTTGGATGAATTGAAACAATCTGTGCAAAATGCAAGTTATGAGCAGAAAGATCCATTATTGATTTATAAATTGGAGTCGTTTAATATCTTCCGTGATATGCTGGACCGCTTCAACCGCCGGGCCATAGCTATATTGTTGCGCGGACAGATTCCAACACGTGATCCACAAGAGGTACGTCAGGCACAAGTGCAACAACGTCAGGATTTCTCTCGCTATCGCGCTCAAAAAGATGCTGTTAGCCGCGCTGCTGCAGTAAGTGGACAAGCCGCTGCAGCTGCACGTGATACTCGCGAGATGCAACGTACTGAACCATTACGTGTGGAGAAGAAACCACGTCCAAATGACCCATGTCCATGTGGTTCGGGCAAGAAATATAAACAATGTCACGGTAAAATGGAAGCATGATGTTAGATTTTATTACATGGAATGTTGATCCGATACTTATCCATATTGGAGATGGAGGTATTCGTTGGTACGGTTTGCTTTGGGCAATAGGAATATACCTATGCTATTTGATTCAGGTCAAATTGTATAAGAATGAAGGTTGTCCAGCAGAATGGACCGACAAACTCTTTATGTGGATGGTAATAGGTCTGATTATAGGTGCTCGTGTGGGACATTGTTGGTTCTATGAGTGGCATGATGTTACATTGCCCAGCATGAAGGCTTATTGCCAATATATGGATATCTCTACTGAACCAGTACAGATATTTGGTTGGACAATTAAGTATCGTAACCCCTATATAGAGCATCCATTGCGTTTGCTGAAGATATGGGAAGGTGGATTGGCTAGCCATGGTGGAGCAATCGGTCTATTGATCGCTGCGTGGTTGTTGAATAAAAAGGAGTTTTCTAAGGAACCAAAGTTTCATACTTCTCTACTTTGGATTATGGACCGCCTAGTAGTGGGCGTTTGTGTGACGGCAACCTTGATTCGTCTGGGAAACTTGATGAACTCGGAGATTTATGGTACTCCTACCGACTTGCCATGGGGCTTTATCTTTGTACGTGATGGTCAGACAGTTCCATGCCATCCTACACAAATATATGAAATGATTTATTGCATTGTTGGTTTTGTGGTAACGTGGTTGATGTATTGGAAAGCAAAAGCGTATAAACGAGAAGGATTGCTATTGGGTGTATTCCTGGAAATCATCTTCTTTACTCGTTTTATGCTTGAGTTTATCAAAAACGATCAAGAACTTTTTGAAACTGGACATATACTGAATATGGGGCAGATTCTCTCATTACCATTTATCATCTGGGGCATAAATTTGATAATACGTGCTTTTAAGCGTCCTGCACTACCTTGAAACGAATCAGTTTAGCGATATTAGTGGCATGTAGTATCGCATTGAATGCTTGGTCTCAGGCGATAGATGACGATGCTTTACTGTTGGATATTGTGGCGCAACAGAGCCTCGATTTGCATATGCGTGATACAATGCTTTTGGGAGATTCTATTATCGTATTATGCGATACAATATGGAAGCATTATCCCCATCCGTTGTGTATGCCGTTGATGTATGTCCCTCCAACATTTCCTGCATTGATGGATACGGTGGATGAACCATCCCATTCGATTTGTGCACTCCGTGCTTCTGCTCGCAGGTATATTACTCAATATCATGCTGACTATTATGTATCAATGAGTGAGGAAGACCGTTTGAAAAAAATGGAGATGGGACATGTGGAAGTGCAACGGGCTATAGTAAGAGACATTGTGGAGGACAACTTGGATAGAGAACGAGCCGTAAAAGAACAAAAGACAAACTGGCGTCGTCAACTGAATCTTTCCTTGCAAATCACGCAAAACTATGCCACGAATAATTGGTATCAAGGACAAGCCAATGCGTTTGCGATGTTAGCAGGTGCAAAAGGATATATCAATTTCAAAAATGAAAAGATTTCTTGGGAAAATAATGGCGAATGGCGTGCAGGTCTGAGTACGGTGAGCGGTGACTCGCTTCGCATGATCAATATTACTGATGACTTGTTTCGATTGAATAGCAAGTTTGGTTTTCAAGTGCACAAACATTGGTATATATCTGCAATAGGTGAATTTAAAACCAACTTTTGGAATAACTATCGAAAGAATACGTACGAACTTTCTACCGCTTTCTTAACACCTATTCGTTTTACCTTAGGCGTCGGTGTGGATTATAAGCCATTGAAGGGGTTGAGTATAAACGTTTCACCAGCAACATATAAGATGGTGTATGCCATGGTGGCAGACGAGACGAAAGTGGACGTTACCGACTTTGGTATAGAAACAGGAAAGAAAATATTGAATGAGTTGGGTAGTTCTGTACGTGTGGATTGGAAATGGAAACCCTTGCGTGAAATAGAGATTGAAGCAAATTTCTATTTCTTTACGAATTATAAACGAATAGAAACTGATTTAGAGATAGATGTGGATTTTATCATCAATCGCTATCTATCTGCAAAGGTGCTGTTGCATCCACGTTATGATAGCACAGTGGAATTGAACTCGGATATTAAAACCAAGATGCAGTTCAAAGAATTGATAAGTGTAGGCTTTTCCCACACGTTTAGATAGTTGATTATAGACAAAATAGAATATATGGATAAACAATCAATACGAATCATTTATATGGGTACTCCAGACTTTGCCGTGGCTAGTCTGCGTGCGCTTGTAGAAGGTGGATACAATGTAGTTGCAGTAGTGACAATGCCCGATAAACCCGCAGGGCGTGGACATCAATTGCAGTATTCTGCAGTGAAACAATACGCTCTGTCTGTGGGACTCCCTGTTTTGCAACCCGAGCGTTTGAAAGATGAGAAGTTTATAGATGATTTGCGATCATACAATGCAGATTTACAAATCGTTGTGGCATTTCGAATGTTGCCTGAGGTCGTGTGGTCAATGCCACGACTAGGAACATTTAATCTCCACGCATCCCTTCTTCCTCAATATCGCGGTGCGGCTCCAATCAATTGGGCTGTGATGAATGGTGATACCGAGACAGGTGCTACTACTTTTATGCTGAAACATGAGATAGATACAGGAAATGTGATTCTTCAGGAAAAGATTTCGATAGCGGATGATGAAAATGTAGAGTCAGTACATAATCGTTTGATGCATCTTGGAACGGGGTTAGTGACACGCACGGTGGATGCTATCATTGAGAGTGAGAATACTGGTTCGCCTCTTGCTACGACCCCACAAGTGGAATCATTGGATTTACGCCCTGCCCCCAAGATTTTTAAAGATACATGCCGTATTGATTTCTCACGTACTGCAGAGCAGATATATAATCATGTGCGTGGATTGAGTCCATATCCCGCAGCATGGATAGGAGATGATACACCAACACATCCTTTAGCAGAGATGTTGCGTGGAGCAAAAGTGTATAAAGTGGCTAAAATCCATGTGGCAGAGCAAAAGGGACATATAATTTTTCCATGTGCGGATGGCTATGTGGATATATTGGAACTTCAATTGCCTGGTAAGAAACGCATGCAAGCTTCTGCATTGTTGAATGGCTTGAAAAATAAATCATAATCAATATGACAATTGCTATTTTTGCAAATCCTTTGCGTTCGGAAACGCTACGTGAGTTGAAACGTGTGTTAGAGTATATGCAACAACGTGATGTGAAAGTTGTACTCTCTCATGAATTACATCAAGAACCTTTTGGACGAGACTATGCTTCAGTAGATGAATACACAGAGAATAGTGATGAGCGAATAGATTTTGCTATTTCTATTGGAGGTGATGGCACTTTTTTAACAACAGCTTCATTGATAGGGCATTTGGATGTACCTATACTAGGAATTAACTGTGGACATCTGGGCTTTTTGGCTGAAGTTCAAACTACGAATACAGAAGAGATTCTAGAACAACTAATTAACCACCAATATACTATTGAGAAACGAAGTATGTTGGAGATTTCGTGTCCCGCAATAGATAAAATCCTTTCGCCGTATGCGCTTAATGAGGTTGCGGTTCTTAAACAAGGATTGAGCAGTATGATTTCGGTTGACACTTATCTCAATGGCGAGTTTTTGCACACCTATAAGGCCGATGGCCTGCTACTAGCGACTCCCACTGGATCAACGGCATATAATTTGAGTGTTGGAGGCCCATTGCTTTATCCATATGCACGAGCAATGGTTCTTTCTCCTGTGGCTACGCATAGTTTGAGCGTGCGTCCATTGGTCATTCCTGATGATAGCAAAATAGATTTAAAAATAAATAGCCGTAATGCTAGTTATATGGTTAGTATTGATGGTCGTAGTCAGATTTTTGATGATGATATAACATTGCATATTGAACGTGCTCAACGAACTATAAAACTAGTGCAAGTACAAGGTCATAGTTTTGTGCAATCATTAAAAGATAAATTAGGTTGGGGAAAATGATTGATTATTTAGCATTGATTAATAAATATTATGTCTCCCAACCAGAGTTGAAGCAGATACTTCTAACGCACTCGATGCAAGTGCGTGATAGGGCTTTGAAGATTGTAGATGACCATCCTGAATGGACAGAGAATCAATTGGTTGATCGCGATTTTATAGAAGAGGCAGCGATGCTTCATGATATAGGTATTCTCTATTGTGACGCTCCGAGAATTTATTGCAAAGGTCCGCACCATTATATTAAACATGGCTATTTAGGAGCTGAACTTTTGCGTAAAGAAGGATTGCCTAAACATGCAGATGTGGCAGAAAGGCATACAGGAAGTGGAATTACTGAAGAGCAAGTGATACGAGAGGAAATTAATATTCCCGTAAAAGACTATTGTCCTCGTACATTGGAGGAGAAAATTATATGTTACGCTGATAAGTTTTATTCTAAATCGCATTTGGGAGAAGAGGTCGCAATGGCAAAGATTCGTCAAAATATATGGCGTTACGGACATGATGCTGTAGTGCGTTTTGACGCGATGTGTGCACTTATCAACGAAGCAGTGGATAAAAATAACTAAAGGTATTGCATATATGCAAAAAAAGTTGTACCTTTGCAGCGGAATAATTGTTCGTGTAGTACAGAATGATTAGTAGAAATGACTCGATTAAGTGTAAATATCAATAAAGTGGCTACTTTGCGTAATGCACGTGGTGGAAATGTGCCTGACGTGGAACATTTTGCATGTATCTGTGAGCAAAATGGAGCAGATGGAATCACGGTTCATCCTCGTCCTGATGAACGACATATTACTCGTCAAGATGTTTACGCACTCAAAAAACTAGTTACTACAGAATTTAATATAGAAGGTAATCCCGAACCTGATTTCATAAATTTAGTATTGGATATTTGTCCTGCGCAGGTGACTCTTGTTCCTGATGCACATGATCAATTAACTAGTAATCATGGTTGGGATACCAAATCGCATCTAGCAAAACTGATACCTATTGTTCAACGATTTAAGAAAGCTGGTATCCGTGTATCCATTTTTGTAGATCCAGATCCAGAGATGGTGGTATATGCGGCTAAGGCTGGCGCAGATAGAGTAGAACTCTATACAGGTCCTTATGCAGAACTCTATGCGGAAGATGCACACAAGGCAATAGAAATGTATCGATTAGCAGCAGAAAGAGCACGTGATTTGGGAGTGGGGTTGAATGCTGGACATGATCTTAATTTGGACAATCTAGGTGCATTCATTCAAGCTTTTCCATGGGTGGATGAGGTGAGTATTGGGCAAGCACTGATTGCAGATGCATTGTATTTAGGAATAAATGAAACTATTAAACAATATCAATATGCTCTTTCAAATTCAAACTAATGTAGACACGTCAATGATTGCTGTGCAAGATTCATTGGCAGTCCTTGATCAACCTGTACAAGAATCTATAAATCTGTTCACTATGGCTCAGTATGGTGGTTGGATTATGATTGTTTTGGCATTGCTGTTGGCATTTGCCCTATACTTGTTCATTGAACGCCTTGTGGTACTTACAAAAGCCACTAAGGAAGATAAAACGTTCATGAATCGTATTCGTGACTATATCAAAGAAGGTAAGATAGATTCTGCTATTAAGTTATGTCAACGTACAGACAATCCCGCTGCTCGCATGATTGAGAAGGGTATCTCACGAATTGGCCGCCCTATGCAAGATGTTCAGGTGGCTATAGAGAATGTGGGTAACTTGGAAGTGAGTAAACTGGAAAAAGGACTGGTGCTGATAGCTACTATTGCTGCTGGTGCACCAATGCTTGGTTTCTTGGGAACAGTATTGGGTATGGTGCAAACGTTCTTTAATATGGCACAGAATGCAAGTGGCGTGATAGAGATTGCTACCTTATCCGAAGGTATGTATCAAGCGATGGTGACCACTGTAGGTGGTTTGATCGTAGGTATTTTGGCGATGTTCGCATATAATTTCCTTGTGTCGCGTGTTGACCGTGTAGTGCGGCTATTAGAATCCCGCACATTGGAATTTATGGATTTGCTTAATGAACCTGCATAAAGTTGTCAACTATCAATTGAATTTATGGCTCTTAAAAGAAGAAATAAAATAGAGGCTACCTTTGCAATGTCGTCAATGACAGACCTTGTGTTTTTGTTGTTGTTGTTCTTTGTGATGGTAAGTACCATGTCCTCGCCCAATGATATAAAAATTAATTTGCCACAAGCTCGTGCCAAAACTACGACTAAGCAAGTAGTAGCGAAAGTGAGTATTGATAATTTAGGCAATTATTATGTAGCATTAGGACGTCAGAAACCTATGGAAATTGCGGTAGATGATTTGGAGGGCTATTTATGTACATTGCAGCAACAAGATAGTACAATGTACATTGCGTTGCATGCCGACCAAGATATTCCGTATCGCGATATTGTGAATGTATTGGATATTGCTAACCAGCACAAGATGAAAATTGTTTTGGCCACTAAGAAGTGAGAAAGATAAATTCACATATAATCGCGTCGGTTGGCACGTTGGCGGCAATGTTGTTATTGCTACTACTATTGTTCAAACTGTCGATAGTGGCACCTATCATGCCTGAAGAAGAAGGTATAGTGGTAGCTTTTGGTGATGCGGATGAAGGAGGCGGAATGCCCGATGTCCCACAGATGGATGCTATTACGCAAGTGGAACAGATTCCAGCTCCTGCAACTCCTTCGCTTCCATCAAATAACGATTTGATGGTGCAAGACGATGAGGAATCGTTAGCATTGGCAGAACAACGAGAAGAAGATGCCAAACGTAAAGCAGAGGAGGAGTTGCTTATCCGTCAGCGTAAAGAGGCTGAAGCTATTGCAGAAGCTGAGCGTATTGCTAAGGAAAAAGCCCTAGCTGAACAAAAAGCGCGTGAGCAAGAAGCTATAGATAAAGCCAATGCAATGGCAGCCTTGTTTGGTCAGGCGGGTTCTCTGGAAGGCACCAATGCGGATAATGAGGGGGCAACTTCATCTGGCGCAAAAGGTAATCCTATAGGAAAAGGATATGGCGAGAGCAATGGCATGCAATGGAACCTATATGGCAGAAATGTGAAACAATTGCCCAAACCATCGAATGATTTTAATCAAGAAGGTGTAGTGGAAGTGCGAATATGGGTAGACAAAGATGGCAATGTGACAAATGCTAGTGTGCTAAAGACTACCATATCTGATCGCTATACGCAGCAATTGGCATTGAAAGCTGCGAAGAATGCTAAATTCACTGAAGGAGATGTTCCTCAAATAGGAACAATAAAATATAATTTCAAACTTAATTAAATGTTTATACTATGAATTATATCTTCTTAGACAATGGCTTCGAGGAGATTGAAGCGATTACTACGATTGACTTATTGCGTCGTGCAAATATTGCCTTGACTACCATTTCGGTGACAGGACAAGCAATGGTAACAGGCGCACATGATATTATTGTAAAAGCAGATGCACTTTTTGCGGATGCTGATTTTTCAGATGCAGAAATGCTGATTCTACCAGGTGGTGCTACTAAACTGCATGAGTGCAAACCTCTTTGTGACTTACTTTTGAAGCACAATGCAGAGGAAAAATTGATAGCGGCTATCTGTGCAGCTCCTTCTGTTTTAGGAAGATTGGGTATTCTTGAAGGCAAACAAGCTACATGTTACCCTGGTTTCGAGGAATATCTCGGTGAGAGTTATGTGGATGGGTTGGTTGTAGAGTCGAAGAATATCATTAGCGCAAAAGGGCCTGGTTTGTCTGCTGATTTTGCATTCTGTTTGATTGAAAAATTGGCGAATACAGAGATAGCGGATCAAGTTTATGATGCCGCACAATATTAATAAATAGAAGTAATCAGAATAAGTATAATAATAATTAATAACTAGTTAGAAACATGAAAAAATATTTACTTTCGATTTTTGCAGTTTGCGTATCTATCTCATTGTTTGCACAAGAAGCAGAGAAACCATCACCATGGAAATGCACGGGTGTGGTAGGCTTGAATGCAAGTGCTACTGGTTTGGTAAACTGGTCTGCAGGTGGTAATAATAACATCAATGGCGTGGCTTTTGGTAAGGTTCGCCTTTTGTATGCAGAAGATAATCTCTCTTGGGAAACAAACTTGAACTTGGAGTATGGTTTGTCATATATTGATCAAAAGTTTGACCAATTCCAAAAGTCTAGCGATGTGATAGATTTCAAGACTAAGTTTGGTTGGCAATTCCACAAAGCATGGTATTTAACAGTGTCTGGTGGATTCAAGAGCCAATTTGATTTAGGACGTGCATATGATGGTAGTGAGGCGGAAGATCCAGTTGTTTCTTCTTTCCTATCTCCTTCATACACAGATATTTCTGTCGGTATTGACTGGAAGCCAAATTCCATTTTCTCAATCTATGTATCTCCAGTGGCAGGTCAGATTACTACTGCGTTCGTAGGTGATAAACTGAATGAGAAATACGAGGGCTTGCGCCAACAAATGCAAGATAAGTATGCTACATGGTCATATAGCGAAGAAGCTAATGCAGATGGAACATACGATAAGATTTACAAGAACTTCAAAGCAGAGTTGGGTCTCTCTGTAAAAGGAGCTATTAACTACACTTATAAAGATTTGAAGATTATCACTTCTGTAGGCTTGTTTACTCCATATGCATGGGATAAAACAGAGATGCTTGATGCAGAGGGTAACTTCGTTGGTTACCGCGACAATAACCGTCGTTTTGGTAACTTTGATGTGGATTGGGATGCTGCTATCTCATATCAATTCCTCAAATGCTTGAATGTGACTCTTTCTACTTCGCTCAAATACTACAATGGTGTGAAAGTGGCTAATGCAGATGGTGTATTGGCAGAGCGCGTTCAATTCAAGAGCGTTCTAGGTTTGGGTGTAGGATATAGTTTCTAATATATTCTCTAATTGCGTTATTGTGAAATCTTTAGCTACGCTTGAAGGCAATTTGCAATTGCTGCTACAGCAGTATAAGGAACTGCAGCAGCAGCTGGTTGCATTGCAAGGTGAGAATGAACGTCAGCGAGCTGAGATTATGCAGACGCATGCTGAATTGGTGCAATTGAAAACCGACTATTCACATCTGGAGACTGCCCATGCGCTATTGGCTGATTCTGTAGATGCAGAAGAACGTGATCGTGTAAGACAACGTATATCTAACTTGATAGCACAAGTGGATAGAGCGTTGGAAGCGCTTAAATCATGATATATGGAAGAGGTTCGCAAACAACATATTACTTTGCAACTTGATGCGCACCATATCTCGCTGAATGTGATCGCGGATAAGGAAGTGCTTTATCGTAATGCTGCGGAGCAAATTAATGAAAGGTATCGTCATTATCGCAGATTGTTGCCTACCCAATCGGCCGAGCAGATTTGGGTCTATGTAGCGTTGGAGATGGCGGTGAACTTGCAGGCGGATGCACACGCACACCGATTACAGCCTATTGATGAAAAGATTCAAGAACTGAATCAATTGATTTTGAATACAATAAACAATAAATAATACAAATTATGAATTCCATTCTAATAACAGTAGTCGCTATAGTAGCTTTAATTTTAGGAGCAGGAATCTGCTTCCTGATTTTCCGCTACCATGCGTCGGGTATTCTCCGCAAGGCGGAAGAAGAGGCCGAAGTAATAAAGAAAAATAAGATAGTAGAAGCCAAGGAGAAGTTTATTGCTTTGAAATTGGAGCATGAGAACCAAGTTCGCCAAGCAGAGCAAAAACTGCATCAACAAGAGCAACGTGTACAACAACGTGATCAACAACTTAATCAAAAGCAGAGTGAGGTACAACGTGCACAAAATGAGTTGAATACGCAGCGTCAGCAACTAGAAAACCAACAAAAGGCCATTGAGCGCAAGACGCAGGAGATTGATCGTTTGCAAAAAGCTGCGGAGCAGCAACTAGAGCAGATTTCGGGTCTTTCGGCAGAAGAAGCTAAAAAGCAATTGGTAGAGACGCTGAAGGATGAAGCTAGAACAGCTGCGATGGCATTCATCAATGATACGATGGATGAGGCACGACTCACCGCTAATAAAGAGGCGAAGAAGATTATAATCCAATCGATTCAGCGTATTGCGTCTGAAGCTACGGTAGAGAATGCAGTAACAGTTTTCCATATTGATAATGACGAGGTTAAGGGTCGTATTATCGGTCGTGAAGGACGTAATATCCGTGCTTTGGAAGCTGCAACGGGTGTGGAGATTGTAGTGGATGATACACCAGAAGCAATCACTTTGTCGGCATTTGATCCCGTTCGTCGCGAGATTGCACGTTTGGCACTCCACCAATTGGTGCAAGATGGTCGTATTCACCCTGCACGTATCGAGGAGGTCGTGGCTAAGGTGACCAAACAAGTGGAAGAGGAGATTATCGAAACAGGTAAACGTACTACAATTGACTTGGGTATTCATGGTATGCACCCTGAATTGGTTCGCCTTATAGGTAAGATGAAATATCGTTCTAGTTACGGGCAAAACTTGCTTATGCACGCTCGTGAGACTGCCAACCTTTGTGCAGCGATGGCAGCCGAGTTGGGCTTGAATGTAAAGAAAGCACGCCGTGCAGGTCTGCTTCACGATATTGGTAAGGTGAGTGATGAAGACATGGAGATGCCACACGCACAGTTAGGTATGAAACTTTGTGAGAAGTATGGCGAGAAACCTGATATCTGCAATGCCGTTGGTGCTCACCATGAGGAGATGGAGATGGAGTCGATTATTGCTCCTATTGTGCAAGCCTGTGATGCTATTTCTGGTGCGCGCCCTGGTGCACGTCGTGAGATTGTTGAGGCCTATGTGAAACGTCTTAATGACTTGGAGCAGATAGCATTGTCATATCCTGGTGTAACAAAGACTTTTGCCCTTCAGGCAGGTCGCGAGTTGCGTGTAATCGTGGGTGCTGACAAGATCAATGATAAGGAAACAGAGTTACTCTCATTTGATATAGCTAAGCGTATTCAAGATGAGATGACTTATCCTGGACAGATTCGTATTACGGTTATTCGTGAAACACGCGCCGTTTCTTACGCGAAGTAATTTCAATAAAGATATAATAAAAGAATAGACTGCCGAGCAGGCAGTCTATTCTTTTCTCTCACCTTTCACCTCTAACCTCTCTTTAATCCACTTGTCTAGTGATTCTTTTTCGCCTAAGCCTAAGCGTGATTTGATACGCATACGTCGGCTCCATATGGTGCGTTGTGTGAGTCCCATTAGTAAGCAGATATCGGAGTTGTCCATCCCTAGGATATAGAGTGCGATGACTTGTAAGTCGGTGCTGGTTAGTCGATTATATTCGTTCTGCATGTTTGTAAGCAAATTACCATAAGCACCTTCGAATTCCTTTAAGAATCGTTGCCATTGCTCCTCGGTGGAGAAGATGTTCATTTCTATAAAATCTTTTGCCCATTCAGGTATTGACTCTACTTTTTGCTTGGTTAAGATGGTTTCTTGTAGGCTTTTGCTTAGGTAGATACGTTGGTCTAATGAACGCTTGATGGCTTCGCGACGGATAACTAATTCGTTTTGTAGGTCATTGATCTGCTGTTGTGTGCGTGCTTCTTCTATCAGGCGTTCAGTGCGTCGCCGAGTGTTGTACTGTATGAGTACGATAGCGGCAGAGAGCACGGCAATCAGGAGTAGGGCTAGTACAATGTATAGGCGTTGTTTCTCTAGTTGCAGTTGCAAGTTTCGCGCATGTTCTGCTTCGTTATCATAGTGCTGTGATACCACATATGCACTGGAGCGACCTTTCTCTTCAATGGTGTTGTAACGCATTGTGTATAAATTGTATAGCTCCTGGTAGGCATCAGCGTTTTGTCCTTTGAGATTCAGATACTGACTATGCCAAAGTGTGTATTGTTGTTCGCTCCATACCTTGGCGGTAGTGTCGGCAGCTAGGATGTCGAGATAGATGCGTGCTGAGTCTGCTTTCTCGCTGCGGATGTAGTATTTAACAAGGTCGTAGGCATAGCGTTTTATGCCTGCCTCGTTGCATAGGTACTGACATATCTGTGCTATCTCAGGTGTGTGCGATTGATCTGCAGATAGTTGTGCATGTCGAATGTCTAGATATAGGATAGTATCTCCATAGACTAGCGCTTGTTCGAGTGCTTTATAGAAGAAGGAGTCGCGTGAACTGATATCGCTCATGCGCCCTAGTTCGCGATATACTGATGCTAGATACAAGGGAACGTCTGCTTCTATCAGGTGGGGGAGAGCTTTGTGGTAGTTCTCTAGTGCGATATCATATAGCTGTTCGCTTTCGCTTATTCGTCCCATTTTGTAGTAGGTCATACCACGGATGATAGGGGTGGTGGCAAGATTCTCGGCTTCTTTCAGGTATTGCATGGCTTGGGTGTTTTTGCCAAGCCAGTTTAGATATGCACCTTGTATATAATACGCTTCACTTGCCGATGCAGCATCTCCTTGAGCAAGAAAGTACCATGCCAGATCATTAGTGCTGATATGCGGAGGAATAGTGGAGTATAGTTTCAGTTGCACGTGTGCTTCTGCGAGAGCATAGCGGTGTTGCTCATAGGTGTTGAGTTGATCATATGCAATCTGTTGCAGTTGCTTTTGTGCTGTCTGAGGGGCAGTCCATACCTGCTCCAATGACTGGATAAGTGTGGGGTTCTCTAGGGTGTTTTTCTTGGAGCATGCTACGCAGCTCACGAGAAAGATTAGAATAACGTAGAACTTGCTTTTCATATGCTTTTTTATGAAATTTGTTGCAAAACTACAACTTTTTTTTCACTTTTGCAAGCCCTTTTTGGGGGCTGCATCAGTTTTTCTTTTTGGCAAAAATGTAATATGCTGATAATTAGTATATTGTGATTTCATATTTTTGCCTGCTGCATCAGTTTTTATTTTGGTGGTATCAAAAAAAAGCAGTACCTTTGCAGCGGATTTTAAAACTAAGAAATGCTATGTGTAAGAAAATCTTAAAATTGGCAATATGCCTATTCGTCTCACTCCTCTTTGCTGCGTGCAATGATGGACCATGGGATATTTATGCATCTGTAGATGTGAAACCTTTAAATAGTTTTGCATCTAGTTTTTCACAAAATAGTGAAGAACAGCATAGGGTGTTTAAAGATACTATTACTCCTCCAAGTAATCCAATGTACGAAGTGCCTTATATTCCGGGTACTTATACTTTCCGTGGGGTACTGCAACTCGAGCGTTTCAAAGGAAGTTTGTATTGCGTCGTGCGCACGATGAATAACGATTATTTTTTGATGGATGATGGCATAATGTATCTATTTCGTCTTGATAATCCGCAGTTAAAGGATTGTGCGGTAGGCGATACCATTATGGTTAATGCTAGACCGATGAAGTTGATTCCAGAGGCCTCAGAAACTGAGTATTCATTAGCCACTTATTATGTTTATCCCAAAATTGTATCTTCTAATAATAAATAAAACAATTTCTTAATTATGAATAGACCTTATTATTATATAGTAATGTTGCTGTTATTGATTGCAGTGCCAATGGCAGCAGAACAACCTGCAAAAGAGTTTGTACATGGTCGTCATGCAATCCGTATTGGTTGGGGAGACCCATGGTTGTCTAATGTGAAGGATCATGTGAAGGGAATCAATTTTGTTCCTTTGGAGAACACCAGCTATTTGGAACATATACAAGGAATGCCAGCTCCTGAGGCGCATGAATATCTTATCCACTATCGCATGGCGCTTAAAAATTCTCATCGGATTAGTACGACGGGTAATATCTTTTTGGGCTATCGCTATCAGCTTACTCCACTAATTGGATTGGGTATAGAAGCGAATCTGCTTGTAGCAAACGATTGCTTCTATATGGTTGATGGCTATCGAACAACTGTTAATCAACACGCTGAAAACCAGTTAATAAGCCTATCCCTAATGCCTACGGTTCGTTTTACCTATTACCGTCAACGAGTTCTTGAACTGTATTCGGCATTAGGGGTAGGGTATAATTATGTTACATATAGTTATGCGACGCCTCCTAACTGGAATGAGTTAGATGTTTCTCATGGTATGTCGCTGAATGCCACTCTGTTTGGCGTGAATGTAGGTGGTGAGCATTGGTATGCTGAAGCAGAGTTGGGTAGTTTGTGCTCTTGGTCATTTATGTGGCCACAATCCACATGGGGACCGCTCTACGGCTCTCGCCTCCTATCCGTAGCGTTTGGCATTAGATTCTAATATAGGTGTAATAACTTACCTTATGCTATCTCTCCTCCGTAAATTACGATAGATATACGTTAGATATACGATAGATACACGATAGATATACGATAGATACACGTTAGATAAACGATACATTAGTATAGGAGTAAGCAAGGTGTATTCTACCATGAAACTCTTAAAACTTTATAGTAGTTATAACTTTTAAATTTGACATTATGAAAACAAAATTGTTATTTGCTATACTAGTAGCATTCGTTTGCATAAGTTGCGAACCCATTATTGATGATAATAATGTTGATATACCCGTTTCCGGAGAAATCGTAGGTACAATATCTTGTGCGGATACGATTAATCAACGAGTTGTGCAAGGATATTATATTATTACCGACACTCAAGACTCGATATTAACTTTTAACGAAGAGGTAAGGATAAACCTTTATTATGGTGTATGTGGTATTTATGGTATATTTAATCATAAAATTCCTTTTACATTCACATATGAAATATTGAAACCTACGGATGATGATTATATTCATTATATCAATCCTGTATGTAATGCTATGCTTCCCGCAATGCAGTATAGACCATGGCATTTTAAACAAGCTGTGGTGAAACCTATAAAGTAATTTGGGACTCGTAAAGAAATAGGCTATCCACCGCTTATCCTCCGCTTATCCACCGCTAAAACCTACTATTTTCTAAAAGAAAATGTAGAAAAGTGAAATATAATTAGCATATATCAAAAATAAATACTATCTTTGCAAACTCATTAATTAAATGTTACAGCCGTGAAACGAATTGCATTATTTAGCCTGTTGCTAATCTTTACGGTTAGTACCTCTCTGGCACAAGAGGTACAACTGCCTTATCCTTCCACTACCGCTTTGTCTTACGAAAAGAATAAGATCTATTACGAAGGCAATCAAATCAGCAAAAGAGACTGCCAAGCATTCCTTCAACTGAATGCCCAAGAGGACATCTACCGCCAATATCGAAGCGGTTTGCGCATGTACAACGCGGGTTGGGGCTTAATGGGTATTGGATTGGCTATAGATGCTGCCACTATTGCATATATGGGGTGGGGATTATATGATTGGGCAAAAGACTACAATCCAGAATGTCCTGATATGGGTCCAGGATTAGGATTTCTATTTACAGGAATGATTATTGGAGGAGCATTTTTGCTTTTTGAAGCTCCCGCCATTCCGCTACTTTGTGTCGGTAAAAAACGCATGCAACAAAGCATTGATGCCTATAATATTTCGCTGCCAGAACCACCAACAGCCCAAAACTATTGGAGTATACAACCCTCTGGCAATGGTATCGGTCTAGCATATCATTTTTAATATAAACACCCTATAACTCTTAAAACTCTAAAACAACCAGACATATGAAAACGATCAAAACTATTCTTGGATGGCCATGCCGTATTTTAGTTATTGTCTTATTGGCAAGTTGTGTGATTGCTTGCGATATTGATAGACCGCAAGCATGCCCACCCTTATTTAGCGAAATATATTACATTGAAGGCAGCGTTACTAATCAGCAAAACGAGCCTCTTTCGGCTGTAAAAGTAGGGTTTACGATGGAGTATGAAGATTTTTCTCCTATTGTCTATACGGATAGTCTTGGACTGTTTGAGTTGGAATGGGGAGTTCAAACAGGATGGGCTGATACGATGTCTGTAGCGATTAATGATACTACTGGTGTATATCAATCTGCATATTTGAAGATTGCAGAGGAGGATATGACTCTTCTTGAGGTTGTCGGTTGCCCTGGAGAAGGTTCCTACACAAGGTATGGTGTGAAAATCAATGTCCAGTTGGAAATGAATAATAACTGATGCCCAATTCGAAAAAATATACTAACTTTGCAACCCATTAACTAAATATTACAATCATGAAACGATTTATGCTATTTTTTGTGCTGTGTGCGGCATTGTTCGTAGCCTGCGAGCCAAACAATCCTGATGAAGGTCAAGCTCCTGTAGTTCCTGCTGATGATTATTATTGGTATGGTGGTGAAAAAATCTATCTAGAAAGAGGTAATCAAGAATATATCATATATGACGATGTATTACTCTCCGAGATAGATAAAAAGAAACTCGAGTATACCGGAAGTGATAGATATCTTAAAGATTCTAATCTGAAATGGGGAAGAACTAAACCAAATGCTGTTCTTACAGATTTAGAACATGTGTTATACAGAGCACCTTCCTACAAAATGGGAGAGGATAACATATTTGTTACGCTCAGTTTTAATGTCAAACTCCGGGATAGTAATGACCTATCTATCCTGCAAAATATGGCAGAGCAATACCATGTGGAAATATTTAAGGAGGGACCTTTACCTCTGTGGTATGAATTAGTCTGCACTTTACCATCTTCGTCCCATGCTATGGATATAGCAAATCGTTTTTATGAGTCGGGCAAGTTTGAAGTTTCGGAGCCAAATTTTACGGGAATTTATTGTGAACTATAGCACACCCAATCCGTGAAACGAACTATAATCACAACAATTAATAAACTTTCAATACATTCTTACCAATATGAAACTAAAAGATCTTCGCCAAAAGTACAACGGACTTCTTGAGAAGTTGATTCGTTTGTTTACCCTCTCGGGTATTATGTTTACCGTAACGGCTTGTTATGGTGTAGCGCCGTTTGAGACAGAAAGTAAAGATTTCGTAGATGTTGAGGGACGTGTGTTGAACGAAGATAATCAACCCTTGGAGTCTATACAAGTGGTGGTTAAGGCAACAGATAATCAAATCCATCAGCACATTGATACGTTTTATACCACAAACAAGGGCAACTATCGTGCAAGATATATTGGACGTTGTTTGTTTGAGGCGGATGAGATCACCATTATAGCCAACGATACATCGAAAGTGTATGCGTCTGATACAGTACGTGTTACTCCCGATGAAATCAAGTATGTTGGAATGGAAGAGGATAGTGATTGGACTATTAATATGTACTACTCCCTCGACAATGACTTCCAACTGAAGAAGAATGAAGTTAAATAACAATTGCCTTATGAAACGCATCTCATTCTATATCCTCTGTCTGTTGGTCTTTGTCAATTGCGATCAGAATAAAGGTGAGCTAAATGATGGGAAGTGGCAATCAATTGATTGTGACCCACCTTTGGATTGGCTTGAGGATTTTATTCAAAAGCCCTATGAGGTGACTCAGCCCCAACATATGCCAGCAATGGTGCCACCCGCACCCGGTAATGATTATGGATATTATAATGCATATCAGTACTCTCAATTTCTATGTATATCTGTTACAGCGGAAGATTGTATTCGGTTCATGCATCACACTGCGTATCCGTGTTCATATAGCGTGAGAGGTTGGGTGGAGTCGAAGGATAACAAGTTGGTAGTACGAGAAAAACTAAGAAAGCCAGTAGGACTTATCCCTCCTTGTATATGCAATGCAACCATTGCTAGCTCTATCAAAGTGTCTCACTTGAATTATGATACGATACAGTTGGGCGAAACGAAATACTTGGTTAATCTATACGAAGGTTTAGATACCCTTATCATGTTCCATACAGATGTTCCTGACGAACCTATCACTAATTTCTCGGTAGGTGGACTTGTAACTGATCAATACGGTAAAGCCATCAAGTCGGCTCAGATTATCTTGCAAAATACAACACAACTGCTTTTAGATACCGTATATACCAATGCAAATGGCTATTATCATGGCTTTTATGAATTGGACTCCCCAATAAATCTGGGTGATACATTGAGTGTGATAGCGTTGGAACCGTTCTATAATTTCTATGATACAACCAAGCTAGCTTTTGCAGATATGGACTATTATAGTAGTGCATGGTCTATAGATTATTCTGCCGAAGTCAATATCCAACTTAAAAAGAAATAGTAACAAATATTAACTCCCATATGAAAACAAGAATTTTATTAATCGCTATTATTGCGATAGCGTGCATCGGTTGTAAACAAGGTAATCAACCAGAGTATGTTTTTGAGAAAATCACATTGAGCAATGAGGATAAAGCTGCATTAGACCAAATTTTCTCAGAACATAATAATGTAATTCGCGATTATGTAATGCCGTTACTTTTGCACGATGATTGTGAAAAATGTAGCGAGGGCAAGCATAAGGATCTAACAGAATGTAGCAATAGTCACACCATAGTAGAGATTATTGATTCGAAAAAAGAATTGTTAGCCATCTGCCCTGAAGGTGTGAAATTGCCAAACTTGGATTTTAAGAACTATTGTATTGTTTGGGCGGGAGTGCAAACGCCTTCTTCTGGCAATTCATTTACATCAGCTGATTTAGAAGACTTAGGCAATGGCGAGTATGTATTTCGTTGTACGATTCGCATATCTTCCATTAATTGTGCGATTGGTTATGTTTTCCCTTACGCAGTATATTCTATTCCAAAAGAGTTGATTAGGGATATAGAAAAGAATATAGTCGTTGATTAATATAGTCGTTGATTATGAAAAAGATTAAAAACAAATACCATTTATTGGTAAGCAGTCTGCTGACTACATTATTGGGATTTTTTGGTGTATCCTGTGGAGGGCAGGAATTATTATATGGATCGCCACATGCGGAGTATAATGTAAAGGGTGAGGTGACCAATGAAGATGGCGAGGCACTTGAGTCTATGCAAGTATCATTGAAGGTTGTAGATGAATTTACTTGGCCCAAAAATGTTTATACCAACGAACAAGGAATGTATAATATGCAGATTATGTTGAATTCTTTCGGTGGTGAATGTTTAGAGGTAATAGTGAATGATACCACAGGCGAGTATGAGTCAGATACAATGCATGTTGCTCCCCGAAAAATGCAAGAAACAGAAAGGACCGATTGGACCGTTAAATATTCGGTAGATGCTGATTTTCAATTGAAGAAGAAATAGATGATGAAACTCCGTAAACGTATTATATTTGAGCTTGAGCGACTACGTCGCAAGAATCTCCAACAGTTGCACCCGCTACAACAACTCTTTTGGGAGAGTACGCTGCGCTGCAATGTCCATTGCCTGCATTGTGGTAGCGATTGTAGCAGTAGTGAAATCATGCCAGACATGCCTGCGGGTGACTTCCTGAATGTCTTGGACAAATCTGTGACACCGCATGTTGATCCGCACAAAGTGCTGATCATCATCTCGGGTGGCGAGCCGCTGATGCGAACCGATCTGGCTGAAGTGGGCAAGGCACTCAAACAGCGCGGTTATCCATGGGGTATGGTGACCAACGGTTTGGCACTCACTCCCAAACGCTTCAAGGAACTGATGCAGAATGGTTTGCGCTCGATGGCTATCAGTTTTGATGGCATGAAAGATAACCACAACTGGCTGCGCCAACATCCTCTCGCTTTTGATGGTGCGACACGTGCTATTCAATTGGCAGCAGCAACGCCATCACTGACTTGGGATGTGGTAACATGCGTGAACCAACGCTCCTTCCCACAAATCGATGAGATGCAGAAGTATCTGTGGTCTATCGGTGTGCGCAACTGGCGATTGATAACGATTGACCCAATGGGTCGTGCGGCAGAGAACCCCGAACTCTTGCTTACTGCTGAGCAGCATCGTCAGGTATTGGAATATATCCGTGAGAAACGCAAAGAGGGATTGCATATCTCTTACTCCTGCGAAGGCTTTATGCCGGATTATGAGGCAGAAATCCGTGACCACCTCTTCCATTGCGCAGCAGGCGTGAGCGTAGCATCCATCTTGATTGACGGAAGCATCTCAGCGTGTACCAGTGTGCGTGGCAAGTACTACCAAGGCAATATCTACCACGACGACTTCTGGGATGTGTGGGAGAACCGCTTTGAGCCATACCGCAACCGCCAATGGATGAGGCAGTTAGAGCCCTGCAATAGCTGCAAGCTCTTCCGTTATTGCGAGGGTGGTGGCATGCACCTCCGCCGCGAGGATGGCTCGTTGATGCTATGCCATCATAATAAACTAATGGAAGATAATGCAATGGTAGTGCAAAGATAGCGTGAAGAGATAGGAATATCATAGTAATCACATAGTAACCACATAGTAATCACATAGTCAAGAAAGGTAAATATTATGATAAAAATTAAAAACAAAATGCGCGTGATGGTGAATGCACTTTTAACCACTATACTGGGGTGGTTGGCAACTTCATGTAACAACTTGGCACCAATGTATGGTCCTCTGGTGGAACTATATGCTCCTCCAGCACCAAGAGATTTGTTACAGATTAAAGGACAAGTGACTGATAAGGAGAGTAATCCGCTAGAGTCGATGAAAGTGTCGTGTGATATCAAGTATGGTAAAGAATGGATGAATATAGCTGATGCAGAATACACGGATAAAGAGGGAGGATTTGATATCTATTCATATGAGATTTCTCCAGATACTATGCGTGTGATTGTTAAAGATACAGCAAATGTATATGAACCAGACACAACGATAATCACCTATAAAGATATAGAAATATTAGAGGAGAACATACCTCTAGAGGACGGTTGGAAAGTAGTATCTCAGGCTGAGGTAGATATTCAAATGGATAAAATCGAGTAGGAGTTGCTGCTTTTTCGAAAGATAGAAAGAAAATAATAGAGAATATGAAGAAGATTTTGTTATTTGCATGCGTTTGCATGGGAATGATGCTAGTGAGTTGTGATAATGGTCCTTCACTGAAGAAAGTAGTTACAGGCGACGCTACAAACATCACAGATTACTCTGCTCAATTGCATGGAACGTTGAATGTAGATCCCAATGGCTATGCTAGTTTCTATTGCGGCATACTGATTGCCAAGACTCAAGAGGAGATCAAGGAACATATGGGCAAGTACTATCAATCGAGTTCCATTCAGGACAAAGCGTTCCAAGTGAATGTCTATGGTTTGACACCTAATACACATTATTACTACTGCACATGGGTGGCGATGAATCGAATCGAGGATAAGTCTTTTGGTAAAATAAAAGCATTTACCACATTAGACGGCACAGGTGTACCAGAGGGTGAGGAACACCCTAACACCAATTATGTGGCTAAGCCCTTCTCTGTGAGTTCGAAGAAACAGGTGTATTTCTCTCCGGGCAACTTGCAGTATCAGCCCAATGCTACCATTTGGCGTTTTGCTAGCCAGCAGATGGATTATCTGGGTTCTGCTAACCGCAACACCGCGCTGACCTACGATGGATGGATTGATCTGTTCGGCTGGAGCACTGAAGAGGGTTTCTCCTATTTTGGTGTGAGCACTGATACCGCCGCCAACTACTACAGCGGTACGTTCAAAGACTGGGGCTGCAAGCGCATCGGCAGAGATGAAGCCAATACATGGCGTACAATGAGCTTGGAAGAGTGGTCGTATGTGACATCGAAGCGAAATAACTGCCATGAACTCATTGGCTGTGCGCTAGTGATGGATGTTAAAGGACTAATCTTATTGCCTGACGATTGGCAATGTCCTGAAGGAGTTACTTTCAAACCAGGCTTCTATCCATCGGAAGACAAAGCTGGCTATGGTGCGCATCAGAACATCGATGATATAGAGTGGCAGGCCTTGGAACATGCCGGTGCTATTTTCTTGCCAGCAGCTGGCTATCGCGCTGGCTTGGATGTAGGCAATGTGCAAGTGGATGCTTTCTACTGGACATCGACCGCTAATGATGCAGATAAGGCCTACTATATGTACTTCAACCCTAGCGTGGTGGATTGCAATAGTTGGTGGCGTCATCACGCATATAGCGTGCGATTGGTGAGAGACGTAGAGTAACCAAAAGTTACTCGGTTATCGGGAATCGGATAACGGAAAGACAATACGGATGATATTATTTTCAAAATTGGTAATATGAAAACGAATGTATTTTGGGCTCTTTGTTCCCTCGCAATGCTATTCATCGGTTGTGAGGCGAATGAACCTACTGACACTTACCAAGAAGAAATGCAAGTGGCTATCAAGGTCGCGCAATTGGCAGGTGCAGAGGATTACGATAAGATATTTCCTTTGTTGGATAAGGTCATACTTACGGACGGAAACACGATGCGAGTGGTATTGCCTCGTGAGATAGAAGGTGTGGGAATGTATGGTGATGGTACTAGTGCGATAGGTGTGTTTGATGCGAATGATAGTATTCTCACCGACAGCTTTGCTGAGAATTTCTGGACGTACGTGCAAGTGGAAAATTCGCAAATGGGTGCATGGCAAGCCTATCTTGTCACTAAAATGTGGCATTATTTACCGTTGATATGGCACTCCAACTATTCTTATCGCAGTAATATCTATTCTAGATCTTCCTATGGATTAAAGGCAGCGCGTCGTCATTGTGTGGTGACGTGGAATAAGGTGGCTCCATCTATTACGCAAGAAGGCAATCAGTATCTTATCAGCGTATGCTATTGGTCGGAGTTCAATGGCTTGATCCGTGAGAACTGTTCCGTTAGTTTTGATAATGGAATTGTGGTTGTTACTACGCTAAATAGTGAGGTGTTGCATAAGTATGATTGTGGTATAATGTTCTAATATTAAAAGCAATATGAAAAAGATTCAAAACAAATTTCGTGTGATGTTCAACGCAATGATAGCGGCTGTATTGGGCATGTTTGGTATTACTTCGTGTGGCGGACAGGTGTTGTTGTATGGTACTGCGATGCCTGCACATTTTGTAGATTTGGAAGGCGAGGTAACCAACGAAGAAGGCGAACCACTAGAATCAATGCAAGTGATAGTTAGCACAGCGAAGATACAACCAATCAGCGATACACTCTACACCAACGCTGAGGGCGAGTTCAGTCGTTATTTTAATGGTATACCAGATGAAGGCAATGATACATTGCTCATCATGGTGAACGACACTACTGACGTGTATGAATCGGAGAAACTACAGTTTCCATTCTCGGAAATGACTAAAGAAGCCGAATCTGCTTGGGCCACAGAATACTCCGTAGATGTCAAAGTACAACTCAAGAAGAAATAGGTGAGATGTTAAAGGGATAAAAAAAGAGTCGAAACGTTTCGACTCTTTTTTATTATATCCAATTGCCAATAGCCGCTACGCGGCGTCCAATAGGGCTTCGCCCGTCCCATAGGCGGAATGCCGTCCGGCCTTACGGCCACTACATGCGATTTGGCACTTCAATACCGAGCAATGCCATGGCGCTCTTGATAATCTTAGCTACTGTTTGTGCCAAAACAAGTCGTAGCGCACGTTTGCTAGCATCTGCTTCGTTGAGAATGCTATGGTCGTGGTAAAAACTGTTGAAGTCGCATGCCAGCGCATAAGCATAGTTGGCAATCACAGCAGGAGAGAACTCATCGCCCGCTTGTCGAACTGCTGTAGGATAATCAACTAGGCGTTGAATGAGCACCAACTCTTTATCCTCCAGACTTATCGCATCATCGTCCAATAGCCTTATTGCCTCATCTCCTGCCTTGCGGAGTACACTCTGAATACGCGCATAGGTGTATTGGATGAATGGACCTGTGTTACCATTGAAATCAATACTCTCTTCAGGGTTAAAGAGCATGTTCTTGCGAGGGTCAACCTTGAGAATAAAGTACTTAAGTGCACCCAAACCTACCACACGAGCAATCTCGTTGGCCTCTGCTTCGGTGATATCAGGTAATGTATTTACTTTGTCTTTCGAAATCTCTTTGGCGTCCGCAATCATCTGTGCCATGAGGTCATCAGCATCGACTACTGTACCTTCACGACTCTTCATCTTACCATTAGGGAGCTCTACCATGCCATAACTGAAGTGCACCAACTCTTTGCCAAATGGGAAACCGAGTCGGTCGAGCAATATACTGAGCACTTTGAAATGGTATTCTTGCTCATTACCAACTACATACACCATCTTATTGATAGGGTAGTCCTCAAAACGGAGTTTGGCAGTACCGATATCTTGAGTCATATATACCGATGTACCGTCTGCGCGGAGCAGGAGTTTTTCATCTAATCCATTAGCTGCGAGGTCAGCCCATACACTGCCATCTTCGCGGCGATAGAAATCACCCTTTGCAAGTCCGCGTTCTACTTCTCCTTTGCCCACAAGATAGGTGTCGCTTTCGTAGTAGATTTTATCGAAACCTACGCCCATTTGCTTGTAAGTCTCATCGAAGCCAGCATATACCCATTCGTTCATCTTTTGCCAAAGTGCACGTACCTCAGGGTCGTTTTGCTCCCATTTGACAAGCATGGCTTGTGCTTCTTTGATAAGTGGAGCCTCTTTCTTGGCGGTCTCTTCATCCATACCACTAGCCATGAGCTCTTTGATTTGTGCTTTATACTCCTTATCGAAACGCACGTAGTAGTCGCCAATGAGGTGGTCGCCTTTCTTTCCGCTAGACTCGGGAGTTTCGCCATTGCCGAACTTTTGCCATGCCAGCATAGATTTGCAGATATGAATACCGCGATCGTTCACAATATTGGTTTTCACTACATTCCATCCGTTTGCTTCTTGAATCTTAGCGATAGAATAACCAAGCAGGTTGTTGCGGACGTGTCCAAGGTGCAATGGCTTATTTGTGTTGGGTGAGGAATATTCTACCATCATCAATGGCTTTTCGCCTTCACAGCGTGTGAGCTGTCCGTAGGCTTCAGTTTCAGCAATAGTTTGAAGTTGCTCTATCCAATAAGATTGTGCGATGCTGAGGTTTAAGAAACCTTGTACCGCATTAAACTTCTCGATGAGTCCACCCTGTAGCGCTTCACCCACTTCTTGTGCTACCATAGCAGGGGCCTTGCGTGCAGCTTTCACAAATGGGAAAACTACGAGAGTGATATCGCCTTCAAACTCGGCGCGAGTCTTCTGGAACTGCACTTGTGCAGATGTGATTTCTAAGTCGTACAAGTTCTTAACTGCTTCTTGTACCTTAGGAATAAGTATTTCTTCTAATTTCATATATTAGTATCAATTTACAATGCTTTACATTTTTCTTTTAGGAATGCGGCTTCTTGCTCGGACAGTAGTGGTGCTACCTCTGCATATACCCATGCGTGGTAGTCATTGATCCACAGAATCTCCTCTTTAGTCATACGATTGAGGTCTATCATACGAGTGTCATAATAGCACAAAGTAAGCGTCTCAAACTCAAGGAAAGTTTCACCAGTGGTATGTGCCCCCAAGTCTTTAGATTCGCAAACAGCGATAAGGTTCTCAATACGGATACCATATTCATTGGTGCGGTAGATACCTGGTTCATCGGAACAAATATTACCCACTTGCATAGGATTAGGGTTGTTATCGGTGCGGATGTTTTGTGGTCCTTCATGACAACCCATGAAGTGTCCTACACCGTGACCTGTACCATGACCATATGTCATACCTTCAGCCCATAAGAATTGACGAGCCAAAATATCTAACTGATTTCCTCGTGTACCTCTAGGGAAACGTGCGCGCGCCAATGCTATATGTCCTTTGAGTACGAGGGTATAGTCACGTTTCACTGCATCTGGAATCAATGTTGGGTTACCCACCCATACGGTACGGGTAATGTCGGTAGTACCATCCAGGTATTGTCCTCCCGAATCCAATAGCAGTACACCATCGCCTTCTATCTTAGCACACTCCTCTGGAGTAGCGTGGTAGTGCACGATAGCACCATTGCCTTTCCAACCTGCTATGGTGCAGAAGCTGTCGTCGGTGTAGTTCTCGCCCATTGCACGAAACTCGCCAAGTTTGGCGGCGAGGGTTATTTCTGTTTGAGGTGTTTTGAGGGCCTCCTTCTCCAACCAATAGAAGAATCTTGTCAGTGCAACCGCATCTTTGCGCATAGCGATGCGTTCGCCTGCGAGTTCGGTGGCATTTTTCACGCTCTGCATCTTCAGTACTGGACTAGGAGTAACGTTGACCTTGTTAGCCGCAGGATTAATGGCCTCATAGAGCGCCTCGTTAACTTTGCTACCATCGTACATGATAGCTGTAGCTTGGATGTTCTGTAAATAGTGGAATACTTGGTCGTAGTCGCAGATGCTTACTCCTGCGCGATTGAGATAATCATATGCTGCAGCATCAAGTTTGCTAGGTGCTACGAAAATAGTACATTTGTTCATCTCTACTACCACATAACTGATAAGACATGGGGTATAATCGACATCTTTGCCACGGATATTGAGTAGCCATCCAATCTCATCTAGTGCAGAGATAACTAATGCTTGGCAATGGCGTTCTTGCAATGTCTGACGTACGCGTTGTAGTTTGCTAGCTACACTTTCGCCAGTATATTTTTCTTCATATTCGTAGAGCAGAGAAGTAGGAATAGCTGGGCGATCTTCTGTCCAAAGTGGGGAAATTAAATCGATAGATACGAGTGACAAACCTCCTTCTTTTAAGGTAACTTGTAAATCATAATAGCCATTTACACTGTACATTTCAGGATTGACTGCTACTGCTCCTTGAACGTTTTCACATAGCCATTCGGGGATAGTTGGACAATCTATATCGCTCTCGCGCATGAGTTCGACAGTAGTACCTTGTAATTCGGATTCTGCTTGGAGATAGTAGCGACTATCGGTCCAAAGCAATGCTTTATCAATCGTAATGACTGCAGTGCCAGTTTCACCAAGGAAACCTGTAATCCAAGACATCTCAGTCCAGTGTTCAGCCATATATTCGCTAGCGTGTGGATCAGTGCCTGGGACAATGCATGCTGCTATATTATTTTTTTGCATCAGCGCACGTAGCGCAGAAAGGCGTTGGATGATATTCATAATTATTTTACTGCTTTAAAAGACATGTCTAAACTCTTGATAGAGTGGGTGAGAGCACCTACGCTAACAAAATCCACACCAGTAGTAGCATAATCGTGAATAGTGTCAATGGTGATGCCTCCACTGGATTCAATTTCTATATGCTTGCCATTCTCTTTCTCCCATGCACGAATAATCTCTACCGCACCTTTGGTGCGCTCTGGAGAGAAATTATCCAACATGATACGATCTGGAATATTGGTGGTAAGTGCTTCGCGAATCTCATCCTCGTTGCGGGTCTCGATCTCAATGCGGAGGTCTTTACCCTTCTCCGCACAATAGTTCTTTGCTCGGGTCAGCGCTGCGGTGATACCTCCTGAAAAATCCACATGGTTGTCTTTGAGTAGAATCATATCGAATAAGCCTATACGGTGGTTCATACCTCCACCAATAAGTACTGCTTCTTTCTCCAAGTAGCGCAAACCAGGAGTTGTCTTACGAGTATCTAACACATGGCAACCAGTACCTTCAATGAGCGATTGGTACTTATGGGCTGTAGTGGCTACACCAGACATGCGTTGCATCACATTGAGCATGGTGCGTTCGATTTGTAGCAGACTGAGTTCCTTGCCATATACGCGAAAAGCGATGTCTCCTGGTTTAACAGGGGTACCATCTTCAATGAGTTGCTCCATACGGCACTCTGGGTCGAAGTATGCAATGATTTGTTTAGCCACTTCGATACCAGCGATAATACCTTCTTCTTTTACAATGAGTTGTTGGCATCCCATCTCTGTTTCGGGAATGCAGCTGAGCGATGTGTGATCACCATCGCGGATATCTTCTTCAAACCAAATGGCGATGAGTTTTTGTAGTTCTTTAGTATCCATTGTTATAATATTTGTTCGGTATGATTTTTTGTATCTACTTTTTCGATGAGTTGTGTAAGAATACCTTGTTCATCAAATATAAAAGTTTTGCGCAAAGTTCCAGTACATGTTTTGCCACACATCTTTTTTTCACCCCAAGCACCAAAAGCCTGCATCATCTCGGTAGTGGGATCAGATAGAAGAGAAAAAGGTAAATTATTTTTGGTAATAAAGTTCTGGTGCGATTTCTGACTATCTTTGCTTACTCCGTATATTTGATAGCCTTGTTCGAGAAATCGTTGATAGTTATCACGTAGGTTGCATGCTTCAGCAGTGCAACCAGGTGTGCTGTCTTTGGGATAGAAATAAAGTACAGTTTTCTTGCCAATGATCTGTTCATTGGTAATGATGTTTCCATCTTGATCAGCCACACTGAAAGCAGGTATTTTGTCTCCAATAGTAAGCATAAATATATGACATTAGTTGGTTAAAAAATCAAAGGCGTCGCCTTCCGGCGACAAAGGTACTAATTTTTTTGCATAAATGCAAATAAAATCGCTATTTGAGCGATTTTTATTAAGTTTGGAGTGGAGAGTAGAGAGTATAAATAAGAGGAATAGTTTAGGGGATGGGATGGAATATATCCATATCAAAAGCATGTGTGAAAGCGTCCGCTTGACGGAGCGATTCTGCCGTGTCAAGCATAATACCATGCTCGGACATCAGTAGGATTCGGTCTGATAGTTGGATAGCAAGTTCTAGTTCGTGCGTGGAAATAAGAATGGTTTTCCTTTGTTCGTGTGCTAGACGACGGAGTAGTTGCAGCACTTTGATTCTATTAGGCAAATCAAGATGTGCAGTGGGTTCGTCGAGCAAGATGATTGGTGTTTGTTGCGCAATGGCTTTGGCAATCAGAATACGTTGTTTTTCTCCATCAGAATGAGCATTGAAGGGGGTATCGCAAAAAGATGAACTAGTATTTGATAACTGAGAGGTGAACCCTACGTCTTTGAGAGCTGCGGAGATAAATGTTTCGTCTTCGTTTGTTAATCCGCCAAGGAAGGATGTATAAGGATATCTTCCCATAGCTACTACGTCATGAACGGTGGTGTTCTCTAGGCTAAGTCGTTCCGTAAGAACGAGAGCGATAGATGGATGATTAGCTATTGGCGATGAATTATTGTTCAATGTGAAAGTACCAGAAATAGCTGGTAGAAGATTGGCTAGTGTGCAGAGTAAGTGGATTTCCCGCATCCATTAGGACCGAGCATACAGACCATCTCTCCTGCATAAAGCGAGAAAGATAGGTTGTGCTGCACAATCTTGCTGCTATAGCCGATAGTTAGCTTATTCGTAGTAATAGATACGTTGGACACGGCGAGAAATAGATGTTAGTATTTCATAAGGAATAGTATTCAGTTTTGTAGCCAGTTCTTGTATGGGCATTTGATCGCCAAATACCATTGCAAAATCTCCTGGTTGAGCATCAGTACCAGTTACATCAATCATAGCTTGGTCCATGCACACATTTCCTACCACAGGGCAACGTTTGCCTCGTACCATCACTTCGCCTCCGTAATTGGAGAATCGGCGATCAAATCCATCTGCATATCCGATAGGAATGACAGCAATTTGTCTTGGCTCGCTGATGGTAGTATGACGACCATAGCCAATCGTGCTACCTGCTGGTATTGTTTTTACACTAAGTATGGTTGTTTTGAGTGTACATACATTGCGTAGACTAGGCGCGTGATAATTGGCAGAAGGTGTGAGGAATGAGAATCCATACAATCCAATACCAAGGCGACACATATCAAATTGGTAATCAGTAAATCTCTCAATGCCAGCAGTGTTGCATATGTGCTTGATTATTGGGTAGTTGAGCGCTGATTTTAGTTGCTCGGCACAAGAGTCGAAATATCGAATTTGTTCGAGGGTAAATTCATCGAATTGCGCTTCATCGCTGCCTGCAAGATGCGAGAATACGCTTACTACTTGCACTGCTTTTTGTGTTTGTAAACGAGCAATGAGCTGAGGAATTTCTTCACTGAAAAATCCCAAACGATGCATACCAGAATCAAATTTAATGTGTATAGGTAGTTGTTCTAGTCCTTTAGTTTCTGCTGCATGAATGATATCTTCGAGAACTTGGATGGAATAGATGTTCGGTTGTAGGTTATTTTCAATGATTAAATCAAGTGCTGCCACTTCAGGATCCATGATGATGATTGGCAAAGTGATTCCTGCCTTGCGGAGTTCCACACCCTCGTCGGCTACTGCTACAGCAAGATAGTCTACCATTCCACATTGTTGAAGTGCCCGGCTGACTTCAATACTTCCAGCTCCATAAGCAAATGCTTTGACCATACAAGTGAGAAGGGTTGTAGGACGTAGTAGAGAACGGAAATAGCGCACATTGTTTACTAATGCAGAGAGATTAACTTCAAGAATGGTTTCGTGCGTTTGGTAAAGAATACGTTGAGTGATAATATCTTCGCTATATCCTAATGCGCGCATAACGGACGCGCATGTCCGTATATTTTGATGAGTGGCATCTTCAATGATTATAGGGCAGTCTGCAAAAAGTTGCATTTTTTCTGCTCGCTTGGCTTCAAGCGAAGGGAAATTTTCGCCATGTTCCGTTCCTATATATGTGATGACACCAATAGTGGGTTGTATGATTGGTTGTAGTTTCTGCATCTCGCCCATCTCGGATATACCTGCTTCAAAAATCGCTAATTCAGTTTGTTCGTTGAGCTGCCATACGGAAAGTGGAACACCAATCTGTGAGTTATAAGATTTAGGTGAACGTGTAATGTTATAGTCATCTTTGAGCAATTGGTAGAGCCATTCTTTGACCACTGTTTTTCCATTTGATCCCGTAATACCAATTACTGGTCCATGATAAAGTGAACGCTTATAAATGGCTAATGCTTGCAATGTAGCAAGAACATCCTCAGCGAGGATAAAGATAGCAGATGATAGTTTATATGTAGTAGGTAGGGAATTATATTGTTGCTTGGTGAGAATGAAACAACTAACACCACATTCTATGAGTGAAGGGATATAGAAGGAACCATCGTTTTTGGCCGTTTGAAATGCAAAAAAAAGTGTATGCTGCGGTTCGCTTCCTAATTGCCTGCTATCAGTGAGCAGATGACGAATATCGAAACTCTGCAAGTCGTCGGTTGAACCAATAACTTGCAGAGGATTAATGACTTGTATTACTTGTGTTAAAATCAAAAGATTTTACGTTGAAAAGTTCTAAACGTATAAAAGTATCAAAAACTGCCAACATTAGCAACCTTCAAATTGCTGAAGGAAACGCACATCGTTCTCGGAGAAGAGGCGAAGGTCTTTCACTCTGTATTTGAGGTTGGTAATACGCTCTACACCCAAGCCAAAGGCGTAGCCGGTATAAATTTTCGAGTCAATTCCACATGATTCGAGAACGTTAGGGTCTACCATTCCACATCCAAGGATCTCTACCCATCCAGTACCTTTGCAGAAGGAACAACCTTTACCCCCACAAAGGTCGCAGGATATATCCATCTCTGCCGAAGGTTCGGTGAAAGGGAAGTAGCTAGGGCGAAGTCGAATTTGTGTTTCTGGTCCGAACATCTCCTTTGCGAAATAGAGTAATACTTCTCGAAGGTCAGCAAAGCTAACGTTTTTATCAATGTATAGTCCTTCAACTTGGTGGAAGAAACAGTGTGCGCGTGCTGAAATAGCCTCGTTACGGTATACACGTCCAGGGCAGAGTACACGAATAGGAGGCTCTTGGTTGAGCATTGTACGTGTTTGTACACTAGAGGTGTGTGAACGAAGCAAAATATCGGAAGGTTTTTGCACTCCTGGTTCTTTCTCGATGAAGAAGGTATCTTGCATGTCGCGAGCAGGGTGTTCAGGTGCAAAATTAAGGAGTGAGTAAACGTGGTTATCGTCTTCTACCTCTGGCCCTTCTGCCACTGTAAAGCCTACGCGTGAGAATATGTCAATGATTTGCTCACGCACAAGTGATAAGGGATGACGTGTACCCAGTGCAATAGGGTCGGGTGTGCGCGTAAGATCGGCTACATCTGCAGCTTTGCTACTTGCTCCGCTTGCTTCTACAGCTTCACGTAACTCGTTGATTCGTGTTTCGTAAGCCTGGCGTAGAGCATTGAGTGCTTGGCCTATTTCGCGTTTTTGCTCTTTTGGAACGTTGCGGAAATCGTTGAATAATTCGGTAATGATACCTTTTTTAGAAAGGTATTTGATTCGCAGCGCCTCTACTTCTTCTAGCGTTGCTGCAGCGAGTGAAGCGACCTGTGCTGTTAATTCTTGAATACGGTTAATCATATATAAACTCTTGAAAATTATCTATGTTTTTTAGCTCTCGCAAAAAGGGGAATAGCGAAAAAGCCATAATCGCCTGCAAAATTACAAAAAACAATTGAGGTGTGCAAATTTTTGAAGAAATATTTTGGATAGAATGTCTAAAAATGGGTGTTTTAAATACATGTTTCCGGAAGCTATCGTTGGCTTATCGTTGGCTTATCTTCCGCTAAAATTGTAGGAAAAGATAGTGATCAAATCTTGGTGTATAAGTGGTTGTGTTTTTTTTGTAAAAGCTGTGTAAAAATGAGTGTAATTTATTCAAAATTCCACTATGGTATTAAAAATAAGGTTGAAAATTTGCATATATGAAAAAAAAGTAGTACTTTTGCAGGTTATTTTGCGTGAATATGCGCGTATGCGCGCGAAACGCGTGTGTATAAATGAAAAGAGGTTGGTACATATTATTCGGATTACTGCTGATTCAGCAGGCATATTCAGCGGCTCAGGTTCCGTTGGATACATTGCCTGTGGTAGAGAATGATATGGCTATGGATGGGGCTCAACAAGAACCTCCTGTATGGATAGGCGACCAAGGTGCGCAAGAAGTGGCAGCAGTTGAACCAGATTCTACTGTGGTACTACAAGAGCGTAAGAGTGGCGCTATCGATGCGCGAGTGATGTACACCTCGCAAGACTCTTTGGTGATGACGGGTAAGGGCATTGCGCATATGTATGGTAGTGGAGAGGTGAAATATAAAGCATTGGAATTGACAGCAGGCTATATACGTGTGTGCATGGATAGCAGTACAATATATGCGGCAGGCGTGTTGGATACGATAGAAAATGAATGGACGGAATTGCCAGTATTTAAGGACGCGAATGATAGCTATGAGTCAAAAGAGATTACATATAACCTGAAAACACAAAAGGGCTTGATTCGTCATGTGGTGACGGAGCAGGGCGAGGGTTATCTTATAGCTGATAAAACAAAGAAGATGGACAATAATACGCTGATGCTTCACGGTGGTAAATATACGACCTGTGATGACCACGATCATCCTCACTTCTATTTGCAAATGACTAAGGGTAAGATTCAGCCAAAGAAGAATGTGGTGTTTGGTCCTGCATATTTGGTTGTCGGCGAAGTGCCATTGCCATTGGCAGTGCCATTTGGTTTTTTCCCTTTTACAGATAAATTTTCGAGTGGTATAATTATGCCGAACTTTGGTGATGATTATACTCGTGGTATGTATTTGCAGGGTTTGGGCTATTATTTTGCTATCAATGATTATATTGATCTGGAAGTGAAGGGCGATATTTACACGCGTGGTACATGGTCGGTGTCTGCGGCAAGTAGATATGCAAAACGGTATAAATTCCGTGGTAATTTGAGTGTGAATTATCGTTGGGATGTGACAGGTGAAAAAGATATGCCCGACTATAATGTGGCGAAGAACTTGAGTGTTCAGTGGACGCATACACAAGATACGAAGGCCAATCCGTATAATAATTTTTCAGCAAGTGTAAACTTCAAAACAGCAGGTTATAACCGTAGTAATATCAATAGCTATTATAACGTACAACAGAATGCTGAAAATACGACAAGTAGTACGGTGAACTATACGCAGCGTTTTCCAGATAGTCCATGGAGTATTAGTGCAAGCATGAGTATTACACAGCGCAATAAGGATTCTACTTTACAAGTGAGTTTGCCCAATATAAATGTAAGCATGAGCCGTATATATCCATTCAAACGTAAAGTGCGTGTAGGAAAAGAGAAATGGTATGAGAAAATTAGTTTGCAATATAATGGAAGTTTCTATAATTCGATTTCCTGCAAGGAAGATTACTTCTTAAAATCGAATTTTGTGAAAGACTGGCAGAATGGTTTGAAACATACTCTGAGTAGTTCGGCTTCCTTTATGCTGTTTAAATATATTAGTGTGACTCCAAGTATAAGCTTCAATGATAGGATGTTTTTCCAACGTGTGGATCAACGTTGGGATGAGGAAACGTATGAAGTGAAAAAGGATACGGTGATGGGTTTCTATAATGTATATGATTTCAATGCGAGTGTAAGTGTGAGTACGAAATTGTATGGTTTTTATATCCCCAGTCGGAAATTATTTGGCGACAAAGTGGATCGTTTCCGCCATGTAATGACGCCAAGTTTGAGTTTTAGCTACCGCCCCGATTTCGGTGATCCAATGTGGGCGAAACGATATGGTGGCTTCTATGGGACATATGATAGGATGTTGACTACACATGATGAGGCCGGAAATATAGTTCCTAAACTGGATGAAAATGGTTTGCCGATATTTGAGGTGGTGAATTATTCTCGTTTCCGCGAAGCTCCAAGTCGAGGTAGTTCTGCTAGTTTGTCATTCTCATTGGGTAATAACTTGGAGATGAAATTGCGCAATGACAAAGATACCACAGGCAAGGAACCCTACAAGGTGTATAGTATTATTGACAATTTTAGTATTAGCGGAGGTTATAATTTCATTGCTGACTCTATGAATTGGCAGAACTTTTCTGTGAATCTACGCATAAAGATTCCTAAAGTGAACTATACTATCAACCTGAGCGGCCAGTTTGATCCATATATGTACACAACCACAGCAAGTGGACAACACGTGCGCTGCAATGAGCTATATTGGAATCATGGACGTTTCCCTCATTTTTTGGGTACAAGTACAAGTTTTAGTTATACGTTCAATAACGATGTGGTAAAACGTTGGTTTAATCGTGATGAAAAAAAAGAAGACACTGCAGTGGAAGAAGAATTGCAGGAACCTACGATAGATCCTTTGACAGGCGAATTGATAGAGCCAGAGGAACAAAATACTAATAGAACTCGCAAAGATGAAGAGGACAAAGTGACTGATGATGGCTATTTGTTTGCAGAAATACCATGGAGTTTGAGCGTATCATATAGTTTGCGATATGCACCAGGTACAGAATGGGATGAGAAACGTAATTATCCTAAAATGGGATTCCGCCATAATTTGAGTTTCTCAGCATCAATTGGATTAGGTAAAGGATGGAAAGCTAGTACCTCACTCAGTTATGATGTTAATGCGAAGAAATTGGCATATTCGAGTATCAATGTAAGTAAGGATCTGCACTGTTGGAGTATGAGTGCGAGTTTTGTACCATTTGGACAATTTAAGAGTTATACATTCCATATCGGTGTGAATGCAAGCATGCTGAAGGATTTGAAATATGATAAGAGCAGCGCAGATGCTACAAGCCGTCGTGTGGAATGGTGGTAAAATGATTCATAGAAAATAATTATCAAAAAAGAATATGAAAGTAGAAGCAAAAAAAGTAGTAACCCTCCAATACGATTTGTATGTGGATGGAGATAATGGAAGTGAAGAAATCATGGAGCAAGCAACAGAGGATCGTCCATTGGTGTATTGCCATGGTGAGGGTATGATGTTGCCAGCATTTGAAGAGCACATGGCTGGATTGGCAGAAGGCGAATCTTTTGATTTCCGTATTCCTTGTGAAGATGCCTATGGGGAATATGATACTGAAGGTGTACTGCAATTAGAGAAAAAAATGTTCTATAATGGCGATGGTGAATTTGACTCGGAGCGTGTATTTGTGGGGGCGATTGTACCAATGAATACCATAGATGGTCAAATTATCAATGCACAAATTGTAGAGGTAGCCGAAGCGCATGTGACTATTGATTTGAATCATCCTCTAGCTGGTGAAAATTTGCATTTTGTAGGTAAAGTGTTAAATATTCGTGATGTGACCGATGGTGAATTGAAGGCTTTGCATCATCGTGGTTGCGGTGGCTGCCATGGTAAATGTGATGATTGCAATAGTGACTGTAGTGGTAATTGCGGCTGTAATTAAAGTGGTAAGATAAGTAATATTACACAAAAACGAAATAGACTATGGCAAATATTTTAGCGATAGTGGGCCGTCCCAATGTTGGGAAATCGACCCTATTTAACCGCTTGACGAAGACGCGTCGAGCAATAGTGAACGATGCTGCAGGTACGACTCGCGATCGTCAATATGGCAAGAGTGAATGGTGTGGCAAAGAGTTTTCAGTGATTGATACTGGAGGATGGGTTGTTAATTCAGATGATACGTTTGAAAGTGAAATTAACCGTCAAGTGAATCTGGCCATCAAAGAAGCGGATGTGATTCTATTGGTGGTAGATGTGAATACAGGTGTAACACAATTTGATATGGAGGTGGCGCACTTACTTCGTCAAGCCAAGAAAGAGACTGTGTTGGCAGTGAATAAAGTGGATCAGTTTGATCAACAATATGGTGCTCCAGAATTCTATAAGTTGGGTTTGGGCGAACCATTTATTCTTTCTGCAGAAAACGGCTTGGGTACAGGCGATTTATTGGATGAGATATGTAGTCGTTTTAAGGATACAGTAGCAGGCGAGGAGTTAGATGAATTGCCACGTTTTGCTATTGTAGGACGCCCTAATGCAGGAAAGAGTAGTATATTGAACGCATTTATTGGCGAAGAACGTACGATTGTGACTGATATACCAGGCACAACGCGTGATAGCATATATACAAGATATAATAAATTCGGTAAGGATTTCTATTTGGTGGATACAGCTGGCATTCGCAAGAAAGCAAAGGTGAATGAAGATTTAGAATATTATTCTGTAGTTCGTTCGATTCGTGCAATTGAAAACTCGGATGTATGTATTTTGATGATTGATGCCACCCGTGGTATTGAAGCACAAGATTTAAATATTTATTCTCTTATTCAGAAAAATAAAAAAGGTTTAGTTGTATGCGTGAATAAATGGGATTTGATAGAGAGTAAGACAAATACAGATATCAAAGGCTATGAGCGAGCTATCCGTGAGCGTATAGCTCCGTTTACTGATTTTCCAATTATCTTTACATCTGCATTGACTAAACAGCGTATATTCAGGGTAATGGAAACAGCATTGCATGTATATGAAAACAAACAACGTAAAGTGTCAACTGCACAACTGAATGAACGTTTCTTACCATTGATTGAAAATTATCCTCCACCAGCAACAAAAGGAAAGTATATTAAGATAAAGTATTGTACGCAATTGCCTAATACGCAGATACCAACGTTTGTATTTTTTGCTAATTTGCCTCAATACGTGAAAGAGCCATATCGTAGGTTCTTGGAAAATAAGTTACGCGAATGGTGGGATTTTAATGGAACTCCCGTACAGATATTTATAAGGGCAAAATAAAAATAATTGTGTTTTACGCTGATAAAGGCTTGGATTATTAAGAAAGTAATTCATATTTGTAAGGAACTATTGCGAGCGTGCGAGAATTTTTGTAATTTTGTAGGCTAAATGAAAATAATTGGTTTTAGTCAAATAAATGGTCATGTGAGCGTGGTGCTAAAAAGCGATTCATCGTTATTGGTGAATCGTAAACCATTTTTCATTCCAGATTGGAGTGAGGATGTACGCATAACTCCTTGTGTGGTACTCCGTGTGAGTCGACTGGGTAAAAATGTCGCATCAAAGTTCGCATTTCGTTATTACGATGCAATAGCGCCAGGAGTGAATGTTTGTGCGGCAGATTGCGTTGCAAAGGGAGATATGGTACGTGGATGGGCTTTTGACTATTCATTGGTAGTAGGGCAGTTTGTGGAACTAAATGTTTGGATACCACCAGCAACCCTCATTTCTTTAGATGAGGCAATAGAACGTGTGAGTCAAATTATGACTATTCGTCAAGGAGATATGATTTTTGTTGACTATGCTGTAGATTCACGTGCATTGGTAAGAGAAGAAATTATTCGCATAGAAACTAACGGACAAGAATTATTGTATTGCAAAATTAAATGAAAAGACTGCTGATTATATTGTGTGGAATATTGTTCTCTTTCATGGTACATGGAGGAATACATCATTATGCTGATTATTCGGTATTGAAAAGTGGTCACATTGGTAAAATTCGTGTGAGTGAAACAGGGGTATATTGTTTGCCATATGATACGCTTAAAGCATGGGGATTTGATCCTTCTAAGGTGCGTATCATGGGATATGGAGGCAATGTGCTAGATGAGAATTTTACATTGCCGAAATGGGATGATGTACCATCGATTCCTTTCTATATGCATAAGGGTAATGATGGTGTATTTGGGAAAGGCGATTATATTTTGTTCTATGCACAAGGTCCTGTGAAGTGGCAATTTAAAGGAGGACGTTGGCATCATATTCAAAATCCATATAGTCAGCATGGTTACTATTTCATTAGTGATGATGTGGGAGAACAAAAAATTATGCAAATGGTAGAACCACTAGATGATATTAATGCATCTAATGTAGAATGGTTTATGGACTATATGGTTCACGAAAAAGATTTGGTGAACTTGATTGATTTATCGGGAGTGAGTGGAGGTGGACGTGAGTTTTATGGTGAACAATTATCGGCGAATATGGATCAACTCAATCTAACATTTCGTATTCCTAACGTATTACAAGATTATGTAACAATATGTTATGCGGAAGTAGCTGCAATGGCTCAAACTCCTTCGAGTTTTACGATTTCATTGTCTAATAGTAAAGTGAGTGAATCTGTCGCTGCGGTAAGAGTTTCTGACAACAATACGCGCGCTGAAAAGGATTCGATTAAACTAATTGGTAAAGCAGAAAAATCAGATGAGCAAGTAGTTAAGATAAAATTTTCTAACAATTCAGAAGGTGCAACCGGCTATCTCAATTATGTAGAACTAACTGTACCTCGTTCTTTGACGATGGAAGGTCGATCTATGGCAATTAATAATGCCAATTGTATTGAGCGAGGTGGAAATGTACGTTATCTATTGAATAATGCAACGCCTACTACGCAAATATGGCGTGTGACAAATGGTGTGGATATCGAGCAAGTCCCCACACAGATAAAAGAAACAAAATTGACATGGGTGGGGAACTGCCAAGAAATTGAGAAATATATGGCGGTGAATGTGAATGCAACTGGTTGGAAAGTACCACGCTATATAGGAAAAGTTAAGAATCAAAACCTGCATGCACTACGTGATATTGATTATGTGATTATTAGTCCATCTGAATTTGTACCACATGCAATACGTTTAGCAAAGAAACATGAAGAGAAAGATTTATTAACATGGGCTGTTGTAACCGATGAACAGGTGTATAATGAATTTTCTTCAGGAACACCTGACGTGAGTGCATATCGCTGGTTAATGAAGATGTTGTACGATCGTGCGGATGGTGATAAGATAAAACAGCCCAAATATCTATTATTAATGGGAAGCGCAACGTTTGATAATCGTGGGTTACTAGGTGGTAAGGCAGGTGTAGGGAGATTATTAGTGTACGAAGCATATAACTCTACTGCGGAAACCAATGCATACGCAACGGATGATTATTTTGGTTTTATGGCGGATGATGCAGGTATGGATTCAGGAACCTTCAGAGAGGTAAACGGAATAATGGATATTGGCGTAGGACGTTTGCCTGTACGTACTGAAGAACAAGCAAGGCAAGTGGTGGATAAATTGTGTCAATACATGGATAACAATAACTTAGGCCCTTGGAAAAATCAGATATGCTTCTTGGCAGATGATGGCGACCATGGTATGCACATACAAACAGCGGAAGCAGGAGCAGAGAAATTATCAAATGAGAATCCTAATTTTGTATTGACAAAGATTTATCTAGATGCTCATACGCAAGAGGTAAATGCTTCGGGTGAGTCATACCCATTAGCTAAAAATCAGTTCGATAATATGATTAATAAAGGAGTGCTATTTATGGATTATTCGGGGCATGGTGGATATAATAATATTACTTCTGAATTAATTATGCGAACACGAGATATTAAAAATTTGCAAAATACGAATCATGGTTTCTGGTTCTTGGTAACGTGTAATTTCTCGCGTTTTGATGCTGGTATTCTATCGGCTGGTGAAGAGGCTTTGCTGAATCCTATTGGAGGAGCTATAGGCGTGTTGTCGGCATGCAGAACAGTATATGTGGTGCAAAATACGATATTCAATCGTAACTTTTGCGATACGATATTCGGACATAAGGATCCATTTAGTTATAATATGACTTTAGGTGAAGCCACTCGTATAGCAAAAAATATGACAGGACGTGATATGAATAAGATGTCTTATGTGTTGTTAGGTGATCCCGCATTACGTCTAAATTATCCAACTGACTATGTGATAAAAACGACAACAGATATAGATACTTTACACGCGTTGAATGTTCAAACTATCAAAGGATATGTTATGGTAGATAATGGCGATACAGCTTCGTGGTTTAATGGCTTGCTGAATGTCACCATTTGGGATAAAATGCAAATGATGAGTACACGTGATAATGATGAACCTGATGAAGATGAAAAAATAATCATGCAATATAAGGACTATCCAAATATCTTGTTCTCCGGACAAGCCAATGTAATAGATGGAAAGTTTGAATTTACTTTTATGGTGCCCAAAGATATTCGTTACAATTATGGTGAGGGACGAATTGTATACTACGCTTGCGATGCGAGTTCGCGAGAAGAAGCGACTGGTTATTATGATGATTTTATTGTAGGTGGTAGTAGCAGCGTTGAAATAGTGGATACAATAGGTCCTGATATCCATATGTATTTGAATAATCCTGCTTTTGTTGATGGAGACAAGACATACGAATTTCCACATTTCTTTGCTGAGGTGTATGATCAAAATGGTATAAATACTGTTGGATCTGGTATAGGGCATGATTTATTGCTTACCGTGGATGATGATCCAAAGTATACATATGTACTGAACGATTATTTTATGGCGCAAAACAATAGTTATCAGCAAGGAATGGTTAGTTTCAAAATGCCAGAACTACCTGAAGGAAATCATACGTTAATGTTTCGAGCTTGGGATCTTTTGAACAATAGCAGCACTGCAAAATTGAATTTTGAAGTGTTAAAAGGTTTAGCACCATCCATATATGAAGTGCTTGTTTATCCAAATCCGGTTTCGCGTAACGGACTTTTGAATTTCCGTATAGAATATGACCAACCAGACGAATTGGTACAAACAGAAATTTATATGTATGACTTGAGCGGTCGATTGATTAAAACTCACCATCAATATGGTGTAGAAAATATTCAGTGGAATATGAGTGAAATGAATATCTCTCCAGGAATATATATTTATCAAGTAAGAATAAAAACAGCCACCTCTGATTTTGTATCAAGAGCAGGTAAGATTATAGTATGTAAATAATTGCCTATGAAACATTTTTAGAAAATAATGTATGATTCTTCGTGTTTGTCACGATATGGAATAAGAAATATTAACAAAAAACAATAAATTACTAAAATGAAGAAAATTCTTTTATCATTGATGACCATTTTGGGTCTCGCATTGCCAATGATGGCAACAAATCCAGTGATTACTTCTATGCCATCACTCAGTATTGCACCAGATGCACATTCTGCAGGTATGGGTGACATTGGCGCAGCAACAGCGCCAGATTTAAACTCACAACACTGGAATCCTGCGAAATACGCGTTTATGGAAAGTAAAGGCGGCATTACTGCTAACTATACTCCATGGTTGACCAAGTTAGTGACTGATATTGATCTTGCACATATTGCTGGTTATTATAACATGGGTGAGATGGCTGGTACAATATCTGGTAGTTTTTCATATTTCTCTATGGGTGCTGTTCAATTGGTAGATTATACTGGCACGGCATTCCAAGAAGCACACCCTAATGAATGGGCCATTGATGTAGCATACTCTCGTAAGTTACACGAATATGTTAGTATGGCAGTTGCTTTGCGTTTCTTGTATAGTGATTTGAACAATGGTGTCAATGCTTCTGTTACTGAAAGTAGTACTGAGATGCATCCTGCATGGACTATGGCTGCAGACGTTGCATTATATTATCGTCAACCAATTGCTTTACCAATGGGAGAGAGCTATTTTGGTTTAGGTTTTAATTTGAGCAATCTTGGTGGTAAAATGTCTTATGATGATGGAGATACTCAAAATTTTATTCCTGCAAACATGCGTCTAGGTGTGAGCTATGAATTGCCATTTGATGATTTCAACCGCTTGATGGTAAGTGTTGAGGCCAACAAAATGTTGGTTCCTACATATAAATCAAAATTTGCCAGCGATGAAACGACTGGTCGATATACGCAACAAGAGTATTCGGAAATATCTTCTCCTAATGGTTGGTGGCAATCTTTCTGCGATGCTCCAGGTTATGTAGATGATAAGACAGGAAAAACTATTTCGTCAGCAGTGGAAGAACTTCAAGAAATTCAATTTGGTGTAGGTCTGGAATATAGCTACAATCGTCAATTCTTTGCTCGCGCAGGCTATAGTCACGAGAATTATTACAAAGGAAATCGTCGTTATGTTACTTTGGGAGCTGGCTTCAAACTCAGCATATTCTCATTAGATTTTGCTTATTGCATTGCAACTGCAGCTTCCAACCCACTTGATCATACTATGCGTTTTACTCTTGGATTTGATTTAGCAGGTATCAAAGATTTGGTGAATAATCGCAAATAAGTAAAAAGATATTCTTAACGACGGATATATGCGAATAGGTTTCGGATATGATGTGCACGCTTTTGCCCCCAATCGTGAATTATGGTTGGGAGGCATTCTCGTGCCGTCCGAACAAGGACTATTAGGGCATTCGGATGCAGATGTGTTGATTCACGCACTTTGTGACGCCCTATTGGGCGCTGCGGCAATGCGTGATATTGGCTATCATTTCCCACCTGTGAAAGGGAATGAATATGAGAATATTGATTCGAAGATTCTTCTACGCAAGGTTATGTTGATGTTGCGTGATGCTGGATATGAGCTAGGGAATTGTGATTGCACTATTTGTGCCGAAGCTCCCAAACTTAATCCTTACGTTCCAGCCATGATAGCATGTCTAGCTGAAGTGATGGGCGTACAAGAAGGGCAAATTAGTATAAAAGCCACTACTACGGAAAAACTTGGTTTTGTGGGTCGAAAGGAGGGAATAGCTGCACAAGCAGTAGTTTTACTAAGTGAAAAATGAAAATAGAAAATATTTCACATAGCTTATTGACTTCTATTATAATTGGAGCATTGTTTCTTGTGTCTTCTTTTGCATCGGCAGATGATACAAAAGATGTTGCGCTTGAAATAAGTTCCACGCGTGATACTTTGGTTTTGATGGATAGTATTATTGTCATTCACACAGTTTGTGCTCCAATATGTTCCTCGCACGCGCGTGTATATAATAAGGAGTGGAAAGAAATTAGTGTGCTTAAACCGCCATTTAAATCTGCTTTTCCTGAAGCATACATAGAAAATGGAAAAGTGTTGTGGCGCGATAACGATAATTTTGATTACACACCGCAATGATGAAACTACCGATATATTTAATTGGCTATATGGCTGCTGGTAAGACAACAGTAGGCCGTATCTTGGCAGATCGGTTGGGTTGGCATTTTGTTGATTTAGATGAAGCCTTTGCCGAAATTCACGGAAAAAACCCCGCAGAATATATTCGTGAACACGGTATTGAGGGATTTCGCTATAAAGAGAAATATGTAGTGGAAGATTTGGCAGAATTGCCTATAGAAAAGGTGATTTATGCCACAGGAGGAGGCTATCCTTGTTGGGAGGATAATATGGAATGCCTTCGCGAATTAGGTACTAGCATTTACCTCAAATGGAAACCTGAACATTTGGCGAAACGATTAATGCTGACAGATTTAAGCGAGCGGCCAGTATTACAAGGACGTACAGAGGATGAATTACTGCAATTTATTGTACCACAATTGCAAGCGCGTGAACCATTTTATATGAAGGCTGATATAGTGGTAGAAGCACCTGTTAAAGATATTGCTGAAGAGGATGATAGCAATATTGCTGAAAAATTATTCTCTTTGATTGTTAAAAATGGTTAAATTTCGCAATAGAGAAGATATAGTTTTTGTTCGGCAAAGGTATAGCAAGGGTACGGAAAAGATAAGTTAAACGTAAATACAAATAAATGTTAAAATTAGACTATGCTGATAAATGAAATACAAGACGAGATAATTGACGAGTTTAGTAGTTTTGATGATTGGATGGATCGTTATAGCTTGCTAATAGATTATGGAAATGGTTTGGAAGCATTTCCTGAATCAGCCAAAACGGAGCAGAATTTGATTGACGGATGTCAATCAAAAGTGTGGTTTACAGCAGAGATGGAGCAGGGTAAAGTAATCTACCATGGAGATTCGGATGCTATTTTGGTGAAAGGCATAGTAGCACTCCTGATTCGAGTATTGAGTGGACATACCCCCGATGAGATTGTAGATACAGATTTGTATTTCATTGATGAAATTAATCTGAGAGAACATTTGTCTCCAACTCGCAGCAATGGACTCAATGCTATGCTCAAGCAAATGAAATTGTTCGCATTAACCTACCAAGTAAAAAATATTTGATATGAAAATCCATTATCAAAAGATTTTATCTATTATTTTTTTTGTTTTCATCCCATTGTCGTTATTGGGACAAGAGATTGTATCACAAGATACGACCAGTAAGCAGGTAGAAGAGCTGCATATGATAGCATCGTTTGTTAAGTCTTTTGATCATGGACTGAAACTGACTCTTGAGGAGGAGATGCGTATCAATATTGCTCCAGACAACCCCTTCCATCGTTTGCATACAACTGTTTCGTTGGCATATACGCCAATTGAATACCTATCTATGAGTGCAGGTTATGTGCTGAAACTCTATGGCAATCAAGGTTGGAATGATGTAAATAAGTACCTTCGTCACCGTGTGAATATTGATGCGACTGGGCAAGTGTCGCTTGGTTCTTGGAAATTATCTTTGCGCGAACGCTTGATGATGGATGCTCGTGCTGATGAGATAGATTCACGTGAAAAGAATGCATTGGATTTGGTGTTGCGCTCTCGTTTGCAGGCAGTGTATAATATTCCCCCTATTAAAAAGATGAGTATGAGTATAGTGGCCAAAATGGAGATTTTCAATACCTTGAATGCCATTGAGGATGTGTATTTTGAATCATCAAAGGGTACAATGCAGTCTATGGCTCTTATACATGTAGGGGGACAATATATCAATGAGTTGCGTCCTGAAATCGGTTTGCAATGGAAATTTAATAAAAAACATACAGTCAATCTTGCATATCGATATAATTATGTGTATAGTAGGGATATACATGTGTTGGATGATGGAAATGTGCATCTCACTCATGCATATACACATAAGCATGTGATGTTACTTACCTACAAATTAGATTGGTAAAAAAAAACGGGCTTTCGATTGAAAGTCCGTTTTTTGTTGTTTTATGCTTCACTGATTTTTCCATCAGCAAAAAGTAGTTTTCTTCCAGGATATTGCTCTGGCCAATTAGGATTGTGCGTGGACATGATTACTGTCATACCAGCTTGACTGATGCTATATAATAACTCCATGATACCTTTTCCCGTTTCTGGATCTAAGTTTCCTGTAGGTTCATCTGCTAGAATTAAGTCGGGGGAGTTGAGCAAGGCACGAGCAATTACTACACGTTGTTGTTCTCCTCCAGAGAGTTGATATGGCATCTTGTAGGCTTTCTCCGCCATGCCTACTTGGCGCAATACATCATGTACGTTATTTCGCATCAATTGTTTGTCTTTCCAGCCTGTGGCTTTAAGTACAAAGAGTAGGTTGTCCTCTACATTACGATCCACTAATAATTGAAAATCTTGAAATACAACTCCTACTTTTCTGCGGAGATATGGAATTTCTTTCTGTTTGATTGTTAGTAGGTCATATCCTAATGCATTTGCACGTTCACCCTGAGTAGGAAGTTCCCCATAGATGGTTTTCATAAAACTGGATTTACCACTTCCTACACGCCCCAATAAGTAAATCATCTCACCCGATGCCACCTCAAGATTGACATTGTGTAAAATGATCTGTTCTTCTTGGCAAACCTCTACTTCTTTGTATGAAATCAGTTGGCTCATTCAGCAGCATCCATTTGATTAATTTTCTTTTCCAATTCGTTGAGTTGCTCTTTTAGAGTATCAATCTTCTTTTGCATGTCATCGACTAGCTTGTTAGCAGTTTTTGATTTACCAGTAAAGAAGAGGATATTGTTTTCTGCAGTTTTGATTTCTTGTACTAAATTTTCGTACATTTTTACCAATTTCTGACGATCGCTCATCTGGTCAACTTTCTTTGCCCAGCGCTCTTTGGCTTCAGCACGTTTTTGTGCAAATTGTTCACGTGCTTCTTTAGTTGCTACTCGTTTTGCCTCAAAGAAAGTATCGCATGCTGCAGTAAACATTTTCCATAAATCGTCAGAATATTTACGTGCTACAGGACCGATGTTTTTCCATTGCTTCTGTAGTTCTACGAGTTTTTCTGTAGTCTCTTTCCAGTCGGTGCTTTCTTTCAATTCTTCTGCTTCAGCAATTAACGCGCGTTTTTTCTTGAGGTTCTCACTTAATTCATCACGCATGCCCTTGTAGAATGCAGTTTTTGCCTTGAAGAATGTTTCGCATAGTTGGCGATACTCTTCGTATACGGCTTGGTTTTGTTTTTTAGGAGCAAAACCTACTGTACGCCATTCCTGTTGGATTGCTTGCACTTTTGCTGTAGCATCGTCCCATTGTTTATTATTCTTAAATGCTGCAAAATCAATTTCCTTGAGTTGAGCGATTAATGCTTGTTTTTTTTGTAGGTTTTCACCTTCTTTTGCGTGCAATTCATCAAAGTATGCCTGGTGTTTCTTGTTGATAATGCTGCTAGCTTGTTTGAAACGATTCCACAAATCTTCACGTAACTCGCGTGCAACAGGTCCAATTTCTGCCCATTCATCATGTAATTGTTGTAAAGCACGACTTGCCTCTACGATATTGGGATTCTCTTGAAGCTTTTCGGCTGCTTCGCAAAGCAATGTCTTCATTTCAAGGTTTTTCTTGAAATCAAGATCGCGTAATTCAATATTAATTTTTACGAGATCGTAAAATCGCTCTTGATATTGTTGATAGTTTTTCCATACTTCTTGTGCTTTAGGTGCAGGTACAGGACCAATAGTTTTCCATTCTGCTTGTAACTCGCGCATTTTCTTGAGATTATCCATTACATCTGCAGTCTCTGCATCTGCCATTTCCTTCATCTGAGTTAGGATATTCTCTTTCCGTAGCAAATTCTGTTGTTGCTCATCCTCTACTTGTTTTTGCAACTCAGCACGACGTTGCTTATATGTATTCAACAACTCGCGGAACTCATGCTCCAATTCATCTACGGAAGGCAACCAATTTTCAAGGATTTCTCCTGCTGCAGAAGCTGCTTCTTCTGCAGCTTTTTTTTGTGCTTCTAATTCTTGATGATACTGACGGTAGAATTGATTTTTTATCATTTCTACTTGTTCTTTCACTTCGGCTACATTCTTTTGTAGTAGTTCCTTTAGTTCGTCCACGAACTGTTGTTTTTCATTTGCCATAATTGTAAAAAGTTACGCCCTAAAGGGCGGGGTTCATAAATTTCGGCGCAAAGGTACAAATAAATTTGCATATTTGCAAAAAAAAGTGTACCTTTGTGCGCTATTTAATTAAATTATGGTAGAAATGGAAGAAAAATGGACGACGGAGATACGTCCAAAAGATAAACTATTGTCGGTTGATTTCAAAGAAATTTGGCGATATCGTGATTTGATGATGTTATTTGTAAAACGCAACATCATTACGCAATACAAACAAACGATCCTAGGTCCTTTGTGGTTTGTTATTCAGCCTTTGATGACCACTGTGATGTATATGGTGGTGTTCGGTGGTATAGCTAAAATTTCTACCGATGGATTGCCACAGCCTTTGTTTTATCTCGCAGGTATTAGTTTCTGGCAGTATTTTTCGGATTGTCTAACTAAAACGTCCAATACTTTTGTCAATAATGCAAGTATCTTTGGTAAAGTATATTTTCCTCGTTTGGTAACTCCTTTGAGCGATGTGATTAGCAATTTAGTACGTTTTGCTATTCAGTTTGCGTTATTCCTAGTTGTATATCTTTACTATGTTATTTTTACAGATGTGCAAATTCAACCTAATTTATATGCGTTATTATTTCCTGTATTAGTGGCAATGTTAGCAGGTCTGGCACTTGGTTTCGGTATATTATTTTCTAGTATGACTACTAAGTACCGCGACTTGCAACTCTTGTTGAGTTTCTTTGTCAGTCTATGGATGTACGCTACTCCAGTTATTTATCCCCTCTCTACTATCACGAACGAGAAACTACGCATTGTGATGCAGCTCAATCCACTGACGGGTATTGTAGAGTTTTTCAAGTATGGTATGCTTGGCGTGGGTAACCACGAATGGTGGATGCTCGGCTACAGTTTTGGCTTCATGGTCGTATTGTTAGCTATTGGCATTATAGTGTTCAATAAGGTGCAAAAGTCCTTTATGGATACTGTTTAGTGTTTAGAGACAATGGTATTATATCCCAACTGCAAGATTAATATCGGTCTGCGCGTTGTGCGTAAGCGTGAAGATGGTTATCATAATCTAGAGACTATCTTCTATCCTGTATCTGGCTTACACGATGAGCTGAAAGTGGAAAAAGCAGATGAATTTGCTTTTCTGCAAGATGGTTTAGTTGTTGATTGTTTACCAACAGACAATCTTATTATTAGGGTGTATAAGTCTATGCAGGCACATTTTCCTCAGATAGGAACTGTTAAAATCACTTTCAAAAAGAATATTCCTTTTGGTGCAGGTTTAGGTGGTGGCAGTAGTGATGCGGCACACATGGCTATTGCGCTCAATGAGATATTCCAACTTGGACTGACAAAAGAGCAATTAGTTGAGGAGGTTCGTCCTTTGGGTGCGGACTGTCCTTTTTTTGTTTATAACACTCCATGCTATGCGGAAGGCATTGGCGATGAACTAATGCCTATATCATTGGACTTGAGTGGTTTGCGCCTTGTGATGATTAAGCCCCATTGCGGAGTCTCTACCAAGGAAGCGTATGCTGGAATAGTGCGCCACCCTGAAGTAGAAGGGCAAATCAAGACTGCATTGGACGAGGGATTATCTTTCGATAGAATGCGTCCGTTGCTCATCAATGACTTTGAGCAAACCGTTTTTCCTATTCATCCCGAGATAGCCGAAATAAAACAACGCCTGCATGATGCAGGCGCCGTATATGCAGCAATGTCTGGTTCTGGATCAACAGTCTTTGGTTTGTTCCAGAACAATGCGGAAGGTCGTACCGACACCCAATTGCGATTGCTTCACGAAGAGTTTGCCTCGATGGTAATCTTCGATGATACGCTTGCCTAAACTTAGTCCTAGTCCCCAACCTCGTTTTTTGCTGGTGTAACCGGGTTGAAAAATCCGTTTGAAATATCTACGGTCAATACCCTTGCCCGTATCAGTTATATCAATATATAATTTTTCCGCTTTCCCCTTTCCGTTTTCCGTTTTCACTTCAATAGTGATGCTTCCTTTCCCGTCCATTGCATCTATAGCATTCTTGCATAGATTTTCAATCACCCATTCAAATAGCGGTGTGCATAGCATAGCTTTAACTTTTAACTTTTCATCTCTAACCTCTAATCTATACTCTATTTTACTAGATGTCCGTGCTTGCATGTAATTGATAGCCGATTGCAATACAGGAAGCACCTCTTGTGCCACCAATTTAGGTTGTGAACCGATTTTTGAAAAACGTTCGGCTATCATTTGTAAACGGCGAATATCCTCGTCCATTTGAGGAAGTAGTGGGTCGTTGGGGTATGTGGCTTTTAGCAATTCGTTCCACGCATTAAGCGAGGAGATGGGGGTGCCGAGTTGGTGGGCTGTTTCTTTGGAGAGTCCCACCCACAGACTATTCTTCTCACTGCGTTGTACCATAAGCAGGGCTATTGCAGCCAATCCTGCCAAAGCGAGCATAACAACCAATTGGATATAAGGAAAATACGATAGCCATTGCAATGTGGATGACTGTTCGTAATAGATATACTGCATCACGCTATCAGAGATGCGTACTTCGATGGGTTCTTGTGTGGCACGTAGTTCGTTGATTTTCTTGGTGTAGAATTGTTCCACGTTGCGCTTGGGTTCTGGCACGTTACGCGAGAGGAGTAGGTTATAGTTGGTATCTACCATATACACGGGGATAGTGGTGTTACCTTCCATAACTTCTAATAGAAGATCTATATTATCATCTTCATCTGCTAGAATAAATTGGCGTGTCGCTTCTGCCCAAAGTTCGATTTTTTTATGTTCTTCTTGTTCGAATTGTTCTACAATGTGACTGGTTACCAACGAACTAACTACCACTACGATTGCCAGTAGTAGGGTGATTCCAATGCTCAGTATGTTAGAATTTAGTCGTTTCATGTGAAAATGATTATTGATTTTGGCGCAAAGGTAGTGTTTTTTTTTGATATTCGCAAATTGATAGAATAAATCCGTGGTTTTGGCATAGATTTTGCCTTTAATTATTCAAGGAACAGATGTTCCGAAACTTTTTAACCAAACCAACTATGACAAACGTAACCAAAATGCTATTGGCTCTTCTGGGAGGAGCAGTGGTGGGAGCTACAGCAGCATTGCTATTTGCTCCAAAGAGTGGCGCAGAATTGCGCTCCGAAATCGCAGCAATCGCTCGCGAGAAGTACAAAAACCTCAATCTCGATGAAATCAACAAGCTGGTGGACAAAGTGATGAGCCGCATCCGCAATGGTATGTGCAACTGCCACTGCAAAGCCGACATCGAAGCCGCAGTAGAAGATGCAGCGAAATAACCATGCCTCTAACCTTTAACCTCTAACCTAAAAACTATGAACACCAGTCTTTACAATCAGCTACTTGCTGATATTCAAGCATATATTAAGTCACAATTTCAACTGCTGAAAGTGCAGAGCGTAGAACAAACAAGTCAGTTGTTAGGGCTCATTATTGCGCTATTCGCTATTACGGCTATCGTGGTCATTGGACTAATCTTTTTGGCGATTGCCTTGGCTGCTTGGCTCGAACAGTGGCTGCCAATGTGGGCTTCATATCTGGTGATTGCTGGAGGCATGGGATTGATTGCGTTGGGGGTGTATTGGGGCAGACGGCTGTGGTTTGTGCGTCCAATAGAAAAGCACCTTAGCGAAGTCATAATGGATAATCCTGCTCCACTGAAGCAGCAGAAGCAAGCCATTGAAAACCAATCTACTATGCAGCGTGAGCTATTGGAGCGCGACATCGCATCGGTACAACGCGACTGGGCACAGGTGCAGCAACTCTTCGCACTCTTGCGAGAAATCATTTCTCCTAAAAAAGAGGTATAGTTCTTCGCGATTGATGGCTATCATTCAACAGCATCGCTCGAAATGGGCGATGCTGTTTTTGTAGAGAATCAGTGAGTGGGCGACTTGTTAGAATCGTAACGAACCGCAAGTTTACCGCACGCATTGTAGTCTGATCGTACCCTAATCGTACTCGATTTTGCCTATCTTTAACAGCGAAAATTCATCCTATTTTTATTTTTCTACCTATGACGCATTATGACGTTGATAGTCGTGTTGCAGCACATTCTGCTGCTCATCTATCAATGCCATCTTTATCGTTGTTGAACCTATATCTATACCTAAGTAATACATCATACTAATACACACTATTGCAATTCCGGCTGCAAAGGTACTGCTTTTTCTCACTCTAAGGAAATAGCGCAGTTAGTTACGAACTATAAGTGATGAGTGATAAGTGTTTTTATGGGTTAGTATTGTTACTATCAGCACCTCCTCTATTCTTTAGAAGACATTTCTCTTAATTTTTTTAGGTTCTGTTTCATCATTTTGGGCAAGTCGCGGTACCTTATTCCTATCATCATCGTCAGCGTCTTTTGCATCATCATAAAGCATACTACGAACAACAACGGACCAAATGTATAGTCGTACCATGCACCCAAATCGTTCTTTACTAAATATACTATCAATCCTACACCAATCACTAACTCCAATTCTGCAGTCACCATACCAGGCGTATAGAACTTTTTTAGTTGAAAAATCTTAATACCCATTATATGCACAACCCCCTCAAAGATGCAGAATGTAGCCAATGCCATGGTAAAGATAGGCATGTCATCCCACACAAATGACATCACAGACATTGCAATCAAAAACACACTTGTTGGAATGCGGCTTGCACGCTTGAGGTCATCGCTCACCTGAAACTGCAATGCCCTCGAGAAAATGTCGATAAACCCGCCAGGATAACTATTCTCTTCCCATTCATGTAGGATAAATAGGGCAGTAGAAACCACCACAAACTTCTGTACAACCGACAATGGATCTATCATTGCCGCACAAACTAACAGAATCAAGGAAATGACGGAGTAAATCTCCAATGCGTAATACTTAATGAACTTTCCCATAGTTTTGTAAATTTTGAATTAATTTCGGCTGCAAAGGTACTGCTTTTTTTTGCCTCATAAAAGAGCAAAAATAGCGAATAATTGAGCAATATGTATGATTTTGTGTAGAAATATTATATTTTTCTTGCAGATATTAGGAAAAATATGTACCTTTGTGCCATGAAACTTGGAATATCTATATGCACCTGCGGCACTGCCGAAAAGATATTGAACGGTCGTCGCCTCACCATGCAACGCGGTACGCTGCATATCGTCAGTCCGTTGATTACTTGCGTGGAACTCACCCAGTCGGAGGATTATGCTGCTTTGTCGCTCACGGATGCGCCTGACCAATTGATAGATGTGATGTATCCTTATCTATCGCATCTGGCAGAGCGGAATATGCCCCTCTTTCCCGTGATCGAATTGCCAGAAGAACGGTGCTGCTACTATGAGAGTAATATCCGTGATATTCTTTCTCAGCAAGCTGAGGTAAGTGTTATGCCACAAGGTATCTTGCGCCAAGCTAAAGAAAAACTGATTCTTCTGCGTAAACAGACATTGGTTCTAGAGTTATTAACACATGTACTATCACAGCCGACTGCTAGCATCCCCAAGCCATTCACGCATAAGGAGCAGATTGTTATGCAGTTT
>JAZSEB010000014.1:0-41214 GCA_045531475.1 Paludibacteraceae bacterium
ATGATTTTAAAAGACAGCTAAAGAAATATATTATCTATTACAATAAAGATCGAATAAAATTGCGATTGGGTATGAGTCCTATGCAATATCGATCTAAATATCAAATTTAATAATCCGTCCAACTTTTTGGGGTCATATCACTCACGAGCCCACCTCGAAATTACTGCATCTAAATGCAGTCCATACTTCAGCAGTTGCTCGTACTTTTTTGAAAAATACGGCTTCGCCTTCTGAATATGCCACTCACTCTTCACTCTCACAAGCGAGCTTTTATCGTGAATATGAATTCCATATTCAATAGATAAATCTATCTATTTTTCAAAAAAGTGCTCGCAGGCTTGCGTATGTTCATTTTTTTTTGTAACTTTGCGGCGTGAATATAGCGAAGGTAGTTGGTAATTAATAAAGTTTGAATTGAGATAGTTATAATTGAAGATATAACCAAAAATAGTTATAAGCCATAGATAGAAAGTAGATTTAGGTCAGATGTATTTGTAAGATATGAAACAAGAGATATCTTGATTGCCCAATTTTGCAAGTTAGACTTGCAAAATTATAGACCTAATAGGATTATTATGCAGAACAAAAAGTGATAAAAAGCGGAGTTTTCACTGCGTGGTATAACTCAACCGATGGGAGTTGCTCAGTATGAAACAGAAAAGTTGTTTGCTGATGTTGCTTCCGCATTGCCTCAAATAGAAGAAATAGAAAAGGGAATTGGTGACTGATGGTTTAGTGGTGAATAGCTATTTCCACCGACTCATCACCGAGAGACGACCGAGAGAAGAGCGAGTTTTTTACTTGTATTTGTTTCGTATATCTCTTGCAAGAGAGTTTCAATAACATAAATTAAAAACCCCAAAAATAATTTAAAAATATAGATTTAATGAAAATAGTACAATTTATAAATTAGAGTGGGGAATATTGTATTTGCATGGGAGTATGTAACCTGAAAAATTAAAAATCAATAGGAATAACTTTAATGATAAAAATATATGTCAGAGATTTGTGAAAAAGAAAAGTGTGCCCATTACATAGGGGCAGATAAATTAAGATTTAACCGAGGCAGATTTTTATGGACAATGATGATCTTCTCGCTCGCAACGCTAGGAGTATTATGGTTTATTATTAACCAAAACTCTAAATCAGTAAAGCAAATTGTGGAGAGTCAACGCTTGTACTATTCTAATCTTGAGAGTTCACTGCCTGAAATAAAACTTACTAAAGATTCGTGTGTTTATCTTAATGAACAATTAGTATCTACAATAGATATGGAGATGAATAAGGTTTGTTCAATGCTGGAATTGCATTTATCTCAACAACATGCGTATTTTACAATACTATCAGTGTGGGCAGGAATCATGATGATAGTCTTTCTAGTATTCTCGTTATATTCTATGTATAAAACAGATGAACTACACAAACAAGGTAAAGAAGGTGTGAGGGCTATTGAAGAAAAGAAGGGAAATGCCGATGTTATTATTGATACCATACGTAAAAATGCATCTGATGAGATAAAAAATGTAAAGAATGAAGCAGAATCACAAATTACAAACATTAAAAATGTATTGCAGAACTCCATCGAAGTTATTGAGAAGAATGTCGGATATGAACAAGAGAAGTTGTATAAGCGCATAGCAGATATGAGTTTAGACTTTGAGAATATTTATAAGAAGTATACCCAAAAATTGGATGAGGCTCAAAAAACGTCTAATGGGTTGATGCAAATATTGATGCAACTTTCAAAAACGAATTTAGGAAGTGAAGAGGGAGGTTCTGAACCTGAAACAAAATAAAGGAGGAAGATCATGGATAAGTTAGCATTGCAATTAGAAATATCCATAGCAACAAGCAAGATGATGGAATTAGTAATGAAACATCTTCAAATTAGTGTAAAAGAAATGGATAATGCCTTAAAAAGTTATCAAAACTATCAAGAGACGACGGAACTTACAACAATGATGTATGATTCTTCTTCTATGACCATGACTACTATTACAGACGAAGAGAGAGCATCAATAAGCAAGATATATCTGACTATAATTCATATGTTTGAGTACGGAGATGATGAAATTATAACTATGGCGGTATCTCTTTTGGAATCCTTATGGAAACTAGTACGTATGTATGATCCTATACAGAAAATAAAATGTCCAGAAACAATCGAGACGGAATTCAAAAAATTGCCATTAAAAGAGCGTTATGCACAAGAGATGTTATCTTTAGAATCATTAAAAAATACATTATATAATTAAATTATGAAAACATATTTGTTCATATACAGCGACGCCATGTGCAATCGTGATACCATTAAAACAGCCATTGCTGGGATTCCAGAAATTATAAGATGGCGGTATGATATTCCCAATAGTTTCTATATTCATTCCAATGCATCTGCAGATGAATTAACGGCAAAAATAGCTAATAAGTTTCCCGGAAGAAAATGTTTCTTGTTTGTAGAAATATCTGAAAATAGGCAGGGCTATCTCTCCAAAGAAACATGGAATTTTATCAATCAAAAATTATGACGATTGGCAATAAATGTTTGATTAAGTGAATAACATGAAGAAGATGAGAACATAAATACAAACTAACAATAATACAGATTATCACAATGACAACACGTGCGATGGTATAAACATTAATTCTAGAGGATAAGGAGCTCTGTGAGAAGGATAGCCTGACACTGATCACTTACGCTTTCGAATATCCACAGGCGAATGTTTGATGATTTTCAATTGCATCTTGTATTTTTCATATGTGTTTCACGTAATTGAGGCGTAAATGAAACAAACAAATTGAACAATCATGATTGTATGAATACAAAGTTACTTATAGAAAATATAATAGAGGATTTGGTGAATGATGCATCCATCTCAAAAATTATGCTTAAAGCTCAGGCTATTGCATATGCATTAGATAATGACGATTTTCAACAATGGGTATATAAAGAACAAAATGGATATAATTCAGCAAAAGAAGTTCCAGAATATAGAAAAGTAGATAGTGGATTAGTCGTATCTGCATCTTTATCGTTTGGAAGGATAGCAAATAATTATCCATTACCAATAGATATAATTGCAGACAAAAGTGTAAGAGATTATCTGAAGGTAGTCAAGCTAATGCAACCTATCGCTATTATAGAGAATTTTTTAAATGATAGTGATACTTCATCTTTGTATTTTGAAGTGCCAGGTTTCTTATGGAAGGATATAGAAACATGTTTGGATGGTGGAAATGTATTATCTGCTAAACAAATAGTTCCAGTAGCTTCTTTTAGATCGGTAGTGGAGAAATTAAAGTCTCAATTATTGCATTTTTTCTTAGAGTTAAGTAAACAAATTGATATTGATTTTAATGTGTTGACAAGTAAAGAAAAAATAACTGGTATAATGAATCAAACTTTTTATGCAGGAATTGTTAATACCGGCAGTGGAGATGTACATGCAAATAATGCAACCATTGTTGGAGGTACCAATAATAATGTTTCTATAACACCATTATTGAAAGAACAGATAGAAACTATTTTACAACAAATAGAAACAATCAAGAGTGATATTTCTGCTGATGAGCATGATATAGCAGAGGTTATTATGGATATTCGTAATGAATTAGAAAAATTATCTCCATGTAAAAGATTCGTTAAAAATTCATTACAGGCATTGAAAAGTTTTGGAAGAATAATAGCCGAGAAATCCATTGAGTGTGGCTTGAACAACATACTATCTCAGTTGTAGAATTTATACATTATACAGTAGGTAATTAAACATATACGAAGGTGTCTTAGGCATCATACTAACAACCAAAACGAGCAATATTCAGCGCAGCCAATGTTGCAGAACTGGAATTGACGAATGAAGGAGTGAACGATTGAAGGAATTAAGGAATGAACGAAATAACGAATTAGCCAATAAATTCGTTAAACGTTAACTCGCTAAACGTTAAACCTTAAACATTAACTCATTAACTCGTTAAACATTAAAAAGAAACATATGAAAACAGCATTAATAACTGGTGTAACAGGACAGGACGGCTCATACTTGAGCGAGTTTCTATTGGAGAAAGGCTACGAGGTACACGGTATTATCCGTCGTAGCAGCGTGGATTATCGCGAGCGCATTGCGCATCTCGAAGGACAACCTCATTTTCACCTCCACTATGCCGATATGTCGGACTCAATGGGACTGATAAAAGTCGTTGGCAAAGTGCGCCCTGATGAGATATACAACTTGGCGGCACAGAGCCATGTACAAGTGAGTTTCGACTCGCCAGAGTTTACGGCCGATATCGACGCCGTAGGCGTACTGCGCATACTGGAGGCCGTACGCGCATGCGGACTGGCCGACACCTGCCGCATCTACCAGGCATCTACCTCCGAGTTATATGGCAAGGTAGAGGAAGTGCCACAAAACGAGAATACCCCATTTCACCCTTACTCGCCATACGCCGTGGCGAAATTGTACGGCTACTGGATTGTGAAGGAGTATCGCGAGGCGTATAATATGTTCTGCTGCTCGGGTATATTGTTCAACCACGAGTCGGAGCGCCGTGGCGAGACCTTCGTTACTCGCAAAATCACCTTGGCTGCTGCACGTATTGCGCAGGGCAAGCAAGATAAATTGTACTTGGGCAACCTATCATCGCTGCGCGATTGGGGCTATGCGAAGGACTATGTGGAGTGTATGTGGCTGATTCTGCAGCACGAGACACCTGAGGACTTCGTCATCGCTACAGGTGAGCAGCACTCGGTGCGCGAGTTCTGCGATTTGGCATTCAAGGAGGTGGGAATCACCTTGGAGTTCCGTGGCGAAGGCGCGGAAGAGAAGGGCGTGTGCGTAGCCGGACCAGAGCACTTGGTGGGCAAGACGCTCATTGAGGTATCGCCTGACTTCTACCGTCCAACGGATGTGGTGAACCTGTGGGGTGATCCTACGAAGGCAAAGAAAGCGCTGGGTTGGAACCCTGCGAAGACCAGTTTCGAGGAACTAGTACGCCTGATGGTAAGACACGACATGCAAAAGGTAGCCGCCGACCACGCAGCGGAGCAAGCCCGCGTGAACTTGGCCGAGTACCTCGAACGCGGAATTGTGAAGTAGGCTGCTTTAGCGTAGTATAGTGTTTAGAGGCGGGATAGTGTTTCCACAATCGAAATATATCTACAAAATACTGCTTGTTGCTCTATTGGCAATAAGCAGTACTTCGTGTACACGTTGGCGTGATGCGAAGGCGGTGGTGAGTGAGGCGGATAGTTTGCTGGTGCATCATAATATTGTAACGAGAGATACAACTGCACTGAATTCTGCTATTGATATATTAGATGGTCCACTGGGACATATCTTTGCTAGGAATGAATTAGCAAAAGCATATTATTTCATGGGCAGAAATTTCTATTATGCCAATGATTTTGCTACAGCTGCAGACTACTACATCCTTTGCGATCGTATGAACCCATTAGATCCGATGTATAAGGGCCGAATCAATTCTTGTATGGGATTTATTTGTAAGCAAGATAGTTGTTTCGCAGAAGCACTGGAGTTTTATGATAGAGCAAATATAGCATTCGAAAGGACAGGAGATAAAAGACGGGTTGCGAATGGATTGGTAAGTATTGCAGAACAATATGTAAATCTAAAGGATTATGCGAAAGCAGATAGTGTGTTGAAAATAGCCGCTGGGTATGATGTTGATAGCGCGCATTACGCGAGAATGGTGGACGTGCATGCGCTATCATTATATAATCAACAACTATATGATTTGGCACTGGTTCATATGCTAAGTGTCAAGGAGTACCCTAGAAATATAGAAGCAAGGTGCTATAGTTATCAACTGATAATGCACTGCTATGAATTTCAGAATCAACTAATAGAATGTCCTTATTATGCACAATACATAATAAATAATTCGAAAAACCCATCATTCCGCTCAAATGCCTATTTCTTTTTGATGTGTGATGCAAAGAATAGAAATGCTGTTGAAGAATTGGCTAGACATTCGACTTGTAGAGAGGATGAAGATAGAAATTTACAACATGTCTCAGAATCGTATGCGCAAGCATCAGCAAAATTGAGAGATTATTTAAATAATCCATACAGTATACATGCAAAAGAAATATTGATTATATTATTTTGCGTCATAGTCATTGCTATATGGGCAATATGGTATAGTCGCAAGATAACTAATAGAAAAATAGCTTCGGAAAAGAAACAGATAGAGCAAGAAATTGCCCAATGGAAGGAAGGTATTCTGCAAAAGATGCACGAGGAGATGGCAATAAGCGAAATAGAAAAGCGCAAAATGATTCTGAATGTAGTGATGGACTATGCAGATGAATTTGCAATCGATAAGCCAATATGGGATAACGATACGAAATTATTCCGATTGGCAGATAGCTGTTTTGGCTTTATTATCTATCGCCTCAAGCATAATTATCATCTAAGGAATTGCGAGTTGAAAATATGCTTGATGGTACTATTGGATTTCCCGAATAAAGAGATTGCTCGTATAGTTTCTTATAAAGAAGATAGCTATCCTACTATCAAAAGAAGGCTAGCTACTAAACTAGGTACATCATCCAGCGAAATGCGCAATTTCTTGCTGGATTTGATAGTTAAAATTCTGTAAATTTCTTTCGAAAATTTGTTTTGTCTATAACCGTGATTGGTAATCAATGGGTTATAGTTGGTTTTGTACACTGCGTTTTCTTGCGTATGTGCTAAATTTGCTGTACCTTTGCAAAAAAATATTAACTAAAAATTTTATGCTTATGAAAAAGACAATTTTTCTATTCGCCATGTGCCTTATGGGCATGTGCAGTATGTACGCAGCTTGCGTGGCAGGTACGCCGATTCTATTTTATGATGTGTATGCCTTGATGCCATGTGATGATGGACACAATGGTAATGCGGGTGGTAGCCCCGATCCAAATCAAGAGATAATTGGCGGTATTGATGATGACAATTTGAATATTGTTATTGGTGAAGGCGATGCTGGTGATATTGGTGAGGTGATAGTGATTGACCCAGAGACAGGTGAGATTATCATCGACGAGGAAATCGTAGGTCAAACGTCGGTTACTATTCCTGAGCCAGGTGAATATACTGCTTATGTAGTTACTGATGGTGGTACGTATGCTGGTGATTTTGTAGTAGAATAATGTATGAATGTGCCTCCCGCTCTGTGGCTATCGCGTATATATTAAAGGTATAGCGATGGAGCGGGAGGATGCTTGTAAAAATTATGATAGATCTTAACCCAATTCGTGATAAGCTGATGAAGCGTGTTTGTCCAGAGCATCAATTGCCTCCGAAGATACGTATGTTGCGTGACCGCTTGGATATAAATTGTTGCTGTGAAGCCTTCCGCAAGGAAGTCCTTCGCGAATCTGAATCGCTTATCTATAAGGCCATCGAAGCAGACATGCAAAAAGAGCTAAGGCGAATTTTGAAGTAGGGGAGTTTTTTTGAAACAAAAATACGCTCGCTTTGAGCGAGCTGCAAAAATATTTAAAAATAACACGTGTTCTTTGATGCAGGTTATTAGTGGTAGCTGAGATATATTGCTCATATCTCTTGTGTATGAAAAATTGTTCATTTGTGTAAGTAAACTTACCCATTGCAATCTTTCATTCACTGTCGTAGCATGCTGCTACTCACTACCACTAAATTGCAATGTCCTTCGGAACTGATATGGTCCTTCGGAATACGCAATGTTTTGCCTCGCGACACCATGTGCCGCTTCCACATCTGCCTCCAGCACCTGTGGCAAAACATTGTAAATGAGGAGATGAAAAAAAGATAAATAATATAAATGTTAACTTTAAAATGCCCCCTAGGAGGGGGGAGGGTGAGATTGAAATAAATAGCTAAAGATATTACCATTGACAATGAAGGTCCTCTTAATTTATATGAGTTAGAGAGCTATGATTTTACGAATGACTTAGAAATTGAAGAGGATAAGGGTATATATGTTTTTACAACTCGTTCAAAAAATGAGAATGGAGAGTATGGCCATATAATTCATTATCTTGGACAGACAATTGATTATAGTAATAGATTCAACAACTATCACAAGGCTGAGGAACTTAAAAAGATTTGTCCTAATTGTCTAGCAATACACGCTTGTGAATACGAAGAAATGGATATGTTGGGGTTAAGAAATGGAATCCGCAATTAAATAATAATAAGTAAAAATAAGAATTATGACTGATTATCGACAATTACTATCAAATATTCAAACTCGACATAATCCGGAAAAACAAATTTCCGTAGAGTCAAAGATGCTTTCTGGATTACCTATCTATAGTAATGATATACAACAGTATGTATATATGGCAATGATGGCAGTAGATGATGAATATACTTCTAAAACAAAAGAAGCAGGACAACGTGTTAAAGACCACTTGCTGAATGGTGGTCTATCAAATGTATCATATCATTATCAAGGTTCTGTTATGACAGATACCCATATTAAAGGGCATAGTGATATTGATTTGTTGGTTATATGCAATAAATTTTACACCTACGATGCACAAAATGTGCAACAAATCTTGGCTAATAACATAAATTTTAGTGATTTTCAACTATCTAAATTACGGACTATAGTTGGAAGAGAATCATATCAAGGTAATTCACTAGAAGATCTTAGAACTATCCGACTTGAAAGTGAAAATATTTTATTTTGGAAATATGATATATGTGATTTGACTCATCCGAAAGCTATTAAAATTACAAATCAAAATCTTCACAGAGATGTTGATATTGTTACTGCGAGTTGGTATGATGATGTTGATTCTATTTTTAATGACCAAAAGATTCCATATAGAGGTATACAAGTTTATGATAAAGTGGCAAATAATATATCTACTCCAGATTATCCGTTTCTAAGTATAGATCGTATAAATGAAAGAAGTGCTAATACTGGAGGTCGATTAAAACGAATGATTCGTTTTTTAAAGAATGTAAAGGTTGACTCTAAAAATAGTATCGGTATATCTAGTTTTGATATCAATGCAATTTGTTATAATATAGCACCTTACAATTATAATAATTTGCATTATCTTGAATTAGTTGAAGTTGTATATAATCAACTATACAAGATTGTATATGATGAGTCGTATGCCAATCGTATTGTATCTGTTGACGGAAAGGAATACATATTTAAAGGGAATAATAAACGTGTAGAAATTAAAAAATTATATCAAGATGTATTCACTATATATACAACTCTCAAAACTCAAAATCTATTGTAATTATGAAACCACGAATTTTTATTGGATCGTCAAGTGAAGGGTTAGCAATTGCCCAACAAATTAAAGAATATTTTTCTCGAGATTTTGAATGTTATTTATGGAGTGATGATATATTTAAATATAATGATAATTATCTTGAAACCCTAATGAAGGAGGCGAGCCTTTTTGATTTTGGATTCATGGTATGTACTAGTGATGATTGGACAGTTTCTAGAGGAATAGAATATGATACTGCAAGAGATAATGTAATATTTGAATATGGATTATTTCTAGGAAGATTAGGGCGTGAGAAAGCATATATTATTCATGATAAAGCAATTAAATTGCCAAGTGATCTTCATGGTATTACATTGGCTTCATTTGAGATTTCTGATGGGACTTTAACCGCAAATAATCAACCGTTCGAGACATTATTAGAGAAACTAGCTAATCAAATAAAAGAAAAAATTGAATTAGGACTACTAGGAATGTTGCCATCTACTGTTTTAGCAATTGGGTATTTTGAAAATTTTGTAAAACCAGTCTGCGAGTCGTTGATGGATCAAAGTATTTGTATAGAAGATAAACAATATCAGTGCCATAAATTTAAGATAATTATTCCTAAAGATCTTGATTCCGATATTAAAAAAAGAGCTCTAATATATTATAAAAAGCAAGCTTTTTCAGAAATAAAAATTCCTACTGGCAATAGGAACTATCCGCTATATGTTTCTGTAAAGCAGGATGAAAATGAGGTTGTTTTGAGTGATATGCCAACGACTCTAAACGGAATAAATATTGCTATTGATATGTATTTGCGTAAAGGACATATAGGAAAAACAGCAGAACAACAATTGCTTGAAGATAGAGAACTAAGAAACTTTACGATGGTATTGTCCAAATTAATTGAAAATGATGCTTGTTGTAAAGAAATGATTGTTGTAGAGATGGAAAGTTAGTAGACGTGTGATAGGAATTTGTATATAGATAAAAAATATGGATAATTTGCAACTTTTTACGTACGAACAAGTTTTAGCGGAAATCAATAATGATGTGAATCATTTGTTGATAGCTAATGGCTTTAATTATGGATTAGGAGTAAAAACAGGATATAAGGATATCTTGAATGAGATGATAGAATCAAAGTCAAGCTTGTACAAAGATGCTAAATTATATTTTGAGCAAGCGAATTATGATTTGGAACATTTTTTAAAAACGATGACTGATACTATTGCTGCTGATAATGGTTTTTTAAAAAAGTATGTATATAATAAGATTAAATTGGATTTCATGCAGGCATTACATAGTATAGTGAAATCTCAAATCAAGCATGTATATGCTGAGCAAAATGAAGGAATATACATACTATTGAGTCAATTTGATAATTATTTTACATTAAATTACGATTCTTTTCTTTATTTGTTGTTGCTAAAGTATAGAAAAAATATAGAAAATAACAAGAATGCCATTGTGTTTACTCCGAAAATTTCGTTCGTTGAAACGGATTTGAATGAACGAAATAATGATATTTACAAAGAGATAAAACAACTCCGAAATTCAGGAAAAATGGAAATTAATATTCCAGAAGCATCTATTGGTACTGATTTATTTCGGTTGACAAAAACAAACTTTGTTAGTGCAGTCTCTTTGTATAGTAAAGAACAAAAAAAAGGATGGAAAGATAAAGATATTAAAAATGCAGTTGATCTTATATTGGAAGATGAAAAGAGAAATCAAGTCTTAGAAAAGGTAGAGGATGGCTTTAGATATTTGTTTGATAGGGATGAATATATTCATGATGTGAATGCTGAACAAAATCTATTCTTTCTTCATGGAGCGTTCCATATATTTAGAGATGGAAAAGAGATTAAGAAAATCACTCAAGAAACAGATAAAGCATTATATACAAAATTAGAGGAAGTACTAAATAATGAAGAACAAGATGTAGTTTGTGTATTTCAATCTTCGAATAAATTAGAAGCAATAAAAGAAAATTCATATTTACTAAATTGTTATAACAAATTATCTTCTCTTTCTGGTAACATGGTGATAATTGGTAGTTCATTAGATGATAATGACAGTCATATTTTTGCTCAGATTGATAAGTCTCAGTTAGAGAAAGTATATATATCAGTTATGCCTTGCGATATAGAAAAACAATATGATAAAGCTAGAGAAAAATTCCCTAATAAACAAGTTGTTCTTTTTGATGCTATGACGATTTCATATAAATTAGAAGAAAAAGAGCAGTAAAAACTGCTCTTTTTCATGATTTTACCCTTTAGGTGGGAATGGATCATTCCCGAAACTATTGGCTTCACGAATTTTGCCATTTACACCATGAATAACAACTTCAAGCCCTTGATTTTTAGCAATGTTTGTTGCTACTTGTTTCGCCTCTGCTTGTGTGTTACAGATTGCAGATGCCTTTTGGTTGCTAGGTTGTTTGACTTTCCAAGTACCATTTCCTGTTGGTGTTACATGAATTTGTCTGACCATTATCTCCTCCTTTCTCGACCAGTTAATGTTAATACTATTTTGCCATACCTGACACTATGTAGGCCGATCAAATGTAAGGTATAGGGCAAGATATAATATTCAAGTTGCATGCCAAAGATTGAAAATGTATCGAAACCTGACAATTTGGCATATTGGATTTGTTAAAAGTTGAACAAAATGGAAAATTTTGGCATTTTTGTAAAATATAAGTCCTAATTTATCAGTATATTAGATTTAAATTTTGGATAACTTTTGTAATAAGTACGCTAAAAAAGTTGTCAAAAAAATTGCAGGAGTGGAGGAAATGTAGTAATTTTGTAGGCGGGAAATATTTTAAATTTTATAAAATGGAAGAATTAAATCAAATAGTGAGAGATTATCTTGAAGCCCAGAATACTGATTACGCTATTATGATAAATGGTGATTGGGGTAGTGGAAAGTCGTACTATATTAAGCACGATTTTTTCAGGGTTGTAACTGATGTTGATTATAAACAAAAACTATCTGAGACTGAAAGTATGCGAGCTAAAGCTACAGAAGTTTCGACAAAGGTTCATAAAGATCAAAGAAATAGTGATCATTTGACGAAGTACGATGAAAAGAAATATTACCCGTTTTATGTATCTTTGTATGGCATCTCTTCAATTGAGGATTTTAACCGTAAAGTGGCAGATGGTGTGCATGATTGGATTGGAAAGGGAATTGAGATTGCAAAATCTTTTGTTAAAGATAAAATCGGTCTAAATCTTCCATTTAGCGTTGGGGTATATATCCCTCATAATGCAGTATTGGTTTTTGATGATTTGGAACGTATTTGTTCGGATAAGATTACTCCTGTAGAGGTATTAGGTTTAATCAATTCATATGCTGAACATCATAATAAAAAAGTAATTATAGTCTGTAACGAATCAGAGTTCTATAAACAAACGATAGAAGATAATCAGAATAGTAATGGAGTGACTGATTTTTGTAAATATAAAGAAAAGACTATACGATTTACCTATACTTATAAACCTGACATATCGTCTGTGTATGATGCATTTGCAAAAGAGTATCAAGATAAATATGGTGAATATTTAGTAGAAAATAAGGAGTTTATATTGGGACTATTTTATATAGGTGGCAAACAAAATCTTCGAACTTTGAAGTTTTTTTTGGATATATACTATAAAATATTTATAGCGTCGCAAAGAGTTGATTTAGAAAAATATGCAGAATTGGTTTTAAAGAAACTTGTGACAACAACTCTGATATATGTAATGGAATATAAACAAGGAGCTCAAAAGCAAGATTTGTCGCGCTTGCAAATACAGAGTAATTCTGGAACAGCAGAATGGTTGGAAAGAATAGCCGATAAAACATCAAATTCAGGTGATCAGATGAATAAAACTTCTGCTTATGATGTTAATATTGTGCAAAAAAAATATGGTGAGATATTTAATTATTTGGTGCAGACTCCATGGATTATAGAGTATATTATGACTGGAGCAATACATGAAAAAGATGTTAATGATTTTGTAGAATTGCAAATAAGTACAGAAAAACGAAAAGAAGGAAGCCCAGCGGTACAAGAATTGTATAAGTTAAAGAAATATACAGCATTAGAAGATGATGAAGTAGAGGATATTTATCATAAGGTGTTGAAGTATATTGAGCAAGATCAATATACAATGTATGAATTATTGGATGCGTATTGTGTATTTGCAAAATATGTAATAAATGGAATCAATGGAATTAAATTACCTAAGAAATTAGACGAGCAATTTAAACAGGCATTAAGTAGGGTTGCGAAAAATCACACTTATGATCCATTGTTTGAACGTGGTGCTATTCAGTGGGATCAAAGTGCCATGAAGTATGAGGAAGTAAAACGATATTATGAATTGCGTAATTATGCAAAAGAGCTGAATGAAAGAGCGAATATGCATGAGTACAAGAATGAACTGGAGCAGTTCCTACAAGTAGTAGAAACCAGAGTTGATGTTGATGCAATAGAAAAATATAGGACGAAAGATAACTCAAATTTGTTATCATTAAGGGGATTAGATTGGAGTCGATTTTATAACGCTTTGTTAACGGTTCCTAATCCAATCGCTTGTACAGTTATATTATGTGTTGAAAGTTTATTATTAAATGATTATTCGATATGGTCAAATGAGGAGTACCAGAAATTGAAAGTTTTTAATGAGAAGTTAAAAGAGCATATGAAAGAGGGGGATGGACGTGTACGTGGCATGTATATGAATGAAATGATAGTGACCATAAATGATTATTTGAAGAAAAATTATAGAGGGTTTGAATCTATAGAAACACAATAGAAAGAGGATAAATTTGATAAAAAAACTGCAAATCATTGAATTGAAATCAGGGCATTTTTCTGCCTTGAAATGAATTGCCCCAATAGAGTAGTGCAGAGAATAAGGAGGATTGTGTATGAAAAATAAGGCAAAATGAGGAAATAATCACAAAATTTCCTCATTTTGCTTGATAGGATAGAGCATCTGCCTTACAAGCAGATGCTCATGTTTTTCAGGATTCTTCTCGTGTAAAACCTCCTACACGCAACTGATATTATTCTAGCACGTGATAGGTATAGAAATGGATAAAATGCGATTTTCTTCCTATAATATTTGCGCATACCAAATAAATCCACTATCTTTGCAGATAGAAATTTTACTACCAATCATTATGCCAACAAAGCATCCTATAGAGGATTTGATATCATCTGTATATCAGTTGATTGAGCAGAAAGACAATGAGAATTTAGAAATTGCCTTCAAGCAATTGTGTGCGGAATTTAATGCTATCAGCCAAGAGAGAACTCCCTACATGATCAATCTGCAATTTCAAGCTATGGCTGCGATTGTGCGAAGCCAACTGTATGCAGATGTGAACGATGACTTTGTGGCAGAAGAGATGCAGATGATTAATGCATTCCGATATGTGTGCGAAAATGAGTTGGTTGATCCTTTTTTATTCAAGAAATTGAAACAACTGGTTAACGAGGTTGTATTGGACTGCAACGCCTATTACCAACGTCGTGGAATCAATATGCCAATTCCACATGTCATCAAAGAGTTGGGACAAAAGTATAAAACCTATCCCTCGATCCATCATCAGGCTCCAGAAGCACACCAATGTTACCTATGCGAATCGCATCTAGCTACATGCAAAGGATCACATATGGCGCCGCACTTTTTAATCCAAACTTTTTTATCTGTTGATGGTACTACCAAACGCGGTAAGGAAGTGGTGACTGAAACTATCCTTGGTGAATTGCGACAAGATCGCAAATGGGGAAGAAATGTGAGTCCAGAGGATATTGATGCCACGTTTGGTGGCGTTCCTGATGAGGAGAAAGAAACGATTAAGTCAGATGCTTTAACAAGAGACGACTACTTCTGCGAACAGTGCGAAAAGCGCTTTTCATACATTGAAACAGCTTATGCAGATTATTTCTTCAAACGAAAAAAAACGATTAGTCCAGAAATTAGTTATCTATTTTGGCTAAGTGTGTTTTGGCGCTTGCATATGGCCTCTATGTGTATTCGCCTTAATGATGCGGATGCAGAAAGGATACGAACTATCTTGGATACATATTTGCCTAATTCACAAAAGGATGTCGCTAAAATTTCATTAGCAGATCATGATAAACCATTGCACTACGTATTGCTCCATTCCGAAGATACTCGGACTGAATTATTGGGGTTGGTAGGTGATCATTCTACGCATGCACCATACACGATTATGTGTGGTAAATACATAGTAAAACTATTTTCTTCTGAAGAAAATATAGAGAAGGACTATCCATTGAATGATTATCGTGAATCGGAACAATGTGTAGAAATACCATTCATGGATTGGTGGAAATATAAATATAATATTTTAGCTTCCGCTGAATCTAAGGATTGCAGAGCATTGGGGATAAATTCTAACAAGCTAATTGATTTGGTGAAGGGTGACCATGTGAAAGGATTTCCTGACTTTTCTTTGAATAGTAATAGAAATCATATTCTCAATCGTAAGACAAAACAGCATGCTCTATTCATACCAGGTCCAATTGCAAAGGTGTTGCAATTTCAATCGATGTGCCTATACCAAAATCCTGATGATTTTTGGCAGCAATTTACATCTGAATATGGCTATACCAAATCAGAGATAGAGGAGATGTATCAGTATTGGGATGAACACCGCAAAGTATATCCTGTGAAAACGCAAGCGTCTTCTATGAGGCATCAACATCGTAAAGCAAAAAGTAAAGCTAAAATACAACGCAATGCACGACGTATGAATCGCAACAAGAAGAGGTAAGTAAATTCATAATTATTAAATTTCAACACAGCCACCAGTCTCTCGATAGGTGGCTGCTTGTTTGTAGAGGAGTGCATAATGCAAATGGTGGTGATTCAAGTTATTTGGGTTTGGTTTACAACTATTTTGCTGTTTGTTTGCTATTGCTTTGTTATCATTTTGATTATTTTTGAATTATTTTGATTACTTTTTTTGGTGTTTTGGAATAATTTTTGTAATTTTGCAGCGGAAATGTATTGTAATTGCTGTTACTGTAATGGGAATTACTATGTGTAATCGGTAGAAAATGAATTGGATATGAGGTTTTTTGATAGAAAAAAAGAAAGTGAAAAGCTTCTTTCTCTACAACAACAATCATTACAAGATTGTAGTAGGATGACAGTGCTGATAGGACGTAGACGCATTGGAAAAACAATGCTAATTCGTCATACTTTTACCCCTGATGATATGCTCTATCTATTTGTGGCACGCAAAAGTGAGGCAGAACTAGTAAACTCATTTACTATCCAAATACGAGAAAAAGGCTGGTATATACCTGATGGTATGACACAATTTTCTCAGTTGTTCAAACATCTATTAGAACTTGGTAAAAACCAACCATTTACACTGGCTATTGATGAATTCCAAGAATTTGACATTATTAACCCCTCTGTGTTTTCGGATATGCAAAATTTATGGGATTCATACAAGGAGCATACGCATATCAATCTGGTGGTTAGTGGTTCGGCATATCGACTTATGCAAAAAATCTTTATGGATAAAGACGAGCCATTGTTTAATCGTGCAGATGCCATTATTCGATTGCAGCCATTTACGATTGATGTGCTTAAGCATATTTTGTCAGAGTACCATCCTCAATACTCGAATGATGACCTATTGGCACTCTATGCTATTACAGGTGGGGTACCTAAGTACGTGGCTTGGCTGATGGATAATGCTTGTGTGGATCAGCAAAAAATGTATGTTGAATTTTTTTCTGAAAATTCGCATTTTATCGAAGAAGGTCGCACCTTGTTGGTTAGTGAATTTGGTAAAAATTATGGTGTTTATTTTTCTATTCTCCAAGAAATCGCTAATGGCAGCACTACTCAGGCGCAGATAGAAACTAAGTTGGGTGGGATTTCTGTCGGCGGTTATCTCAAACAATTGGAGCAGACCTATACGCTCATACGGCGTATACGACCTATATTATCAAAGCCGCAAAGCAAGGCAGTACAGTTTGTGTTGTGCGATCCATTTTTGCGCTTCTGGTTCCGTCATGTAGAGAAATATAGGTCCTTAGTGGAATTGCAGAATTTCGATGGATTGCTTCAATTGGCGCAAGCCAATTATACAAGTTATTCTGGTATGGTATTAGAGGATTATTTCCGCCAGCAAATGGCACAAACTGGTCAATGGCGTGAGATAGGTTGCTGGTGGCAAGCAAAAGCGATTGAATATCATGGTAGGCAAATTGATGCAGAGGTGGATATTGTAGCTCTCTCATTGACTGGGCATAAAGCGCTAGCTGTGGAGGTAAAACGTCAACGTAGTGAGTATGATCATGAGTTGTTTATGGCAAAAGTGCAATATCTTAAACAGAAAGATTTACATTCGTATACCATTAGTACTCAATTGCTAACATTGGAAGATATGTAGGGGATGAAGAAATAACTTTGCTCTTCAATTTTTTAATGGCAATAGTGGAGAATGTAATGTGCAGAAACAAGGAACTTAACCTCTCCTAAAAGTTGTCCTGATGGAAAGGGAAAAAGATACCCCACCGCTTATCAGAAAGGGTCTTAAAACTTTATAAAAAGAAATATTAATATCAATAGAGTTTATTATGAAATATAGTGTTCATTCAATAAATAAAGCGGGTAATATAGCATTAACTTCAAGCAATAAGCATGAGGTTGATGAGGCTATTAATACAATTAATAATTGGAGAAGTTTGCATTTACCGGCACTAGACGAGTTGCAAAGTATAATTATTCCTTTGCTTAATGATAATAAGATTAAAGAATATTCAGTTTCTAGAAGGTTAAAACGTCTACCTTCTATTATAAATAAGTTAGATAGAAATCCTCAATCTCGTTTGGGTACAATGCAAGATATTGGAGGATTACGTATTGTTGTCCCTTCTATGAGTACTCTTAAGAAAACATATGATACTATAATTAATAATATTCCTGATCAATTTGAATTAACGAAATCACCCATTGATTATATAGAAAATCCAAAAGAAACGAGTGGTTATAGAAGCGTTCATTTTGTATTGAAATATCATTCAGAAAATATAGAACTAGATGGCGCTAAAATAGAATTACAATTAAGAACTAAATTACAGCACTCTTGGGCCATGGCTGTTGAAACTGCTGAATTAATAACAGGCACTGCTTTAAAATCAAGTCAAGGAGAAGAAGAATGGCAAAATATATTTAAAATCATTAGTTCGTTGTTTGCTATCAAAGAATTGACTCCTATAATGCAAGAGCATAAAGAAAATGGAGAAACGATGCAATCTTTGATGCAACAATTTTATCAGAAGAATAAAAAATTAAATTTTCGAGATACTCTAAAGGCTTTAAACATAACCAACTCAATAGCAAAAAGAGAAAATTACACTGATGGATATTATATTTTATCAATAAATTTCGTTACTAAAACATTAAATATTAAATCTTTTTCTAGAAATAATGAAGCAGCAGCAACAGCTCTTTATTCTAGATTAGAAAAACGTATTGAGGAAAATAAGAACGCAGTAGTACTAGTATCAGTTCCTAAAATGCAACAATTACAGGAAGCATATCCTAGTTATTTTTTTGACACAGATAATTTCTTGTTAGTTATAGAGAAAATGATAAATAGTTGTGAACATAGAGGATGGGTTTGATGATATTTACAAGAATTGTAGTACGAATGCATGTAATTGATTTTTGCCCAAAATAGGCTAAAATTTCCTCATTTTTCTTTATCCCCTTCCTAGTTCCTCTGCGATGGTATTCAAGAGGCGCTAACTAGATAATCTAGATGACCTATATATGTCTAGAGTCGCTAGACGCTCTAGATAGCGCCTCTTTTCTGGATTGGGGTCCTTTGGGGCGCGTGTAGCTGCGCCTTGAGGCGCTGGATCTCGGATTCTTTTTCAAGGAGCGTTTGCCTGAGCTGCGCGATCTCGTGCAGCATGCTTTGCATCTGCTGTTTTTGCTGCTGGCGATAGCCAGTTCGCGCAGCATGCATACGCTCCTTGATGCCACCTTCGGTGATGAAGCGCTGCTCGAGTTGCTTGAGATAGGTGGTGATCATCTTATCCGCTAAGCGGCATAAGGTGATAGCCATATTGGCCATCGCTTCATCGGATAAGGAACTAGATAGCGATGCATAATAATTATAGCTATTATGCTTGCGGCAGAAAGCTAGCATCTTATCATAGCGTGGGTGATTGTTGTTCCATTGTACTAGATGATGGGTATGCAGATAGTCTTCGTAATCTTCTCGAAGCTCATGTATGCTCGAGCGGGCAACGTTGATGAGTTTAATCTCCATCTCTGTAGAGGTTTTGCCATCTTCGCAGCCCTCTACGATGTTTTGTTTGCCGCTTCGAGCAGATTGTACCATCTGGTCGACGGTCCTATCTCCATAGCGGGGCAAAAAGCGCTTGCAGAAAACCACGGTGAGTTGAAATAGGGTGTCCGCTTTTTGATAAAAATACAAGTTCCGCCAGTTTGCTGTTTCTCGGAGAACCTTGATTGTAGTAGATTGATTAGCCATAGATGTAATAATTACTGGGTTTATATTCTGGAGGCGCTTTCTAGACTTTCTAGTTAGTTTGAATTATCTAGATTTTCTAGAGCGCCTCACTATTTCACCCTGCAAAATTACTACATCAAACTGCTAAAACATGTCATATTGGGGAAGAAAATGCAAAAAAGTCGTATATACGACAAAAGTTGTACTAAATAAGATGGGTTTATACTATGGGGCGCAATCGTCGTATTGGTCGTTTAGGTAATATTTGTTGCGTTGTGCGCTAGAGGTGGTGATGGCGTTCATTTCTAAACTAGTAAAACAATTTTTTTGACCGTTCAGAGCTAATGGTTATGAGAACCTTCGATTGATGAAGGTTCTCTTTTTGGCTCAAATCGACCAATTTAAAAAGTCCATGGCATTGAGCAGGATGGGGATGGTGCTGGGCAGTCAAGGATATTGTGCTGTGCAGCGTTCTATAAACGGACAAAGAAGTCGCAGATGGATTGTATATCAGAAAGATAGAGATCAAATTGAAGCCGAAAAAAGAGTATTCGCCAGATAATAACTGCACAGCTGCTCAGCTATTTTCTTTATGTGGTATATACAGAGTGAATAACACATACATATAGGAAAGTGCTGTGCAGCTGTGCAGCTGTGCATGGTTGAGGATACCTAAAGATAGGAGACTATATTCGAATAGACACTACCACATAAAACGAAAAGAATTTTGTAAATCAACAACCCAAACAACTTAAATCAACAACTATTCTGCTGAGGAACAACTCACCCCAGCGGCAAGGAAGAAACACAAAGTGTCGACAGGTATATATATCTTAAAAGATATGCTATCCACCGCTTATCCACCCGATAAAATAGAATAATTCATTACTAAAAATAGAAACGTAATATACTTATATCGAAAACTTTTGATTAATTAATTTGCTTTTGCTGTACGATTAGAGTGCAAGTTGATCAAACGATGCCATTTCGTTGTGAAACGCGATGGACTTTTGTGTTTATGCAAGTAATTTGCAAAAATAAGTGTATTTTTTTGTAGAACTTTTCTAGATTTTTGCTAAAATAGCGGATTCAAGGTGGAAAATTCTCCTAAATATCAGAGATATTTGTATATCTCGATTTTTTTTACTACCTTCGAACATCTGCCTTGGCTTTTCACTACACACAATCTCTCCCAGAAAGCCAATTCCTTCGTAGCTACGTTCGCAAAATGCCGGACATACTCTCGCACACTCGCTTTTTTTTAAAATATGGCTTCGCCTTTTGAATCAGCCTCTCTGCATACTCTTATGTAAGCAAGCTTTCAACAAGTAGCAGAGAAACTGATTCAATAGATTATAATCTATTATTTTTCAAAAAAATGCTCGTTTACTTGCGTATGTGCATTTTTTGTTGTACCTTTGCGCGCTTTATTATGGCATCGCCTCGACGATGCTAGTAAATAGATAAGAATAGACGCAAAAATGAAATTATCAATCATCACCATAAACTACAACAACGCTGAAGGCCTCCGCAAGACGCTTGCTTCTGTTGCTGCGCAGACCTATGCTGATATCGAGCATATCATCGTGGATGGCGGTTCGACGGATGGGAGTGTAGAGGTAATTCGTGAATACGAGCAATCCCTTGCCTCTCGCCTCTTGCCTCTTGCCTCTCGCCTTAAATGGCTCTTTGAGCCAGACAAGGGCATTTACAACGCCATGAACAAAGGAATTGAAATTGCGCTAGGCAAATTGGGCGTAACAGACGACCATCATTCCACGCCTCTCGCCTCTCGCCTCTCGCCTGATAGCCTAAGCGATTATATTCAGATTTTGAACTCTGGTGATATCCTAGCCGCTGATGATGTAACAGAACGTATGTTTCAGGCAATGGGCAATGGGCAATGGGCTATAGACAATGACTCCAATCGCCCAACAAGCGATAGCGCCCCTACCTCTTCGCCTCTCGCCTTTCGCCTTTCGCCTATCGAAAATGGCCCCGCCATTTTCTACGGCAACATGATTAAGGAATATCCCGACGGCCGTCGCACGAAGGATACATGTGGTGGAGGAGATTATACGCCAGAATCGTTCTTGTACTTTTACAAAGGTACACTGAATCATGATTGTGCGTATATCCGCCGTGATTTGTTTGAGAAATATGGCTTGTACAACGAGCAAATGAAGATATGCTCCGATTGGGAATGGTATGTGCGAGCAATCGTATTGGGCGGAGAGAAAACAGTATATACAAATATTGACGTGACGGTATTTGATATGACAGGTATATCCGAATCGGATGGTAAGAACCGAGCATTGATTCAACAAGAGCGTCGCGAATATTTAGAGTCGATACTGCCTGCGGCTGTATTGCGTGATTATGACAAGTTTTGTTTTCCTGTTGAGCAATACCAACGGTTGAAGAAGTACCATCTTTGGGGATTGGTGTGGTTTGTGGAACGAGTTATTTTCAAAATTGAGAAACTTTTAACGAAATGAAACTCAGTATAATTGTACCTGTATATGGAGTTGCAAAGTATCTACGTAAGTGCATAGACTCTTTGCTATCACAAGACTTCAAGGACTGCGAGATTATTCTTGTAGACGATGGCTCTCCCGACGAGTGTCCACAGATTTGTGATGATTATGCGGAGAAATATACTAATATTAAGGCTATACATCAGAAAAATACTGGATTGAGCGAGGCACGTAATACAGGAACAAGAGCAGCGAAAGGCGAATATATCATGTATGTGGATTCGGACGATTATCTTGATCCAAATGTATTGGGTGCATTGATAGAGCAAATAGAGCGTGATCAATTGGATGTACTGCGATTCCGAATGCAAAATGTGAAAGAGGATGGAGAAGTGTTTATACCGCATAATGGTATGAAGTCTGATTTTAATGATTATTCCAATATACCAACTGATGGATTATCATTCCTCAATGATCGCATGTGGGTACAATGCTATGCAGTGCAGTTTATTTTTCGTCGCGAGTTAGCATTCCAAGAACAGTTTACACCAGGCATTTACTTTGAAGATGCCGATTGGACTCCGCGAATGCTTATGCAAGCAAAGCGAGTGGCGTCTTCGGAGATTATAGCTTACAACTATCTTTGGCGAGAGGGCAGCATTACGCTTAGCCAAAAGGATATAGTTAAGCAACACAAGCAGTTGCATGACAAAATGAATCTGCTGGAGAAATTGAACCAGTGGGGCAAGCAACTATCCGACCGCCGCTGGTTTGATAGTATGATTAGCAGTTTGGTAGTGAATATTGTAGGGATGCTGGCTGGTCCATTCTATAATGAGAGAAAGGAGTATATTAAGCGCATCAAACAAATGGACATATTGCCGATAAGTACATATCATATTGCGCCAAGAGCGTTGAAAAAGGTGAAGTTGATAAATCTATCGCTCGGGTTGGCAGTTGAATTATTACATTTAAAGAATAAAAAATGATACCAAAAATAATACATTATTGCTGGTTTGGTAAAGGTCAAATGCCTGAATTGGTAGAGCAATGCATTGCGTCGTGGCATAAATTTATGCCAAGTTGGGAATTCAAAGCATGGACAGAAGAAAACTTCGATATCAGTGCAGCGCCAAGATACGTGCAAGAGGCGTATGCAGCAAAAAAATATGCATTCGTGAGTGATTATGTACGCTTGTGGGCATTGGAGCAATATGGTGGATTATATATGGATGTGGATTTTGAGGTTTATCGTCCTTTTGACGATTTGATGGAGAAATACGATGCTTTTGCAGGATACGAAGGATCTAAGCGCAATCCAGTGATGATGGGTGTGATTGCAGCTAAAGCGCATCACCCATGGATACAGGGCATGCTACAGACCTATACGGATAGAGCATTTGTGCTAGCAGATGGCTCGCTGGATATGACACCCAATACAGGATATTTCCTCCATTGGATGCAAGAGCGCGGGTTTGAAGCTGATGGAAAAGAGAAGGATTTTATAGGTGTGCATATATTGCCAGTAGAGTGCTTTTGTCCTATATTGACTACAGGCGAGAATCTTCGTTCAGAGCGTACCTATTGCGAGCATAAAGGCTTGCATTCATGGAGCGGAAACGGTGGGTGGAAAGCAAAAGTATTAAAGTTATTTAGACCTACGATTAGAGTAATGTTGATTAAATTTAAAAGAACGATATTTGGATAATTAGACATGACTAACAGGATCGCGATAGAACCATTTGCACATATACCAAGCAAAATTACATTGCCATCCATGATGGTTTATCTAGGTATGCTTGCGCTATGTGCTTTTCTGTATGCACAATATTCACTGAACTGGTATTGGTGGGTGATTGGAATTGTGGAAGTAGCAGGATTCTTCTTCTTTGCTAACTATATATCGAAGGAGTGGATTAATTATTCACCTAAGTCATTTGAGAAGAATCTTTTTTGGTGGGGATGGGTGATACGCGTGTGCTACATGCTATTTCTATATTGGTTCTTCGACTTGATGACAGGACAGCCATTTATGTTCTCAGCGGCTGATGCAAAAGGTTATCATGAAGAAGCCTTGTGGATAGCAGAAACTATTCGTGAGGGACATTTTCAAACCTATTTAGACTATAAGTTTGCTCCTGGCAATGGCGTGTCGGATGCAGGGTATCCAATGTACTTGGGATTTGTATATCTGCTTTTTGGAGATAGTATTGTAATTGCTCGATTGCTGAAGTGTCTATGGAGCGCATTGACATGCGTATTGATATACAAACTTGCTAAGCGTAATTTTGGCGAGTATGTAGGTCGCATGGCGGGTATTATGATGATGCTGTGGCCACACTTCTTGGTGTATTGCGGTATGCACTTGAAAGAGACGGAGATGGTGTTTATGATGGCGCTATTCCTAGAGCGTGCAGATGCGCTACTGCGCTACCGCTATTTTACCTTTAAGAATATTGCCATTGTGATTGTGCTGATGGCATCGCTATTTACTTTCCGCACGGTATTAGGACTATGCGGAGTAATGTCGGTAACATTAGCACTACTGCTTTCTAGCAAGCGCTTTACGAGTTGGAGTAAACGCTTGGTGTTTCTGGTGTTATTTTCAATAGTAGCACTATTCTTCGCGGGTGGACGTATTACAAGTGAAGTGGAAAAATATTGGGAAGGGAAAGATGACAACCAAGCCATGCGATGGACTAAGATTGTGCAGACACAAAGCCTGGCCAAATATGCTACTGTTTCCGTAATGGCGCCAATGATCTTTACATTCCCGTTCCCCACCATGGTAGAGACGGAAGGACAAGAGAATTCGCGTTTGATTCATGGCGGATTGGTGGTGAAGAATATAATGTCCTACTTTTGTGTCATTGCATTGTTTTTGCTCGTGATTTCCAAGGCACCGAATGGCGAGACATGGCGCAACCATGTGCTGATAGGGGCATTTTTGATTGGCTATTTGGTGATTCTAATTTTCTCCGCATTTATTCACTCAGACCGATTTCACATGCCTGCATTGCCGTTAGAGATTATCTTTATCGCCTATGGAATCAGCATTATGAGGCAAATGCCATGGATAAAGCGATATTTTACCTTTTGGAGCATATTGATGCTTGTAGCATGCCTCGCATGGAACTGGTTTAAGTTGACAGGACGAGGGTTGATTTAGCATGCGGACATGCTAGATCAACGTTTAGTGAACGCGCAGTTGGCGCTACTGTTTAGTGTTTAGAGAAAAGAAATGAGAAAAGAACATGAGAACATTTTGGTTGATATTATACTACGGATTGGCAAAGCATTTGCCTAAATCTACGATGCCTGTATTGGGCAGCCTAGCAAAATCATTGCGCTATCAATGTGCAAAGCACTTATTTGTTGAGTGCGGCGAGAAATTGAATCTAGAACAAGGTGCCTATATTGGCAATGGAAGAAACTTCCGAGTAGGCAATTTAGTAGGAATAGGCAAGAATTTCTGCTGCCATAACCGCATTGTGACGATGCATAACCACATATTGATGGGCGAGGATGTGCTATTCCAAGGAGGAGGACATGCATTTGATAATCCTGATATTCGCATCGATGAAGGCGGTAATCTGCCCGATACACCATTGGAGATAATGGATGATGTATGGATTGGAGCTAGAGCGATTATCCTACCTGGTTGCAAACGCATTGGTGCACATAGCATCATTGGTGCATGCGCAGTGGTAACCAAAGATGTACCCGATTATGCGATAGTTGGCGGCAATCCAGCAAAAGTAATACGGATGAGAGTTTAGTGAACGGCGCACGGCGCCTACTGTTTAGTGTTTAGAGAAAAATGAAGATATTAATCATATCAAATTATCAAAGTGGTGTGGGTGGAATTAACACTCAGGTGGATTTGCTGCATACCTATCTTAATCAAGAAGATGGCGTAAAGGCAGATATTTTTTCCACCAAAGGCAATCCGATGAAGCGTGCGTGGCAGATGATTAAGTTACTATACTACGCTAGAAAGTACAATGTACTGCATATCCATGCATGCTCGTATTGGGGCATGGTACCTGCGGTGATGGGTGTGGTGGCAGGAAAATTGTGGCAAAAACGTATTGTAGTTACCTATCATGGTGGTGGCGCAGAGGAGTATTTTGCCAAGCATATACGCTTTGTCAAGCGCTGGTTGAATCGTGCAGATCAAGTGGTAGTATTATCCGGATTCTTAAAGGATATCTTTGATCGTTATGCGATACCCTGCGAAGTTATCCCTAATATTGTAGTTTTGCAGCCGCAAAAAACACGCGAACATGATATTGCCCCGCATTTTATCAGCATTCGTCACCTAGAGCCACTATACAATATACCATGCATTTTGCATGCATATGAGCAAGTGCTGAAGACGTATCCTAGTGCCACATTAGATATATTGGGTAAAGGTAGTATGCGTGAGCAGCTGGAGCAGTACGTGGTGGATAAGAAACTGACAGGTGTGCAATTTGTAGGACAAGTGCCCAATCAGCAGATTTACGACTATCTAGATAAGGCCGATATTATGCTATCAGCATCACGCGCCGATAATATGCCGGTGTCGTTATTAGAAGCAATGAATGCGGGATTATTGGTAATATCTAGCCGTGTAGGAGGTGTTCCTTATATGATAGAGGATGGAAAGATGGGGGTGCTGTTTGAGAACGAAAATGCGAATGAGTTGGCAGAGAAAATGCTATGGGTATTGGAGCACCATGAAGAAGTACTACAGATTATTGCAAATGCACAAAATGATGTTCAAAAATATTCGTGGAATAATGTAAAACAACAATTGAAGAAAGTTTATCAGGTATGAGTCTATATTCCAAGATAAATAAAGCAATCCTTCTGCCTATTGCAGATAGATTAACAGGCAGGTGCATTCGTAGAGAATGGGACTTAATGAATTGTATGGACGTAGTTAGTGAAGATGAACTGATTGCCTTGCAAAACCAGCGTCTGCAAGAATTGGTACGTCATTGCTATGAGAATGTGCCTTACTATACGCGTTTGTTTGATTCGTTGAATTTGAAACCTACTGATATACAGACACGAGAAGACCTACAGAAATTACCCATCCTTACCAAACAAATGGTACGGGATAATTTTACGGACCTCATCAGTAAAGATATTCATACGCGTAACTATCAAAATGGCTCTACAGGTGGTAGCACCGGTATGCCGCTGCAGTTTAAAAAAGATGTAAGTACCTGGAATATGGCATGGGCATCATCCTTCCGTGCGTGGGAGTGGTATGGATTCCATTTAGGCGAAAAGATGATGACATTAGGTGGAAATTCGTTGGTAAAGAAGCGCAAGATATTGACGCCCAAAGATATATTCGACTTGTTGATTATGCGCAATATGAAGCGCAGTAGTGCTGATGTAACCGATGAGGCCATGCAAGCGCACTATGAAGCATATATGAAATATAAACCAAGCGCCATTCGTGGCTATGCATCCTCTATTGTGATACTGGCTAGATATATAGAGAAAAAACAATTACCCATATCTCCATTGAAGGTAATTCTGACCACCGGTGAGATCTTAATGCCTGAATATAGAGCTACCATCGAGCGCGTATTTCAATGTCCAGTGTATGATGAATATGGTGCTGGAGATGGTGGTGTGAATGCACATGAATGTACATTGAAAGATGGATTACACATATCGGAGGAGCGTTGCGTAGTGGAGATAACCGACAAGAATGGCAACGTGCTAAAAGATGGAGAGATTGGTTTTGTGACAACTACAGACTTGGGTAATTACGCTTTTCCATTCCTACGTTATCAAGTTGGCGATATGGCATATATCAAACCCGAAAAATGCTCTTGTGGTCGCGCATCGCGTGTGTTGGGACAAGTGATTGGCCGTGCGGGTAAATTGCTATACAATAAACAAGGTGTACCTATCTCACCTACGATGTTACCTATTATGCTATATCGCAACAATGATTATCATAATGAGGAGAATTGCGCAATATACAACAAAATAGATAAGTTCCAGATTCGTCAAGATGAGCAAGGCGATATCCGTATCTTATTAAAACTGAAAGATAAACAGGAGGATCAAGCGCAGTTTACGTATTGTATAGACAATTTTGCTGCGCATTTTGTTGGGTCTAATGTGTCATTGGAATTTGTGGATGCAATACCCACTATGGCATCTGGAAAAGAAGATTATTGTATATCGGAGTATAAATAATATCAAAAATATGAATAAGTTTTACAAAGTCCATTGGTTCCTTCATCAATGTGCGATTATGAAAAGAAGATTGATAATTCCTTGGAAATTACTATCATCAAATTTTATCCATTCAGAAACATATTTTCCTGAATTAAAGGATAGAAGAAAGTCAAAGGAAAGAATTTTCTTTGACTTGTTAGTTCACATTATAAAGTATGGGACCATTGATTATCACTACTTTGCATATGGCTTTGACATTAAGGGGCTGCGAAAGAAAAGTGACTATTTTGATGAAGGAGATCTTTTATGGCGAATGGATGCGTATAATAAATGGGAAGCTGCATATAACTATACATGCATTCTTAGAGATAAGCGATTATTTGGAGAATTACTATCTGCGTGGAATATTTCTACACCTAGAAATTTATTAGATACATCTATACCAAATTATGCAGAGCTACTGAAAGAAAAAATACTTTCTTGTGAAGGTGAATATTTTTGCAAGCCCGTAGATGGTGTTTGTGGAAGAGGCATTTTTAAGATTATTAATAAGGATAATTTATGTATTATCGAAAACAAAGAATATACTAAGGAGAATGCTATTGATGTAATTATAAATAAATTGTCAGGTATGAGCTATATTATTCAACCTGTAATTAAGCAGCATGAAATGATATCTAATATATATGCTGGTAGTTTAAATACGATGAGATTGATTACAGTTAGCGATACACGCTCTCTTTCTACACACACATACACACATTGAGCCACTTTCAGCTGTGTTGCGCATTGGTTGCAATGGAAACGTCGTAGATAATTATGACAAGGGAGGGGTAAGTGTAGGCGTTGATTTGGATTCGGGATTATTAGTAAAATATGGAATGCTTAAATATGGTAGAGGTACGAAGACTGAGGTTCATCCAAATACAAATGTAAAATTTGAGGGAATAAAGTTACCTCATTTCACTGAAGCAATAGAGCAAGCAATTAAGATTCATTCAATGCTACGGGAAATTCCTATAATAGGATGGGATATCGCCTTTACCGAAGAGGGCCCTATATTTATTGAAGGGAATGATAATATTGACATATCGATTAGTCAACAAGCTGATGGCGGATTAAGACAAAAAATTGAATCTCTAACTGGAATATAATAATTGCATAATAAAAACATACTAAAATGAATAAATTCCATAAAGCACATTGGGTTATTCGTCAAATTGCTATGACGAAAAGAAGAGCAAAATATCCTTATAAATTACTCTTTTCTGATTTCCTTAATCAAGAGTCATATTTTCCAGAAATGGCTGAACGAAGAAAATCAAAACTCCAAATATTTTGGGACCAATTCGTCAATATCATGAAATATGGCGAATTAAATTATCATTATTTTACATATGGTTTTGACATCAAGGGGTTTCGTAATATGAACGAATATCTGGATGAAGCAGACTTCTTATGGCGTTTAGAACAATACAATAGATGGGAATCTGCATATGATTATCGATGTATATTGCGAGATAAGAGGTTATTTGCTACATTATTAAGTACTTATAATTGTGATACCCCCCCCCATAATGTTAGATACACTATCGTCAAGATACGAAGAAATGCTAAATCAACTTTTGCGAACTAAAGGAAAGTATTTCGCTAAACCTGTTGATGGAATATGCGGAAGGGGGGCGTTCGTGATAATTGTAAATGAAAATAATTGTCTTATTGATGGGGTAAAATATACTCATGAACAAGTTGCAAATGTATTAAATGAGAAGTTTGGAAAACAAGAGTATATTGTTCAGCCATTTATAGTACAACACGAAGTTATATCTAAGATTTATAGTAAAAGCATCAATACAATGCGTCTATTGACTGCTATTGATAAAAAGACGAAAAAAGCATGTGCAGTTTCCGCAGTTTTACGTATTGGTGCTAATGGCAATGTAGTTGATAATTTTGATAAAGGTGGAGTAAGTGTTGGAATCAATCTCTCTACGGGTCAATTGGCCAAATACGGTCTGTTTAAGTATGGAAGAGGAACAAAAGCGGAAAAACACCCAGATACAAACGTTATATTTGAAAATATTGAGATTCCATATTTTAAAGAAGCATTGAATCAAGCATTAAAATTGCATGAGACAATGAGTGAGATTCCATTGATTGGTTGGGATGTGGCCTTTACAGAGAGTGGTCCATCTTTTATTGAAGGTAATGATAATATGGATATTGCTTTATGCCAACAAGCTGATGGCGGATTAAAAGCTAAAATAGAACATTTGACAAATATATAGTATATGAAAACAATAGGATTTCCAATCTCGCACAAGGAGAATGAAAAAAGAAGAGCGATAATACCACGTGATTTGGCATTGATTAAGAATTGTGATTATATCTATATCGAAAAAGGATATGGAGATGTTCTAGGCTATTCAGATGCTGATTATCAGCAGTATGGTGTGCATATCTCCACGAGAGAGGAAGTGCTGAAACAGGATATTATATGTGATCCTAAAATAGGTGATGCAGAATACCTGAATACTTTGCAGAACCAAGTAATATTTGGTTGGGTACATGCTGTTCAAAATAGAAAAATAACAGATGTGATTCTTCAACAAAATCTTACGGCGATAGCGTGGGAAGATATGTTTGAGGATGGGCGCCATTCATTTTGGAGAAATAACGAGATAGCTGGTGAGGCTGCTTTGTGCCACGCATATTTATTGCACGGAATATTTCCATATAATACCAAGGTAGCAGTAATTGGTCGAGGAAACGTAGCACGCGGTGCATTGCGTACATTGAACTTCATGGGAGCGGATGTTGTGGTATATGATAGACATACAGAAAACTTACTATCTAAGGAGATAGGTAAATATGATGTGATTGTCAATGCGTTGCTTTGGGATACAACGCGTAAAGACCATATTATATACAAAAATGATCTCCAACGCATGAAGAAAGGTGCAATGATTATAGATGTAAGTTGTGACCGTGCAGGTGCAATTGAAACGAGCATACCTACAACTTTGGAGGAGCCAATATATGTGGTAGATGGCATCACGCATTATGTAGTAGATCATACGCCATCATTGTTTTACAAGACAACTTCTGAGTGTATTAGTGAGGTCGTTTGTCGTTTTATTGATAATCTAGTGGAGGAAGGTGATAATACGATACTAACCAAGGCTTTATCCATTCAAGATGGTAATATAATTGATCAACGAATTGTAGAATTTCAACATCGATAATGTATCGTATACTAACATATTACGAGATTAATCCACTGGCTTGGAAAAAGCTGGTGGAGGAATCGCCATACGCTACTTGGTTTCAAACACAAGAAGCGTATCAGTTCTATGCAGCAAACAAGAAGGAAATGACGCCATTTGCATGCGGTGTGGAACGCGATGGCGAGTTGCGTGCGGTATGTGTGGGGTATGTGACGAAGGAACGTAGTAAGATAAAACAGTTTTATACGCGTCGCGCGATTATAGTAGGTGGGCCAGTGATTGCCAATAGTGCGAATGAGGAGGATATAGTGCGAATGTTATATACTATTCGCCAGCCGGAAGTTTTAATAACCGTATCAAGTTTTTGTCCCACTTGGCGCAACTTGCCAATATATATAGAAATGCGCAACTTCCACGATTACAGTCGCTGGAAAAAGGTATTCGAAGCATGCGGATTTAGTTACCAACCACACCTGAATATACATGTAGCTTGCAATGCAGCGCATACGATGAGCGAGCAACGTCGTCGCCAAGTGAAAAAAGCCATCGGCAATGGCGCTACCGTCAGCGAGGCACAATCGGAACAAGAGATACGGGATTGGTATAAGATACTGCTGCAGCTTTATCGTGAGAAGGTGCGCACACCGCTGTTCTCCGAAGAGTTCTTCCTGCAGTTCTACCACAAAGGGTTGGGAAAGTACTTGCTAGTGAAGTCCGAAGGTGAAGTAATTGGCGGAATGATGTGCCCTATATTAGAGGGCAAGGCGATATATGAGTGGTATGTATGCGGACTGGACGAAGAGTACCGGGAACAGTATCCATCGGTGATGGCCACGTATGCGGCAATAGAATATGCTAAAGCAAATGGCATACCTTTGTTCGATTTTATGGGCGCTGGCAAACCCGATGAGAACTATGGCGTGCGCGACTTTAAGAAAGAATTCGGCGGCGAAGTAGTAGAGCATGGACGATTCCTTTGTATTCGCAAACCATTGTTGTATGCGATAGGAAAACTAGGGGTGAAAATTCTAAGAAGCAGACATTAAAAATAAAATAAAAATGGCAAATAATCATCGTACAATAGGCAATGTGGTACGGGGTGTATTTAACAGAATATGCCTTGGATTAGCGCGGATGCTATTTCCTGCACAATTGCGAATGCCTTTCTATCGGGCTACTGGTATGAAAATTGGTAAAGGAACTAAGATTGCAGCTACCGTAGATATTGATCGTTCTGCACCCGAACTGATTACAATAGGCAAAAACGTATGGGTGACTCGCGGTGTGATGATACTATGTCACCAACGCGATTTACAAGCGTACGAAATCGACAAACCCGTGATGGATTGTCCGTTGGTGTATAAACCCGTAGAAATAAAAGATGGAGCACATATTGGTATAGGAGCTATACTGATGCCAGGTGTGACCATAGGAAAAGGTGCTGTGATAGGAGCGGGTAGTGTGGTGACACGCGATATACCAGACTACTGTGTGGCTGTAGGAACACCCGCTAAAGTGATAAAATCATTTGTAAAAGAATAATATATGAAAATCTGGATAGACATTACGAATACCCCTCATGTCAATACTTTGATGCCCATCATTCGACATCTAGAGTCACAAGGCCATGAATTGATATATACTGCACGCGATTTTTCAGAAACATTACCATTGCTAGCCAAGCATGGTATCGACCCCATCGTATATGGAAAATACAAAGGAAAGAGTCGCGTGAAGAAAGTTATAGGACTATTGCAACGTATGTGGATGCTGCTATTCGATTTGCCAAAATTTGATTTGGCACTCTCACTTGGTGGCAACTACACCTCCGCCATAGCATGGCTGCGTGGCAAGAAATCGATAGTTTTCTCTGACAATGATATTTCGTTTAAGTTCTTCTCGTTTGCAATGGGCAGTTACTTCATTTTCCCATTCTACTTCAAGTACCAGAAGATACAAAAGAAATATCGCATCAAAGATAGTCAAATACGTACTTTCCAGGGCTTTAAAGAGGATATATACATCGCAGATTTTCAACCAGATCCTGCATTCATGGACCAGTTGCCATTCACCGATTTTATCACCATTCGTCCTGAGAACCTAAAAGCATCGTATGTGCCTAAGGATAGTACCACAATTGTACCAGCACTATTCGAGGTATTCAAGAACGAAAACATTCTATTCCTACCTCGATACGAGGAGGAGAAAAAGATGGCTGAAGGATACGATAATATTTGGTATCCTGCACATCCGTTATCTGGTCTAGACGTATGCTATAACACCAAAGCAATGCTTACTGGAGCAGGCACCTTTGCCCGCGAAGCAGCGCTGTTGGGTGTACCAGCCGTAAGTTTCTTTCCGTCTGAGGTCTTCCTAACGGTTGATGAAGTGATGCAAGATATGGGCATCGAATTCAAATCGCGTAATGCCGAAGAGATTAAGAATTATGTGGCCAATGCAGTGAAGAAACCTGCATCCACCGAGCGCAGCAAGCATGTGCTTGCCGAGGTGCTAGCAATTGTTGATGGCATTATCAAGGAGATTTAAGCCACAAAGTGAGTTACAGATAGTTTATAATACACATATAGAATAACAATATAAATATGCTAATTACTTTAATCGCGGGAGCACGACCAAACTTTATGAAGATTGCTCCACTCATCAAAGCCATTCAAAAAGCAGAACAAGCAGGCAAGGATATACACTATCGATTGGTGCATACCGGACAACACTACGACAAGAATATGTCCGACACCTTCTTCGAGGAACTCGGCATACCGATGCCCGATGTGAATCTGGGCTGTGGAGGCGGTACACAAGCTGAACAAACAGCGAACATCATGGTCGCCTTCGAGCGCGACCTGATGGCTAACCCCACAGACCTGGTACTCGTGGTGGGCGATGTGACCAGCACCATGGCTTGCTCCATCGTAGCCAAGAAACTCAATACACGCGTATGCCACGTGGAAGCCGGCATCCGCAGTTGGGACCTCACCATGCCCGAAGAGATAAACCGTATGGTCACCGACGCCCTGGCGGATTATATGTTTACCACGAGCGAGATAGCCAATAAGAACCTCCTTTTGCAAGGAGCTTCTTTAGAAAATGGCGCCAATATAGTTAATCTAGATGAATTAAATACACCAGTTAGTCTAGTTAGGCGCCAATTGCCTGAAGAAAAATATGCATTCAAGCGTACACCACAGCGCGTGTGGTACGTGGGTAACGTGATGATTGATACCCTGTTGGCAAATCGTAGTCGATTCCGCCGTCCCGCAGTATATGATGCGTTGGCACTGGAGGAGAAAAAGTATATCGTGATGACTATGCACCGCCCAGCGAACGTGGACGAAGAGGCACACCTGAAAGCCCTGATGGAGCAGATTATCACCCATGTGCATGGCCTGCCTATCATCTTCCCCATCCACCCTCGCACCGCGAAGATTTTCTACAACCTGTGGGGCGATGAGACACAGCTGAAAAAGCTGTTCCCTAACCTGCATATCGTGGACCCAATGGGCTACTTGGAGTTTAACTACCTGGTGGAACGCGCGAAAGCCGTAGTCACCGACTCCGGCGGTATCACCGAGGAGACCACCGTGATGGGTGTGCCATGCATCACCCTGCGCGACAACACCGAGCGACCAGAGACATGCACCATCGGTACAAACCGACTCATCGGTACACGTCCCGAAGCCATCAAGCCCGCGCTAGATGACCTCTTTGCGGGGGAATGGCAACAAGGGGAGATTCCGCCGCTGTGGGACGGCCACACCGCCGAGCGCATCGTGGATATACTGCTGACGTTGTAGGAAGAAAAGGGATTTTTTTAGAAACAGAATTTTATTATTAAACAAAAATACGCTTCGCTACAAAAATATTTAAAAATAATCCAAAGGAGTATATTGGTGGCTATGCTGAACTGTTGTTCATCATCCAATCGTAGTCTTATATTATTCTGCTCAAGCAAGCTTGGCATCATAATCTAATCCTCCGCTCTCATAGTCTGCCTTGCAGCCTATTGCCACCAATATTTTTTCAATGTCCTTCGGAACTTTATTATAGGTTTTGGCTCGCGGCATGCCGCTCTATCAATCCGCTTCGCGTCTTGGCCAAAACAGAGCTGTGCTCATTATAATAAGGACCTTTGTCTATAAATAGCTCGTATTGCAATTAATCATTATGATCTCCTTGCCCTTGCGGGCAGAAATCTTATTAATCTCATTGCCACGCAAATATCCTCCCTTTATTCAGTGCTCCGCAATCAATTGCCACCGCTAGCACTCGCTACGCTCGTCCGCTTAATCTCATACAATGGACTTATTGTACGACGTATGCGAAGCGATCGTTCGAGCGATGCGGGATAGTTCTTATTAAACAAAAATACGCTCGCGTTGCGAGCTACAAAAATATTTAAAAATAATTCAAAGGAGTATAATTGGTGGCTATGCTGAACTGTTGTTCATTATCCAATCGTAGTCTTATATTATTCTGCTCAAGCAAGCTTGGCATCATAATCTAATCCTCCGCTCTCATAGTCTGCCTTGCAGCCTATTGCCACCAATATTTTTTCAATGTCCTTCGGAACCTTATTATAGGTTTTGGCTCGCGGCATGCTGCTCTATCAATCCGCTGCGCGTCTTGGCCAAAACAGAGCTATGCTCATTATAACAAGAACCTTTGTCTATAAATAACTCGTATTGCAATTCATTATTATTATCTGCCTTGGCAGTGTTTTGATGCAGATGCCAGAGGCAGATGCGGGAGCAGTGCACCGCACTGCGAATCAAAACCGAACCCCTTTTTTCAAAAAAGGGGTTCATATCATTCCGAAGGACACTAAAAAGTTCGGAGAACATTGGAAAAGGTTCGTAGAGCATTTGAAAAACTATTTGGTGCTTAGTAATGCCGAAGGTATTACGTAAGAGAAATAGACAAATAGGGTCGCGATGTCACACATCAGCGACCAGGTTTGGATATTTATCTGCGATGCTATGCGATAGCAAGCATCAGCACCAAATATAATCCCTTGTCATATTTTTAATTATTTTTGTAGCCATCATAGATGGCGTATTTTTGTTAAATAAGAACTATCCCGTATCGCTGGGGTGTATTCTTTTCTCGCATCGCTCGAACGATCACTTCGCGTACGTCGTACAATAAGTCCATTGTATGAGATTAATAAGATTTCTCGAGCCGAAGGCGAGAAGGAGATAAAAACACACAATGCATTTGCATAATCCAAAACTTTTTACTACCTTTGCAGCACCAAATGAATAGTTGCATATGAAGGCAGAGATTATTACGATAGGCGACGAGTTGCTCATCGGGCAGGTGGTGGACACCAACTCCGCATGGATGGCACAACGTCTCAACGAGGTGGGCATCGAGCTTCATCAGGTGACCTCCGTCCACGATGACCGCCAGCATATCCTGCGTGCTTTGGACGAGGCTTTCTCTCGTGCGGATATCGTGCTCACTACGGGCGGACTGGGTCCTACCAAGGACGATATCACCAAGCATGTGCTGTGCGAGTATTTCCATACTAGCCTCGTGGAGGACCCTGCCGTGCGCGAACACATTTGCGAACTATATAAGGAGCGCCCCGAGGTGCTCAACCGCCTCACGGCTACCCAGTGGCAAGTGCCTGCTTGTGCACGTATCTTGCCCAACCGCGTAGGCAGCGCACCCATCATGGTGTTTGAGAATATCTGTAGCCCTTCAGAGCGTTCGCTAAACAGTAGCGAAGCGTTCACTAAACTTTTAATATCTATGCCTGGCGTGCCCTACGAGATGCAAGTGGCCATCACCGAACAGGTGCTGCCGTTTTTGGAGTCTAAGGTTGAAAGTCTAAGGTCTAAGGCGAGAGGCCAGGTGATACACCGCACGATCCTCTTGGCGGGGATACCCGAGTCCACCTTGGCCCTGCATATCGAAGCGTGGGAGAACGCTCTGCCACCCACCATGCATCTTGCCTATTTGCCCAAGGATGGCACTATCCGCCTGCGATTGAGCAGTTATGGCGAAGCCTCTGTCCAGGATATTGACGCGCAGATTGCGGCACTCCTGCCGCTGATTGCTGACCACGTCATCGCGCTCGAGAACCAGCCCTTAGAGGCGATCTTAGGTGATCTTCTCAAGCAAAATGGATGCACTATTGCCACGGCTGAGAGCTGTACGGGCGGACGCCTGGCAGCAGCGCTGAATGCGCAGCCTGGATCCTCGGCCTACTACCTAGGTTCGGTCATTGCATATGCCAACGAAGTCAAGCAGCAAGTACTTGGTGTACAAGCGAATACATTGGCTGAATATGGTGCTGTTAGCGAACAGGCTGTGTGCCAAATGGCAGAGGGTGTTCGCCGTCTGATGCACAGCGATTATGCCATTGCCACCTCTGGTATAGCGGGTCCGGATGGCGGTACAGCAGACAAACCCGTGGGCACTGTGTGGATCGCTTGGGCAACACCCCAAGGCACGATAGCCAAGCGCTATCAGTTCGGCGCTGCACGCCTACGCGAACAGATTACCCTGCGGGCTGTCACCACTGCGCTAGTGGAAATGATCAAGCTTGTAAAAAAATGAAACGAAACTCCAACATAGAACTCCTGCGCATACTATGTATGCTGATGGTAGTGATTTTGCATTTCAATAACAACGGTGCCAATAATGGTATCGTGAACATGCCCTCGGTGCTTACGCCCAGTCTGCAGTGGGGTTTTCTTGTGCAATCGCTATGCATTGTGGCGGTGAATTGCTTCGTACTTATTTCGGGATATTTTGGTATCAAACTCAAGTGGCGTTCCGTGGGGCGCTTCTATTGGCAATGCTTTATCATTGGTTTGGCTAGCTATGTGGCTTATCTGTGGCTTACGCCCGACAGTTTTCAGTGGCGTTTGTTGCTGGAGCGATTACTAGCTTTCACGCACAATGGCTGGTGGTTCGTGGTCACTTATCTGGGACTGATGCTGCTCTCGCCACTCTTCAATAGTGCCGCCGAATATCTCGATCGCAAGCAGATGCTCATTGCCTTGGGCGGTTTTGCGGTGGTGATAGGCTATTTGGGTTGGTACCAACAGTTGGAAGCGCTCAATAGTGGCTGCTCTTTGCTGAATTTCGCTTTCTTGTACTTGATTGGACGCTATATTGGAAAGCATGTCTCCTTGGACCGCTTGCGTCGTTGGCGCTGGTTGTGGCTGGGTGGATACCTGGCGGCATGCTTGTCGCTCTATGCGCTTATCCAACTGCGTTATGCGTATAGCTTGGAGATGCCTTATCCATTCGATTATAGCCATCCGCTGGTGATCACGGCTGCTGTGATGTTGTTGCTTTTCTTCCTCTCGTGGGATTTCTATAGCTCTACAGTAAACCTATTGGCCAGTTCGGTTTTCTCGGCTTATCTGTTGCAGGAGAGCACCTATTTTGGCCACCAATGGTTGTATCCCTGGATGGAGCAGATGTTCACCTTCGTCCCTGATGGCTACCGCTTGCTTTCGCTCCTTGGCGTAAGCATTGCTTTTGTCCTCCTCAGCATCGCAGTCGATAAAATGCTTGTGCAAATGCCCAAGCATTTTGTGTTTAGAGATTAGTGAACGCCCTGCGAGCGTTCACTAAACACCAATAAAAATGCCCGAACTACTTCTTCATTATATATGGCAACAAGGCCTGTGGGCATCGTTCCCGCAGTTCACCACCGACGGTCAGTCGGTGGAGATACTTTCTGTGGGACTACACAACCGCGATGCGGGTCCGGACTTCAGTTGTGTCCACCTGCGTATTGGTGGACAGGAGTGGGTAGGCAATGTGGAGATGCACCTTAAGGCATCCGACTGGCGGCGCCATCGTCACCACCTGGACCCTGCTTACAACAATGTCATCCTGCATGTTGTCTGCCATACCGACGAACCCACGCTCAATGCTCGTGGCGATAGCGTTCCGCAGTGTGTCTTGCGCTATCCTCAGGACCAGGATTATCTCTCCTCGCTCATCGTGCTAGCCCACGAGATGGATGGTGCTTTTGCCCATATCCCTTGTAGTCCAAACCTTATCTCCCGACCCGAGATGCTCACCCAGGGCTGGCGCCAAGCGCTGCTTCGCGAGCGATGGCGCTGCAAGACCGAATCGATCCAACGCCTGCTGGAGATCACGCAGCAGAATTGGGCACACGCTTTCTATATCACCTTGGCGCATAATTTCGGTTTCCACACCAATAGCCTTCCTTTTGAGATGTTGGCGTTGCACACGCCGCTCAGCTACCTGCTTAAGCATCGTGATAGCCTTTTCCAGGTCACGGCCATGTTGTTGGGCCAGTCGGGATTGCTTACCGAGGCCACAGCCAAGACCGAAGAACAGCTCTCGTTGCTGTCGGAGTATCGTTTCTTGCAGAAGAAGTTCTCTTTGCAGCCCATCCCTGCGGTGATGTGGAAGAAAGCTCGCCTGCGTCCGCAGAACGCGCCTGAACGGCGTATCCGCCAGTTCGCGCAACTCATCTGCCAGTCGGAGTGGCTGTTCTCTTCGATGCTCACGGCCCCCACGGTCCGTGCCCTGCGACAGCTACTACACTTCGTGCCGTTGCCCTCCACCCACGGCCTTCAGCCGCCTCCACCATTGGGCAAGGCCTCTGTGGACATCTTGCTCATCAACACGCTCTTGCCCTACCGCTATGCCTATGCTGAGCTGCAGCATAACGCCCAGGCCATGCAATCGGCCATAGATCTAATGCAGGACCTCCCAGCGGAGGACAACAGTATCATCCGCCAGTGGCGTTTGCTGGGCCAGCGGGTCACCTCCGCCGCGGACTCGCAAGCGCTCATCCACCTCTACCAGCACTACTGCCAGCACGAGCGCTGCATCCACTGCGAAGTCGGCACCCTCGTCTTCGACTCCTTGCCGCGCTCATAGGAAAACTATCTTTAATCAAGGATATCTTTCTTTAACAAAAATACGCTGCGCTTCGCTTGCTACAAAAATAATTAAAAATATTTACGAGGGATATATTTGGTGCTGATGCTTGCTATCGCATAGCATCGCAGATAAATATCCAAATCTGGTCGCTGATGTGCGACATCGCGACCCTATTTGTCTATTTCTCTTACGTAATACCTACGGCATTACTAAGCACCAAATAGTTTTTCAAATGCTCTACGAACCTTTTCCAATGTTCTCCGAAATTGTTTAATGTTCTCCGAACATACTATGTCCTTCGGAATGACATCAACCCTAAAGGGTTTCGGTTTTGATTCGCAGCGCGGTGCACTGCTCCCGCATCTGCCTCCGGCATCTGCATCAAAACTCTGCCTCTGGCAGTGTTTAATGATGGATAAGCACTTTGTGCCATTAATAGACATGGGCCCATGAAATAAAGAGCACAGCTCTGTTTTTGGCCAAGACGCGAAGCGGATTGATAGAGCGGCATGCCGCGAGCCAAAACCTATAATAAAGTTCCGAAGGACATTGAAAGTGTTCGAAGAGCATAGAAAGAATATTGGTGGCGATAGGCTGCGAAGCTGCCAAAGAGGGATGGGATTGGATACCGAATCCATGCTTGCATGAG
>JAZSEB010000009.1:0-28109 GCA_045531475.1 Paludibacteraceae bacterium
TTTCTTGAAAATCCTAAAATCTTAGCAATTCTAGTGGGTGGTACACCACGATTATACATTTTAATTGCCTTTAATTTCTCTTCTAATGAATGCTCCATAAGCGACACTTAGTTTTGTGTCTAACTTTTTGGGTGCACTTCAATGTCGGTGCCCTCGAAGTACAACAATTTCCCACATACGCAAGTAAAATCAACAATTTCGCCTTTTTTCTTCTCTTATTTCCAGTTATTCCCCCTTTGTATGCCACCTATCTCCATCGGAACCTCATCGGAACCTCATCGGAATCTCATCGGAACCTCGCCGAGTGATGAGCGTATCATCAAGCAACTAACACCGAGACTTAAATAGTTCTTTTTTGATATAATCATACAACCTTGCAGGCACAGCAGGTTTGCCATTTTGTGGCATACGCTGATGTTTACTTGCCTCACGCAATGCGGCACGATGTTTCTCTGCCCACGCTTCACGTTGCGCAGGGTCACGTAGGATGGCACTTGCCTCTTCTGACACTTTGCTAAATGCCTTAACCATAGGTCGTTCCGCCATTTCTTTGCGTTTCTTCTTTGAGTAGTCTGGTTTGTGACAATAGGCAGCATAGCCCAACCTACCAGGGATAGGACGGAGGTAATGATCTCTGTCGATTGCCCCTCCAATACTTTCTAAAAACGATGCTACATGTACAATTATAGTTGGTAATATTTTCAGTAGTTAATTTACTGCTGCAAAGATAATAAAAAATTCTCAATTCCCAAAATTCCATAGCAATAAATTTCCAAAAGAATGACTGATACATCTTTTTCGGACATTTCTAATTTCTTCTGAGAACCTATGTTTATTATTCCGAATGTATTCGGATATCTAGTGCGGCTAGAACTACTAGTGCTACCATCTCTCCGCCACCAATATAATATTCTAATCCAAAAAAAAATAAATTTTCGGAATACAATCCAAAAAACTTGCATAATTCGAAGACTTTCACTATCTTTGCACCCAAAATTCTTGCAGCATGATATACTTCGACAGCGACTATATGGAAGGTGCGCATCCAGAGGTGATGCGCCGCTTAGTGGAAACGAACCTCGAACATACCGTTGGCTATGGCTGTGACCCTTACACTCAACAAGCCAAAGAGGCGATTCGTACCGTTTGCCAAGCCCCTAATGCCTTGGTGCAGTTTATGGAAGGTGGCACACAAACCAATGCCACCGTGATTGATGCCCTTCTTCGCCGACACGAGGGTGTGTTGGCTGCGGAGTGTGCACACATCAACGTACACGAGAGTGGTGCCATTGAGCATAGCGGACACAAAGTGCTAACGTTGCCCGACACCTGCGGCAAACTGACTGCCAATCAGGTAGATGACTATATCACCAACTTCTACCGCGACGAGACCTACGAACATATGGTGGCACCAGGTATGCTCTATATCACTATGCCTACGGAGTATGGTACACTCTACTCGCTCAACGAACTGGAAGAGTTGTCCGCTGTGTGCCACAAACACCATATCCCATTGTACATGGATGGCGCACGATTAGGCTATGCGCTTGCCTCAGAAGCGTGCGATGTCACATTGCCTGATATTGCTCGCCTGTGCGATGTCTTTTATATAGGTGGAACCAAATGCGGGTTGCTTTTTGGCGAAGCGGTAGTAGCTGCCAATCCCAACACGCTGCCTCATTTCTTCCCATTGGTGAAGCAACACGGTGCACTCTGCGCGAAGGGCAGGATTTTGGGTGTGCAGTTCCTAGCCCTCTTTACCGATAATCTCTACGAGCGTATCTGCGAGCACGCGGTCGTTTTGGCACAACGCTTGCGCGCTGCCTTTGTGGAGAAGGGCTATCGTGTGGCTATCGACTCGCCTACGAATCAGCAGTTTTTCATTTTGCCCAACGAAACTATTGACCACCTGCGCCAGAGTGGCGTCTCCTTCGAAGATTGGGGTGTCCGTGGCGAGAGAGAAACTACCGTCCGTTTCGTCACTTCTTGGGCGACGACTGAAGAGGATGTTGAGCAATTGATATCCCGATTACCAAATCAATAATAATCCAACCACAACAATATGAAAAGTTTCAAACCTAATGCTTGGGTACTTCCCCAACCTGTATTGATTATCGGAACCTACAATGCCGACGGTACTCCCAACGCCATGAACGCTGCATGGGGCGGACACTGGGATAAGACACAAATCGTTATCTCGATGGGTATACATGCTACGACCGAGAATTTGGCGATTTCTCCCGATTTCACCGTAAGTTTTGCCACCACCGACACCGTTGTGGCGTCGGACTTTGTGGGCATCGTGAGTGCCAAGAACGACCCACAGAAAATGGCAAAGACAGGATGGACGGCCGTACCTGCTGAACATGTAAATGCGCCCGTATTCATCGACTTTCCGATGACACTGGAGTGCCGTTTGGTGCAGAAATACGAGGAGTCGGAAGGCGGCTACTGCCTTGTGGCAGATATTGTGAATATCCTCTGCGATGAGCAGTACCTTGCTGCTGACGGTAAACCCGATGTGGAGAAAATGCGATTAATCACTTTCGATCCCGTTCATATGGGCTATATCGAACTCGGCCAACGCGTAGGCAATGCCTTTGCCGATGTCAAGAAACTGAAATAAAGAAATATAATTATTCACCATTTAAACAACTGAATTATGAAAGAATTTTTTAAGACTAAAGGTGTAATGAGTATTGTAATCTTTTTGGTACTCGTGGTATGTTGTAGTATTTTCGTGCGCTGCACACGTGTGGATTCCTCTGAAGTAGGTATCAAATTCAATAAACTCTCCCTAACCGAACAAGGTACTTTGGATGCTACTCCTGTGACAGGTTATGTATTCTTCTGCCCAATTACAACCGATGTGTTTACTTATCCAATCTTCGTACAACGCGTAGATTATCATCCATTTAATGTCAATACCAAAGATGCGGCTATCTTTGAGATGGACCCAACGATGGCATATTACCTCAACCGTGATAAAGCAGTGGATGTGTTCTTCAAGTATCGCCGCTCGCTAAGCGACATTGAGGAAGGATATATGCGTACTGTCATTTATGATGCATATCGTGTCGTAGCTAACAACTACACTTCTGATGAACTGATGGCTAATCGTGCAAGTTTTGAGAGTGAAGTGCGCATCATGCTAGACTCTACACTGACTACAGAAGGCTTTATTGTAACCGAGTTTACATCACAAATTACACCTCCTGAGTCACTGCGTCAAATGATTGATGCCAAGAATGCAGCCGTACAAGCAGCATTGAAAGCTGAGAACGAAGTCAAGCAAGCTGAAGCGAATGCTAAGATTGCTATTGCCAAAGCCGAAGGTGAGGCACAGGCTATGAAAATCAAAGCGGATGCCGAAGCGTACTATAATCGCACAATCTCCGCTTCGTTGACCCATAATATTGTGCTCGAAGATTGGATTGAGAAATGGGATGGCAAGATGCCACAGATTCAAGGCAGCAATAATATGATGCCTATGATTAATTTCACGAAGTAATTAGTTCTTAGTCCAATATGAAGATAGGCTTTGTCTTGGAAGGTGGCGGCATGCGGGGGCTTTAGACTACAGGCGTGCTGGATGTGATGATGGAGCAGCATTTCATGCCCGATGTAGTGTGTGGCACTTCGGCGGGTGTGACTTTTGGTGTGAACCTGTTATCGCAACAGCGTAGGCAATGCCTTCGCCGATGGAAAAAAACTAAAATAATATTGTACATATCAAAATTTTTCACTACCTTTGCAGCCCAAAGTATGTGATACGTACAACGACACATGTCAATCAACTAAACATCAAGCATACAAATCAGGTTGATAGGTTCTACTGAGCTGTATGAAATAATATCTAGGACCTATTTTATTAAGTCTATGAAAAAATGTACTTTTTTACTTGCCCTGCTGGCTATCTCAATGATGATGACAGCACAACTTCATGGCAATTGGAGCGCAAAGCAAGCATTTAAACCTAGCGAAAAAACCGCGATTGCTTCAATGCTCACCGCAACTTCAACTCCTGAGAGCACAGTAGTATTAGAGGAGGATTTCTCATTATTTACTGCGGGTACAGAAGATCAACCTGACAGCAAGAATATTGCTCCTGGTACTAACTATGTGTATGAGGTTGATCCTGCATATACGCACGTGCCACACTGGTTGGGATATAGTGTTTATCAGGCAGGTGGCTGTGCCGCAATTGCTATGTACGACTATTATGGTTACATGTATGGTGGTTATATCTCTACTCCAGAAGCAGAGTTGTATGGCGAAGCTACTATCACTTTCCGTGCTCGCCGTGCTACAGCCAATCCTACAGTAGGAACGCTGGACTTGGCGTTGTGCGACAACACCTCTGGTCGCTTGGAGACGAAAGAATTTCCATTGACAAGCGAGTGGCAAGAGTTTACTTGGACCACCGACAAAGCGACATTCAATGACAAAAATATCTTCCAATTCACCACTGTAGGTGGTATGATTTTGGTGGATGACATCAAGATTACTCGTGTTCGCAACAAGATTGCCAATGTAGATGCAAACAACCCAATTAATAACTCTCCCACAGAGTTCGTAGCCAGTTGGATGCGCAGCACTACAGCAGATATAGACGGTTATCTCTTCTCTTTGTGGCGCACTGAAATGCCAGAAAAAGAAGAAACAGGTAGTGTATCAATCGATTTTGAGAGCATCAACGTATTATCCGATGGTAAGTCAATAGATACAGATAATCCAGGTTATCCTGAGGGTTGGACTATTGATGTATCTACTAATGGTGAGCAAGATATGTGCACCACCAAAGGCGACTACAACTCTGGCAAACAAGGTATCAACTTCGATGCTGAAGGTGATTATATCCTATCGCCAGAGATGCCAGCTCCAATCAGCAAGATCTCGTTTTGGGTAAAGCCAAGTAGCATGCAAGCAGAAGAGTATTACTTCTCACTGGTAGGTGTACAAGTGAAAGATATTTACGGCGAATGGGAGCCTATTGCTGCGTTGCCAAACTATTGGATGAATAGCAAAGGCGGCATGTATGTCTTCGAAGGTGATGAAGTGGGACACTATATCACACAAGTTCGCTTCTCTTGCGAGGGTTCATATGGCATCACTTTTGCCATAGATGATATCACGTTGGAATATGCCACACAAGCAATGCCAAAAATGCTGATTACCGATTCGTTGGTAACTGACACTTTCTGTCTTGTATCTGGCATTGACCCATCCATGGAACACTTCTACAATGTGAAAGTAAAAGAGGGCGATTTGATTTCTGCTCCAAGTAATAGCGTTTGGGTGGATGGTATCACAGGTATCACCCCTGTAGCATTGCCAGCCACGGATATTACGGAGAATAGTTTTGTGGCAAATTGGGAAGGTAATCATAATGCAGGTTCCTACAAACTGACAATTTCTCAAACAGAAACGACCACTACTGCTAACCAAGAGGTAGTAATGATTGAAGAAGACTTCAGCGGCATTAAGGATGGTACTTTTACAGACCCTGGATTCTCATGGGATTTGATTCACAACCTCAGCGAACACGGACAAAGTACGCAAGAATGGTTGCTCACTTATCCTCGTTGGGTAGTGGGTATGGCAGGTAGCCAAGGACCTAACGAATGGAGTGGTAGAGCAGGACTCGTGTTGAGCCCTAAGATGAAATTAGGCAACAACGCTGTGAAAGTAGCGTTCAAAGCTTATAACAAGTTGGCAGGCGAACGTATTTGGGTAATAGCCGTAGAAGAGCACGATTCACCTCAAGCTGTAGCAGGTGTAGTAGTGCCATGTGGAAAAGCGAACACTTTCACCACTGACACAGTGATTTTGGATAACGTAGACTTCGGCGAAAAGCCTTTGCACATTGCCTTTATGAGTGAGCAAGGTGAGTTCTATATAGATGATGTGAAGATCTCCCTCATCGTTCCAGAACCAGGTACTGTCATTGAAAAAGTGTATAAGACTCTCGAAGTAAAAGAAACCTCTTGCGCAATCACTGACTTGCCCGCAGGAATTACCGAATATGCATATAGCGTAGTCGTAAAACGCACCAAAGACTTCCTGGATTACACATCAAATATCTCCAACACAATATTAGTCAAACTATTAAGTACCGACGTAGAGGATATTCATACATCTAATCAGATGGAAACAACGAAAGTTATCTCCAATGGTCAATTGTTTATCCTTCGTGATGGAAAAACATACAATGTAATGGGTATGGAAGTTAAGTAGATATCTTTAATAATCACGATAAAAATGCACATGCCATTGCGTATGTGCATTTTTTTTTGTACCTTTGCAGCGCAAATATAATACACATATCATGAAAGCAAAACAAATCATTCTTTTGGGCATTAGCGCTATGTTGCTCTGTCCAACAATAGAGGCCGCAGAACGCTGGTTGGAAGGTTACAAGAAAGTTCTCGTTATTGGTGCACACCCCGATGACCCAGAGACCATGTGCGGTGGTACAATGATCAAACTGCGCGAGATGGGCGTAGAGATCGTATCCGTATATTTTACAGGTGGCGAAGCTGGTATCCCTGGCAAGAGTCACGAAGAGTCACGTACCATCCGTACTGCTGAAGCTAAAAAAGCATGCGAAGTGATGGGTGTACGCGCTGTCTTTATGACCCAGATTGATGGCAATGCTGAAGTAAACAAAGCACGCTATGCCGAAATGAAAGCCCTCATTGAGGCAGAAAAACCCGATATGGTGATTACCCACTGGCCTATTGATTCGCACCGCGACCACCGCGTATGCTCAATGCTTGTGTATGACGCTTGGCGACAAACAGGATATACTTTCGATCTCTTTTATGGCGAAGTGATGACGGGTATGCAAACACAAACATTTGCTCCAAACCATTGGGTAAATATCACCAAACAACACGACCAAAAAGTGAAAGCATACTATTGCCACGAGAGCCAAGATATGCCTTTGGTACAAGAATGGCACGACGCCATGGAAATCCTCCGCGGTATGGAGTGTCATACCAAATATGCCGAAGCATTCACCAAGCAAGTGTGGACGGAGTGAGGGTGTAAGGTGTAAGTGTAAAGGCATGAATTATGAATAGTGCATTGGCAGCAGTAATTGGACTGCTTCTTTCCATCGTATTGATTATAAAGAAAGTATCGCCCGTCTTCAGTTTGATGTTGGGTGCCATAGTGGGTGGCCTATTATCTGGATGGGGACTAGAAACTACCGTGAGTGAAATGATTGCGGGTGTGAAAGATATCACTCCCGCTATCGTGCGTATTTTGGCAGCAGGTGTGCTTACGGGTATGCTTGTCAAAACTGGTGCAGCGTCCACTATAGCGCATAGTATCATCAAGGCATTGGGCGAAAAATACATCTATCTCGCATTGGCACTATCCGCTATGATTCTTACGGGAATGGGCGTATTCATTGACGTAGCAGTTATCACTATTGCCCCTATTGCCATCATCATGGGTAATAAGTTGCAGCTATCCAAATTCAAACTGCTACTTGCCATGATTGGCGGAGGCAAATGTGGTAATATCCTTTCGCCTAATCCTAATACGATTATTGCGGCCGAGAACTTCGATGCACCATTGTCTTCTGTCATGGCAGCGGGTATCGTACCTGCGTTGGTGGGGTTGACTGTTACAGTATTTGTGATTATCCCGCTAATGCCCAAAGGCGAACTCATGAAAGGCGATGAGGCAATAGGGCGAAAAGGCGATGAGGCAAAAGAAGAGCAATTGCCATCACTATGGCGCAGTCTTTTAGGTCCTATCGTTACAATTATCTTATTGGCTCTACGTCCTATCGCAGGCATAGTGATTGACCCAATGATTGCTTTGCCTTTAGGTGGTGTGGTAGGCATACTTGCCACAGGTAAATGGCGCGAGACTGCCAACTGCCTCTCGTATGGACTGGAGAAGATGTCTGGTATCGCTATTCTGCTCGTAGGTACTGGTACACTGGCTGGTATTATCAAAGCATCCGCCATCAAAGATGTATTGGTGGGTATGCTGGCAGGTTGGAGCAATGGAGGCACTTTCATGGCACCTATCGCGGGTGCCTTGATGTCCGCAGCGACCGCTTCCACTACCGCTGGAGCCACTATCGCATCGGCATCTTTTGCGGAAGCTATCCTCGCTGCAGGCGTGACAGCCGTATGGGGAGCAGCAATGACCAATGCAGGTGCGACTACTTTAGACCACCTGCCCCATGGTTCGTTCTTCCACGCTACAGGCGGTTCTATGGGATTCTCTGTGAGTGAACGCCTGCGACTGATTCCATACGAGACATTGGTTGGATTGATATTAACGTTAGGTAGTATTGCTATGTATTTCATAGTAGGTTAGAGGTTAAAGGCAGGATTATGAAGATAGTTGTAGCATCCGATTCGTTTAAGGGTTCGTTGAGCAGCACAGAAGTGGCTATGGCGGCCACGCGCGGCATCAAAGCCGTTTATCCTGATTGCGAAATCATAACTGTGAACGTAGCCGATGGAGGCGAAGGCACAGTAGATGCCGTGGTAGAAGCGTTGCATGGTAAGATAGTTGAGGCCACTGTGAGCGACCCGCTCAGTCGCCCTATTCAAGCCCGCTATGGCATAGCAGGTGCAACCGCTATTATCGAGATGGCAGCTGCCAGTGGGCTCCCCCTACTCCGCCCCGAAGAACGCAATCCGTGGCTCACATCCACCCATGGTACGGGTGAAATGATAATGGATGCTATTCAAAAGGGTTGTCGCCAATTTCTTGTGGGCATAGGCGGTAGTGCTACCAACGATGCAGGTACAGGAATGTTGCAAGCTATGGGTTGTCGCTTCTACGATGCCAACGATAAAGAGATTCTTCATTGCTGTGGTGGCACGATGCAAGATATTGCGCACATTGACGACAGCAATGTACCTAATAGTGTGCGCCAATCCACTTTCACCATTGCATGCGATGTAGATACGCCATTCTGCGGTTCTGAAGGTGCTGCCCCTGTATTCGCTCCACAGAAAGGTGCTGATGCCGCCATGGTACAGCAGTTAGATGCAGGTATGGTATCGCTGGCCAAAGTGATAGAAGACAAATATCGCATCAATATCGTGCCCATTGCAGGTGCAGGCGCAGCAGGCGGTATGGGTGGAGCGTTCTGCGCTTTCTTACATGCCACCCTCAAACGCGGCATTGACATGGTGCTCGATGCTATCGATTTCAACACAATAATCCAAGGCGCTGACCTCATCATCACAGGTGAAGGAAAAATCGATTTTCAGACAGCCAAAGGCAAGACCGCAGCAGGTATACTGGCTCGCGCCAAGCAGCAAGGCATACCTGTGGTGGCTATCGGCGGTTGCGTAGAGATGTGCGATAGTGTCCAACATATGGGCTTTGCAGAAATACGTCCTATCTTGGAAGAGAAAGTGCCACTAGAAATAGCTATGAATCCTACTTTTGCAGCTAATAATGTAGAGAATACAGTGAGAAAAATTGTTGCCACATATTTTAAAAACAATCCAGAAAAGTAAACTTTCCACCAATAAGTTTGCATATGTATATTTTTTTTTGTACCTTTGCAGGCTGAAATAAATAACACAATTCCTAACAATAACTATGAGACAATTTTAGATTTATGGCAACAAGAATCACAAGACCCACACGTCCTACTACGGGAACCCACAAATCCATTACGGTACAAAAACAATCAAACTTTTGGCCTTCATTGCAAGCATTTTTCAAGAGCCAACAGTTTCAACTCATTGTAGGCATATTGCTTCTTTTCACATCACTTATGTTGCTAATTGCATACATCAGCTTCTTGTTTAATGGTGCTAACGACATGTCCATTATTGAGCAAGGAACTACGCGTAAGGCTATGCGCGAAGGCGTCACCAATGCGCTTGGTTTGCCTGGAGCAGTGATAGCCAGTTGGCTGGTGGATAGTATGTTTGGTATATTGGTGGTACTACCTATTATTCTATTGGGGGTATATGCTCTGAAAATACTTTTTAACTTCGAGTGGAAAGGCTGGAAGATTTTCTTTTGTTCACTATTTTGCATGCTGTGGGGTGCTATCGCATTGGGATTTATCCAGCAACTTATCCCCACCAACTCATTCTTCCGTTGGGGCGGTGCTTTTGGTGAGCATATAGCTATTCTTGCGATTTCCTACATACAAGCTCTTGGACTAGGATTGACATTGTTGGTTACATTGATTATTTTTGCTATTGTAGCAGATAAACATTTCGTAGACCACTGCCAGCAGTTTGGAGCATGGGTAGCCAACTTATTCAAGCGCAAACCTCAAGCCGAAAGCGAAGAAGTGCTGGATGATGCGCCTGTACCTACCATTGCCATAGAGTTGGAAGACCTACCTCAAGTGCAGGTAGAAGAGCCTACAATCAAGATCGATGTGGAGGTACCACAAAGCGAACCTGCTGCAAGCGAAGAGATTACACCTGAGGAGATTGAGATATCGGTAGAAGAGGTGAAGGAGGTTGAGCTCTCTGAAGATGACCCCGAATACCTGCTCAAGAAACTCGGTCCTTACGACCCACGCAAGGACCTTGAGCACTATAAGTTCCCTTCGCTGAATCTTCTTAAGGTGTATGACAACGAGACTGCACCCGTCATCAACCAAGAGGAGCAACAAGCCAATGCCAATCGCATTGTGACTACCTTGCGCAATTTCGATATAGAGATTGAGTCCATCAAAGCTACTGTAGGTCCAACAGTCACATTGTATGAGATTGTACCAAAGGCAGGTATCAAGATTGCTAAAATACAGGGCCTCGAGAATGATATCATGCTTTCGTTGGCTGCTATTGGTATTCGTATCATCGCCCCAATGCCTGGCAAAGGCACGATTGGTATAGAGGTGCCTAACGAGAAACCACAAATCGTCTCCATGCACTCGGTGATTGCATCCAAACGCTTCCAAGAGGAGCAAAAAATGCGCTTACCAGTAGCTATTGGTCGCACCATTACCAACGAAGTATTCACTTTCGACCTTGCCAAGACGCCACACCTTCTCGTGGCAGGTGCTACAGGACAAGGTAAATCGGTAGGTCTAAATGCCATCCTTACCTCGCTACTCTACAAGAAGCACCCGGCGGAGTTGAAGTTCGTATTGGTGGATCCAAAAATGGTAGAGTTCTCTATCTACAAGCCACTACTCAAGCATTATATGGCAGCCATGCCTGATCAAGAGGATAAGGACATTATTATCACCGATTGTCAGAAAGTGATTAATACCCTCAACTCGCTTGTGATTGAAATGGAGAACCGCTATCAACTCCTAATGCAAGCCAACTGCCGCAACCTCGAGGACTACAACGAGAAGTTTATCAGCCGCCGTCTTAATCCTGAGAAGGGGCATCGTTTTATGCCATATCTGGTGATTGTGATTGATGAGTATGGCGATTTCATTATGCAAGCAGGCAAAGAGGTGGAACGTCCTATTCAACGCATTGCACAAAAGGCGCGTGCCGTAGGTATGCACATGATTTTAGCTACCCAACGTCCTGATGTAAAGATTGTTACTGGTACCATCAAAGCCAATATCCCTACCCGTATTGCCTTCCGCACACAGTCGGTAGTTGACTCGCGTACTGTGCTTGATTGCAAGGGAGCTGACCAACTCATCGGTAAAGGTGATATGCTCTATTCGGCTAGCGGAGCTATCACACGTATTCAATGCGCGTTCGTGGACACGCCAGAGGTCGAGAATATTGTGCAACATATTGAGAAACAGCAACATTACCTCGAGCCATATCAGTTACCAGAGTATATCCCAGAGGGTGGAGACGCAGAGGCCCTAGCCCCAGGTAGTGTGGATTTGAAGCGACTAGACCCAATGTTTGCTGATGTAGCTCGCTATACCGTAAGCAAGCAAGAGGGATCCACTTCGCGCATCCAACGCGCTTTTGAGATTGGCTATAACCGTGCGGGCAAACTATCCGACCAATTGGAGGCTGCTGGTATCGTAGGACCAAACAAAGGACCAAAAGGCCGCGATGTACTTATCCAAGACTTGGACTCACTAGAACGCATACTCCAAGAACTGGGATGCTAGTTAGTGATTAGTTAGTGATTAGTTAGTGATTCCGCAGTCTTTACCCTAGTAATTCCGACAAACCACAAGGTTTGGAGAAAGAGGAGGAATAGCGGGCGCCTAATGCCGCAAAGCGGCAGTCAATGCGACAAGCTCATTCCAACGAAGTGATTAACGAATGAATACCGATAAAATTTTCTGATAGATATGAAACTATTATTCATTATACTCACCGTATTTCAATCGCTGTTGACGGTATTGGAAGAAAAGACCTTACAAGCCGCTTTCACGCTCAGCATTGCAGAGCCTCAAAGCCAGGCTATGACTTATGCGGGCGACTTGACCATGCACGGCAAACAGTTTGCGTTGAATATGCTATCCATTCAAGCGGCCTACGACGGACAGACGCTATACATGTATGATGAAGATATAGAAGAGTTGTCGCTCTCCCATCCTACGGATGAAGAGCTGATACAAACCAATCCATTTTTATACGCTCAAGCACTACTACCTATCTGTCAGCAAGCAGAGGGGACCTTTGGAGATAAAACGCACATCACGCTCACGCCCAACGACCAAACCAATGGGATTGAGAAATTTGTGCTCAGAGTATTCACCTCTACATTGCTACCCACTAGTATAGAAATATACGAGACTGGTGGTAGAATCACTACACTACGTCTTAATGGCGCTCAATACACCAATGAGCGGCCTTCCTTTACTATCGAAAAAGAAGGTGCCTTTATCAACGACTTGAGATAACCATTAGAACTCTTAAAAACTTTTGAAACTTTTAAAACGAATATAACATGAAATGTCTTATTATCGGCTCAGGCCCAGCGGGTTACACCGCAGCAATCTATGCATCGCGTGCAAATCTTAGTCCTGTACTCATCGAGGGTATGCAAGTAGGTGGACAATTGATGATTACCACCGAAGTGGAAAATTTCCCTGGTTATCCAGATGGCGTAGAACCTTATCAAATGATGGACGATATGCGTCGTCAAGCAGAGCGTTTTGGTACGGAGTTCGTATCGGGAATGGTGACAAAAGTAGATTTCTCTTGTTCTCCAAAGAAAGTTTGGGTAGAGGATGACCAACTCTACGAAGCTGACACCGTGATTATTGCCACAGGTGCGAGTGCAAAGTTCCTTGGCATTCAATCCGAAGAAGACTATAAGGGTCGTGGTGTGTCGGCATGCGCTACCTGCGATGGATTCTTCTACCGCAAGAAGACAGTAGCTGTAGTTGGTGGTGGTGATACTGCTTGCGAGGAAGCCAACTACCTCGCTGGACTGTGTGAGAAAGTATATATGATTGTGCGCAAACCATATCTCCGCGCATCAGAGATTATGCAACAACGTGTGAAGAACAATCCAAAGATCGAGATTCTCTTCGAGCACAACACTTTAAACCTCACGGGTGAGACCAAGGTAGAAGGTGCTGACCTCGTATATAAGAAAGGCACACCCGAAGAGGAGATTCGCCATATTGCTATTGATGGTTTCTTCCTTGCTATCGGTCACAAGCCTAACACCGATCTCTTTGCCGAGTACCTAGAGCGCGATGCGGAAGGATATATCAAGGTAGAAGGTGATAGTCCACGTACCAACGTAGCAGGTGTATTCGCTGCTGGAGACTGCGCTGACCCACATTACCGCCAAGCTATTGTAGCCGCTGCTAGCGGTTGTAAAGCAGCAATGGAAGCCGAGAAATTCGTTGCAGCATTGGGCTAAATACAAAGAAAATGTGCTTTTTTTGAAAAAAAGTACCAAAAGATTTGGTCAGTTCAAAAAAAAGCAGTACCTTTGCAGCCGATTTCGAAAAATCACGACCTAGTCGGAGTTATTTCGAAGAGGTGCCATAGCTCAGTTGGTAGAGCAAAGGACTGAAAATCCTTGTGTCCCCGGTTCGATTCCTGGTGGCACCACAAAAAGACTTCGATGCATATCGAGGTCTTTTTTGTATTATATACCAATTACGCACATGATACACTAGAGCCAACTACCATGCAACTCCAAGTCATTGCCCACGCACATAATGGTTTCTCGCAGAAGTTCGGTATTCCCCGCCAAAGCAGAGATGAGTCTTGCATAGAGACACATATTGTATTTACGCCCGCCTATCGCGTGCGCGAGGCATTGCGTGGTATAGAGGACTTTTCCCATTTGTGGTTGTTATGGGGATTTTCGCAATGCGAACAGGTTAAGGGTGAAAAGTTAAAGGCGAAAGATGGAGAATTGGATTGGAGTCCTACGGTACGTCCTCCACGACTGGGCGGAAACAAACGTATGGGGGTGTTTGCTACTCGTTCGCCATTTCGTCCTAATCCAATTGGACTGACTAGTGTGCGACTATTGCGGATAGAAGAGAGCAAAGACAATGGAATCGTACTAGTGGTATCAGGAGCCGACTTATTGGATGGTACACCCATCTATGACATCAAACCCTATCTTGCTTTTTCGGATAGCCATCCAAATGCAAAAAGCGGTTTTGCAGAGGCCACACAAGATTACCGACTAGAAGTATATATTGATAACGAGTTATTGGCGCAAGCCATGCAAAACGCTTGTCCATGGGATGCTATTCACGAGATATTGAGTCAGGACCCACGACCTGCCTACCAGAATGATTCGGAGCGCATATATCATTTGGATTATGCCAATTGGGCAGTAGATTTCACCATCGAAGATGCAACCGTTTGCGTAAAAAACATGTGGCAAAAACGGTGATTTTATCATCATTTATTTGCATATCCAAATAAAAACTACTAACTTTGCAGTGATTTTATCACCTAACGTAAAATAACAACTAAAAAATATCAACTTATGAAGAAAATCTTTACATTTTTTGCTGCTATGACTTTTGTCTTGTCAATGAATGCAGCACCAGAAACCGTTTATTTTGTGAATGCTCTTGATTGGACTGGAACTATCAAAGCATACGGATGGGGCGGTACTAAAACTGACACATGGCCAGGTAATCCTATGACCAAAGAAACCGAGCAAATTGCTGGTAAGGACGTATATTCCTATACCAAAGAGGCAGGTACTTATCCAAACATCATTTTCAATAATGGTTCAAAGCAAACAGCCGATTTGAAATGGAATGCAGGCAAGTACTATGTGATTGATGGTTGGTACACCAAAGAGGAGGTGGCTGAGAAATTGGGACAACCTATCGAAGACGTGTATATCGTTGCAGGTCAAAGTGCACTAATGGGTAGCGAATGGAGTACTGCAGACCCAGTGAATAAGATGACCAAGCAAGCGGATGGTTCATACAAATTGGTGAAGGAGAACTTGCAATTAGCCATTGGCAATTACGAGTACAAAGTGACAAAGAACTACTCGTGGGATTGGTGTCTTCCTGTAGAAGGAAACAATACACTTAAAATCGCTACCGCAGGCACATACACTGTCACCTTCACGCTGAATGCTGCTTTGGATAATATTTCTGCACAAGCCACTCTAACCCAAAAAGACCCTAATCAAGAGGTAAAGTTGCCTGTTGTAGTATTGGCAGGTGAGATGAACGAATGGAGTACTACCGCTACACCATTTGTGGCAGCTGCAGATAGTCTAACTGCTTCAGTTGCCGTAGAATTGCAAGCGCAGACCTATGCTTTCAAGGTGGTAGCAGATAATAGCTGGTTGTCCAACCTTACTGAGATTACTCGCGATGCATGCAGCAATATCTTCTTTGACGTATTGGATGGCGAGGAGACCAACGCAAAAATTGTAGCGGATGTGGCTGGCACATATACTTTCGTATGGACATATGCTGATAAGACCTTGTCGGTAACATTCCCAACTGTGAGCGCAGTGGAGGATGTACAAGCAGATAGTCATACCAAGAAATTCATCCGCAACGGACAATTGTATATCATCCGTGATGGTGTTCAATTCAACATCTTGGGACAAGTAACCAAGTAATTTCCATTCAAAATACCTAAAAATGGTGTGTCAATATACATGGCACACTTTTTTTTTCGCCACTTTTGGGGATTGTACACTTCGTAAAATAGCAGTACCTTTGCAGCCGATTTCGAAGGTACAAAAATTTATCACTATATGAACAAGAAATTACTTATCTTTTTTATTTTTGCGGGCATATTGGCTAATATGACTTCGGTGTATGCCCAGCCCCATCATCACTCCGATGCTAAGTCGGATGCCCATATCGCAGGGCACGTATTAGATGCTTTTACCAAAGAGCATCTTTCTTTTGTTAACGTACAAATCAAAGGCACATCGATTGGCTGTTTGACCGATGAATCGGGTCACTTCTACCTCAAGAACCTGCCTGAAGGAAAACTGACGGTTGTCTTTTCTATGATTGGCTACGAGACCGTAGAGAAAGAGGTGAATCTCAAAAAGAATACCCTCTTCGAGATGAATGTGGAGATTAAAGAGACCTCGTTTATGATCGACAACGTGGTGGTGACTGCCAATAAATACGAAACCAAGCAAAAGGAAGTAGCCACCATTGTGAATGTCGTTTCGCCACTAATCATTGAATCCACCACCTCCAACACCATGGCTGATGTGCTGAATTTCCAAACTGGTTTGCGTGTAGAAGAGACCTGCTCCAACTGCGGTGTACCCCAAATCCGCATCAATGGTCTAGAAGGTCAATACACCCAAATCCTCATGGACTCCCGTCCTATCTTCTCTTCGTTGGCTTCGGTGTATGGACTAGAGCAGTTGCCTGCTGGCATGGTGGACCGCATAGAGGTGATTCGTGGTGGTGGTAGTGCGCTCTATGGGGCTAATGCTATCGCAGGTGTGGTGAACATCATCACCAAAGAGCCATCGCGCAATTTCTTCAATGTGAATCACACCACCGCTTTCACGCAGAAAGGCACCTATGATATCAACACAGCTATGAACGCTAGTGTGGTATCGGAGAATCAGAAAGCAGGTATCTTCCTCTTTGGTGTGCAGCGCAACCGCGAGCAATACGACCGTGACAACGATGGCTATTCCGATATTCCATTGCTGAATAGCACCACAGCAGGTTTCCGCTCGTTCTTCAAGACTTCCGACTACTCGAAGCTCACGGCCGAGTACCACCATACCACCGAGTATCGTCGTGGTGGATATGGCATTGATAGCGTACAGCCACACGAGTCGCCACTCTGTGAGCAGTTGCGCCACAATATTGATGCTGCTACCGTGAAATGGGATATGTATACGGCTGACAACAAGCACTTTGTGAGTGCATATAGCAGTTTCCAGCATATTGGTCGTAACAGCTATTTCGGTACGAACTACAACCCCAATGCTTATGGCAAATCCACGGATATTGTATCCGTTACAGGTGCTCAATACCGCTTCTCTTATCCATGCGGATTGATGAATGCTGACCTCAGTGCAGGTGCCGAGTATTCGTATAACCAACTGCGTGACCAGATTCTCGGTTACGACCGCAACACCCTTCAGCGTGTACATCTGGGAGGTGGATACATTCAAAACGAGTGGAAGAACAAACAATGGTCGATTCTGGTAGGTGGTCGTTTGGAGCAGCACTCATTGCTGGAGAAACCCATTTTCTCGCCTCGTGCTAATGTGCGCTATACGCCTATCGACCCTATCATCTTGCGTGTGAGTTATGCTAGCGGCTATCGTGCTCCACAGATCTACGAGGAGGACCTGCACGTGGGTGCTGTGGGTGGCGAGGTGTCGTTGATTTCGTTGGACGAGAACCTCAAACCCGAGTATAGCCACTCCGTCAGCGGAAGTATCGACATGTACAAACGCTTTGGCAAATGGGACCTGAACCTCACCCTTGAGGGCTTTTTCACCCAACTCAACGATGTTTTCACCCTCGTAGAGAACGGCCACGATGCGCAAGGCAACCTGCTTTTGACTCGTACGAATGCCAGTGGTGCACGCGTAGCAGGACTGAATGTAGAGGCCAAAGTGGGCTACGGTCACCTGCTGACTTTCCAAGCGGGTTATACCTACAACCACAGCCGCTATATCGAACCTGAACAATGGAGCGAGAACCCCAATATTGCTCCTCAGCGCCGTATGTTCCGTACACCTGACCACTATGGGTATTTCCTCTGCAACATCGAGCCTCTGAAGCATTTCCACATTGTCACCAATGGTAAGGTGACGGGTAGCATGTTGGTGCAGCACTTTGCGGGCTACGTGGAGGAGGATGCAGAGGTGGAGACACCGGTTTTCTTTGAATGGGATGTGAAACTGTGCTACGATATTCCGCTGTACAAGCACTATACATTGGAGATTAATGCGGGTGTGAAGAACCTTCTCGACCATTTCCAACGCGATATGGATCAAGGCATGGACCGCGATGCAGGTTATGTATATGGTCCTGCTACCCCTCGCACTTTCTTCGCCGGCATCAACCTGAAGATATAGTCTCTCTGCACTATCTTATCATGCGCCATTTATGTCAAGCATAAGTGGCGCATGACGTTTTATACTTACACTTATCCTTGCTCCAGTCAAAACTATATTACCTTCGTTGGACTATAGAATATTACGCACAATACACGCACTATTCACGGACAATAGACGCACAATACACGCACAATAAACGGACAATTAATATCTTTTCTCCATGACAGTAGTATGCTAAAGATAAGATGGCGAACCGCAAGGAGAAAATGAATGCCTCTACACATTACACTTTACACCCTACACCAACAAAATTGCCCCAATTGCCAATTTTATTTGCATATCTCCCGATTTTGTTGTACCTTTGCATGCGAAATGACTAATCCAATCAAATATGCGTTTTGTGGTGCATGCAGAATAGCCTGTATGCTGGGCTTGATATGTGGTCTGTTGTGTGGTTTTTCTTCGTGCCGTTGGCAGGAGGCGAAGGAGGTGATTGCGCTGGCGGACAGATTGGATCAGACGGAGCATGTGATATATGATGATACCGCAGCACTAGGCAAATCTATCCGCAGCTTGGACAATCCCTTTGGCAGATTGCTGATGCCGAACACACTGGGCAAGGCATATTACTATATGGGTAGAAACCTCAGTTTCGCTAATGAGATTGCTGATGCTGCCAAATGCTATATTGAGGCAGACCGTTTGCAGATCGACGACCCTATCTATCGCGGCCGCATAAACTCGTGCATGGGTTATATCTGTGCGCAAAATAATAACGATAGTTTGGCATTGATCTTCTATGAACGTGCCACAGAAGATTTCAAAGAGAGTGGCAATGAATGGCGATATGCCCAGAGTTTATTAAACACAGTTCAATGTCAAATATATCTTGGAGCGTTTTCTAAGGCTGATAGTTTACTCTGTATAACTCAATTGTATCAATTGGATAGTGCGTACCAAGCGCGTTGGTATGAGACGCAGGGGTTTTATTTCTATACACAGCAACAATATGATTCAGCATTCGTATACCTTAAACAGGGATTGAGTTATTGGCAGAACGAACAAGATAGGTGTTTCAGTTATCTAACGATCATGCAAATATGCCTCGATGTTGATGACTTGGCTCAAGCTGTACCATATGCCCAATTAATTATTGAAAACTCTACTAATCCTAATTATTTGGTAAATGCTTATTATTGTTTGCTTCTAGATGCAAAGGCTCAATATGATGCATATCTTTTAAGCAAATATTCTCATGCACGTGAAGATGCTAATCGATTGTTAAATGCTAATATGAGTAGATATGCAGAGGCAGTACCTATACTAGAAGAGTATTTGCAGAATCCTCACCCATGGCGATGGGTATGGATTACAATAATAGGTTTTATTATACTATGTTGTATTCTTATTGTCTGCATCATTGCTTATCGCAAACAATTTGCTATACATCTGAATGATGTTGTTACTCGTTTACATAAAGCAAATGAAGAGATAGATAATCTATCTACAAATATAAAAGAACAAGAAGTAAGATATAGCGACCAAGAACGTTATCTCGCTTTTGAGACATACTTGATTGAAATCCGTACAAGATTCCCTCAACCAAAGAAGCAATGGGTCGAATACGCTCTATTGAAAAAGGACATCGCTCCATATTTACATCATTGGATATCTGAGCTTGAAACATTGGGGGGTTCAGATAGTGAATGTGCATTATGTATTTATAGTTTACTATATCCTCATTTATCATTGCAAAATATTGCAGATTATATGAACTATTCATACGATGGTCTTAGGGTCTTGAAGTCTCGTTTTACGAAGAGAGTGGGTCTGTCGGCTAACTTCTATGAATCAATGAAGATTTGGGCAATGAATAGTAAATAATAATTATTGTTAGAAAATGGAAACGTATATTGTTAATCTACAGCAATATACGTTTTTTTATTGTTAGAGTTGGACGCTAATCTTTGTATAAAAGAGAATTTTTTAATATCTTTGTGACGAATTTTAAACTTATTTAATCATGAAAAGATTATTAATTCTCGCATTGTTTGTACTAGGTATGTACAATGCATCCGCGTTCGCCATGGCGCAAGAAATTCTCTTAACAGAGCTTTACTCGATGACTCCATTTGATGATGCAAAAAATCAATCAAATGGAAAAAGACCTGATCCCAATCAAATCATTGCCTCCATTGATGGAGATCAATTATCTATTGATACGGGCACAGATGCACCCGCATACGCGGAGGTGATTGATCAAGAAACAGGCGAAGTTATTGCCGAAGAAGAGTTCACAGACGAGACCACGATGTCAATTCCAGAAGAAGGAGATTACGAAGTATATATCTATACCGAATCTGGCACAGTAATGGCTGGCGAGTTTAGTGTGGAATAATATTAATATTCAAATTCTAGTATCTTGTGTATGAATAATTTATTTAAACATATATACCTATGTGTAATGGTGGTATTGTTTCTGCCTATGTATGCAGACGATAATAAATTATATATAGATCCGCGTGTACAAATATCACTCCCATCTACAGAAGCACAATCTTTGGGAAAATTTTCAGAAATCCCAGTAGATTTATATACTGGAAGAACGAATATTAATATACCTTTATTTACAATCAAACACAACGATGTTGAAGTGCCGATATCACTAAGTTATCATGGAGGTGGTATAAAAGTTGATGATGAGTGTGGACTAGTAGGACTCGGATGGACCTTGAATGCAGGTGGAGTAGTTAATCGTATCGTACGAGGAATGCCAGATGATTTATATGGTCCAACCAATGGTCTGGCTCGTGGTTATGACAGATTGGATGCGGGTAGTAAGGTATTTATTGATTCTTTGATGCATCGCCAACGACCTCGCAACCCAATGGCAGTTTTAGATAGCTCAGCTCATCGACATATGTTGAAACCAATGGAGCAATATGGCCAATTGTATGATGAGAATAAAATAGATGTAGCCCCAGATAATTATGTCTTTTACGCACAAGGATTATCAGGAGCATTTGTCGGTACAAATGCAGAATATGTTCAATCTAATGGAGGATGTAAAATAAGTTACGAAGCTGGGAGAAAATATATTTTGACGGATCTGAATGGACATAAATATACATTTGGAAATTTCGAAGAAAGGAGATTTACATATCGTCTTGAAAGTGTATTTAATAAAATACCATCAGACATGAATCCAGAATATTCACATTTATACATTTCTGCTTGGTGGCTAAGTTCTATTATTTCGTCCGCAAACGACACCATAAAGTTTGATTATATCACTGAAAAACAACTACCAACACGTCAGAGCTTTTATGGATACACCCAATATGACACAATTGTTGAAATGACAAATTATTATATACTTCCAGGTCCTGTATGTGATGTGTACAATAATCACCAATATCCTTTTAGCCGAGTGGGAGCAGATACTATTTATCACAAATTATTATCGAAAATCCAGACACCACATTGTTTATTACGGTTCCATTATTCAAACAATCAGTATACCTATTCACGGTTAGATAGTATTTCTCTTCATGCAGAAGGGAGATTGAATGATGAAGATGCGATAGAATCATTTAAATTGATTTATACAGATTCTAGTAATAAGGCGAGATTGTCTAAAGTGATACATTGGGGACGAAATAATAAGTATCAAACATATAAGTTTACATATCACACAACTAGTATTTCAGGATTTTCTCAAGACAACCGAGATCATTGGGGATATTATTCTAGTTTGTCGGAAGGTAGATTTGCAAACAAATCATATTTCGGAATAATTCCTCAAGGGTTGACGGGTTCAGTTTATACGGAACGTTACGCAGATGAAGTGAATGCCACTAATGACATGTTAAAATCGATAACCTATCCATCTGGACTTGTAGTAAATTTTACATGGGAGCCACATCAATTCTCAGAGTTGAGCGCAGTAGGAAAAGAAGCTCATGCTAAATTAGGGGAGTATGATTATTCGCATCCTTTCTTTGCAGATTGTCGTGTCGGTGGTGTAAGAATTAAACGCATAGAATATCTTGATGCTGGAAAACAATTACTGGCAAAGGAGTATACGTATGTGGACTCGAATGGTGTATCAACAGGGGTATTGGCATATCCTCCGCGTTACGCAGCCAAATATCCTTTTCTTTCATACTGTGAGCCCCAAGGCTATGGTTCGTCAGTAGAATTAGAATCAAGATTATTAGTTCTTAGATCCAATGGATTGCCTTATGTCCTCAATGGAGGTGGACATATTGAATACAAACAGGTCACTGAGCATACAATGCCGAACATATCTAATAGGGACACAGCAAAAATTAATCGAATAGATTACTATTTTAGTACCTCCAATATAGCTACAGCTTCAGATATAGATGAGACTTTACATGATACATTAATTTCTGCTGATATGTTGCAATTAACATCTATGAGACATCGCAGAGGAGATTTAATAAAAAAAGTAGAATATACAGATGATTATAAAGTTACAAATTATGAATATCAAATTTGTGAACAATCAAATGTAAAACAAGTACCAGGTTGTTTGTTCCCAATTGCTGATTATCAACAATGTCGTATGCATTATAGAATTAATGGTGAATCTGTGAATCCTTATAAAAACTTTGGAATCGTGAAATATCGTGTTATTCCATATAACAAACGACTAAAAAGTGCAATAACTGAAAGCGATAAGGTTATAACTTATGATTCATATTCATACACTAATACGGCTTATCAAAATTCTGCTAATGCTAATTTACCTAGAACGCATAGTTATATTGACTCTGATGGCGATATGTGTATAGAGTATTATGAATATTGGGGATTAACCAACAAAATAAAGAAATATGTAGCTACAAAAAAAGGATACGTAACAGATGCATACATATTAAAATATGATAATTTAGAACGAGTCATAGAAAAACATGTAGCATTAGTATCTGCTACATCTCCTAGGACGGTGACAACTCTTAACGATTGGGATTTAGTGGAAACATATAAGTATTATCCTAAAATTAACAAATTAAAAGAAGTTCGCAATCATAAAGAAAACATAACAACTACATACTTGTGGTCCTATGGCGGTCAGTATCCAATTGCCGAAATCAAAAATGACTCTCTAGAAACAATAGAGGATATAATAGGGAGAGATACTCTTAGTGCTTTACAAAATAGTTATGCACCTAATATGTCAATGATTGATACTTTACGTGGTCAATTACCACATGCTCAAATTATTACTATGACTTATATGCCCTTAGTTGGTATAACCTCTCATACGGATGCAAAAGGATATACAGAATATTATGGGTATGATGATTTTGGCAGGATATGTGAAATCTACGAGAATGTTAATGATACAAAGAACATTCTAAAATCTTTTGATTATCAATTACAGAATCAGCAATAATACATTATGATTATGAGACGAATAATATTTTTGTTGATAGGTTTTGGCTACACTCTTTGGCTATTCGCTGACAACATAAACTTTATAACGGAAATTTCTCCTCGTGAGGCAATGAGTAGTATTGATACAAGTCAAGTACTACAAAATCCCGCACGAGCAATGATCAAGCGTACATACTATGACCCGATGTATCGTCCTACTCTAACAGTATTGCACAAACATACGCCAACTCAAAATAATTTAGTTATGCTGAATGAGTATGATGGTTATGCGCGTCCTACTAAAGAGTGGCTACCGATAGCTGTCGATATAAATAATTTAACAAAAGATGGATTTAAAGAAGTAGCAGTACAATTTCACAGTAATGACTCACGGCCATTTGTAGAACAACGTTATGGCACTACAGCTTGGGCTAATGGTATCATCAAGAATGAGCTAATAGGTACCCAAAAGGCAGGGAATGATATGGGAACTCGTCGAATAGGATTTGTTTCAAGGGGAAATAAATCTGATGAGGTAAAACTATTTCAAGTTACACTTCATGGAGATTTAGAATATAAAGGATTCTATGATGAACATGCGCTTTACGTTAAAGAAACGACAGATGAAGATGGTAGTATTAAATGTGTCTATACCAACTTACGCAATCAAATTGTCATGGAGAAATCTGGGGATGCTACTACATATTATGTTTATAACAATCTAAATCAATTATGCTATGTCCTACCTCCTTTGGCTGTGGCTCAATTAGAATATGGTACATATGGAAATGCGGCGGATTGTTTAAAAAAGTATGCGTATGTATATAAATATGATGATCGTGGCAACCAGATTTACAAACGATTGCCAGGCTGTGAACCCGTATTTATGGTGTATGATATTACTAACACGCTTACTCTTAGTCAAACGGGTAATCAACGCCAAAGGGGAACTTATTGGACAGTATATAAGCGTGATGCATTAAGGAGAATTGTATACACCTCGGAAGTGAATATAGGTCATGCCGACTATGATTATCTTTGGAGTACTTGGGATACATTATATGTGAAAGAGTCTTTTTCTTTGACTTCCCAGGATAATATGATGACCAATACAGGATATTCGCGTGTTTTTTACCATACGCATCCTACTACATTGCTTACGGTTAACTACTACGACACTTACGACTTCTTAAATCTAATGGCAGATTCTGTGCACAATCATATGACCTTTACTGCTTTCGATGATAATACAACTTATGCTAACGCTAGAGGTTTACTAACAGGTACGCGTACTTACTATCTAACGGGGGCGGAAGGTTATACCGAAACAGTATATTACTACGATTATCGTGGTCGAGAGATTCAACGCCGTTCTACCAATCACTTAGGAGGATATGATGTACTTTCTACAAAGTATGATTTTGCGAACAATGTTACCGACACTTGGTCAAGCCAATCTACGAGCAATGGATTAATGACTACAGAGCATTATCATTATACCTACGACCATGCTAATCGACTTGATACTACTATATATACATTTAACGATGCCCCCCAAATAGTACTGCAATCCTATCACTATGACGAATTGGGGCGTGTGCGTAGCCGTCATATACACAACGGTATTGATAGTGTGGCATTTAACTATGACATCCGTAATCAAGTTACGCAAATCAAGTCGTCAGGATATGAGCAAAAGTATTATTACAATCAAATGTGTCCGATAGGTAATGGTGTGGCAAGTATTAATTACAATGGTAATATTTCAGCTACGACATGGACGTATGGGAATAAGATTAATGGGTATATGTACTACTACGATAAAACGAATCGCTTAAAGTCTACATATAGTATTCTGAATAATGGTTTTGGCGACTATCCCTATTCTGAAAATTTTTCCTATGATGCACATGGTAACATTACAGTGCTTGCTCGGTGGGATAATCAAGATGTCATGGATAATATGTTTCTTACATATAACGGTAATCAATTAACCAAGATAGATGATGATTATGAGTCATATAGTTATTCGGCTAAGCAATATCACGACTATAATACATCAGGCAATGACTTTGCTTACGATGCCAATGGCAATATGATTTACGATCGAGATCGCGGTATAGCTGCGATACGCTACAATCTATTAAATTTACCAGACACTATTCAGTTTACCAACGGCAATCAGATTGTCCACCATTATGATGCTGCGGGTAATCGTTTGGCTACCAATTACTATACTCGCGAAGTAACTACTACTGTACCATTAGGCGATACGCTAACAAGCACCAATAATACAACAAATTATAATATCACTCGTGATGCTTTTCATAATAATATTGTATATACAGCGAACAATAATGATGCGTATGGCATAGAATTTGTGCACAATCCAGAGGGGTATATTCGCTATTATGGACCAGAGGAGCACTATCATTTTTACTACATCAAAGACCTCTTGGGTAATATCCGCGAGACGTATGTACACCCCGAAGCGGGGTATAAAGAGTGTATCCAGCGTATGCAGTATTATCCATCTGGTTTGCCATGGGCGGAAGCAATGGTGCCATCCGAGCAGCCCTGGAAATACAACGGCAAAGAGTTTGTGGAGATGCACGGCTTGGATGAGTATGACAGCAAAGCACGTTGGTACTATCCTGCTATCTGTCGTACAACTACCATAGACCCGTTGGCGGAGAAGTACTATTCCACCTCGCCTTATGCGTGGTGCGGGAATAATCCTATCAAGCATGTTGATCGCAATGGTAAGTGGATTGAATCGGCGTGGGATGCAGCCAATGTAGTTATAGGTGTTAATAGCCTAATAACAAATATTCAAGAACATAATATCCAGGATGCTGTTATAGATGGTGCAGGATTGATTCTTGATGTTGCCGCAGTTATTTTACCAGTAGTACCTGGTGGTGTTAGTACAGCTATTAAGACTGCGAGAGTAGCTAATAATGTGTCAGATGTTGTTAATGTTACTACTCGTACAGCAACGAAACATAACTACAGAAAGGTTCTTCAAGAAACGACAGGGAAAGTCGGTAAGGGATATGAAGCACATCACACACTTCCACAAAAGTATAGAAAACAGTTTGAAGCATTAGATATAAACATTGATGAACCTGGAAATGTGGTTTGGAGAAAAAAAGAAAATCACAGAAAGCAAAATTATCAACATACGAAAGCGTGGGATAAGGAATATGAAGATTTACCTAATAAATCAAAAGATGATGTTTACAAATTACGCGATCAAATAGAGAATGAAATCTTTGAAAATTTAGGAGATACTCCATTGGAATAATTTTATAACTAACAATAATAGAAATATTATGATTACATTTTATACGTTTTCATGGAAAGTTGGGACTCGCTCTTTTGTGGAAGTCAAAGCGAATAATTCAATTGATTACAAATTTATAAGACCATATTTGTATACTATTTCTAAAGATAGATTACCTTCGGATGTCTCTTTTTCTGTTGTAAAAGGGAAACGTTGGACAGATATAATTTTGTTATATGAGGCTGCAACTCATAAATTTTTTTCACAAAGACTAATTGATATTTTGGAGCAATTTATAGATTTACGAAATAAGTGCTATCCTATTGATATAGTAGGAGCTCCGTTTAAATACTATACCATATATAATTTAGAGGAACTTCCTTATTATATAGATCCAACATGTACGAAAGTGGTAAATAAGCGTAGATATTTTGAAATGATTAAAGATTATCCTCATTTATTTACAGTCAAAGATAGTAATCTTCGCATATGCACTCAAGAAGTAAAGCAGGCTATTGAAAAAGCGAAATTAACCAATATTGAATTTGATGAAATCTATGGTGTAACCAAAGATGAGTGCGATGCATTAGGACTACAATTAAGGGAAAAGGACATGTGATTCTTGGAAGGTTCTTAGAATAATGTAGCTATACCTTTACAATAATTTAAAAGCACATAGATCATGGAAACAAAATATAGCTTTAGAATGAAATCTGATGCACGAGGGGTTGTTAAAATAAAAACAACTCACCCGCATGGTTATTCATATGTAAGACCTTATTTATTATCAACCAGCAAAGAACGACTACCTGAAGATGTATCATTTCGCGTTGTTAAGGGAAAGAGGTGGACAGATATAGTAGTGTACTACGAGTCAGAAGGACGTAATTTTTATTCACAGAGATTTATAGATTTACTTAATAGGTTTGTAGACATGTCAAGATTTAGCTATCCTATAAAAATCGAAAATACAGATTTGACTTATTATGCAATTTATAATTTGCCTGAATGTACGTTT
>JAZSEB010000013.1:0-77058 GCA_045531475.1 Paludibacteraceae bacterium
AAACGTACATTCAGGCAAATTATAAATTGCATAATAAGTCAAATCTGTATTTTCGATTTTTATAGGATAGCTAAATCTTGACATGTCTACAAACCTATTAAGTAAATCTATAAATCTCTGTGAATAAAAATTACGTCCTTCGGACTCGTAGTACACTACTATATCTGTCCACCTCTTTCCCTTAACAACGCGAAATGATACACCTTCAGGTAGTCGTTCTTTGCTGGTTGATAATAAATAAGGTCTTACATATGAATACCCATGCGGGTGAGTTGTTTTTATTTTAACAACCCCTCGTGCATCAGATTTCATTCTAAAGCTATATTTTGTTTCCATGATCTATGTGCTTTTAAATTATTGTAAAGGTACATCTCCTAAATTATTCCATATATCTTCTTCTATGATATCTCTTTGTTTAAGAATATCCTCTTTATTGGCTTCAGGATGATTATTGATATAATCGTCCCATTTCTTAGTATGCTGATGATTTTGCTTTCTGTGATTTTCTTTTTTTCGCCATACCACATTTCCAGGTTCATCAATATTTATATCTAATGCCTCAAATTCAGATCAATGCTTTTGTGGAAGTATGTGATGCGCCTCAAAACCATCACCACAATTCTGGTTTAACAATTCCAATGGAAGATTTGGTAATGAGATAAGTCGAAGTAACACCTCTTCATAATAATCTGGAGGAATCATAAATAAGAGTATTCCCGATGGAAGTCCTTGTTGCTCTTTAGAAAATTGTTTTTCTACAAAATAAGTTCCATCCATTGCTTTTCCATAATACATTGTACCCGTTTGTGAAGATAATTCGCAATCAGTTTGAAACGGTGCTACACATGTAACTTGTTGTATATGTTGAATCTGCCTTAAGTAAATAGGTGTTGCCATCATCGCACCATGGAAATAAAAAGCATGACATTGTGTTACACTATCTAATCTTATTAGTGCCCCGCCTATATTCCCTTCTTCATAATTTGCTGGTTTTGACATAAGGATTTGATACCCCATAAAGTGAGTTACTTCTTGCGCTATAGAAACTTCCCACATTAGCATGGTTAATAATATTATTTGTGTTGTTTTCTTCATCTTTTATCATTATAATTTTCTAAAGCTTCAGTTGTCGCTTTGTTAATATATTCTTGTAATTCTGTATTAGTATCAATTGTTACAAGGTTAAAGTTGCCGTCGTTATCTATGTATGATTTATTGAGATCTATTTTATAATGATGACTAGCTTCGTATGCATCTTTATTTTTAATTTCATACATATAAGCATGTCCAAATGCCTCATGAGCCATATTCCGTACCGCATCTTCTCCTACTAAATGGTCACCTGATATAATCGTTACTAACATGGGGTCAGGGGAAGGATTACTTTCTGCGCCATACATTTCAGTGACTCCTCCTGCTCTTTTCATATTAGTTTGACCATTTGACGATTTGTCTTGTACCAAAAAATTATATGTAACTTCAGATTTAGTTAATGCCTTTAATGCATTCATATTATGAGATGTAGATGTACACAGGTCAAGTCGATCAATATTCAGTTGACCATTTTTGTTGAAATTCACATACCCCCTCTCCGTATAAGACAGGGTACCTAATATTCTATTTTGTGCAACTTCATCTACAGCAATCACTATTCTTCCATCAGGATCAATGTTTCTTATCGGATTATTCCCGCACCACGCATAAGGTGAGGTGGAATAATACTTCTCCGCCAATGGGTCCATCGTGGTTGTACGGCAAATGGCAGGATAGTACCAACGTGCTTTGCTGTCATACTCATCCAAGCCATGCATTTCCACGAACTCTTTACTGTTGTATTTCCAAGGCTGCTCTGATGCACCTGCTGTCTCCGCCCATGGCAAACCAGATGGATAATACTGCATGCGCTGGATACACTCTTTATACCCCGCTTCGGGGTGTACATACGTCTCGCGGATATTACCCAAAAGGTCTTTAATGTAATAGAAATGGTAGTGCTCGTTCGGTCCATAATAGCGAATATACCCTTCTGAATTGTGTACAAATTCTATGCCATACGGATCGTTATTATTAGCCGTATATACTACATTGTTATGAAAAGCATCGCGAGTGATGTAATAATTTGTTGTATTATTGGTTCCTGTCAGAACGTTTCCCAATGGCACTGTAGTAGTTACTTTGCGGGTATAATAATTCGTAGTCAACCGATTGCCCTCTGCATCGTAACGATGTACAATTTGATTGCCATTAGTAAACTGAATGGTATCAGGTAGGTTTAGCAGGTTGTAACGTATAGTTGCTATGCCACGGTCTTTATCATGTAGCATATTTCCATTGAGGTCGTATGCGAAGTCGTTGCCTGACGTATTATTATCGTGGTATTGTCTAATTTCATAGCCATAAGATGGGTAACCATTGTCTCCGACCTTTATCAGTTGATTGCCGTTATAAGTCAAGTATAGATAATCCATCATATCTTGATAATCCCAACGATCAAGGTGCGTGATATTGCCATGGGCATCATAAGTAAATGTCTCGGAATACCAATAATCTCCCCATTCTCCATCCACGATACTATATGTTGACTTTAAGCGATTGGATTTATCGTAGTAGTACATATAACCATTGGTTTTATTGCCATAAGTCCAAGTGGTTGCAGAAATATTGCCGTTGTAATTAGTGCTTGCCACGCCATTACCTATCGGACACATCTGGTTATAAAAATATGTCTGCTCATAACCTGATGACTTGATTTTCGTAACTTGGTTACGGATGTCATAGTTAAATGCCACACTATCAATACCATTGTGTATATGACGGCTTCGAACTCGTCCTAATGCATCGTAGTTATAGGATTGTAGCAGCATTGGAGATTCATTGTTAAATGTATATGTAGTCGTTAGAGGTCGGTTGGCATGGTCATATGTGTAGTGATAATGCTCTGTGATGGGAGTTCCACCATTAACTGATTGGCTCGCCCAAGTATCAGTGATATTGCTTGCGAAATCATATTTGGTTGATAACACATCATAACCTCCTAAATGATTGGTGGAACGGCTCTGAATCTCTCTACCACGATAGTCGTAATAATATACCGTTTCAGAATAATTACCCGAGCCATCTAAATAGTAAGTGCGAGTACCTGTGAGCAATCCTTTGGCATTAGTGGTATATGTTGCATTTCCTTCAAATGCTTGGAAAGACATATGACTTTGATTCTCATCCGCTACAAAAGTAAGAAAATCATAGGTGTCATAATAGTTAACGGTAAGTAATTCTGTTGGTTGGATGTGATAATATCCTCGTGAATATCCAGTATTAGTCATTGGATTATTTAGGCTACCTGTAGAGAATTGTTCGACGACATACCATTGGCTAAAACTCTCCATTAGTTCAGCGTGATTATTGCTCTTTGTATTTACCTCGGAGGTATAAATAAGTCTCTTTAATTTATCGTATTTATACACAGTCCAATAAGTACCTCGCTCGCGCTGATTACCTGTTTGATTCATTACAAGGCAATTGCTTTTATCATAGACCATTAATATGGGTTCACATCCTGGCAATCGCTTATAGATTTGATTGCCACGATTATCATACCTATAGATATATGCATACTTTTTCAGAACGTCTTCCGTATCACTATATATACCATCAGTGATTTGATTTGCAGCTAAATGTGGTAATACATAGCATAGTTGGTTCAAATCGTTGTACACATAGTATGTGGTAGCATTATCTACTTTCTCCATGACAATTTGGTTGCGTAAGTTGGTGTAAACAACCTTGGCGATATTGTCTTCATCCTTCGTTTGTTTAACCCGTAACATACCTTTATGGTAGAAACCATTACACTCCAACAAACCGTCAGATGATACTCTGAATAGTTTGACCTCATTCGCATTATTTCCTCGTATAGCAAATGTTGTTTTGTGCGAGTTCATATCTGCACCTGCTTTTTGCAAACCCGCCACCTTGTTTTTAATGACGCCATTATCCCACGTTTCGGTGCTATAACTTTGCTCTACAAATGGGCGAGATTCGGTACTATAAAACTGTTCTACATTGCTTTTGAATGTATTCTTTGTTAAATGATCAATTTCTGTAACTATCGGTAGCCATTCCTTTGTAGGACGTGTGTATACATCATATTCTTGGAGTGTAACTAAATTATTTTGATCAGGTGCTTGATTGAGTAGAAATGTCAATGTGGGGCGATACATTCCATCGTAATAGGTACGTTTAACAGTTGCTTGTGATGGGGTATTTAGAATCTGAGAGGTGTCTATATTGCTTATCGCAACAAGAGGAGTTATTTCTTGGATATAATTTGACAAAATGACTGGTTCCTCATTTGAAGATGTGTCATCAATATCAGTCCAAAAGGTTTTACTTGCTGTTCCTATTGAATTATTATCCAACTCATCCGAAGTACTTGCATGATACCATCCTCCCCATGATTGCCATTTACCTGTTGTCGTTCCATTTGAATTAAATTGCATACTTAGACGTTGTACAGAATAGATGTTTGATAAAGAAGTATATTCAGTAACGTTTTGAATATCAGAGTTTGCAGCATAACAACTACCGTCTGGCTGCGAAGCATGGTAACTAACAGAATCCCTTGTTACATTATATGGATCTTTCAAAACAAGTGATGTAATAGCATTATACAATATTAAATCCTCTTGCAATATTACAGGAGTACAATCTACGCACAAATTGTAGAAGAGGTGAATATCGGTCCACCCCTCATCTTCCTCTGCAAGAGATAAAAGATGATATGGATCAACGGTACCATATGCAATCAGCAAAAATGAATGTGGTTCTAATATAGTTCCTTCTGGAATAAAAAAGCTCTGATTGGGATTTGATGTATGAAGACTCCAGTTGCTTAAATCAACTGACTGGCCGTGAGCATTATAAAGTTCAATGTATTCTCCAACACAATGAGGATACGTTGAGGTATTTTCATTAAAAGGCGTATCGTACATAACTTCTGATATGGCGACATAATCTGTCGCATATGACCATAATATACAGAAAGCAAATACGCATATTATAATTATTCGCTTCATAATTTACTGATTTTGTTTTTGATAATCAAATCGTTTCAATACTGTTTTGGTGCCATTTATCATTTCATAGATCTCTTGAACTTGCCCAAAATCATCATACTCATAATATTGGGTATATCCTCTGGCATCAGTATAAGATGTTATTCCTACCAATGGTTCATAAGTCATCGTGTTGACATTCGTTGATGGTAATTGAGTTCGCAAACTATTAACAACAGATAAATCTGGTGTATAGGATTGTTGCAATTGTTTAATCCGTGTTTCGCCTAATTTATTTTTGATCGTTGCGAATGTAGCATTGGTAATTTCTGCAATAGGGTATTGACCTCCATATGACCATAAATAAGTGGTTGTAAGATTAGTTTTATGATTAATCACTTCCACTATTTTATTAATAGCTGGGTCATAATTGTATGTTTCGAGTAAATCCCATGTGATATTTGCAGTAGAAGGCAACGACGTCGGCGAAAGCAGAGGTGTATATTTCTTAATGACACGGTATGCGTTATCATAATCCAATTGATAACCATCTATTACATATCCATTCTTTGTTATGATACATTGCTTGATTTTATTCGTGTTTGATTCATATGTATAGTGTTCTATCAATGTATCTCCTTCTGATGTAACAAAAGTATGCGTTATAGGCATATCTGCATTTAATGCTGACGAATATGAGTTGTTAGCATAAGTATAGGCATGATAGGTATTAGTCTGTTCACCAGTTGTTTGTTGTGATACTAATCGCTTGTTGTATGGGATGACACGATATTTTACAACGCTAAAATTTTTGTATGGTCGAACTCCATAGTTATAGTTTACCCCTTGAAAGTCCGCAGTCGGAAAAAGATTCCCCGAAAACAAATGCTTATTTGTATCTTCAACTACTTGATATTCATAATTTGTAACTTTCATTTCATCTGCATATTCAATTTTCCGCAAAAGATGACCGCGTTTATGCTTGCGCGATGTTAATTGTAGCAAATCAGTAGGTATATAGGTGTTGTATCCTGTATCATCTACATCCGAACAATCGGGACTTATAGAAGTGCTATAATAATAATCAACTCGATTGATAGGGGTATGTTGTCCGGCAACTTCTCCTTGTTGAGAAACTGTGTACTCAGACACCTGTTGATACTCTATATGGCCATGACTATTCAAAACATATGGTAATCCATTGGAACGTAGTACTAACAAATCCGTTATTATATTAGCTCCATAACCAGGAACATACATTAGATGTTTTGATGCGTAACGTGGAGCATAAGCCAATATACCCGTAGATACATTATTGCTATCTTTGTATGCATACTCTTTTATCATCAATTGTTGGTTGACATCTTTATATGTAATACGTTTAATTCGAACGCCTCCAACATTACGTGTATTAAAAGTATTCTCAATAGGATATTGTTCGGTAATTGATATAGGTATTTTTCCTAAAGAGGTTTCTGGTTTATTAAACATTTCATGATAATAAGAACATGGCATATTAGAAACAACAGATGAAGCTGGCATCAATGTGGTACGAGGATTTGTTAGTTGAAATGTATAAGATCCTGCTCCATATTGTCTCGCTGGAATTTGTTTCACTCCCTGATTACCAAGGCGACGAATGCTTACAGAATCCAAATTGGTACTAAAAATCTTTGCTCCATTGAATAAAACACTAAATTCAGGCAAATCCGTTGCTATATAATCACCACTCCAATCCATAACACAATCTATACAACTCCACACATCAGAGCTATAAAAATACTTCGATATATCAATATTAATATATTGTTCGTTTGTTAGGTATATGGATTTACTCTTCACTTCTTGATTTTCCTTGCCACATAGTTCAAAAGTACTTTTAGTAATTGTTTGGTAAATAGGAGTGGGAGTTTCAGAATAATCATATTCTTTATACTGTTGATATGCATTTTCGCCGACAGTACTTAATTTGGAAAAGTCATGAGGTTCCCAAGTAAACTCCACCGTTAATCCAGAGGGATAGGTTATTGATTTTAATGTGTTGTTAATTGCATTCGCATTATCAGCATGACGCTCTGAAGTAGAAACAGCAGATAAACCGATTGGATCTATACCAAAATACTTTTTATCTGCAAATCGTCCAATAGACTCTTTCGAAAAATATCCCCAATGATCCTTATTCTCGGAGGTCATGCCACCAGTATTTGTATAATGATAGGAGAAATTATAGTATTGATATTTACCATTTTTTCCTCTATGCTTTATCATTGACAAGTTTACAGATGTAGCTGTCCCTACATATACAAATTCATATCGCTCTATAGGACTCTCATTAGCATTAGTTGCGCTAGAATATAAAGAAATGCTATCCAATCGTGAATAACCATTATATTTGGGAGAATAATAAAAGCGTAAAGTACAATTAGGAGCTACTATTTCTTCTAAGAATCTATGATATAATGTGTCTGAAGTCGTTTTGATAAAGGGATTGCTATAACCATTATGAAACCGATGTATTGTTTTTCGTTCTATATTTTCATCGAACGTATCGTATTGGGTATATGCATAAGAACTATGAGGAGTAGAGAGTTGTTTTTCTATTGAATCACTATATTTAAGTTTTAGACTATCACCCGCGATAGAACTAATAGAAGTGAGCCACCATGCAGATGTATATTTATCTTGATATTCAGGCAAGTCATCCCAATTAGCAGTGTTGTAAATATCTCCCATTCGGTAGGGAAATATTTTTTGTTCTGGATACGCAAATTCATATTTTAAACCATTAGCACCCGTAAGATGGTATATTCCTCCTACTTTACTAATCTTACATCCACCAGTCGTTTGTATATTATTAGGGTTACTACCAGCAAACACACCAGAAAAACCATCAACAGAGAAAATATAGTTATCTGGTGATACATCTATTTTATTCTCATCATATGATTGACCATATAGGGTCATCTCTTGTAAAATCGCTTCTTGATTGTCAAAAACAGCACTTGGGTCAGTAGGCACGTCACGTTGGAGTAATTTAGTAATAAATGCCTTTTCATTGGAATTTAATCTATCATATCCTTTCACAAAGCCATTGTGCAGATAAAATTCATCAGGTATACCACGCACAATACGACTAACTACACCTCCTGCATTTAATGTCCAACCTGTTCCCAAAACTCCACCTTCATCACCAACTTTAGTACCTCCTCCATGATAACTCAAAGAGATTGGCAAGACAATATCATTGCATGAAATAGTAAACAATGGTATATTAATGGCTGTTCTTCCTGTATACAGATCTACTGGTACCTCTGCAAATTTGCCTAAAGATTGTGCTTCCGCTGAAGGTGATGTAATTTGTAGGCGGGGATCTGTGTGTAAGTTATGATCTTCTGCATACATAGAAAAAAAAGATAGCAGAAAAACACATAACAAAGTATATTTAAATAGGGATTTCATACAAAACATATTTAATCACTATAAACAAGTTCAATATTTTTACTCTACTTCAAATTCACCTGCCATAACGGTATTGCCAGAGTAGATTTGAACGGTATAAGAGCCTGCGGTCTCAATAGAAATCTCCGTTTCATCTTCAAACTCTTCATCAGCAACAACTTCGCCTGTCTCTTGATTAATAACTTCCACATACGCGGGCATTTCTGTATAGGCGCCTACGGATAAATGGTTACCATCAATAAAAGCTTGAATTTGTGTTGGTCTCGGTCTGCCACCACCAACTTCATCTCCAGGATCATCTAATGGCATAATAGAATACAACTCGGTTAAGATAATTTCTTGAACCATTCCGAATACGGAAACATTGCACATACCTAGTACGAACAATGCGATAATAAGTAATTTTTTCATGATGTAATTGTTTTGAAAATTCGCTGCAAAATTACTACAACATCATGAAATACGCAATAGAAAATGTTATTTGATAACACTTATGGGGGGGGTAATATACTGATAATCAGTACATTATAAGAGCGATTGTTAACACAGGGGCAATGTTAAGTATTACTTACAATTAGATAGATTATGTAAGAAATTAGGGAACTCCGAAGAAGAAATACCTATTTTTTTAAAGATACGATTCTTTAAAATACGTATACTACCTTTAGCATAGCACATATAGTTTGCTATCTCTATATCACTTAAATTAGGATAAATAAGACTAATTGTACAGAAAATTTTCTCTTGTTCTGATAATGGAAGCATGTCTAACTTAGCAGTCCAATCACGAGGCCATGGAGCGATGTCTTTTTTCAATGTTGAATAGTTTCTCCAGTAATTACGTGGATTATGATATTTATCCATAATTTCAGTTAAACCCTTCTCAAAAGCAAGCAAAGATTGCTGATGTAAAATATCGGCCTCTTGCGTTCGAATATGCGTGGAGAGAACATCAAGTTGCTTGTTGGCAGAACAAGAACGTTTACGATACGTCCAAATGCCTATAGCAAACAATATACACAGAACTATTATAATAGGAAATGAAATCCACACCCAACGCCAAGGATGAGGGTTTTGCACATACTCCATCAGTTTAGGAATGGCTTCTGTATATTTATTGGTATTATCGCGTAGTAATTTTAGAGCATCAGTACGCGCATGGGTAAATTGGCTTAACTGATTAATATCGTTATTTTCTTTTGCTTCAATTAATAAACAATAATATGCATTGGCTAAATGATTAGGATTATTAGAATATTCTACAATCAAATTAGCATAATGGATAACCATTTGAAAATCTTTTTTTCCAAAATAATATATTTGCATGATTTTCAAATAGCTGAAGCTTTTTTCTGCTTCGCTTTGCCAACACGTTAATCCTTGGTTGAAATACACTAATGCCGAATCATATTGTTGCTGTTCGTAGAAATAAAGCCCCCTTGTTTCATAATAGCGTGCTTGATAGGCGCTATCCAATTGATAGTCTTTTGCAATCAGTAAAAGAGTGTCTGCTACATTGTAGTTATGAAGATTAATATTAAACTCACTCCTATCCAACAAAGTTTGGGCATAGTACCATTCATTGCTACTCTCTTGAAAATCTTTGCTTGCACGTTCATAAAAGATTAATGATAAACTATCGTTATCATTGTTTTGTGCACATATATATCCCATACAAGAGTTTACTCGTCCACGATAAATAGGGTCATCAATATGCAAACGGTCTGCATTTATGTAACATTCAGCTGCCTCAGTAATATGATTAGACATGCTAAGGTTACGCCCCATATAATAATATGCTTTGCCGAGGGTGTTACGTTGGAATAATCGACCAAATGGATTATCCAAATTGCGGATGACTCTGCCGAGCGCAGCAGTGTCATTATAGATCATGTGCTTCGTCTGATCCAAGCTATCTGCTATGGCAATAACCTCTTTTGCTTCGCGCCAATGAAAACACCCCATGAAACGAATTTCATCGGAACCCCCGTGACATGAAGACAATAGGAATGTCAATCCTAATACACATAGAATATGGTACATGCAAGATGATAGGTTTGATATTTCATGGTGACTTTTGGACATTGCTTTGGTAGATTTGGTATTACGGTACAAAGGTAGTGAATTATTTTGGATTGAGCAAATAAAAATCACTTTTGAGGTGATTTTTGCTGTAGACGAAGTTCCCGAATGAGATTCGGAACTAATGGATAAAGAGGAAATGGAATACCCGACTACAAGTCGGGGCAATGGAAGAATATTTCGAAGAGGAAAGAGAACCGACTAGAAGTCGGGAGAATGGAAGAATCTTTGGCGGGAAGAGGATTAGGAATGGGAGAGGGTGCAGATTTCTTCTGCCATGCCGTTGAGAGCAACACAGTCCTCACGAGAGATGTGGCGCTTGTCCGAGTCGTGCTCCCATGGGCTAAGAATCAAGACACGACCTTCGGCAACAGCATCGAAAAGGGCATCAGTGGGTTTATAGTAATCGCGGAAACCATTGTCAGACAACAGAATAAAAGGATGCTTCTCGGCGAGCAAGACAGACATAACCTCTTTTTCTTTAGGCGAAATAAAAGGAGAGACCATAACCGTTCCTTGGCGAGCTGCGAGGACACATCCGTTCATATAGTCGCGGAGTGGCTGGGGGTCGCCATGTTGCTCTGCATCCTTGACCCACATGCTGCGCACATGCACGGGCGCGAAACATTTATTATGTAACAAGCGGATATTACCCACAGCACTATATGAACGTCCTGCAATGTCAATACCCTCTTGCACACGGAAGAAGCCTGGCATAAGACGCTTGGTAGCAAGGCGTTGAGGATTGTTGATAATATACTGAATAGTAGCAGGCAATTGCCTGCGTTGTCCCATAGGACGGATATGTGGCTTCTCTGTAAAAATAGGGAATAAAGTTCCATAGGCATCTTTGCCAATACGGGAAGATAGCGTGTCTGTGGTGGATTTTAAAAGAGATAAGAGTTCATGGTAGTTCTCCCGACTACAAGTCGGAGAAATAGAAGAATCTTGAACAGGGGATGATACCCGACTGCAAGTCGGGGTAATGGAAGAATTTTTGGCGAGGAAGGACACTCGACTGCAAGTCGGGGTAATGGAAGAATCTTCAAGATGGGAATGAGACATAATGAAGGAATATGCACGCCCGATCTTCTTAACACCTTGCCAAAAGCCTTGTACCGCACTTTTGATGCCACGAGGCATCTTCTCACGCACATACCAAACAGCATGAATATGATCGGGCATTAAACAATAATGCAAAATCTGTATCTCAGGGATTCTATTGGGGATATCCCATAAAGCATTAACCAACATGCGACCTAAAGCAGTATATTCTACAGTGGCTTGTGTAGGGTCGTTATCGGGAATGAGGAGAGTGCCTAAGAGCGGTTCACGAGAGGGAATAGTGAGGGTAATATGATACAAGCCGACACCTTTCCATGCAGTACTAGGTGCTTGCCATTGCCAGATATTATCGGAGTGGGAGGGTGTCATTGTGGGTGGATATTGAATAATGGCGCAAAGGTAGTGAAAATTTGGCAGATAAGCAAATTTTGGAGGGAGAAAAGTAGATGATTATGAAGGTAATGAACGAGGAATACCCGACTACAAGTCGGGACAATAGAAGAATATTTAGCGAGGGAAAAAGTCAGGAGGCGCAAATCTTAATAAAAAGCACATTTGGGTGGTTGGGAGTTCTTTGGTCGTTCCTTGGTTCGTCCTTGGTTCTTCGTTGGTCTTTTACACGAGACTAAAAGGGAAGGTACAAAGGAACGGAATCTTAAGAAAAGTGCTTTTTCGGGAAAAAGCACCCGAATATCATTCGGGAGCAATAAACAAAGAAAAGCATCTGCAAGGCAGATGTTGCGGACGAAGGACGCAGAAATGTTTGGGTAGTCAAAACATGCTAAAAAACGCGAAGCGAACACAGGAATTTCTTCCCCACGCGAGCAAAGCGAGCGAACATTGAAAAAAATATTTGAAAAGAAATCGGAGGAATGTACCTTGAAGATTGGATAGACCGTATGCACGAAAGAGAGCCGACCTGAAAGGACGGCTCTCTTTTGCATATTCTCTTGTTGAGAGGAATTCTCGCGTTCGGCAACAAGGTCGCAAAGAATGACGCTCGCGCCATTGGGCGACTTGTGCCTCCGCTCTCCCCACTCACTCACGAAGTTCGTGGGGACCCCATACTAATTATTCTTTGTCCCAATTTGTGGACAACATGCGCAGGTAGCTGCGGTAGCGCCATTGAGCGTTCTCGCGAGCGGCAGCGAAGAGCTCGGCTGCCTCCTCAGGGTATTGCTTAGCCACTGAAGCGAAACGAACCTCACCCATCAAGTAGTCTTGGAACTTATCCCATTGTGGCTCCTTGCTGTCCAAAGAGAATGGGTTCTTGCCCTCTGCCTCAAGTGCTGGGTTGTAACGCCACAAGTGCCAGTAACCACACTCAACAGCTTTCGCCTCCTCAGCTTGAGATTTACCCATACCAGCCTTCAAACCGTGGTTGATACATGGAGCATAAGCAATCACGAGAGATGGACCTGGATAAGCCTCTGCCTCGCGGATAGCCTTGAGGGTTTGTGCTTGGTCAGCCCCCATAGCGATTTGAGCTACATAGACATAACCATAAGTGGTAGCAATCATACCCAAGTCTTTCTTGCGTACGCGTTTGCCCGCAGCAGCGAACTTAGCGATAGCACCGATAGGAGTAGATTTAGATGCTTGGCCACCCGTATTAGAATACACCTCAGTATCAAGCACGAGGATATTCACATCTTCGCCCGAAGCAATCACGTGGTCGAGACCGCCGTAACCGATGTCGTAAGAAGCACCGTCACCACCGACAATCCATTGGCTGCGTTTAACGATATGGTCTTTGTAGTTGAGGATCTCTTTGCAAGTATCGCAACCGCATGCCTCGCAAGCAGCTACGATAGGTTCGTAGAGGCGGTTGGTGATAGTAGCGTCGTTTTGGTTGTCGATCCACTCTTGGAACATGGCCTTCATCTCCTCGGTGCAGCAAGTGCAGCTGAGTGCCTTGGTGAAGAGAGCCGCCAAACGCTCGCGGATCTTGCGGTGAGCGATTTGCATACCGAGACCGTACTCGCAGAAGTCCTCGAAGAGGGAATTAGACCATGCAGGACCGTGACCCTGTGCGTTGGTGGTATAAGGAGTGGATGGAACAGAACCCGAGTAGATAGAGGTACAACCCGTAGCGTTGGCTACGATCTCACGGTCGCCAAAGAGTTGGCTAATGAGTTTGAGGTATGGAGTCTCACCGCAACCCGAGCAAGCGCCAGAGAACTCGAAGAGAGGAGTAGCGAACTGGCTGTTCTTGACATTGGATTGGATATCTACGAGGTGTTGTTTAGACTTCACGTTATCGGTGCAGTAAGCCCAGTTTTGTGCCTCGAGCATTTGGCTCTCGAGTGGCACCATTTGGAGGGCTTTGCCAGTCTTAGGATGGCCAGGACAAACGTCCACGCAGTTGCCGCAGCCAAGGCAGTCGAGCACGCCCACTTGCATGCGGAAATGCATACCCTTCATAGCCGCAGGAGCTTTCATCTCGCGTGTGGTGCCTTGGATACCCTTCACCTCTTCCTCGTCCATTACGAATGGGCGGATACATGCGTGAGGGCAGACATATGCACACTTGTTACACTCGATACAGTTCTCAGCAGTCCACTCAGGAACGAAAGCGGATACACCGCGTTTCTCGTACTTAGCTGTACCAGCAGGCCATGTACCATCCTCTACGCCCTTGAAAGCAGAAACAGGAAGGAGGTCGCCGTCTTGTGCGTTGATTGGGCGAACGACGTTGGTGATGAACGCTGGTTCGCAACCATAGTCCTTAGCTGCATCTGCGCCAAGGTTAGACCATGCAGGATCAATAGCTAGTTCTTGGTACTCGCCACCGCGATCCACCGCAGCGTAGTTCTTGTTGACTACATCCTCGCCCTTCTTGCCATAGGACTTCACGATGAAGTGCTTCATCTCCTCGATAGCTTGCTCTACTGGAATAACGCCCGTGATACGGAAGAAAGCAGATTGGAGGATAGTGTTGGTACGGTTGCCAAGACCAATCTCGCGAGCGATCTTAGTAGCATTGATGTAGTACACCTTGATATCGTTGTCAGCGAAGTATTTCTTCACTTTGTTTGGCAAGTTCTTTGCGAGTTCCTCGCCTTCCCAGATAGTGTTGAGCAGGAAAGTACCACCCTTTTGGAGACCGCGGGTTACGTCGTACATCTGCAAGTATGCTTGTACGTGGCAAGCCACGAAGTTAGGAGTAGTAACGAGGTAAGTAGAGTGGATTGGTTCGTCACCGAAACGGAGGTGCGAGCAAGTGAAACCACCCGACTTCTTAGAGTCGTAAGAGAAGTATGCTTGGCAGTACTTGTCGGTAGTCTCGCCAATGATCTTCACGGAGTTCTTGTTAGCACCTACGGTACCGTCAGCACCAAGTCCGTAGAACTTAGCTTGGAACATGCCCTTACCACCCATAGCCACCTCTGCGCCCACAGGGAGAGAAGTGAAGGTTACATCATCCTCTACGCCGAGGGTGAAGTGGTTCTTAGGCATAGGCAAAGCGAGGTTCTCGTAAGCAGCAATGATTTGCGCTGGAGTGGTATCGTTGGAACCGAGACCATAGCGGCCACCTACTACGAGGATATCGCCAAGGCCGAGTTCTTGGAGAGCGTCTTTCACGTCGAGGTACAATGGTTCGCCATTAGCACCTGGCTCTTTGGTGCGGTCAAGCACGCAGATACGTTTCACAGAAGCAGGTAATGCCTCTTTGAGGTACTTGAGTGAGAATGGACGGTAGAGATGCACGTTGATCATACCGAGTTTGTTGCCCTTCTCTGCCTCGTAGTCGATCACCTCGCGGATAGCCTCGCATGCAGAACCCATACAGATGATGATGTTCTCAGCGTCAGGAGCACCGTAATAGGTGAATGGGCGGTAGGTGCGACCGGTAATCTTAGAGATCTCGTCCATATAGTCGCTCACGATGTCAGCCACCTCGTTGTAGTATGGGTTGCAGCTCTCGCGGTGTGCGAAGAACACGTCTGGGTTCTCAGCCATACCACGCATGACAGGGCGCATTGGGCTGAGCGCACGCTCGCGGAACTCTTGGAGCGCCTTCATATCGAGGAGAGGACGCAAGTCTTCCATATCTACTACCTCTACCTTTTGGTACTCATGAGAGGTGCGGAAACCGTCGAAGAAGTTGAGGAATGGCACGCGGCTCTTAATGGTAGCGAGGTGAGCTACACCAGCGAGGTCCATCACCTCTTGTACGCTACCTTCAGCCAGCATAGCGAAGCCCGTTTGGCGGCAAGACATCACGTCTTGGTGGTCGCCGAAGATACAGAGGGCGTGGCTAGCCAAAGTACGAGCAGACACGTGGAAAACAGATGGGATGAGCTCACCCGCGATCTTGTACATGTTAGGAATCATGAGGAGCAGACCTTGGCTGGCAGTGAAGGTAGTGGTGAGAGCACCTGCGTTGAGTGCGCCGTGCACAGCACCTGCGGCACCTGCCTCAGATTGCATCTCTTGTACTAACACTGTCTCGCCGAAGAGGTTCTTGCGACCTGCAGCAGCCCACTCGTCCACGTTCTCCGCCATAGGAGAAGATGGGGTGATAGGATAGATGGCAGCCACCTCGGTGAACATATACGCGATATGCGCCGCAGCAGCGTTACCATCAAGGGTTAAATACTTTTTTTGTTTCATCTTTTTTGTATTTTAAGTTAGTTTAGTTATAATCATTCTATAGGGTCTAGGTTGTCTAGAGGGTCTAGTAATTCTAGTTCTAGTAGAGGAACCCAAAGAGCCAAAGCGGGATATTCTTCATGCTACCGACCTCAATATCGCCGATGGCGCAGTAGCGGATACCCGTTTTATGAGGCATGGTAGCACAAGCGTCCATATAATACTTACCATCAATGATAAACATAGCACTACGGTCAGTGGCATTGATCTTATGATTGCCATGGAGCGCATTGTAGAAGAATGTCTCGGCAATGGTTTGCTGGTCAATATCACGGATGGAAGTAGCATAGCAGAGGTTGGTATTCTGCATATACACCTTGGTAGGTTTGAGCGGGAATTGCTTGCCCTCTGGATATAGAAGATTCAGAAGACGTGCGTCTTTGAGGTATTTGATATAGTTCATCGTTGTGGAACGCGAGCACTCAATAGCCTGCGAGAGGTTGCTGACGTTGAGGCTGCAAGGTGTTTCTTGCAACATGAGATGCAGCAGTTTACGAAGCTTAGGCAGCGAACTGACCTCAATCTGCTTGACGAGCAACACATCCACCTCAAGGATCATATTCATCATCTTTAAGAGTGATTCCGAGAAATCGTGTGGCTCGAGGAATAATGGATAGTAGCCATGGTGGAGATAGTCGTTGAAATACTTGAGCGGATTGATCGTCTGGCACAAGCGGTGGGCTATATCCACATGGTTGTGCAATATCTCTTCGAGCGTGAAGACAGGCAACTTGAGTCCGAGTGTGACATTAAGGTACTCACGAAAACTGAATCCACGCAGGTTATAAGGATGAACGATAGAGCATAAGTCTTTATTATCCTCCACCAGGCGCATGATTGAAGAAGCAGTGAAGATGATATGCAGGTTAGGATAGCGGAAATAGCATTGGCTAAGTTCGCGTGACCAATTTGGATACTTGAAGGCTTGGTCAATGAGCAGGGTATGACCGCCTGCCGCTACAAATTGGCCAGCAAAATCAACGAGCGAATGCTCAGTGAAATAAAAATCATTGAAATTGACATATAGCGTGCGCTTGCTTAACTCGGGATCAATCTTGCGCAACTCTTTTGCATAATTGAGCAGAAAATCCGTTTTTCCCACGCCACGTCCGCCTTTGATAGCGATGAGGCGATCATTCCAATCAATCTCATCCATGAGTACACGTCGTGCAGGCACGTGAACGTGCTCAACAAGATAATCATGCGTCTTATAAAATGCTTCCAACATATCCAAACTTGTTTACCAAAAACATTAAGCTACTTTTTCGCGCTGCAAAGGTACAACTTTTTTTTCAATTTTGCAATATCCATATTGCATTTTTAACAAAAAAAATCCCTAAGCAAAAGCTTAGGGACTAAAACAATAGGTTTTATGAGCAATTTATCCTTTAGAAATTGCGCCACTTGGGCAAACATCAGCACAAGTGCCGCACTCTGTGCACAAGTCAGCGTCAATTGTGTAAATGTCACCTTCAGAAATTGCGCCCATTGGGCACTCATCGATACATGTACCACATGCGATACAATCTTCAGAAATTACGTAAGCCATAATAAAAATAGATTTTATAGTTAAAAAAAATGTTTCTTATCTCGCCTTCGCTCGAACGATTATTCGTGGAGCGAATCTTCTTATCTCGCCTTCGCTCGAACGATTATTCGTGGAGCGAATCTTCAAAAGTTTCAAAAGCGAGTGCAAAGGTACAACAAAAAAATCAAAGTACCAAATATTGGGTATTAAATTTTGCAAAAAAATCGTTTTACTTCTTTTTCTTGCTGCTCTGGAGTGCCGCTAAAAGTTGGGCATTAGGTCCCGTTAAGTGTTTATCAACCAAACCTTTTTGCTTGGCTAGAGTTGTCCAGTTCTTGGCTCCTTTCTCTCGGATAGGCATCCCTAATTGTAGGTAATGGCAATAGGCTATACCCAGCGCATCGGTAGCATCAAGTTTCTTAGGCATCTGTTCTGGCGGAATATGCAAGAAGCGTTGGAGCATATCAGCCACCTGATGTTTGTCGGCGTGTCCATTGCCTGTGATAGCCATTTTGACTTTCATAGGCGAGTACTCTACAACGGGTACATCTTTGGATAGTGCGGCCGCTATGGCCACACCTTGTGCATGGACGATCTTGATCATCGTTTGAGGGTTCTTATCCACAAACTGAGCTTCAATAGCGAGCACAGAGGGGTGGTAACGATCGATAAGTTCTTGAAGGAAGAAGAACTCCTTTTGCAAGCGCGCATACTGGTCGTCGAGTTTGTGGACATCGAAAACACCAAAATCCAGTATCTCAACTTTGCTGCCATAAGTATGGATAATGGCATAACCCATATAGAGCGTACCCGGATCAACGCCAAGAATAATATGTTCTTTTACCAGTTTATCAAGCATTGTACGGTATGGTCAATGAGCGTGTCTTTATCGTTGCGCAGCGAATCGAGAACAACGACATTCTTATGAAGAGTGAAAGTATCATTAGGTCGGATATCCTGGGTGATTGAATAGCCAATCACCTCTTGTTTCTCGACCTTGATGGGGCGTTGTGTAACGAAATTGCCATTCTTAAAAAGTTGGTAGTTCATCGCGCAGCATACTTGCAGATTCATAGGTTGCATCTGCTCCCATGTCCAACAAAGTTCATCGCCCACGAAGTTCATAAGAGAGTACCATTTCTCGGCCTCTTCTCCTCCGCGCAAGACGGCGAGGATGGTGATTGGTCCAGTATAGTCGAGTGAGCGCACAGAATAGATGAGTTGCATAGCCTCTTTCTTATCGGAAAGAAGTCGGCGTTGCGCAGTAATCTCTAGGGTATGTCCGAGAGGCGAGGTGGCAATGAATCGCCGTTCTAGCAAAGGCTGATTTTTATGTAAGCAGCGATAGAAATCGCGTACGGTCCATTCGCCAAGATCAAGTCGTTCGTCATGCAATCGAACGGAGATAGCAGAGATATTGAGGATAGGTGTATCGATACCTTTGATATAGGTGCAGAGTCGTGGAGAAAGCGAGTAGTGCTCCTCGAAATGTGCAGTCTGGCAGAGGTAGTCGTTGGAAAACGTGAGTTGCTGTTCAAGTTGCGTTTCTTGCTCTGGCAACCACTCGTCCTGTTCGATGGTCCAAGTATTATAGTGTAGCATAGTAGGAGGAATTATTTGGTTGTTTCTCTGACGATTAGGTCGGTAGGAACCATCTCGGTTTGTGGTATCTTATCGTCGCCATTGAGACGGATAAGCAGTCGTTGCATAGCTCGTTTGCCGATATCTACGCCATGTTGTTGAACAGTAGTGAGCATGGGTTGAGTAGCACGACATAAAGGCGCATCGGAAAACCCACAGATAGACAAGTCATTAGGGATAGTCATACCAAGTATTTTCGCCACATGCAACACACCTGCTGCACAATCGTCGTTCACGCAGAAGATGGCATCAGGCCGCTGATCACGTTGAAGGATAGAGGGTGTAGCGATAATGGCTTTGGAGCGCGTATCACACTCAACAATCATATCATCGGTGATAGGTATATGATATTGTGTAAGGGCATCACGCCAACCCTGATAACGACGACGAGAAACCTCCAACTGGAAAGAAGAGGAGAGATACATAATCTTTCGCTTTCCGGTCTGGATAAGGTATTCAACGGCATTAAAGGCCCCCATATAATCATCGGAAACAACTTGGTCACACTTGAGCGATGGACATGGGCGATCGTAGAGCACTAGTTGGATACCATTATTCAAAATATCCTGAAGATGTTGGAGATTGGTTGTCTGTTTGCTTACACCCACCAGAATTCCTGCTACTCGACTACCGATAAGGGTTTGGACACTACGGATTTCTTTTTGTACATCTTCGCCCGTTTGGCAAATAAGGATATTATATCCAGCCTCGTTAGCAGCCTGCTCGATACCATCGAGTACAGAGGAAAAGAAGTGGTGGTTGAGTTCTGGTATGACCACACCAATGGTGGTATTCTTGCTAGTACGCAAGTTACTAGCCATAATATTAGGCTTATAGTTAAGCCGTCGAGCGCACTCGCGCACAACATCCTTAGTCTTCTCGCTGATATCAGGATGGTTCTGCAGAGCCCGACTGACTGTAGAAACAGAGATATTGAGTTCGCGTGCGATATCGCGAATAGTGATAGGTTTCATAGGCGAATTAATTTTCGTTTTCGTTGCGTTCTCTATTGCGTAGAGCGCCACGCAGGACAATCAAGATGGCACCTGCCACGAGAACATAATCGGAAGAAGGGCGAATCTCCATTATACTGAGCACGGCGCCCACGATGAGAACAAGCATGCCCACAATGAGCAGCATGGTACTTTTTTTCATACATATGAAATTTTAAGGTTCTACTAAATACACATCTTCCTTATCGGTATGCATCATATAGTTTTCTCGCGCAAAGCGCTCAAGACTATCGGTATTATCAAGCATCTGCATAGTACGCTGCGTTTGCTGAATCTGCTGATTGGTTTGCAGGATTTGTTCCTCTATATCGTTGATCTTTTTTGCACGCTTACAAAATTGGATAAGGCTGTGATCGCCGATAAAAATCATAATAACCGCAAACACAACAACAACGATTGCGTACTTATTAATCAGCACCTTACGGGCTTTTTCAATAAAACTTTTACTTTCCATAGCATAATATATTTTAGATTTATTCGCAAATTCAGCGCAAAGGTACTGCAAATTTTCGGGATTTACAAATATTATTTATATTTTTTTGCAAAAACATTTTGCAGAACAATTTTTTCGCATAGCAAGCGATGGATTTTCGAGAAAATAATCGGATAATAACAAAAGATTTGCACAGATAAAATCTTTTTTGTAATTTTGCAGGTTGAAAACAAAAAGTATTACAGAGTAATAAAAATTTATGCACCGAATTGTAAGTACTATCATTTTATGTTTATTTAGCAGATTGCTCTGTGCAGCGACGCTTGTGACAATAGAAGACCCTAACACTTGGAGTTATGCTGAACTGCTACCTTATGTAGGACAAACGATTCAGTTTGATTGCCCTATGTATGTGACGAATAACTATGGCAGTTCACTGACGATATCTCCTCGTAGAATTTATTCTCCCACAAATCAGGAATATCCAATGAGTGCAGAGTATAATGAATTACTCCGTAACAATGCAACAGGCACAATCAGTTTGTCGGGTATAAAAGACTACCACCGCATTGGTGAGCAGTTGCTAGAATTGACGGTAAAAGTGAATAGTCAGAGCAGTGTGAGTTTCCAGTCGGGCAGATGGTATGGCAATAGTCGTGCGGATTTGAAAAGCGGTTACGACAAAGAAGCCATAAGCAAAAACGGCACACCCTCTCTGATTGTATGTACGATGAACTTGGAGTATTACTTAGTAGAGACTTTTGGAACGGGTTATGGTCCAGATAGTTATTCCGACCACCAGAAGCAGCGTAAGAAAGTGAGTCAGGCATTGGCGACCATTAATGCGGACATATATGGATTTATAGAAATTGAGCAAGGGCAAGGGGCACTAGCAGAAATCGCAAAGGACTTGACCGCTAATACAGGCAGAAACTTTACATACGTGAATGATGGAGGTTCGCCATACGGTTCGTACACGAAAGCAGGTTTTGTATATTGCACAGATAAAGTGACGCCCAAGGGTTCGCTACGTCACAACAATACGGGAGTGACAAACCGCAAAAAAACACAAGCCTTCACGGAACTGCAATCGGGAGAGACATTTATGCTTTCAGTGAACCATTTCAAAGCTAAGAGCGGTAGTGGCTATGGCGACAACGCAGATAAAGGAGATGGTCAGGGTAAATTCAATGGAGACCGCGTGCGCGAAGCAAAATCGGTACTAGAGAACTACAAGAAAGACTGTGTATTCTATATGGATAGCGATATCCTGATTATGGGTGATTTGAATGCTTATGCTATGGAAGATCCGATTACTACACTACGCGAAGGCGGGATGATTGATTTGCATCGTGCCTTCCATGCAGATAGTAGTTATTCGTATGTATATAGAGGTCAGTTGGGCTATTTAGATCATGCCCTATGCAATAGTACGTTATATCCACAAGTAACGGGAATGGTAGCATATCATATCAATTCGGATGAGAGCGATACATATACATATGACAAATCAAATGACCAAACCATGTTTCGCTGTAGTGACCACGACCCTATTATTGTAGGTTTGCGCTTGGACAGCACACGTACACAAATGGAGAATGTAATTTTCGACAATTGGAGCGTTTATTACCAATACGGAGCACCATGCATTCGCAATGCGCAAGGAGGCTATTACGTGGTCTATCGTATGGATGGTAATAAGGTGAAAGAAGCGAATATCATAAGCGAGGAAGAGCGCATAGATAACCTGCAACAAGGACTATATATCATCAACATCTACGGGCAAGGCAAGTGCAAACAGACAAAAATAATTGTGCCGTAGGTAAAAAGGTTAGAGGTTAAAGGTGATAGGTTAGAGGTAATAATGGATTTATTTTCACAAATAGACAATACTGAGCGTGAGGAGATATTGACTCTTCGGCGCGAGTTGGAGGAGGCAAATTATCAATATTATGTGCTGAATATGCCTACTTTATCTGACTATGCGTTCGACCAGAAGTTGCATCGTTTACAAGATCTGGAAGCACTCCATCCAGATATGTTCGACCCGAATTCCCCCACCCAACATGTAGGTTCAGATTTGAACGCTCACGAGAGCGTCAGTTTAGAGAACGGCGCTAAAGGTGCCTACAGTATAGAGGTTAAAGGCAAGGGCAAAGGTTTTGAACAAGTGGCACATAAATACCCTATGCTTTCGTTGTCGAACACCTATTCGCAAGAGGAAGTGGAAGATTGGCTCAAAAAATTGCCAGAAGGAGTGGAGATCGTCTGCGAATTGAAATACGACGGATTGAGTATATCGCTATGGTACGAGAACGGGGTCTTAACTAAAGCACTGACACGTGGAGATGGAATCAAAGGCGATAATGTGATCGCAAACATACGCACTATTGCTTCCATACCCACTACACTACACAACGCTGTACCAACGTTCGTCGAGTTACGTGGGGAGGTATTGCTGTCGTGGGAAGCATTTGAGCGACTTAACAAAGAGCGCGAAGCGCAAGAAGAGCAATTGTTTGCTAATCCACGTAATGCTGCTTCAGGAACATTGAAACTACAAGATAGCGGAGAAGTGGCGCGTCGCGGACTAGATTGTTATCTCTATTATATGTTAGGCGAGGACCTACCGGCCACCACCCACTACGAGCGCCTGCAAATGGCCAAAGCATGGGGATTCCCTATCAGCGATGCTGTGAAAGTATGCAAGAATGTAGAAGAGGTGATGGAATATATACACTATTGGGATGTAAAGCGCAAGAACCTACCTGTTGCTACAGATGGAATCGTACTGAAAGTGAATAATCTAGCACAACAAAAAGAGTTGGGCTACACCGCCAAATCACCACGTTGGGCTATCGCATATAAGTTCCCTGCAGAAAAACAACTCACACGTTTGAATACGATCAGTTATCAAGTTGGTCGTACGGGTGTTGTTACTCCAGTAGCCAACTTAACTCCTATCCAATTATCTGGCACCACCGTACAACGTGCTACCCTACACAATGAGGATTTTATCCGTCAATTGGATATCCAAGAAGGCGATATGGTTTGGGTTGAGAAAGGAGGAGAGATTATTCCAAAAATTATAGGGAAAGAAAGTTTAGAGAACGCAGCTAGTAGCTATAATTTAGAGTTTAGAGATTCAGAATACAAATTTCCCACCCATTGTCCTGAATGTGGTACTACATTGGTACGCGAAGAAGGCGAAGCTGCTTGGCGTTGTCCAAATGAGAGTGGTTGTGCTCCACAAATAAAAGGAAAGATGGAGCATTTTGTTTCCCGTAAGGCCATGAATATCGAAGGTTTAGGCAGCGAAACAATCGACCTACTCTATTCACAAGGATTGCTAAAGAACATAGCCGATATCTACTCGCTCACGCAAGAAGATATTGCTAGACAAGAACGCTTGGGTGAGAAATCAGCGCATAACATGCTAGCCAGTATAGAAGTCAGTAAGCAAGTGCCATGGGCGCGCGTATTGTTTGCACTAGGCATTCGTATGGTAGGCGAGACAACTGCTAGGAAAATTGCACGTCGCTTCCCCAGTATTGATCAACTGCAATGGGCAACCATGGAACAATTGACCAGTATTGAAGATGTGGGCGAACAGATTGCTCTAAACGTGATTGCATATTTCAACGATTTAAAAAATTTGGAGATTATTAGCAGATTACGCGAAGCGGGAGTACAAATGGAGAGTGATGATGAAATACAAGAACCACAGTCAAATATATTGCAGGGTAAAAACATCGTGATTTCTGGTGTATTTGTACATCATTCGCGCGACGAATATAAGGCTATTATCGAAGCAAACGGTGGAAAGAACGTAGGTTCGGTGAGTAAAAAAACTAGCTTCATCCTTGCAGGCGAAAATATGGGACCAGAAAAACGTAAGAAAGCGGATAATTTGGGAGTACCATTGGTGAACGAAGAAGATTTTTTAAATATTATAAAGAAATAATCCAAGTTATTGCCCAAAAAGCAAGAATAAGCATTATGAATGAATTACGAAAGAAAATATTTGATTTCATCCTCACGCACCAACCTAAGCGAGAGAAAGTGATGTATTCATGGGATAGTATCCGCTCTATCTCCATTATAGCGAGCGGTGAAAATGTGGATAGCATAGCACAGACATTGCTAAAAGAAGGTAAACACGTGGATATCTTTCCTGTACCCAATAAAAAAGACATCTACTGGTTCAGTGCTCGTCCTAAAGCAGATATCCGTGAAGCCCTGCAAGCAAGAAACTATGATTTACTGATAGATTTAACCCAAGATACTTGCATAACTGCACTATACATGGCCATGTATATTCGAGCCGGATTTAAAACAAGTAGGCACAAACAAGATAAAATCTATGATCTGATTATTGATACTCCTGCACAGGATACTTCCGATTTTCTGTTTGAGCAGATTGTAAAGTACATACGGATGTTTACTAGAAGGGGTTAGAAGTAAAAGGCTAACGACTACCTCGCAGTTTAGTGAACGCACCTTTGGCACTATGGTTTAGTGTTTAGAGATTATTTAAGGTAAGAAGTAAAGAAATAAAATAGCGTGTCCAGATGGGCACGCTATTTTTGTGAAAGCATTCTACCTATTAGACTAAAGGTAGAAAGTTATGGAATTACTCCTCTGGCTCGCTGAGCAGAAGGTTCTTAATTTCCCAAGTACCTGAAACGCCTCCAGAAGTGGTATAACGGAAAGCAATATTCACTTTCTCGCCTACATACTCAGACATGTCGAAGAAGCCTGAAGTTTGGAATACCCATGATGTACCACCAGGAACATTCAGTGTACCATCCTCGTTGGTGTTCCACTCAAGTTGTGTCCAAGTTGCTGTTGTAACATCATCTACATAGTCGGTAGAAACGAATACAGCACACTCCTCTTCGAAGTTAGGAGCTTTGTTGAATGCTTGATCGAAACTGAATTGAGGAGTTTTAGCACGTGTCAAATCGATTTGTGGAGTTACGAGCCATGATTCGCTATCGTAGCTTGCACCATCCTTATACGCAGATGCACACATACCATACGCAGCAGAATAGTACCATACGTATGTCAAAGGATCTTGCAATTTAACATCTTGGATAGTCAGTTTACCTTGACCTTCACCCAGAATTGCTTGTTTATAGTAGATAGTGGATCCCCATACATCGCTGAGTGAGAAGGTGGTAGTCGTTTGGCTCATACCCAAGTTCTCTACGAAAGTAGCACCATCATAAATAAACTCTACAGCATTGTATGCACCTTCTTTGGTAGATACATACACTACAGTGTAAGCTTGGTCTGCTTGAGCATATGGATACTCTTGAGCAAGGAAGGTTGTGAGCACATCTTTGTTCTTATCCAATAAATAGCTGTAACCTACAGCAGAGTACACATCTTCTGGAAGAGCCACCACGGTAGCTTCTTCGTTCTTATAAACAGACCATTTACCACCATTGTATTGATAGAGAACAGTCTTCTTACCATTCGCAGCGGCAGCAGCTTTCTTAGGAGCCACAGCAGCAGGAGTAGAAACAGGACGCCATTCAACAAGATAGCAGTTGGTATTGAGTTCGTAAGTAGTATTGTAGATAGTAAACTTACCAGCACCTACTACTGTATCACCCAAATGGAACTCACGACCATCAACATCGAAGCAGATAGCATTCATTTCATCGGTGTACTCAAAAGTAGCGAAAGAATCTTTATCAAGTGAGTAGCAGTTGTAGAATTCAAACTCATGCTCTTGACCAGTAACAGGGTCCATTACGAAGAATGATACACTATGATATTTGTCGAAAGCAGAAGATTTGCGGAACCAACGAGAGATGATACCACCCACTTTGATAGAATCGTCTTTTACAAACGCACCCGCATCGTATGCAGCGAATGCCTCAGAAGTGGTATAGAAACCACGGCTCTCTGGAGTACCATCGAAGAAACCTTTAGGTTCATCATTATTGTTGCTACCGAAAGAAGGTTCGCTATCTTTGTAATCATAAACTACTGCAAGAATTGCTCCTTCCTCAGCCTCAGTAGGGAGAACAGAAGTGAGTTGCATCATAGTAGCAGGAGTGAGGTAATTGATACCTGTCTTACCAGCCCAGATGGTTTCGTAATCAGCAGTAGAGAGGGTGTACTTAGTAGTAGCTGCAAAAGTGCTCAAATAAGCAGGTGCACCCTCGCAAGTTTTGTAGGTGATGTTAAAGAGTGAACCTTTAGACAATTGTGGGAACTTAGCAGCCAAGAAAGCAGGAACATAGATATCAGCTACTGCAATCTTATTGAAAGCCAGATCTTCGGCAATTTGCAAAAATGCAGTATATGCAGAAGAGTCTTCTGGAGTGCACTCTGCAAGTGCCAAGGCGATATTATCCTTGTTGCTTGCAATAGATTTATAATCCGCATCGGTCAAGGTATAGTCAATGGTACGAACATCCGTTGGATTGTAGTCACTGCCACCCAAATTTTGATCGATATAGAAATTCTCGCAAGAAGCAAATAAAAGTGCGCTAGCGAGGAAAAATAATACTTTTTTCATTGTTCTATAAGTTAAAAAAGTTTTAATAGTTTAACCGTTCAAAAGGTGATTAGAAGTTAATTTTCAAACGGATATTGTATGTAGTACCCTTAGAGAAGTAGAAATACACATTATCAGCATTTACCTCGGTGATATTCTCTGAAACAGTATTTGGGTTCCATGCTTTCTCAATATAGAGTTGGTTGAGCACGTTGTTGATATTGCCAGAAAGCGTAGCTCTTACGCCACCAATTTCAAAGCTATATGAAGCACGCATATCTAAGCTACCAGCAGTTGGAATACGCCATGGCTCGAGCAAGTTCATCTCTTTGCCAAGTTGCAAGTTGCTACCAGAGAATGAATAGTACGCGTAGTTGCGATCATACAATGTATAGTCTGCACCAATGCGGAAGCCCTTGAAAGGTTTGAAGGTAACACCCAAGTTAGCAGTAGTTTGCGCAGAACCACCCACATTGATACCCTTCATGTTGATAAGAGCCCAACCATGGTTAGGAGCACCTGGATCAGTGATTTCAGCATCCATAGTGAGAGCTTGACCATGTTTGTCATAGATATAACCAACAACAGAGTCGCTATCCCATTTCCAGCTACCAAGAGACAACATGGCATTAAGTTCAATCCATTTAGCAGGACGTGCCTTCACTTCAAGCTCAAGACCCATGTGGCGAGCATTTACACCAGTCATGTTCATGAAGTATTCAGTTTGTGCAGGATCGCTCAATGTACCCGATTTGGTCATAGTTTTGTCCATCCACTCGGTAAAGTAACCATTAACAGCCACATTTACATATTCATTGTGGAAGCCATAACCGATTTCAGCACTTGCGATTTGCTCATTTTTAGCCTCTACGTTCACTGCGTTGCTAGTAGAAGCATTCATGAATGCTCCGTAGTCGAGATTTGGTGCACGAGAGATATAACCCAAGTTGATGAATGCATTGTGGTGCTTGTTGAACTCGTAGTTAGCACCTGCTTTGATAGTTCCACCCAAGAAGCCAAGAACTTCAGATTTGCCTTTCTCAGCATCATAGTAGAAATAATCCACTTTCCAATAGTGGTTATAGTTCACAGATCCGTTAATGAAAGCAGACCAACGATTGTGGTTGTACTCCAATTGAGCAAAAGCACCCTCTTGAACTACGAAACCATCGTAGTTACGATATGCAATATCACCAATAGTAAGTTTCTCGTATTGCCATGCAGGGTCAAGTGCAGCAGCATTATTAGTGCCTTTTACTTTAGCACGAGTTGCATCAATGAAGTACTCACCACCGAGAAGGTCAGAGATAGTAGCATTATGCTTACCTTGATAGTAGCGAACATCGATACCCGCATAGAAATCAAACATGTCAGCGAACTTATTGGTATAGGTAGAAGTCAAACCATACCAGTTATGGTCGTTGCGGTTTTCACAGATAACCAATTGCGAACCAGCATACATCTTCTCGTATTGGTCAGATGATGGGTCATAGATTGGGTTATCAGGATTGTTTGCCCACATCACAGCTCCATAATCGAAAGTACCATCTGCACGACGGAAAGTTTGTGACAAAGTACCGTAGTTAGCACCATAGGTAAGATCGGTATAGCTATATGATGAATTCAGACCTGGCTCAGCTGTACGACCATAACCACGACCTAATGACACATATGCTGTAGTTGACCAAGAAGATTTATGGTCGATTTGCCAGATATGGTTGAGAGAGATTTGTGGTTTGTGATATACGTTGTAGTTAGCAGAATTTTGGTTGCCATTATCGTCATAACCATAGGTTGGGTTGTAACGAGAGAAGTGCATACCATCTTTCATGTACTTGCGTACGTTGTTCCACTCTTTCATAGTCAAACCAGAAGAGCGTTGATAGTGCTCTTGTGGGGCACCAAAAGCAGTCAAAGACAATTGATGGTTCTCATTGATACGCTTAGAAATGTTTGCGAAATAGTTGTAGCCCTCGAAGCTGGTACCTTGGATATAGCCATCACCCCAAGTACGAGCACCCATTACGGTGATTGCCCAACCATTTTGCATCAAACCTGTAGAAACAGAGAATGCCACTTTGTTGTAGCCATTATCACCCATAGAGTATGAGAATGAACCACCCTTCTTAGCATCCAAGCCTTTAGTAACGATGTTGATGGTACCACCTACAGAAGGTGCACTCATCTTGCTTGCACCAAGACCACGTTGTGTTTGCATTACAGAAGTCACATCAGCCAAACCTTGCCAGTTAGACCAGTACACTTTGCCGTTCTCCATACCATTCATAGGTACACCATTGATCATCATGGCGATATTGGTGTTATCGAAACCACGCATCCAGATTTCGCTATCACCCCAACCACCACCATTAGCATTGGCATGTACACCAGGAGTATTCTTCAACACTTCTACAAACTCGCCACCACCAAGACGCTCTTCAATCTCAAGAGCAGTTACTTGGCTCACTGCGATAGGAGTCTTGCGTTGTACCGCAATTTGACCAGTGATAGTAACGTCCTCAAGACCTACCGCCTCTGGTAAAAGTTCGATTACTCCAAGGTTGGTTTTCTTACCAACATTGATTTCTTGGGTCTCATAACCCACATAAGAGAGTTGCAAGGTAGTGCCAGCAGTTACACTGATTTGGAAATTACCATCCAAATCGGTAATCATACCATTGGTAGTACCTACTTCAAGGATAGACACACCAATAAGTGGCTCCTTGCTGTCAGCATCAATCACTGTACCTGATACAGCAACTGATTGAGCAAATATGGCAACACTTGCCATCACGCCCAGAAAAAACATTAGTGCTTTCTTCATAAATAGTTTTTTTTATTTTTATAGTGTTTATTTTTTTGCAAAAGTACTGCGAAAGTATTAAGTAGTTGTTAACTTGAAATTAAGTATCTGTTAATTTCAATGAAACAAATCACATAACTTTTCCCACCATGTTTTTGGTCGGACAACATTGTATGCAGGTTCAAGATTGTAATCCACATCAGTATCATCCAATGCTTCTTTGATATGAATCTCAAGCAAATCTGCATATGCACGGAAACCATAGTCGGTCATATGGATACCGTCGACTGTACCTTCCATATCAGGACCGGTTTGTCCTTCCCATGTCATATAATACATACCCTTAGGATTTTCTGCTTTATGTTGTTCGAAGCCACGATAGAAGCACTCATTCTTTTGTGGCAAATACGTAGCATGGAAACTATCATGACGTGCATAAGGATATATCAATCCATCCACCATGATGATTGGAACTTCGGGGCGAAGCGTACGCAATATTTTAACGAAGTCATACGTTGCCGTATCGCAGCGATCCTTGGTACAGTTTGGCACAGGATCCAACACATAGCAGATAGCATCTTCAATGCTTGCCATTGCTTCGGCAATATAGAAGTCCATGCGTGCTTGGCCAGAAGTAGCGAGATTTACACATTCTAGGTTGAAGTCACGTTGAATCATTGCACTAGAAACCATACCGGTACGGCTTGCACAACCGCCTTGTTGGATGCTAGTACCATAGATGACTATCTTACCCATTGAACGAGGATTATCTACTTGTGGTTGGATGAGTTGTGCGGTAGAATCCACACCAATTTGCAACCAATTAATACCATCATAGAGAGGTAGATAGATCATATACTCGTGCATCTCACCATCCAAGTTCTCGACATAGAGTTTAGATTGAATAGAATCTGCTTTGAAGTTCTTTTCTTGTGGACGAGCTGTATTTACATACTCCCATTTACCTGTAGAATCATTTAGGATATAGAGGTCAGTACCTTTGATACCAGTCATAGCCATATGTTGCATATGGAAATTGTTTTTCAAGTTCCATTGTGCAGCAATTCGCTTGCTATTACTAGCGAAACGAACGGCTATACCCGAAGAGTGATCGTAGAGCCATTGTTGGTCCTTGCGGCAGCTATCCATATAAGCCTGAGGCAAACGGGTATATGGTTCGGATGTATTCTCCCAACCTTTGTTTATGATACGAAAATTCTTAGCATCCTCATAGCGAAAACCAGGTAGTTCTGCAGCAGATGCAAATATTGATGCTAGCATGACTAACATCAACAAAAGATGTTTTGAGTTTTTCATACGAATTGTATTTATGTTGTTCATTATTGTTTTGTGTTCAACATCAACACTTTAATAAATATACGCGTATGCGCACACGCGCATGCACACAAAAAAAATAAAAAGTAGTGTACCCCCTTTTATTTCAAAAAACCGAATAAGGTGCCTTGCCAAAGCAAGAACACCTTATTTTTCGGATTTCACATCTGATTAGATGGACTTTTTAGCTTGTTCTACGATAGCCTTGAAAGCTTGTGGTTGGTTCATCGCCAAGTCTGCGAGGACTTTGCGGTTGATTTCGATACCAGCTTTCTTCAAAGCACCCATGAGTTGGCTATAGCTGAGACCCTCGAGACGCGCAGCGGCGTTGATACGTTGGATCCAGAGAGCACGGAAGGTGCGTTTTTTGTTCTTACGATCGCGATAAGCATACTGGAGACCTTTCTCCCAAGTGTTTTTGGCAACTGTCCAAACATTAGCACGGCCACCAAAATTGCCTCGTGTGAGGCTCAAAATCTTTTTACGACGGTTGCGCGAAGCAACGTGATTGACTGATCTTGGCATAGTTTTACTACATTAAAATTTGGTGGTTAATACTTAACGGAGAACCAACATTTCGCGTACAGAGCGCAAGTTCGTTGAATCTACCAATGCAACATGGGTCAAGTTGCGTTTTTGTTTTTTAGTCTTCTTCGTCAGAATGTGACTTTTGTAAGCGTGTTTACGCTTGATTTTACCGGTTCCGGTAAGAGCAAATCTTTTTTTAGCACCGGAATTAGTCTTTACCTTTGGCATTTTGTTAAAATTTAATTAGTTAATATTGTTTTAAGTCGTAGGCAGCCATTGGTAGCCTACAGACTATTTTGTCTTAGTTTTTCTTAGGCGAAATATTTACGATCATTCGCTTTCCCTCGAGTTTTGGCATAGCTTCTACTTTGCCATACTCTTCGAGGTCGTTTGCAAAACGTGCGAGCAATAATTCACCTTGCTCTTTGAAAAGAATACTGCGTCCACGGAAGAACACGTATGCTTTCACTTTGTTGCCATCCTTCAAGAACTCTTGAGCATGTTTGAGTTTGAAGTTGTAGTCATGTTCGTCGGTTTGTGGTCCGAAACGAATCTCTTTGATAACCACTTTAGCAGAATTAGCTTTTTGCTCTTTCTCTTTGCGTTTTTTCTGATAGAGGAATTTTTGGTAATCCAAGATGCGGCATACAGGTGGCACAGCATTTGGTGAGATCTCTACCAGGTCCAAATTCATATCGTCCGCTATGCGCATAGCAGTCTCGAACGAATATACTCCTTGTTCTACATTGTCGCCAACGAGGCGAACTTCTTTCACGCCACGAATCAAGTCGTTGATTCGATTAGGCATTTCTTTTTCTACTCGGCCACGACGTGGTTGTGGGCCTTTTTGTGGATTTGCTATAGTTGTATCCTCCGAATTAAGTGTTTCAGCGCGCAAAATTACTGCTTTTTTCTCATTCCACAAAATATTTTTCAAAAAAATGCATATTTTTCTTAAAATTGTGGCATAAGAAGTAAAAAAATCATAGATTTTAGTATCACATTTGCTCATATGAGAAAGTTTTCGTAATTTTGCAGTCGAAATAAATTGCGTTGGTGTGCGATTTTCGTAACGAACAGCAATGTATAATAATAATGTGAATATAAACTATTGTAAATATAAACATTAAATATCTATAAACATTAAATATCACAAACATGAAACTGAACAAACTTTTCGCAGCATTCATGCTGATTATGGCAGTTGCGTTTGCAGCTTGCGAAGAAATTGACATTCCAGGGCCTGGACCAAAACCTAATGACACTACCACAGTAGTAGTAGGAGAAGCACCAGATACTACAGGATGGAACATCCCTGCAGAGTGTTTGACCGTAGCACAAGCTCGCGAGATTTGTGCAAAACTAGAAAGTGGTGCTACCACTGGTACAAAGTACTACGTAAAAGGTTGGGTAAAGAAATTGGCTAATAAACATGCAGATGGTATCAGTCAATATAATAATGCCCTTTTCTACATGGAAGATGTAAAAGATGCAAACTCACAAGAGGACTTCTATGCATATCAAGTATATGGTTTGGATGGTGCAAAGATTACTCATCCAGAGGCTGTAGCAGTAGGCGACTATGTGGTTGTCTTCGGTGAACTGACTAACTACAATGGCACATATGAGACCGTAGGCAAAGGTGCTGCATACATTTGGAAATCCACCAACCCTAATCTCAGTGGCAGTAGTTCAGGCAATCCTCCATCAGGAGAGGTGACTGGAGCAGGTACATTGGAAAACCCATACACCGCAGCTGATGTGTTGTCACTTAACAATAGTAAGACTGGCGAATATTGGGTAAAAGCATATATTGTTGGTCAAGTAAACGGTGTAAGCATGAGTGGCAATTCTGAGTTTAACGCGCCATTCTCAGGTAGCACAAACGAAGACGGTTCAGTAAATGCTTACAACACTAACCTCCTTATTGCAATGTCAGCCGACGTAGCTGATGCTAGCCAATGCGTACCAGTACAATTGCCTAATGGTGCACTCCGTAGCGGATTAAACTTAGCACAAAACCCTGACATGGATGGCAAAGAGATTCTCCTCTATGGCTCGTTCCAAGCATATTTTGGTGCTGCGGGTGTCAAGGGTACATCTTATGCAAAAGTAGGCGACAAAGAGTTTGGTGTTAAACCAGGAGAGACGCAAGAAGAACCTGTAGCAAAAGTAGTTACCATTGCAGAGTTCAAGGAAGCTCCAGAATCACCTGAAGTATATTACGAACTCACTGGTACTATCGGTGGAACTATCAACACCACATACGGAAACTTCGACTTGACCGATGAAACAGGTACAGTATATGTATATGGCTTGACAAAAGAGTTTATTGCAGTAGGTACCACCCAAAACGACAAATCGTTTGCATCACTTGGTTTGAAGGAAGGCGATAAGATTACTCTCCGTGGTTTCCGTGGTTCATACAACGGCAAGATTGAAGTTATGGGTGCATACTTCGTAAAATTGGTTAGCAGCGGAAATGGCGACAATAATGGCAATGGAAATGGAAACGACAGCACTTCTACCATTGACCCCGAAGGCGCAATCGTATTTGATGCTGACGTAGAAAATGAAGGAATAGGAACAGACTCTAACAATGCCACATCCTACACTATCACCAAAAATGGTGTGACTATTACTGTAACTCAAGGAATTCTTGGTACCTATAATAACGAGAAACACTATCGTATCTACAAGAATCAAACACTTACTATCACCTCTACAGTAGGCAATATTACAGGTGTTGAGTTTACATGTACAGCTAATGGCGACACAAAGTATGGTCCTGGTGGATTCACAACTCCTACAGGTGAATATGGTCATACTGGTGGTGCAGTTGGAACATGGACAGGTAGTGCAAGCGAAATAGTATTCACTGCATCTGTAGACCAAGTTCGTGCAAGTCAGATTGTTGTAACTACTGAAAGTGCAACAAATGAATAATTGATGCTATATTTGCAAACAAAAAGTGTGCTGACGTTTGTTGGCACACTTTTTTTATACAATCACTCATCCTTATTTCAATCACTCCTCCTTATTTTTTTTCATGGGCACACGCGCGCGAGATGAGCAGATAATTTTATACTGGTCATATACTGCTCATATGGTAATCACTAACTAATCACTAACTAATCACTAAGTAATCACTAACTAATCACTAACTAAAGGTGAGAGGTTAGAGGTTAAAGGTGAGCGACTGCGTCGCAGTTTAGTGAACGCGCCACTAACACCCCAAAAGGCGCTACTATTTAGTGTTTAGTGTTTAGAGATTATTTGGGCTAGAGGCGAGAGGTGTTTTTGAAGGATATTTAGACTTTTTTTATTAAAAATGCAAATAAATTTGGTCAATTCAAGAAAAAGTTGTAATTTTGCAGGTCATTTTGGTGTAAAGTGCGCAAAGTGCGACAAAATTTGCCAGAAAATGGCAGGAAACGAAGCGAAATAAATAACAAAACAATATTATGACAACATTACAAAGAATTAGAAACCATGGCGTTATCCTTCTGATTGTAGTGGGAGTAGCTATGTTGGCGTTCATTTTGGGCGACTTTTTGAACTCAGGTAGTAGTTTCTTCAACCGCAGCCGCGAGAACGTGGGTGTGATTGCAGGTCACAAAGTTCACTACACCGAGTATGAGGCAGCAAAAGATCAATTAACAGAAGTTTACAAGATCGAAAGCGGCAGCAGCGACATCAACGAAGATTTGACCATTCAACTTCGCAATCAAGTATGGCAAATGCTTTTGATGGACTATACTTTGCGTGAGCAAGCTGAGCAAATCGGTATGGACGTGACCGCAGAAGAGTTGAGCAATCTCTGTATTGGTGAGAACCCTCATCAATTGATTCGCCAACGTCGCGCTTTCTACGATGAGACAGGTAACTTCAATCGTTTTGCGTTGATTAACTTCTTGAACTCGTTGGCTCAAGAGCCAGAAAGTGCAGAGCAAGCAGCTAGTATGCAACAAGCAAAGAACTATTGGTTGTATTGGGAGAATGCAGTTCGTTTGACCAATATGCAAGAGAAATACGTAGATTTGCTAAGCAAGATGGTGACAGCCAATCCATTGGATGCAAAATATGCTTTTGAAGCTCGCCAAACAAGCGCAGATGTAGAATATGTAGAGTATCCATACTTTGCAGTAGCTGACTCATTGGTAAAAGTGAGCGATGCAGATATCAAGAAATTGTATAATCAACAAAAAGAGCTATACAAACGCGTTCCAAATCGTTCGTTGGTATATGTAAGTTTCCCAATCGTTCCATCTGAGCAAGATTATGCAGAGGTAGAGAAACTGATGAAGAGCCTTGAGCACGACTTCCAAACCAAAGAGGACGTAGCATCAATCGTAAATAGCAATTCTGATATTCTCTATGATGGCCGTGACTATTCAGAGAGCACTATTCCTGCTGAATATAAAGAGTTTGCATTTGGAAAGGGCGCAAAGAAAGGTCAATGCACAGAATTGACATTCGCAGATGGCACCTATACTATGGTTCGTTTGATGGATTGCGGTTATAACAAAGCTGACTCTGTAAAATTGGTTCTTGTAGCAAATGGTGAAGAAACCGAAGATGTAGAGTTGGGTTGGTTCCAAGCAGCAGAGTTGCAAAAGAATATTGCAGATCCTGCATTTTCAGGCAAGAAAGGTAGCACTTTCACCGTATCAAGCGGCATGGGTGAGCAGACCTTTAAGATTGCAGACAAGAGCAAAGCTACTCCAAAAGTGAAATTGGCTATCTTGAGTCGCAAAGTGACTCCAAGTAGCAAGACTTATGGTTTGCTATACAATGATGCAAAACAATTTATCGTTAACAATAACACCGTAGAATTGCTTCGTCAAACAGCTCAAGAGCAAGGTTTGAGTGTAACTCCAGCATTCGGTTTGGGCGAGAATGCAGACAAGATCAATGATTTGAAAAACAGCCGTCCTATTGTTCGTTGGGCTTTTGAAGCTGAAGAAGGTCAATTGAGCGACGTATTTGAATGCGGAGAGCAATTCGTAGTAGCAGCATTGACTGAGGTTAATGAGGGTGAATATCGCACTCTTGATGAAGTTCGTGCAGAATTGCAATTGCAAGCAATGGTTGACAAGAAAGCAGAGTATATCTTTGCTAAATTGGCAGATGTAACTAGTCTTGAGGCTGCAGCAGAACTACTTGGTGCAGAAATTCAAAAAGCAGAAGGTATCAGTTTGGCATCTTCTCGTTTGGGTGGTGCAGGTGTTGAGCCAGCAGTAATCGGTGCAGCATTGGCATTGGAGAACAATACAACCTCAACTCCAGTGAAGGGCAATGTAGGCGTATACATGGTTCGTATTGGCGAAAAACAAGTAGCTGAAGGAGCTTTGAACGCAGAGCAAGAGATCAGCAATATGAATATGCGCACCTCTTATACCGTACCTTATCAAGCAGTAGCTTTGATTGAACAAAATGCAGAAGTAGAAGACAATCGCGCTCGCTTCCAATAAGCAATCAGAGAAATTACTATAGAAAGCACCAAGTGTAGAACTTGGTGCTTTTTTTTGCGCAAAAAGCGCAGTCTATTACAAGAAAATACAAATTTTCTTGCATATATATATTTTTTTTTGTACCTTTGCATGCTTAAATTAATGTCATATGAAAAAACTTATCCTATTTTTTGCGACAATGCTTAGTTTGCCTATGGCAGCTCAGCATGGCACCATTAACATCCAAACTAATTTAGATAGTACCGTTATTCTCCAGTATTCGATTGATACATTGGAGAGTTATCAAGTGGGACCAGGTATCATTTACACTCGTTTTGATATCACTAACGCCACTTCCACACGCCATTGTTATATCTACGAAGTGGATTTGAAGAACCCATACAACACCGTAGAAGAAAGTCATAGTACCACCATGGGTAATACGGAACGTATGGCAGATGCACACGTGCGTTTGGATGCCCCAGGACATCGTTCTATTGGTTCGGTAAACTGTAATTTCTGGATTGTTTCATCTCAAGATGAAGGTAAATACAATGGTCTGACTGGTGTGCCATGTACAGGACAAGTACGCAATGGTAAAGTAGGCACAAATATTACATGGTGGAATATTGGACATGGCAATCCTGATCCTGTTTTCGAACGTAAGCAAGATATTGGTTATCTGATGATCGACGACCAGAAACGTGCTCATATTGACCAATATTCATGGGATGCTCACATTGCTATTGGCGACAAACAAGCTCCTTTCCACGAAGCAAATCGCAATCGCAATAATCCTCAAGACAACGAGATTGTAATGTTCAACTCGGACCTTGGAACTAAAGCAACGCTGACCAAAGAGCAAATTGATGCTTATCTGGGGACTAACCTACCCATGATTGAAGTACTAGTGAAGTTGGAAGAAGATTGGGCTATCAATAAGATTATCAATGCCGAGGTAATAAGCACCAATAACGTTGGTGGTACAAAGATTGAAGAAGGCTATGCCGTATTTCGCGGAAGAGGTACAGGAATGACCTTCTTGGAAAATGCAAAGATTGGCGAGAAAATACAATTTATAGTTGGCATGTACGAATCGTACACCGGCGAGCGTCCAAATATTAAGCACCTCAGCGCTGGCAACTGCTATGTGATGCGTGAAGGCCGTTTGACGAACCGTAACTGGAATGAAGATTACAACAATAAGAACTATCCCCGTACGGGTTTTGGCGTGAGCAAAGATCACAATACTCTATGGATGATGGTTATGGAAAAACCTGGTATGTACACCCACGAGATGGCTTCCATCCTACGCCACTTTGGGGCATGGGAAGCAGCTGGCGCCGATGGCGGTGGTAGCGCTCAATTCAACCTAGGCGGACAAATCATCAATCCCACCACCGAAGGTGTACCTCGTGCAGTAGGAAATAGTATATTCCTCTTCTCTACGGCTCCTGACGATTCGATTGTAACAGAAATGCGTACTACCTCCACTTTTATGCGTTTGCCTAAATATGCCGCTATTAAGCCTGACTTTTTGGGTTATAATCAATATGGTATGTTAGTAGATAAGAAACTACCAGATGTGAAATTGAGTTGTGATCCCGCTACAGGCTATGTAACCAAAGATGGCTATTTCGTTTGTCTAGGAAGCGGACAACTCATAGCATCCTATGGCGAAGCTTCAATACCAATTGATATTGTACTCGTGGACGAAGGTAATCCCTTCTTGCGTTTAGACAATGTATTGATTTCTAACAATACCAAATACCCTATTGAGATTAATGGTATTATTGACAACAAGGAATTTATGATACTCCCTTCAGCAGTAGTTTGGACTATTGATGATCCTAGTATCTGCGATATTGATGATAACGGAATACTGACTGGTTTGACCAATGGCACTACCACAGTACGTGGTGTATTGGGGAATACTAATTTGGAATTAGGAGTAACCGTAGAGACAATCAACAATGAACGAATCTTGTGGGAAGATATGATTGGTATTGATCATTGGGATATTAAAGCCTCTTCGTCTGCATGGGAGACTGCAATGCAAACCAACGAAGATGGATTAGGGACTATGTATCTCAACTACACAGCAGGTCGCGCTCCTAAAATTACAATCAAAGCTGATTCTATGCTTTATGCTACTCCACGGTTCTTCGAATTAATCATGACACCTCCTAGCGATTTGATTAATCGCATTGACATCCAATTGTCTGCAAACAATGGAACTGATGGTAATTATACATGCCTCAATCCTGTTGGCGATCAAACCTTGAAAATGCAAATCAATTTAGATAGTATCTTCACTGTAAATAACGACATTGCTATCTACCCTGTTACACTCAACAATATTATCTTCACACTCAACACTAAAGCTGCTAAACAAGAGTATTTCATCCCATTTGAAGGAATTTATTTGCATTACGGAGAGCATATTACATCAAGTATTGAACAATGGTCAGTAGTTCCAGAAGAGAACACCGCTTTCAAGAAGCTTTATAATGGACAACTAATTATCATCAAAAACAATAAAACTTATAACATTTTAGGTCATGAAATCACTGAAAAGTATTAATCCTTGGCTTTGGGTACCTACCTTGTACTTCTTGGAAGGAATTCCCTATTTCTTAGTCAACAACATCTCCATGGTTATGTTTAACCAAATGGGTGTGCCCAATGGCGAGATGTCTTTCTTCACCACATTGCTTTATTTCCCTTGGGCTCTGAAGTTCTTGTGGGCTCCATTCGTGGATTTGATCAAAACTAAACGTTGGTGGTTCCTCACCATGCAATTCCTCATGTTAGGATTGGCTGTGCTGACCATCTTCTCTATCCCTCATCCAGATCCTGCCACTATTGCGGCTATGGGTACAGAGGTTAGATTATTCACTGGTGTATTGATTGCCTTCATCATTATGGCATTTGCTAGCGCAACTCACGATATCGCAGCTGATGGTTTCTATATGTTGGCACTAACATCTGGCGTACAAGCCGAGATGATTGGTTGGCGTAGTGTATTCTACCGCCTTAGCAACGTATTCTGCAACTCTGCACTCATTGCCATTCCTGGTATTATCTACGATTGGACCATTAAGCAAGGCGAGGCTAACATGCCTATGGCATGGCAAGTAACAATGGTTATCACCGCTGTTATCTTTGCTATCATGGCAGTATGGCACGTATTCTTCACTCCACGTCCAGACACCGACAAACCAAATGGTGAAACCACTGCTAAAGATATCGTTGTAGGTTTTGGTAAAGCATTTGCTACCTATTTCACCAAACCTGCTCTATGGGTGGCTATCGCTTTCATGCTTCTCTATCGTTTGCCAGAGGGCTTCCTCATGAAGATGATTTATCCATTCCTTCTTGGTGCACGCGAGACAGGTGGCTTGGGCATGACCATGCAAGAGTTAGGCGTTGTATATGGCGCTATCGGCGTGATTTTCTTGCTACTAGGTGGTATTCTTGGTGGATATTACATTTCTAAGGTAGGTTTGAAAAAAGCTTTCTGGTGGATGGCAATCGCAATGACCCTACCATGTTTGAGCTTTGTTTATCTGAGTATGTTCTTGCCAACCAACATGGTATATATCGCTATCGCAATTGCTATTGAACAATTCGGCTATGGATTTGGTTTCACCGCATACATGATGTACATGATGTTCTTCTCCGAAGGCGAGTTCAAGACTTCACACTACGCCATCTGCACCAGTTTCATGGCACTCAGCATGATTCTCCCTGGTTTGGTAGCAGGTTATATTCAAGAGGCTATTGGCTATCAACACTTCTTCTGGATGGTGATTGCATGTAGTATTGCTACCTTCACAGTAACTTTCCTTGCTCGCCGCATTGTAGATGCTAACTACGGTAAAAAATAATTATTGATCTCAATGCAAATCAAACGCATTATACCTAACAGCCTGACCTGCGCAAATCTCTTGTGCGGGTCAACCGCTGTTTTCATGGCAACACAAGAGCAGTTTCTTTGGGCGTTCGCTCTTATTTTAGCAGGTGGATTGTTTGACTTCTTTGACGGAGCTTCTGCACGTTGGCTCAAAGTACCATCGCCACTCGGTGTACAACTCGACTCCCTGGCTGACGACATTACCTTTGGCCTTGCGCCAGCCATGATACTAATGTGTTACCTTAAACCAATAATTAGTTGGTGGGCACTTATCGCCTTGCTGATTGCAGCCTTCTCTGCTTTGCGATTGGCCAAATTCAATATCGATGAGCGCCAAACCACCTCATTCATCGGTCTTGCCACTCCACCCAATGCTATTTTTTGGGCATCTCTCGTTTGCTGGCTCGACAGTATAGACATACCCACATGGACTCCATGGGTATTATTAGCTGTTAGTTTATTGAGTTGCTATTTATTGGTTAGCGAAATTCCATTTTTCGGTTTTAAATCTGCTGGACAAGGAAAGAAACATATCATCATTTTCTTAGTAGGCTGTACCTTTATTTTAGGCACATGCGCTACAATGGCTATCACCAACAAGCAAATAGCAATCGCAGCTCTTGCAGGTGCCATCTGTATTTTGTGGTATATACTCGTCAATTTCCTTACATTGATTAGTACAAAACGATGAGTCAAGCAAAGCATATATTCCCTTTCTTAGTGCCAACCCTCGTGTTGGCGCTTATTTTAGCAATTGCGCTTCTCGTTGTACCCAAAACAGAATTGCACCTTGCACTTTGCCAACCGCACACCGCATTTTTAGACAAAGTGGTACCCCTATTCACCAATCTCGTTGATTGGCTCCCCTATCTAACGGTAGTATTGTTGCTTTTCTACCGCGCTGGTTGGGCAACATTCCTGGCAAGCAACTTGCTCCTCTCCACGCTCATCGTACAACCTATCAAGCATATCGTGCATGCCCCACGACCAATTACTTGGTTCGCAGAAAATATGCCAGATGTCAGATTACCCCTTGTAGAAGGAGTACGTATGAATCATTGGTTGTCTTTTCCATCGGGACATACAACCACTTTTTTCGTACTATTCTTTACATTGAGTATAATTCTATGTGCTGAAAATATAAAAGGAAAAAATATTTTATCCTTTAGTTGTTTTCTTTGCGCAACTTTTGGGGCTTATACCCGAATTTATCTCAGTCAGCACTTTGCTTTGGATGTGTTAGCTGGAATTTTGATTGCAAGTTTCTCCACAATATTTTTGTACTATTTCCTTGTTCAGAAGACCAAAAACACTCGATTTTGGGCTTGGAATCTGCAAAAATTGAGAAAATAACACAAAAGAACGTATTTTTTCAAAAAATATTTGGTCATATGCGGGCTACACCCTCGCATTTAGCGACACTATTGTACCTTCGGACGCCGCCTGTTGGAAATTCTTACCTCGCTATGCTCGAACGAATTTTTCCAACATTCCCCCGAAGTTACGGTCGCAAAATGCAGCCCATGCCCTCATTTTTGCCCCAAAATACACTTTTTTTCAAAAAAAATGCATTTTTTTGCAAAAATATTTGGTCATGTCCATTTTTTGTTGTACCTTTGCACTCGCTTTCGAAAAGGAAGTGCCCAAATAAAAATTGAGGGCGTTTAGCTCAGCTGGTTTAGAGCATCTGCCTTACAAGCAGAGGGTCGGCGGTTCGAATCCGTCAACGCCCACAAGAGATTGGTTAACAAAACGTTAATCAATCTTTTTTTTGTTTCTCCCCAGTTATCACGCACTATTCCTATACCTTCTATGGTGGATCTCTGGCAAATAGAGAATAAAAAACTCACCCATAAGTTAGGTGAGTTTTTTTAGCATTCATATTTCACTCCCCGCACGAAGAGATGATCACTCACACTCTGGATGACGATACACTCCAGACCTTTATAATGCGAATTTCTGTTGCACCCCATCGAGGGGAGCAACAGAAAAAAGCAGTTGTACATCACCCGATTTTGTCGTGGCTACGCCTGCTAACAAAATCGAGATGCTTATTATAAATCCTTAACCAAACGGACACTGTGCCCGCTGTAGCGAAAGCTGCCGCTCCAGTACGCTGAGTACGAGTAGAAGCAGAGGTCGCACGCGTAGTTGATATCGTTCTCAGTGGCAGACCAATAGCTGCTGAAGTTCTGCACGTCGTACACAAACGAGCCGTGGCGGTAGCCTGCAGCGGGGAGGAAGGCTGCACCGGCAGCCTCTAATTTAGCCCACTGATTAGCAGTAAAGGTTTGGTAAGCAGCATAATACTTAGCACCATCAAAACTATGAAAACCTGACTTGAAAGTCACACCTGCTGGGCATGTCCAAGTATCTGGCAAGAAAATCAAACCATTCACACCATTAACTTGAGCAACACCTCTGAGGTCACTTGCGTTAGTACGAGTATTGAGAAGATAATACCACTCAACTTTAGTCAATGTACGCCATGTATTAGGAGCATCACTACCGATTTGGTTTGTACCCCAATCAACGAAAATTCCATAATAAGTTGCATTATTAGTTGATGTACTTACACCAAAATTCATAGACCTTGTACTCCAACCGAACAAATCTACCTTATCTGCTAAGGCAGTACCTTCTTTGCTATCGCCATTAATTAGGTCGGAAGACACACTACCACCTATCACATTATCTGTACCAATCATATCCCACTGATTTTCAGCGAACGACCATGTATTGGTAGATTGGGTGTATTGCAAGTTGCCCTTGGAGAAGGTCACTTGTTTTCCCTCGGCAATAGAAAACACGCCAATACCATCAATCTTTGGAGCTGCTAGAGTAGTAAAACTTTTAACACTTCCAAACTTAAAATCTTGGTTATTTACATACACAAACGCACAATAATAATACTTAGTTTCTGCCTCTAAACCTAACAACGCTACTGAATAACTATTCTCCTGCAAAGATTCAGAACAATACACCAGAGTACTATTATCAGATTGTAAATCATTTCTATTGGTGGAATACGATATACCATATTGTACAGAAGAATAATTAGACATATCTGCTTCCAACTCGCCATAAAGCACAACAGAGTTATATGTAACATCCTCAGCAGAACCTGTGCTAATAGTTATCTCATCCACACCAGGAGCTGCCAAAGTGGTAAACTCTTTGGTTTCGCCAAACCTATACTGCTTATTGTTCAAATTGACATAAGCACAATAGTAATATTTGGTTTCAGACACCAAATCACTCAACTCAACACGATAAGCATTCTCTATCAAAGCATCATCGCAAGCGACCATAACGCCATTACGATCTTCCAACTCATCCTTATCCGTAGAATACATCATACCCCACTCAATCGTCTCATAATCAGCGATCTCTACATTTACTTCACCATAGAGAGTAACTGAGTTGTAAGTCACATTTTTCGCCTCACCTGTAACCACATACGACTTATTTGAACCGCCACCATCATCATCGGAATCACCTCCTGAAGGATTATTAACATTTGGACAATCACAACCCACGATAAACATTGCCAATAAAGCAAATAAAAAATACTTTTTCATAAGAGTTATAAATCAATTTGTTTCACTTATTATAATATGCTTTCCATTTCTTCAATTGGTCTTCTACCTCCACCATCTTTTCACAGAGATAGGCAAACTGTCTGAGGGATAATTGCTTGCTACCGTGCGCATCTCTCATTGATTTACAATCGTCCACAAAGGTACAACTAATTTTTGAAATATGCAAGAAAAATGCACCTTGCGTGCATTTTTTAGTTTAGAGGACGCGGCGAAGCCGCTACAATTTAGAGTTTAGAGGCGAGAATACTCGAATATGATTCGGGAATAATAAACAAAGAAAAAAGTATTGGAAAATTTGGAAATATGAGAAAATTTTTGTACCTTTGCAGCATATTAGAGCCAAGAACAAGGAGCCAAGAATCAAGATAGATTAGAATTTGTAAATTACTTAAAATTAATTAACTATGATTGTACATGTAGCATCGTTTTTAGAAAGTATTGGCGGGAGTATTGATGAGGAACATTGGTTGCGCCCTATCCCAGGTCGGACTGGGTACGCTGCGTATTGCAGGAAACCACAATACACCAAAAAACAAAAAGAAGAAATGGCAGAACGCCCCGCTGTGAAGGCGTTTTCATCCCTATGCAAAGAGGCATCGGCTATCATGCGTGATCCAGCACTAAAAGCAGAATGGACGGCTAAACATCTTGCTGCCAAACGAGAAGCCAGCAAACATCAACGCATGCCACAAGCGAATGGCAAACCAGCAGTACCCGAAAGATTGTGGGATTATATTCGTCACGAATTAAGTAAGCAGAAATAAACATTGAGCAATGTGCCTTGATTCTCTCGGTGATCTTACAGCAAAGATACGGCGAAGTCCCTATGAAGTCCTTATGAAGTCCCTATGAAGTCCCTATGCAGGTAGGTGGCAAGTAAGAGGCAAGTAAAGGGGAAGTAACTGGCAATTAAGAATTTTGAATTAAGAATTATGATTACATTCATCATTTCGCTTATCGCTCTTGTAGTTGGATTTTTGCTCTACGGCACATTCGTAGAGCACGTGTTTGGTATCAACCCAAAGGCGCAAACGCCTGCTATCACCAAAGCCGACGGAGTAGATTTTGTTCCGATGAAACCGTGGAGAATCTTCCTGATTCAGTTCCTCAATATCGCAGGACTGGGTCCTATCTTCGGTGCGATTATGGGTATATTCTATGGTCCTTCGGCTTTCCTGTGGATTGTGTTTGGAACCATCTTTGGCGGTGCTGTGCACGACTACCTGAGCGGTATGATATCCTTGCGCAAGGATGGCGTATCCCTCCCCGATATTATCGGCGATGAACTAGGCAAAGGCGTGAAACTCTTTATGCGCCTGCTATCCATCGTGTTACTCGTATTGCTCACCACCACCTTCCTTTCGGGACCTGCTACCCTACTCCAAGGGCTTGCTGCGTTGGGCACAACGACTTTCCAGGGGCACATTATCCCAATCGTATGGGTGCTGATTATCTTTGCGTATTATATCCTCGCCACTGTTCTTCCTATCGACAAACTAATTGGTCGTTTCTACCCTATCTTTGGCGGCGTGCTACTGTTTATGGGTCTGGGTATCATGGTGGTGATGTTGGGTTGGCATAGCGCAGAAATGCCCGAACTCACCGATGGTTTGCACAACCGTCAGACCAATGGTTTGCCTCTCTTCCCCATGATGTTTGTCAGTATTGCTTGTGGTGCTATTTCGGGTTTCCATGGCACACAGTCGCCATTGATGGCGCGCTGTATGACCAACGAACGCCAAGGGCGTTGGATATTCTACGGAGCCATGGTGGCAGAAGGTATCTTGGCGCTTATCTGGGCAGCCGCAGCAGGCACGATGTTCGCTGATCCAGAGGCAGGTTTGTACGGAATAGACGGGCTGCAGGCCTTTGCCGCAGCGCACCCAGGCGAGAATATTGCGGCATTGGTGGTGGATAAAGTATCGCGTTCGTGGCTTGGCGCAGTAGGCGGAGTGTTGGCGATTATTGGAGTGATAGCCGCCCCCATTACTTCGGGAGATACGGCATTGCGTTCGGCTCGACTGATTGTGTCGGACTTCCTGCACCTCAGCCAACAGCCCATCCGCAACCGACTGATGATTGCTATTCCATTGCTCGCGTGCGTGTTTGGTATGGTGTTCGTGGACTTCAATGTCGTTTGGCGTTACTTCGCATGGACTAACCAGACATTGGCTGTCTTTACCCTGTGGGCAGGTACGATATTCCTCTACAAGAACTCGCAAGCGAATAAGAAATATCCATACGCATACCTCATTGCATTGATTCCTGCGCTGTTTATGACCATGGTCAGTGTCAGTTATATCTTCATTGCGCCAGAAGGATTCCATTTCGCCAAACTCGGCTTGAGTTGGGTGGCATACCTCATCGCAAGTGTTACCACCGTCGCCATGCTGGGTGGTTTTATCGCATGGGTAAAATCACAAAATAGCCAAATTAAAAAATAAATTGTCTAATCGTAAATGATATGATACAATCGGCTTCTTTCGTAATCTCTAGTCCTGATGTGATGCAATGTCCTCAGACGACTATTCCTGAATATGCTTTCATTGGTCGAAGCAATGTAGGTAAGTCTTCGCTCATCAATATGCTCACGCATAATCCTAAGTTGGCAAAGACCAGTCAAAAGCCAGGTAAGACATTGCTTATCAACCATTTCCTCATTAACGCAGGAACAGACCAGCATTGGCATTTAGTGGATTTACCCGGCTATGGCTTTGCGCAAGCAGGTAAGAAACAGCGCGCCAAACTCAAGACAATGATTGAGCGCTATTGCCTTTTGCGTCAAGCATTGGTTAGTTTGTTCGTATTGGTAGACTGCCGCCACGAACCACAACAGATTGACTTAGAGTTTATGGAGTGGCTAGGCGAGAACGAGATACCATTTGCTATTGTCTTCACCAAAGCCGATAAGCTCAGCAAAAGCAAGTTGGCTATCAACGTGGACAATTATAAACAGAAGTTGCTGGAGACTTGGGCAGAGTTGCCACCTATCTTTGTGACTTCCGCCGAGAAAAGTATTGGTGAATCCGAGCTAATTGCATATATCGAAGGTATTAATCGCGATATCACCAATCGAGGGTAATTAAGAATTAAGAATTTTGAATTTTGATCTATTACATACAGATGATATACGCGTGGAGCATTGCGATGGTTCACGCCGCGGCGTACAGCGTGTGCTGGACGCTTGCCGTGAAGAGCGTCGTCCGTATCTTGTGATTAAGGAACAAAGAACAAAGAGCAAAGACATATCACCTACGACTGATCAAACGAATCAAAATAGTCTTGACTCCTGGTTCTTGGCTCCTGGTTCTTCTATCCTCGTTCCTATTACCATGCTAGAAGAGGAGGTATATAAGGCAGAGATCTGTACCTATTTGGCTCGTAAGACGGGGGCACACCTTATATTACTACGCGCGAACGACTACGGCAGCAAGGCCAAACGGAACACTCAACGCATCATCACGCATATCCAAACCATTGCAGAACGTACAGGCGAGACTATCACCTACGAAGAGCGTGTAGCCAAAGGCGATAGTTTCCATATTCACAAGGAACTTCACCTAATAGCCTCATCGCCTGATAGCCCTATCGCCTTGATTCTCCTCACCGCCAGCCGCGAATATGGTTTGGATGATTGGTTGTTTGGTCCACCTGAGCAATATGTCATCTGCCATAGTTCAGTACCAGTAATGCTTGTCAATCCACGTGCGGACTTATTCTCGTTGTGTGACTAAATCTAATCTTACGCAATAAAAAAGAATCGCCCAATTGAGCGATTCTTTTTCTTATATCAGTATCAAGCAATTACTTGCTTAATGCCAACGCTACGTTCACCGCGCAAGCTACGGTGCAACCTACCATTGGATTATTACCAATACCAAGGAAGCCCATCATCTCAACGTGTGCAGGAACTGAAGAAGAACCAGCAAATTGAGCGTCAGAGTGCATACGACCCAATGTATCGGTCATGCCGTAAGAAGCAGGACCTGCAGCCATGTTATCTGGGTGCAAGGTACGACCTGTACCACCACCTGATGCTACAGAGAAGTATGGTTTGCCCTTCAACACGCGCTCTTTCTTATAGGTACCAGCTACTGGGTGTTGGAAACGAGTTGGGTTGGTAGAGTTACCTGTGATAGAAACATCTACATTCTCGTGCCACATGATAGCCACACCTTCGCGTACATCGTCAGCACCATAGCAGTTCACCTTAGCGCGTGGACCATTGCTATAAGGTTTTTGACGAACTACCTTCAACTCGCCAGTAGCGTAGTCGAACTCTGTTTGTACGTAGGTGAAACCGTTGATACGGCTGATGATCATAGCAGCGTCTTTGCCAAGACCATTGAGGATAATACGAAGTGGTTTTTGGCGCACTTTGTTAGCCATCTCAGCAATCTTGATTGCACCCTCGGCAGCAGCGAAAGACTCGTGACCTGCCAAGAAAGCAAAGCACTCGGTCTCCTCGCGGAGCAGACGAGCTGCCAAGTTACCGTGACCAAGACCTACCAAACGGTCGTCAGCTACAGAACCTGGAATACAGAATGCTTGCAAACCGATACCGATTGCCTCAGCAGCATCAGCAGCGTTCTTGCAACCTTTCTTAATAGCAATAGCAGAACCTACAACGTAAGCCCACTTAGCGTTCTCAAAGCAAATCATTTGGGTCTCCTCGCAAGTCATGTAAGGATCCAAACCGTATTGCTCGCAAATTTGATTAGCCTCTTCGATAGAAGCAATACCATGTGCGTTAAGCGCAGCGAGAACTTGTGCCTCGCGGCGGTTTTGTGATTCAAATTGAACTGGACGTATCATAATTTTGCTCCTTTCTGATTACTCATGACGTGGGTCAATAAATTTAACTGCACCTTGCTCTGCGGTGGTACGACCGTAGGTACCAGTAACTTTCTTCAGGGCTTCATCTGCAGGTACGCCTTTCTTGATAGCGTCCATGAACTTACCCATATGAACGAACTCATAACCGCAAGTCTCGTCGTCTGCATCGAGGTATTGTTTGGTGATATAACCCTCGGTCAATTGGAGATAACGAGCACCTTTTGCCTTGGTAGAGAAGAGAGTACCTGTTTGAGATACAAGACCCTTACCCAAGTCTTCCAAACCAGCGCCGATAGCCAAACCGCCCTCAGAGAAAGCAGATTGTGTACGGCCGTAAACGATTTGGAGGAACAACTCGCGCATAGCAGTATTGATAGCATCGCATACGAGGTCGGTATTGAGTGCCTCAAGGATAGTCTTACCAACGAGGATCTCGCTTGCCATAGCAGCAGAGTGAGTCATACCAGAGCAACCGATGGTCTCCACCAATGCCTCTTCGATGATACCGTTCTTTACATTCAAACTAAGTTTGCACGCACCTTGTTGTGGAGCGCACCAACCGATACCGTGAGTCATACCAGAGATATCAGCGATCTCTTTGGCTTTCACCCACTTACCCTCTTCTGGGATTGGAGCTGGACCGTGGTTAGGTCCTTTAGCTACTTGGCACATTTCCTGTACCTCTTTGCTGTAAATCATGTTCAGTTAATAATTAATAGTTAGTAATTAATATCTCTTTTTGGCTGCAACCAGCCACAATACTCCATAATCGGGTGCAAAATTACGAAAAAGTTTGCAAATGAGCAAATTTTTCTTCAAAAAAGTGCGCACAGTCTTGTGTATGTGCAATTTTTATAGTAACTTTGCAGCAGTTTAGTAAACTGCAGAAATATCATGAAAAGCAAATCTCTGAATTTCCTCGTACTTGTATTGCTTATCGCATGCGCAGGATGCTGCCCCAAAGCAAAACAAACCATTGAACCAAGTCAAGTAATCGTAACATCCTATCCTTCCAGCATCGGAGAGGCAGGTGTAGCAGTCTATTTGCCAGCAGGATATGAAACTTCCAAAGAAGAGTATCCCGTACTTTATCTACTGCATGGCAGTGGCGACGATGAGACTGGTTGGCTAACTAAAGGTTGCGCTAAACATATTCTCGACTCGTTGATTACCAGCCAGCTATGCCCACCTATGATTGTGGTTATGCCCAATGGCTATCTAGAGCAAACGGGCAAACACTATGCCCCCGAATCACGCCTTTGGATGGAGAGCACCTTCGAAGAGAATTTCAGCCAACTTATCGCGTGGACAGAAGCACACTATCGCACTATCAACAACAAACAGCATCGCGCTATTGCGGGACTATCTATGGGTGGATTTCACACCATGCACACAGCGGCATTGCTCAATCAATCGTTTGATTATGTAGGTATATTTTCCGCGCTATATGTGCCTTATATGAGCGAGCATCGTGCGGAACGCACATTAGCTATCAGTGACTTAGCACTCTCCGATAAACCTGCATACCAACAGACAGAGGCACTACTTGCACAGCAGTTTGCCAATCCACCACAACTCTATTGGATTGCTTGTGGAGTAGATGACTTCTTGTACGAAGATAATGTTATCTATCGCCAGTACTTAGATGAGAAACAATATCCATACGAGTACCACGAATCCGCAGGTGGTCACTCATGGCAAAACTGGATGGACTATCTTACTATCTTTGCACAAAAAATATTTTGAATCGGTATAGAATGAACAAACAAATTATAAATTACATGAAAAAGACCTTTTTAACATCCCTATTTGTGGTTTGTGCATGCTTGTCGTTTGCAGCAGAGCCATATTTCCGTGCTACATGGGTGAGCACAGTAGCTAACATCGACTTCCCTAAAAAAGATGCTATTGGCAACTATGAGAAGCAACAACAAGACATGATTGCTATGTTGGATTCTTTCCAAGCAATGCACCTCAATGCGATTGTTTTCCAAGTGCGCCCAACGGCTGATGCCTTGTACAAATCAGAGTTAGAACCATGGAGTGCTTGGCTTACTGGCAAGCAAGGCGAAGCTGCTACCTACGACCCATTGGAGTTTGTTTGCAAAGAAGCTCACAAGCGTGGTATTGATGTTCACGTGTGGATTAACCCTTATCGTGTGACGGGTGGTGGCGCAAAGATTGAAGACATTGCAGAGAATCACATCTACCACAAGCACCCAGAGTGGTTCTTGAAGTATGGTACACAATGGTATTTTGCTCCTCACTTGCAGGAGACACGTGATTTCCTTTGCAAAGTAGTGGCAGACCTTGTTACTCGCTACGATATCCAAGCTATTCACATGGATGACTATTTCTATCCTTATCCTGTTGCTGGTGAGGAGTTTCCTGATGCAGAGGCATTCGCAGCAGACCCACGCGGTTTTGATAATGTAGGTGATTGGCGTCGTGATAACGTAAACCTCGCTATTGAGCAAGTGCACAATACCATCAATAGCATCAAACCTCACGTACAGTTTGGTATCTCTCCATTCGGTATCTGGCGTAACAAGGTCAATGACCCACGCGGTAGTGAAACTAATGGTCTACAAAACTACGACCAACTCTATGCAGATATTCTTCTCTGGATGGAAAAAGGTTGGATTGACTATGTTATTCCACAACTCTATTGGGAGATTGGCAAGAAAGTAGCTGATTACAAGACGCTCGCATATTGGTGGGCACAACACGCCACTGACAAATGTCGCGTATATATTGGTATGGCTCCATACCATTTGGGTAATCCTAAAGGTGCTGCTGCATGGCGTGAGGGTAATGAGATCTGCCGTCAATTGCGTCTCAATCGTACTATCCCTGGCATTACAGGTGAGTGCTATTTCCCTGCTAACGTATTAGTAAAGAATCACCACAACGTAGCGGATAGTCTTAAACAAGTATTCTACCCTACATATATCTCTGCTCCACGCAAGTGATTTACATGCGGTAGTACGAAACATAAAAACATCGCCCATCATAGGCGATGTTTTATTCGTTATATAGCCAATATATCAATATTCAGCTATTCAATAGGATCTATTTCACATGCTGTTTCACCCATATCAGTTTGTTTGTATCGTAGCCACGGCGATCAGCTTCGGCTAAAATCAGTGTGCGAGTAGCATCATCCAACTGTGGAGTACGCGATAGAATCCACAAGAATTTGCTGTTATTACCTCCCACCAGAGCATACTGGTAGTTCTCATCTAGCATCATAATGCGATAGTCACCATAGAATGGCCCAAAGAATGACACACGCAACAATCCAGGTACATCAGTGGTTTTTGCAATACCTTTAGCATCTTTGGCGCGACCATCTTTGATACCCGTGTTCAGCACATCAATCTTGCCATCATCGCGCAACGTATAATGCGCCATGGCATATTCCAGACCACGCTCGAACGGGTGATCAAATCGAGCAATTTCGTACCAGTAGCCCAAATAACGATTTAGGTCTACAGATTTCACGGTGGAGTTGTCCACTTCAGCAGAATTGCATCCTGCGAAAATACTGGCTAAAAAAGCCACACAGAAAATCTTTTTCATTTTGTTAAGGTTTTAATTTGGTTAATTATTTTGTTTATACCGCCTGATAACGGTTATAAGGTAAGGTCTTCCTACAAATCTTGATACAGGTATTTCATAAACTGTACACTAGCTGCCATATGCGAGCCATAGTGTCCCATATCGTAGCTCACTTGCGAATCGTCAGGCATTTCAGCCATCAGGTTTTCGCTGTTAACCAGAGGTACTACCTCGTCATCCACGCTATGCAAGAAATACGCAGGTGACTGCAGATCATAGCCCACATTGCTGTTCCTCAATAACATTTCATATAATGTCTCTGCTATGGAATGAGTCGGATCCAAGGCTTCGGGAGTCATCAGCTCACTCATCACTACGGAGCCCATCAGTTCATTGATTCTACTAACCGTCATCGTCTTCGACGCCACCCACTCATCGTAGTTCGATAATAAAGGTTCCATAAACACATCTTCTATCTTCAATCCCATATCGTAGGCATCGTTTAATCCCATCACTATCAATGGTATCGCAGCTGGTATACCCATCGTATCACGGCTCACACAATAATCGTATGTGGCTGCTGGGTCATATGGTCCTGCACCGGCATATAACTTACGTATCGTCCAATCTATTCCACCCTGGTACTCCATCTCTTCTAGTTGCCTTGCCATTCCCAGTGCCACGGCTCCACCTTGTGAGTAACCATCAATCACCACATCGGTGGGATAACTATAGCCATAGTATGCCAATAAGTCTGGCATGCAGTTGAGCAGATCTACCGCCGTTTGTGCTGCACTTCGCCAATGCAAATAAGGATGCACCTCATCGCGGGATAAACCATAGCCCACATAGTCAGGCATGATCACCGCATAACCTTTCATGGTCAACACGCTCTCCATCGCAACTGTTCGGCTTGGAGCTTCAGCATCCGAACAGATCGTGTAGTGATTCGCTACCACAATGCCACTTAGATAACGTCGTTTAGGCAGATATACGCGTCCGGATACAAGCAAAGAGTCACCTTGGGGTGTTTGGCTCCAATATGCTACGGGAAAAGTAACATAATGCTTGCGGGTGAAGCGATAGAGCTGACCCATCACTTTTGCTACGCTCTCATCGGAGAATTGATCACGCAATAGTTTTTTCTGAGTATTCACCCATATGGCATCGCCATTCAGGGCAGAACGTACCACTTCGCCACCACGATCAATACGAGGTATATCAGGCAATGCAGCAGTGTCCAACGGACTAAGCATCACATAGTCGGCAGCTTGCAATGCTATCGTAGTGCAAAAGGCAAAAGCAAAGATTAGAAAATTAGACTTACGTTTCATTGTAGTAAAAATTAGTTAAGGTTGATAGGTTTAATGGTTGGTTTATTTAAATGGATACAAAAACTGTGCAAAAGTTGTAAATAAATTTTCGTATTTGCAAAAAATGTTGTACTTTTGTACGCAAATATTAAACTATTATATGAAATACCCTATCCTTTTTATGAGCATTGCAGTTATGCTAACTGCTTGCCAAACAAAGACACAGACAGCAATGATTAGTGACACTACCATTCAAAAAGCAGTAAGCAATGTATTAGTTTCGCACCCCGAAGCTGACTCCAATATGGTTGTACGCGGCGCAAAGCAGGTGGCTGCACTGTGGAGAGAAACTGACGGTACAGAGGAAAACTACTTGGCATTAATCACAAACTCGTATGCAGGTACTGACGAGACTAAAAAGCAACTTTATGACCGTATGGCTTTCATTTTGGAGCAATGTGGACAAAGTGCTGATATGCTGAATAATACGCTGCAAGAGCCCACCACCCTTTTGGGCAAAGGCGATCCTACGCAAGTGGATTGGATTATCAGTGGATATAGCCCAATGGCACACTTTGCAGAGGATATGTTTGCCAACAAGATTGCACATATCTGCGTGCTGAACTTCCCGCATTACACACTCGAAGAGAAGAATACTTTGGGCAAAGAGTGGACACGCCAAGAATGGGCATATGCTCGTTTGGGCGATATGTTCAGCAGTCGTGTGCCAGGCAATGTGGTAGCCAACTACTCGCAAGCACTGAGCGAAGCAGAGAACTATATCGCTGGCTACAATATCATGATGCACTGCTTGCGCAACGAACAGGGTGAGCAACTGTGGACAGAGCCAATGGCATTGCTCTCGCATTGGAACTTGCGCGATGAACTCAAGTCCAACTACGCCGATGTGCCTAACGCCCGCGAGAAACAAGAGATGATCTACCAAGTGATGCTGCGTATCATCCGCCAAGAGATACCCGCAGTGGTGGTCAATAACGACAAACTACTATGGTGCCCAACTACAAACCTCGTGAGTGGTAATCCCGACTCAGACATCAAACTGAAAGTAGATATAAGCCGCGAGCCCGATACACGTTATCAACAGATTATCAATATCTTCCGTGCTGGGCAACAGATTGACGCCTACCGACCAGATGCGCCTACACATGTATTGCGTACCTTCAACGAGGATTTACAGATACCTTTTGAAGAGATTGAATCGCTGTTCACCCAACTCATCCAATCGGAGGAGATAAAGCAAGTAGCAGCCATCATCCGTGAGCGTTTAGGTCGTGACCTTCGTCCATACGATATTTGGTACGATGGTTTCAAAAGCCGTAGCAGTATCTCCGAAGATGTGCTGACTGCAGAAACACAGAAACGCTATCCCTATGCCAAGGCCTTTGAGAAAGACATGCCTCGTATGCTGATGGATTTGGGCTTTGCCAGCGACAAAGCGAAGGAAATCGCTTCGCATATCGTGGTGGAAGCCGCGCGCGGTTCGGGACATGCACGTCCATGTGTGGGCAGAGAACAACCTGCTCGTTTGCGCACGCGCGTAGGTGATAAAGGTATGGACTACAAGGGATACAATATCGCTGTGCATGAGTTTGGACACAATGTAGAAGAAGTTATTTCGCTTTATGATATTGATTACTACACCCTTGGAGGCATCCCTAATACTGGTTTTACGGAAGCAAGTGCGTTCCTTTTCCAAGAGCGCGACCTACAACTGCTACACCAATCTACACAATCGCCACAACAAGCCGACCAACTCTTCGATATGATTTGGGGCATGTATGAGATTATGGGTGTTAGTTTGGTGGACATGCGCATGTGGCAATGGTTGTATGCTCATCCCGAAGCTGATGCCGCAACATTGCGCGAAGCGGTAATCACTATTGCTAGTGAAGTTTGGAATCAATATTATGCTCCTATTTTAGGCGAAAAAGATAGTCCGCTATTGGGAATCTATTCGCATATGGTGGGCTATGCATTGTATTTGCCTGCCTACCCAATCGGTAACCTGGTGCAATATCAGTTAGATGAACATTTAGCAAACTGCGCCACACCCGAAGAGTGGGCAACAGAATACACCCGCATTTATCAGCAAGGGTGTTTGACACCCGATGCATGGATGCGCGGAGCGGTGGGCAAACCTATGAGTGTGGAACCCATACTAAAAGCAGTACGAGAGCAACTGAAATAAGATCAATTACGGGTTCTTAACGGGTTTATGCTATACCCTTGCTCTGCGGGCAAGGGAGAATTGAAACTCTAATCCGCCTTCGGGGCGATTGATTGCGGTGATTTTTCCTCCATGGAAAATCACCGCATGTTTTACGATGGAGAGTCCTAAACCCGTGCCGCCTGCTTTGCGACTGCGACCTTTGTCCACACGATAGAAACGCTCGAAGATATGAGCAAGTGCCTCTGGTGGTACACCTTGACCATTGTCGGTAATACTGAAATATAGATTAGCAGGGTCTTGGTTAATGAGCTGGATATTGATTTGTGCTTTCTCTACATAGTTGATGGCGTTGTCCACGATATTGTGGAAAATGGAGTATAGTAGCGTGTAGTTGCCGGTGATAATCAAGTGATTAGGGATATTGTGCGTGATGGTAGCACCTGCTTGTGAAGCGCGCAAAGATAGGTCTTGTACCACATTCTCCACCACGGTATGGAGGTCTAATTGTAGGCGAGTGTAGAAGTCGGTTTGAGTGTCAAGTTTGTTGATAGTTGATATATCTTCCACAAGGTTGGCAAGGCGACCCGATTGCTGATAGGCACGCTCGATGAATTGTCGGCGTTGTTCTTCGGTCATGTCGGGATGCATGAGAATAGTTTCCAATGCTCCGCGAATACTTGCTACAGGTGTTTTGAGTTCGTGACTGATATTCTGTGTGAGTGTTAGGCGTTGCTGCTCACGTGCCTTATTGATCTTCTGCTTGTAAAAGGCGTAAAAGATGCCTACAATAGCAATAATGCCTATTCCTATAATAATCCAGATGTTCATGGTGTTGTGTAGCGTTGTGTAGAATGGTGTAGTGTTGTATAGAGTTGTGTAGGAGGGTTAATTTTCGAAGAGGTATCCGTAACCAGATTTGGTGATAATGCGTTTGCCGTACTGTCCGAGTTTGCGGCGGAGGTGGGTGATATGCACATCTATAGTACGTTCAAGTACATAGCCGTTGCTGTCCCACACATTATTAAGCAAGTGATCGCGCGATAGGATTTGTCCGCGATGGGTGAGCAGGTAGCAAAGTAATTCAATCTCTTTGCGTGTAGTTTTCACGTTTTCGCCATCCACCATGAGCGACATATCGGCTTTGTTCACTACAATGCCCTCGAAGACAAGACGATTGTCTTGTGGTTCAGTAGCGGCAGTTGCCGCTTGTTCAGACTGGTTCAGTGCTTCGCTTTTCAATGTGGTTTGCGCCTCTGTTCGACGCAATACTGCTGCCACGCGTGCCAGTACTTCGGCAATACGGAAGGGTTTGCTGATATAGTCATCTGCGCCTAACTTAAATCCCTGAAGTACAGTATCTTCATCGCTCAGTGCTGTTAAGAATATGATTGGCGGGATCCCATTTCCCAATAGCGAAGCGTCCGATAGCTCGCTGTGTGAGCGTCCTATATCCGAGCGCAGCTTTTCTGCCATTTCCAATCCCGACATGCCGTCCATCATAATGTCGAGAAGGATGAGGGATATGGGTGATGGGCTATTGGCAATAGGCGATTGGAGCAGTTCCAATGCTTCTTCTGCGGAGTGCGCAACAAGTGTTTCGTAGCCAGCTTTTTGCAACGAATAGGAGAGAATCATGCAGATATCCTCTTCATCATCTACTATGAGTATGCGTTGTTTTGCCATATTGATAAAGTTTTCGCTGCAAAGTTAGTAAAAATATTTCAATCAACCAACCCGATTGTGTAATTTAATGATTTATTAATATTTTTTGCCGATATTGCAAACAAAAGGTGTGTCAGTATCGTGACACACCCTTGGGGTTTGGGAATTGTTATTTTTGTTCCTCTTCTTGCTTTTGTTTAGCTTCTTTGCGGTCTTTGATTGCACTAATCACAAAGAAAGGACCCATGAAGACTGCTACCATACCCAAAGCAAGCAGAATCATTGTTATATCATCCATAGTTGTTATTGCTTTTTGATAGTTAAACTTATAGTTATCGGACGGCGTTCCGCCTATTGGATATAGGTTAGATAACTACCAAAAACTATGGAAAGGGAAAGAGATGTGTTCTGTGGGTAAACTAAGTGGCGTTGTGCATGATAGTGCCACTATACGTTTGATATTGTGAGAAATACTATTTGCATGGTAGCGCAATGCTGCACACAATTGCTGCATGTTGGTACGCAGTTGCCACGATGTGGAAATACGCTCCTGACGGCGAGTGCGCAAGCGATTGTCTTCGCTTCGTGTACCGATTTGATATGATGTGAGCGCATCCGTCCAATCGTATTGTTGTTGAAGACGTTTGGCGTAGTCCTCTGATATATCATTTAATACGGAAGATGATGCGCTTGCACTCGCTGATGGGCAAGATGCTGTATCTTGAGCAGAAAGGTCGGACATATGCACAGAAGCACATAGTCCGATTATCAATACGAGCAGTATATAGCGCAAGTCTCTCACTACAAATCCATTTAATGCTGCAAAGGTACAAAAAAATATGCACATGTCCAATTATATTTCCAGAATTTAATAATTTCTTAACAAAATCTTCATACTTGTGTAATAATATTGCGCTACTTTTGCACGAGAATTGTTGAATGGATGGTAGAGCGACCGCCTGTAGACTACAGCGAATGAAATGAGCGTACTAAAACTTATTAATTATGGAATATATTATTTTGATTGTGACTTTGGTAGGCATCGTGTTTGGTGCTGATTTGCTGCTAAATGGTAGCGTAGCTATCGCTAAACGCTTTCATGTATCGGATTTTGTGATTGGTGCTGTTATCGTGGGCATTGGTACAAGTGTGCCTGAGTTGGTGGTCAGTTTCTTTGGCGCGCTGAAAGGCAATGCCGATGTGGCGATTGGCAATGTGGTGGGCTCCAATATATTTAATGTGTTGGGTATCTTGGGTTTGACGGCATTGCTCTTCCCAATCGCAATAGACAAGAAAAATATGACCTTTGAGATACCATTGTGTATTGGTGTTTCGGTCTTGCTGACCTTATTGGCGTTTAATTTCTTCAATGGCACACCTGCCACGATAAGCCGTATAGATGGTATCGTATTATTGTTAATTTTTGCGGGGTATATGTGGTATTCTATAGCTCGCGACAAAAGAGAGTCTACCCCCATTCCCCCTCTAACGGAAGGGGCAAATGACAAGGAGATGCAATGTTTGATGCCTGTTTGGAAAGCGGTTATGAAAGTTGTTGTGGGGTTGGGCATATTAATTGTGAGCTGCGATATGTTTGTAGATGATGCAGTGGCTATTGCTAAATCTTGGGGCGTTGATGATGCTATAATCTCGCTCACATTGGTTGCTTGCGGTACTTCGTTGCCAGAGTTGGCTGCTTCGGTAGTGGCAGCATGCAAGAAGAATACCCAACTAGCATTGGGCAATATTGTGGGCTCTAATATTTTCAATATCTTGCTGATCTTGGGTCTTAGCTCACAAGTCATGCCTTTGGTATCTGCGGATATCACGATTGTGGACTATGCGGTCATGATTGCCGCGGCAGCTTTCCCTTTGCTCTTTGGCTTCAAGGGCAAGATTGGCAGATTAGGTGGTGCGTTGATGGTGATTGCTTTTGCACTCTATACTTGGTATTTGATTGCAGGGTAAGTGTGCTTTGCCTACTAATTGCCTATCTCTATTATGATATTACTATGTGGTAACTATGTGATTACTACGTGATTCAGAGCACATCCATATACCTTCTGTTGGCTAGTGATCACTTGTACTAATTGACCTTTATCGCCATTAACCGATATTAACTGGCATTCACTTCTCTTCCTTTGAAAACATAGCGTGGGCATTTAGGGTATTTAGGGTATTTGGGGTATTTTTCATTTACCCTAAATCCCCTAAATACGATCTCTTTGTTTTTATATACCCATTAAATATTAAATCCGCATAACCGATACTTTTTCACTCGATTATGCGGATTTGCCTTATTGCCTAATAACCTTATCACCTTACTCCCACGGACATCTTGAGAAAATTTTCTCCCCTCATCCTCCGCGTCCGTAGGATTTATGCAATTGCTATTTTTCTTTCGTGTATGATTCAAACCAGTTTGCACGAATGAGTTTATCTGACAAGATAAATGCCTCTTGCTCGCTTATCGGTCTGTATTTTCTTGCCACAGAATCCAATAGATTAACTCCAAATCCTTTCCAATAATAATCTTCACAACCGATGAGATGTAAGATAGTTGGATAAGCGTCCATTTGGTAGGAAGTCTCACTCACGATATATTTCTTGTCTATATTGGGCGAATAGGTGATAATGGCTGTATGCGCACTATTGACATCATAGTCCAATTGATTATCTGTGCAATATGCAGCAAATGTACTTCGCATATTAGGGTCAAAGATAATATGATCACCCATAAAACAAATAGTGGCATTTTGAAGGATAGAATCGGTATCTACTTTTCGCAAAAAAGAGCCCCAGCATGAGTCTGAATAGTGCATACATCTTAGATAATTTGCCATGTTTTCTGGCATATCATATGGTAAATCAAGTTTTGTCATTTTAGAACATGCCAAAAATGGTGAATGAGTAGCCATTGTAATAGCCATGCAATATGGATAGAGATTGTATATTGAGTCAAGTATTGTAAATGTAACATGATCTAAACTTTGAGGGCTCAGGTAATTAGTGTCAATCTGGTATGAATCGCTCATGTACTTTTGATTCCAAACACTTAGATCTCCAGGTTGTACCAATGCAGCATTATCATATACATCACTTAAAGATGGATATACATTGTGTGGATATCTCTTGCAAACTGCTCCATGTTGAATAGGTAATAAACCTGTATTAAATATAAGTTGTCCGTCCGAAGATGTTCCTCCTTTTGTCTGACTTTCAACATGTTGTGCCCACAAAATATTATGTTCTTCCATGAACTTCCATAGATTTGGCATTATTTCTGGACGAATCGCCCATGTCTCTAAACTTTCGACAATAATTAAAATCAGATTTCGATCGGGTTGTATATTTGGGACATAAGTGTTAATAAATGGCTCTAATTGTTGTGCTTCTTCATCTGTCATTGTGTATGCAGTTGATTCAAAAGGCAATTGAATCAACTTCTTGGTGTCATAGATGAAGGCATGAATAACTGAAGTGTTTTTTGCATATTCTAAACTGGTAAATCCAAATAAGTCGCCCACTGCTTCGTCTGAAAATGGATTAAAATAATTTTGATCATGTGGAAGCTTATACAAAAAATCATAAACATATCTTGTTGTTAAGCATCCTCCGATATTAGCTACTAATGCAAGTCCCATAATAGCAAAAGCAGAGAGAATACTTCTTTGTTTTGTGACTAATAATATAATGCCTAATATCAGTAGTAGATTAGGTAGCAATAAGATGAGGTCAGAGGCATACATGTACATAGGGACGCTACTCCAGAATCCATCCATATTGGTGATCAATGTAAAAGATTGTGCATCAAGCAATATTCGATTTGCTCTAAAATATATCAATTCTGCAATAATCCAAACATTAAGTAAAATAGACACTACTATTGTCCATACTTGACGTTTGAAAAGAAAGACGAAACTTGCTATAAATAATGATATACTAATCTTTGGTAGATAAAACGCCCAAAAAGCCATAGGGTTCTTCCAAAAGGAAGAAATCAAAATAGAGTGGAATGCTAACCAATGAAACAAACAGCATTGAAGAAAAATAGTGATTGCAAATAGCACAAAGACACACCATTGTGCACGGTTACCTTTAGATAAATAGGATTTGATTCTTTGAAACATAATTGATAGTAATAATGCTTACTATCAATCCGTTAAGTGAAATAAAAAAGGTATGAGTCTACCTTCGCGTTCAAGGGAAGCCTGAGAAGAAACCCTTTCAATCGTAAGTAAACTCATACCAGAAGTATAAGTATTATCACGATTGAAATAAGTTGTCAGGATTTCCAACAACGCTTTTATTCCGACTTATAAGAAATCAGTTTCTCAGGCTTTTTTCTTGAACGCGAAATAATAGTAATGCTATGTTAATATGTCTGCAAACCTTCGTTTGCGCTGCAAAGGTACGAAAAAAAATGTATATGTGCAAGAAAAGTTTACTTTTATTGTCATAGGCTACATTTTTTACTGTAGCTTCGAGGATTAAGGTGCCCTCAAAGGTAGTGAATTATTTTGAATTGAGCATGAAGAGCATTATTTCGAGCATCTTCCCATAGGTTAGAAATATGTGAGACAAGTTTCACATATTCATCATCCGTAATGGTAATAGGTACGATAGGTGCTATTTTCTTGATATTTGCCATAGGAATGTTACTGTGCGATCATAGTTGTTGCAATTTTGCCCGCAAAGATACACTTTTTTTTTTCGAGATGTGCAAGAAATGAGTGATTTTTGAACGATTTTTTGTTTGGAGGATAGGCAACGATTTCAGGAATGTAGTCAACCTTTTTAGGATGGGAGTCAACTTTTTCAGGAATGTAGACAACCTTGTTCGGACGCAATCTTAAGAAACAGCACTTTTTGTGGGAACACACCTAACTTCATACAATTGGCGGTCGTGCCTACCCTGTACGGCACTACCCTTTAGCCATACGGCTGCGTACCCGCAAGAGGTGCGCCATTCTATGTATTGCGCTTAATCCTCAAAGTAGGGACTTTTCGGGCGCAATACTCGGAGTGCGTTCCGTCGCACTCCTTCACGGTGGAATTAGGCAAGGTATAAGAGGTGTAAAAGAGACGGCAATCTTAACAAAAGTGCTTTTTTACAAAAGCATCCGAATGAGATTAGGAATTAATTGACAAAGAATGTGAGGCGACAAAAATGCGATTTAATAATTTCTTAATATTTTCTTCATACCTATATAATAATATAGCAGTAATTTTGCACAGGATTTGAAATGATACATTCGAATCACCTTTAAAACTCTTAAAACTTTTAAAACTTTTCAACATACAAAGTTATGGGAATTTTACAAATCTTTACGCTCCTTGGAGCACTCGGAATGTTCCTCTACGGAATGAACCTAATGTCATCGGGCTTGCAAAAAGCCGCAGGTGATAAACTACGCGGATTCTTGTCTGCCATGACATCTAATCCGTTCAAAGGTGTACTTACAGGACTGGGCATCACCTCCATCATCCAATCTTCTTCTGCCACAACGGTGATGGTGGTGAGCTTTGTCAATGCAGGACTGCTGACACTCACGCAAGCAATAGGCGTGATCATGGGTGCGAATATCGGTACAACCGTTACCGCATGGTTGGTAGCGTGGCTCGGATTCAAAGCCGACATCTCTATTCTGGCTATTCCATTGATGCTGTTCGGCTTCTTGTTCTCTAACTCGAAGAAGAATAAACATCAAAACATTGGCGAACTCATCGTGGGTTTCTCGCTGTTGTTCCTCGGTTTGTCGTTTATGAAAGAGTCGGTGCCAGATTTGCGTGAGACACCACAAGTGCTTGAGTTTGTGCGCAACTGGTCGAGTTATGGCTTTGGTTCGGTACTGCTATTCTTGGCGTTTGGTACAATATTGACATTGGTGCTGCAATCTTCTTCTGCCACTATGGCAATCACACTCATCATGCTGAGCATGGGTTGGATACCTTTCCACATGGCGTGTGCGATGGTGTTGGGTGAGAATATCGGTACAACCATCACCGCGAATATCGCAGCAGCAGTGGGTAATACGCAAGCTAAGCGTGCCGCTATGTCGCACACGATTTTCAATGTGTTTGGTGTGATTTGGGCATTGATTCTGTTTAAGCCATTTACAGCGTTGGTGGGTAAGGTCATCGAGCTCTTTGGTTTGCCTAACCCAGCAGCAGAGGGTTTTGCAGTAGTGGAAGGCGATATGGGTAGCAGTACGGCGGCGTTGTACGGATTGAGTATGTTGCACACGATGTTCAATACCATTAACACCTTGATTCTCGTATGGTTTATCAAGTACATAGAGAAAGCGGTAGTGTGGATTATCAAACCAAAGAACCAAGAAGCAGAGCCATTCCGCCTCAAATATATCTCTGCGGGACCATTGGCTACACCAGAACTCGCTGCTGCGCAAGCGTTTGATGAGATTGTACACTTTGCACAGATCTCTCGCAATGGTTTGGGTTATGCCAAGCAAGCGATTGCAGCCGATGCAAAGCATTTTGATGAGCTGCGCGAGAAACTGGTGAAGTACGAGGAGATTTCCGACCGTATCGAATATGAGATTGCTGCCTTCCTCAACGGTGTGTCCGCAGGCGATATCAGTGAGGCAACGCGTGTGAAAATCAAGGCAATGTATAAGATTATCGGTGAGTTGGAGTCGTTGGGCGATTCGGGCGAGGCGATTAGCCGTATGCTTAGCCGTAGGAATGAGCACAAGAAGAGTTTTGATACTGCGACTATCGAAAAGATTAACTTGATGATAGCAAAAGTGGATAGCGCGTATGAGGTGATGATTGCCAACCTGACTGCTGCGCATGAGGGAACGCTGACCAGCATCGCGAATGCGTATGATGCTGAGGAACAGATCAATGCGCTGCGCAACGAGCTGCGTGAGGCAGAGATTGAGGCGTTGGATAACAACGACAAGAACTACCAAACGAGCGTCTATTACATGGATATTATCAACGAGCTTGAGCACATGGGTGACTTCATGATTAACATCTCGCAGAGCTTGGAGAGAGCGTTTGTGGAGAAATAATCAACCGCATGATATGATAAAGCCCTCGCTACGGTATTGGTAGCGAGGGCTTTGTATTTAGTTATAGGATGATTAAATCAGTTCTTTCACAAAGTAGGTAATCATCATGCCGCAGCAAATACATTTGAGTATAGTGCCTGTAAGCAGACCGATAAAAGAACCTATACCAGCACGGAGAGCACGGTTGAGATTATTGTTGTTATTGGGGTTTGTATTGTCTATTGCCGTTTGTGGATGGCGGTTAAAGTAGATTAATTCGCCAACTACTGCGCCCACGAAAGGACCAATCACTATACCCCAAGGCCCCATAAAAAATCCTAACAACAAACCTATCGTACTACCCCACACACCATACTTAGAGCCACCAAACTTCTTTGTACCCCATGCAGGAATAAAATAGTCAAGCAACTGAATAACCACCACAATCACTGCCCAGATGGTCAAAAATTGCCATGAGAACTGTACACGGTCGGTAAAGTGCAACAAAAGCAGACCCACATACGACAACGGCACTCCAGGTAATACGGGGGCTACGCAACCGATAAGACCTAACAATAAGCAGATAGCACCTAATATAATTAGAAATATATCCATATTCTAGAATTGTACTTGTGGAGCTTGTTCTGCACCTTCAATTGCTTCAAAATAAGGACGTTTCTCCGCATTCATCATGTTAGCAATGATATTAGTAGGGAAACGACGAATCATTGTATTGAACTGACGAGCTACCTCGTTGAAGTTGTTGCGGGCCACAGTAATGCGGTTCTCTGTGCCTTCCAGTTGTGATTGCAACGCCGAGAAATTGGCACTTGCTTTCAAATCGGGATAGTTCTCGGAAATGGCCATCAGTCTGCCTAACGCTTGGCTAAGTTCGCCTTGAGCCGCTTGGAAAGCAGCAATCTGCTCTGCAGTTGCATTAGCAGGATCTACTACCACCTGTGTTGCCTTGGCACGAGCTGCAATCACACCTTCCAATGTTTCACTCTCATGTGCAGCATAGCCTTTCACGGTTTCAACGAGGTTTGGAATCAAATCCGCACGACGTTGATATTGGTTTTCCACTTGTGACCAAGCAGTATTCACATTCTCTTCTGCAGTAATAATGGCATTGTAGCGACCAACGCCCCAAATGATTGCGATTGCCAGTACTCCCAGTACCACAACCCATGTTACAATTTTTTTGTTCATATCATTATTTATTTAGATTATTTCATTGCTAAATTAAAATTTACCTCCAGCACCACCACCGAAAGTACTACCCCCACCGAAGCCACCGCCAAAACTGCCTCCACCGAAGCCGCCACGAGAACCACCGCCAGTGATGATGACCGCAGGCACTTCTTTGGGGATGATATATGTTTTCTGTTCTTGATGTCCACAGTGTTTGCAGCAGTATGTGCGCACGCCCAATCCTTCTTTGCGCGTTGTGGCACGATTAATTACCTGTTCACTCGTTTTCTTCAAACTGCGTTTGCCACATTTAGGACATTTCTTGGGCATCAATAGCAAAGCAATTATCACGGCAAAGATTAAACTAGGAATACCCACGAAGTATAGCAATTCCAACCATGGATTTTCCTCGGATTCATCGGCATAATGGTAGCGATTGGTAGCCGAAGTCATTTGACGTAGTTCTTCGGGCGCAGCACCATCTGTACATACCTCATATATGCGCAATGCGCCTAAAGCCATGGCATCTGAATAATCAGCATTACGGAGCGGTGAAATCATCGTCTTTTGTATGATCTCATTGCAAATGGCATCCGTCAGAATACCCTCTATGCCACCACCTGTCATGATACGTATATCACGCGACTCTACGGCAAGAAATAACAGCACCCCCGTATTCTTGCCTTCCTTTCCAATGCCCCAATGCTGAAAAACCTCGTAACAAAAGTCAAAAGCATCCATTTCACCGATACTATTCACAGCTATTACGCACAATTCCACTTGAGTGGAGTCTTCCAATTGACGCGCCAAACGATTGAGGAACATCACCTCGTTGGTGGCTACGATTTCATCGGGATTGCACACGTAATTACGTTGATCTTGCACCTTAGGATTTGGCAAAGAAGTTGGCGTATACACGGCTGCTTGTGCCACAAAGCCAAGCATGAAGGATATAATCAATAATTTAATGCGTTTCATACACTCAAAACACGACAAATATCGTGCCACATACCTATATACTGACAAAATGGCAGGCCCTCTATATACATCTTTCGTCCAAAAAGTTTTAGACAAACACAAATTCTAACTCCGATATATACCCAACATGCACCCGATACATACCCGGCATACACCCGTATTGCTGCATAAAATCTTTAGTGATTTTTTAGTTATTCTTTAGTTATTCTTTAGTTATTCTTTAGTGATTAACCTACCTACATCGAAGCTTGGCACCTAGAATATTGGGTATAATGATTGCAGAAAAATTCGTTGATACTTGCGCATGTGCATAATTTTTAGTACCTTTGCACGATTTTTGCAAAAACATATTAACGCATATGAAAAGTTTTCAAGATAGAATCAAAGCAGTAACCACCAAAGGGTGGATCTCTTGCGGCGTGTGGTGCACGATTTACATCGCGTTTGTCGTTTGGGTAGCATGGGGCGATTGGGCAAGTCTCGGCTGGCTAGTGCTATTGCCAATTATTGCCGATATGTTCACCACCAAGTATATCCCTTGGAACTGGTGGAAGAAGTACAAACCCCTCACCAAAGAGGAAGAAGCAGCAGGCAAAAAGAATCCGCATGCCAACAGCACACTCTATACCATTTGCTCGTGGATAGACGCTATCGTTTTTGCGTTGGTAGCGGTGTATTTCATCAATGTATATATCTTCCAGAACTATCAGATACCTACTTCTTCGTTGGAGAAGACCCTGCGCGTGGGCGATTTCCTCTGTGTGAACAAAATGAGCTATGGTGCACGCGTGCCTAATACCCCACTCTCCATGCCGCTGGTGCAACACACCTTCCCTTGGGGTGGAAAGAGTTATTTCGACACCCCACAATGGGAGTATAAGCGCCTAAAAGGTTGGGACAAAGTGGAGAAAGGCGATATCGTAGTCTTCAATTTCCCTACGGGCGATACGGTCTGCACCAAGATGCAGAATCCTGACTACTACACTCTCTGCCACTACTATGGCAAGCGCACGGTGGAGAACCGCAAGGATGTCTTTGGCGAGATTGTTGTTCGCCCAGTGGACCGCCGCGAGAACTATGTGAAGCGTTGCGTAGGCACACCTGGCGACACACTGCAAATCATTGATAATGTGATTTATATCGATGGCGTAAAAGAGCCCGTACATCCATACTTGCAATACAACTATATCGTTCGCACCGATGGTCATGTATTGGGTAATAGTTACCTGAGCAAACTTGGCATTTCCAAAGAAGACCGCGAGAGCAATGGCAACGGATTGTATCGCCTGCCACTGACCGCAGCGATGAAAGCCGAACTCGAAAAGAATAGCCATGTACTCAGCATCGACATCGAGCCCGAAGACCAAGGCGGCGAGGTCTATCCACTGGGACACAACGCTTGGACACGCGATAACTACGGACCAATTTATATACCAGCCAAAGGGGATACGGTAATGATTACCGAAGATAATTTCCACCTATACAAGCGCATAGCCGATGCCTATGAGTTCAAACCAATGAAAGTGGGCGAACTATACGTTTTTGAGATGGATTACTATTGGATGATGGGCGACAACCGCCACAAGTCTGCCGATAGTCGTTATTGGGGCTTTGTACCTGAAGACCATATAGTAGGTCGCCCAATGTTCGTTTGGCTCAGTATTGAGAAAGATAACCCATGGGGCAAAGGTCATATCCGTTGGAACCGCATCGGGCTCAGTAATTTTGAGTAATGATTCTGCCTACCACATATATGGGTCCTGTGGAATGGTACCGCCAGTTTTTGGCGAATCCATCGGCAGTGCAGATTGAGGTAATGGAGAGTTTTCCCAAGCAAACCTACCGCAATCGCTGTACGATTACTCTACCGCACGACTCACAATCCAATTGCCAATCGCCTATTGCCAATAGCCTCACGCTCACCGTACCCGTGAAACGTGTGGATAGCAAACAGTTCACCCGCGATGTGGAGATTAGTTACCAGAAACGTTGGCAACATCAGCATTGGATTGCTCTCCTGAGTGCCTATAAACGCACACCCTATTTCGATTACTATGCCGATTTCTTCCGTCCGTTCTACGAACAAGAAACGCGCTTTTTAGTCGATCTCAACGAGAAAATACACGAAGTAATCATTCGCTTGATGGCGAACGATATGGCAATACGCAATAGGCAATGGGCAATAGGCAAGAATCGTACCTCCGACTGGAGCGGGCAAGACCTTGAGCCTACCTTCGGCAACGGACAAAGTATATTAGACATATTATTTGAATACGGACCAGAATCCGTAATGAAGATATGAATATAGATTGGAGTAAACTGACATTTCACTATACCGAAACGGACTACATCGTTCGTGCGGCATGCAAGAATGGCATATGGGAGCGCCCCTACGCTACACGCGACAAGATGATTCCTATACATGCCGCAGCCACGGGTCTGCACTATGGTCAAGAGTGCTTTGAGGGACTAAAGGCCTTTCGTGGTGTGGACGGTAAGGTGCGTATCTTCCGCATGGAGGAGAACGCCAAACGCATGTACCATTCAGCCGAAGGACTGCTGATGACACCCGTGCCCGTAGAACTCTTCTGCGAAGCTATTTTTCTGGCACTAGAGAAGAATCTCGCTTTCCTTCCTCCCTATGAAACTGGCGCCACGCTCTATTTCCGTCCGTTACTCGTTGCCACTACACCTGATATCAGTGTAGGGCCAGGCAAAGACTGCGAGTTTATAGTCGTTCCTACGCCTATCGGTCCGTACTTCCCCAATGGCTTCAAAGGTATGCCCGCAATAGTCAACCGCACTATTGACCGTGCAGCACCACAAGGTACGGGCTGTTGGAAAGTGGGTGGTAACTACGCCGCATCCTTCCGCGCCAGTGAAGCGGCACACGCCATGGGCTACGAATGTATGTTCACCGATGCCAAAACGCACAAGTATATCGACGAGTGCACCGCTTCCAATTTTATCGCAATCAAACAGCGTAGCCATCTACAGGGCTCTGCCTGCACTACAGCGAAGCGATCTACAGGCGTAGCCGATCTACAGCGAAGCGATCTAACTTTCGAATACCTCACCCCTCGTAGTAGTGCCATTTTACCCAGCATCACCAACGATTCGTTGATGACTTTGGCGCGTGAGATGGGTATGAAGGTCACTCGCCGTCGTATTCGTGTAGAGGAACTAGCGGATATACAAGAGGCAGCTGCTTGCGGTACGGCTTGTGTTATTTCGCCACTGACCAAGGTTGTTGACCCAGATAATAATGTCACCTACTCTTTCGGTGACAAGCCTGGTCCTGTACTCACAAAGCTATACCATGCCTTGCAAGACATCCAGTACGGTCGCACAGAAGACAAACACAACTGGTGCACAATTATTGAGTAACCTATTGATTTAGAGAGAATATCAAACTAGGGGTTAGCTATTTTTTAGCTAACTCCTATTAATATTCACACTTTTATTTGCATATATGCAAAAAAATTATTACCTTTGCACGGAATTTTGTGTATATAAGCAAAATGGAATATAAGGGAAAGATACACGAACGACCGCAAAAACAATTATTAACCATAAAAAAACAACTAATTTATGTTTGAAAATCAACCTAAAGGTCTGTTTGCATTGGCACTTGCCAACACAGGCGAACGATTTGGCTACTACACCATGTTAGCCGTATTTGCACTCTTCCTCCGTGCTAACTTCGGATTGGAAGCTGCTACCGCAGGACAAATCTATTCTACCTTCCTCGCGTTGGTATATTTCTTGCCACTCGTAGGCGGTATATTGGCTGACAAGATTGGCTACGGCAAGTGCGTAACCATCGGTATCATGGTGATGTTCCTCGGATATATCCTGCTGGCTATTCCATTGGGCGCAGGCGGCACCGCTATGGGTGCGATGATTGCTGCGTTGGTACTCATTAGTTTCGGTACTGGCTTGTTCAAGGGTAACTTGCAAGTAATGGTGGGTAACCTCTATGATGATCCTAAATACGCTGACAAGCGCGATGCTGCTTTCTCACTCTTCTACATGGCCATCAACATTGGTGCAATGTTCGCTCCTACCGCAGCTGTGAAGATCATGGATTGGGCACAAACCAGTCTTGGCGTAAGCGTGAACGACAGTTATCACTTCGCATTCATGGTAGCTTGTGCATCGTTGATACTCAGTATCGTCATCTACTACGCTTGCCGTCCTTGGTTCAAGCACGTAGAAAACTCTGCTAAACAAGCAGCTGCTACTGGTGCAAAAGTAGAAGAACTGACCCCAGAGCAAACCAAAAAGCGTATCGTAGCTCTCTGCCTCGTATTCGCTGTGGTAATCTTCTTCTGGATGGCATTCCACCAAAACGGTTTGACTCTCACCTACTTCGCTAACGAGTTCGTACAACCACTCTGCACAGGCGTACAAACCATGTGGTTCGATATCATCAACCTCGTGATGATCGTCATCATCGTATATGCAGGTTTCTCATTGGTACAAAGCAAGACTACTAAAGCAAAAGTATTCTCTGGCGTGGCTATCGTTGCTGCATTGGGCGTATTGGCATACAAGTACCTCAATATTTCTCCTGAAGGAATCACTTTGAGCGCACCAATCTTCCAACAGTTCAACCCATTCTATGTAGTGGCACTCACTCCATTCAGCATGGCACTATTTGGTGCACTCGCTAAGAAAGGCAAAGAACCATCTGCTCCACGCAAGATTGCGCTCGGTATGGTGGTGGCTACTATCGCCTATATCGTAATGGCTGTAGCTTGTGTTGGGCTGCTCTCTCCTAACGCACAAGAGTTGGCTCGCGTAACTGGCGACCCAACCTTCGTAAATGCCAACGTACTCATCTACACCTACTTGATTCTCACCTTCGCTGAACTGCTCCTCAGCCCAATGGGTATTTCCTTCGTTACCAAAGTAGCTCCTCCTAAATACAAAGGTATGATGATGGGTGGCTGGTTCGTGGCTACCGCTATCGGTAACTACCTCGTATCTATCGGTGGTAACCTCTGGGGTGACATGCCATTGTGGGGCGTATGGAGTGTATTCGTAGCCGTTTGCGCTGTGGCTGCAATCTTTATGTTCGCAATGATGAAGAAACTCGAAGACGCAACGAAATAATCTATGAATAGTCTTATTCAATCAATAGCCGACTACACGACCGCTCTGGAGCAGAAACTTTCTGCTCTAGAGGCGCGTGTGGCGCAACTCGAAGAAGCCAATGAGGCGATGAAGCGAGAAGGCGATGAGGCGAAAGCCTTGATTGCCACACTGCAAGCCGAATTGGTTGCACTCGTTGCTGCAGATGCGGTGGCTGCACAAGCCACAGAGCCAGAAGTAGAGATCGAGCTCATCGTGGAGGAAGAAACCAAAAGTGAAAACGAAGAGGTAAACACTGAAAACGAACTCGATGAAGAACCCGTAGAAGAGCCACAAGAGACAGTTAAAGAAGAATTAGAAGCTCTAGAACCACTAGAGTCACTAGAGATATTAGATGCACTTGAGGTAGCAGAACCAGTGGTGGAACTTGTCGTAGAACCAGCATCGGCTCCACAACCAGAAGTAAAGGCAGAGCCCGTAGCAGAACCTACACAACCACTACACAATGCTAAACCACAGCAACAAAACGCTACACAACCTATCCAGACTTCGCTCTTTGGCACTGCTGTAGAGGATATCCGTCAAGCGATTTCCTTAGGTGACCGTTTCCTCTTCCAACGCGAACTCTTTGCTGGTAATGGCGAATTGATGCAAAAAACATTGGATGAGATTAACAATCTCGGGTCACTCAACGAAGCAATGGATTATGTACTCGCTAATTTCGATTGGGATAAAGAGTCCACTGCAGTGCAATTATTCGAAAACGTACTCAAACGTCGATTTAGTTAATCATTGTGCTTTCCCATTATCCCATACGTTAGCGGGCTCCCCGAACAATCAGCTGATTGTTCGGGTGCTCTTAGCAAAGCGTCCAATAACCGATAAAATATGCTCTACATCGTACCTACTCCCGTTGGCAATCTAGAGGACATCACTTTTCGTGCGCTCCGCATACTAAAAGAAGTGGATCTCATTCTTGCCGAAGATACCCGCACATCATCCGTACTACTCAAGCATTATGACATCCATACGCCGCTCAAAAGCCATCATAAGTTCAACGAACATGAGACGAGCGACGATATGGCGGCGCGTATAGCAGCTGGTATGACCGTGGCACTCATCTCCGATGCAGGTACACCCTGTATCTCTGATCCAGGATTTATGCTGGTGCGTGCCTGCGTAGAGCGTGGTGTAGAAGTGCAATGTCTGCCTGGTGCCACAGCATTCGTACCTGCATTAGTCGATTCGGGGTTGCCCAACGACCGTTTCTACTTCGAGGGATTTCTCCCACAGAAGAAAGGTCGCCAGACCCGTATGAAGATTCTTGCCGAACAGACGCATACGATGATCATCTACGAATCTCCCTTCCGATTGGTAAAAACATTGGAGCAGTTGGCAGAGTTCATGGGTGGCGAACGCCGAGCAAGTGTAAGCCGAGAAATTAGCAAATTACACGAAGATACACAACGTGGTACCCTACTCGAGCTCGCAGAGCATTACAAGCAAACTCCGCCTAAAGGCGAAATTGTAGTAATCATTGAAGGAAAAAAAGAATAGTGTTTCAGCCGAAGATAAGCCAACGATAGAAAAGATATGAGCAGCAATCTGCAAATGAAAATATTAGCCAAAGAGACTGCCATCTATGGTGTGTCGTCCATTGTAGGCAAGTTCCTCAACTGGCTACTGGTTCCGCTATATACATATGTACTGCAACAGCAGTCGGATTATGGTATAGTAACCAATCTGTATGCATGGACTGCTCTGCTGCTAGTGATTCTTACCTATGGCATGGAAACAGGTTTCTTCCGTTTTGCCAACAAAGAAGGGGAGAATTTCCAAACGGTATATAGCACCTCATTAATAGCTCTATTCACAACTTCCCTTTTGTTTGCTCTAGCATGCGTGATTTGGAGAATACCAATTGCTAATGCACTGGGCTACCCCACACATAGCGAATTTATCGCATTATTAGGCATAGTGGTGGCAATGGATGCTTTTGCTAGTATTCCATTTGCATATTTGCGCTATAAGAAACGTCCGCTGCAGTTTGCAATACTGAAGTTGCTATTTGTATTCTTGAACATTGCACTCAATCTATTCTTCCTAGTACTATGCCCAAAGATTCAAGATTGGACTATCATCAGTTCATGGTATAATCCGGATTATGGTGTAGGATATGTGTTCGTAGCAAATATTTTGGCAACAGCTATCCAAACTTTATGTTTGCTACCTTCCATTATTGAAGGTTTCAGGAACGAACCAAAGGCAATAGATCAAGAGCCAAGAACAATCTTCTCATGGCAATTACTAAGGCAGATGCTACGCTACTCGTTACCACTCTTGGTACTGGGTGTATGTGGAATCATGAACCAAACACTAGACCGAATACTCTTTCCATTCTTTTATGATGGAGCCGATGCACAAGCACAATTGGGTATTTATGGAGCATGTTTCAAAGTAGCAATGGTAATGATGATGTTCACACAAGCTTTTCGATATGCATATGAGCCATTCGTATTCGCTAAACATAAAGATAAAAAATCGGTTGAAGCATATGCCGATGCTATGAAATATTATATCATCTTCTCGTACATGATACTACTGGGGATGATCTTCTACCTTGACTTGCTAAAATTTATTATTGCCCCATCCTATTGGGAGGGTTTGAAAGTAGTTCCTGTAGTGCTATGGACATACATTTTCCAAGGGGTATATTTCAATTTGAGTTTTTGGTATAAACTCACCGACAAAACACAATGGGGTGCCTATTTCTCTATTATTGGAGTCGTGATAACTTTTGCTTTGCAAGCTATCTTTGTACCACGTATTGGATATATGGCTTCTGCATCTAGTAGCACAGTATGTTATTTAGTGATTATGCTACTATCATATTTCGTAGGGCGTAAACATCTAGAGATTCCTTACGACATACGACGAATTGGCATCTACACTCTCATTGTTGTGACACTTTTGGCAGGATATTATGCTTTGGCACACTTCTTGCCGATCAATGAATGGACAAAAATGGGTATAGGCACTATACTCCTTATCATATACTGTGCTATTTTCTATCGTTTAGATGGAAAGGCACTCATTAAGAAAAAATAACTTATGTTTTCAGGAATAGTAGAAACAATGGCTCAAATCGTAAAGATTGAGCAAGAACAAAGCAATAAGCATTTTACACTGCGCAATCCTTACACCGAAAAGCTGAGCATTGATCAATCAATTGCACACAATGGTGTATGCCTCACGGTGGTAAAGATGGAGGGGGACCTTTATACCGTTACCGCCATGCAGGAAACCCTCAACCGCACTAACCTCGGCGAAGCCAAAGAAGGCGATTGGGTCAATCTGGAGCGTTCCATGCTGCTCGGCGAACGATTAGACGGACATATCGTGCAAGGACATGTGGACCAAACGGCTCGTTGTATTGAGGTCAAAGAAACAGAAGGAAGCTGGTACTACCGCTTTGAATATGAAAGTACTAAGGAGATGGCTATGCGTGGATACTTCTGCGTGGATAAAGGGTCAGTCAGTATCAATGGTGTCAGTCTCACAGTCTGCGAACCTAATGTAGTAGATGGCATAGGATATGTGAGCGTATGTATCATCCCCTACACCCACGACAACACTAATTTCAAGTATATTCAAGTGGGCACACAAGTCAACCTTGAGTTCGATATTATCGGTAAATATATCACACGAATGAATCAATTAACAAAATAAACGAAATGGATAAAATTAGTTATGCAATTGGCCTAAGCATGGGTCAGAACTTGATGGGAAGTGGCGTTACTTCCCTCGAATACGCTGATTTGGCAGCAGGAATCAAAGACGTTTTAGAGAAGAACCAACCACAAATCTCTTATCAAGAGGCACAACAAGTGTTGGGTAAGTTCTTCAGCGAACTCGAGGAAAAAATCGCAGGCGAAGCCAAAGCAGCAGGCGAGGCATTCCTCGCAGAGAACGCAAAGCGCGAAGGCGTAAAAGTTACAGAAAGTGGTCTTCAATACGAGGTAATCAAGATGGGTAAGGGCAAAAAGCCAGCTGCGACTGACAAGGTAAAAGTACATTACCACGGAACATTAATTGATGGTACTGTATTCGACAGTAGTGTAGAGCGTGGTG
>JAZSEB010000002.1:0-89500 GCA_045531475.1 Paludibacteraceae bacterium
AGCTTGGTCTTTTGCATCCATGTGTTTCGAGTTTGAGTGCAAAGATACACTTTTTTCTTGACTCTTGCAAGAAGTAAGCCATGTATTGAGCGTGCGTTGGGGAATTTTCCACTTGGTATAACACTCAACTTGACTCATACCTGACTGAAAATAATCATCCAAAACTTGTTGCTTGAACGAGGGAGAATAACGATTTAGAGTTCGCTTCATAAAACTTGAATCTTAATAATTGATACTTTTTGTTCATTTTATGAGTAAACCTATTTCAGTATAAGACATTAATATTATTCCCCCTCTCCTCTAATCTCTAAACAGTAGCACCTTTCTGCGCGTTCACTAAACTGGCTTTTTGCGCCTTCATTGTTTGTCCATTGCCCTGCGGGGCGCCGATAACGCTGCGTATCACCCTTCTCCCCGCCAAAGGCGCACAACCTCACGAAGTGACACAACCTGCGCCACGCGCGCAAAACCTCGACAAAGCCGATCTACATCATACATTATACGCCTTACACCAGAAAAATCGCCCCAAAAAGCAATTTTTCTTGCACATCTCAAAATAATTCACTATCTTTGCACCCGCTATTCCACGCCGGGGATGTCTGCACGTCATCGGCTGGGGTAGCAGACATATTTAAAAGGCGTTTATTGACGCTCTGTTCTGACGTTATGAAATGTCGCAGTTTCAAAGTATCTTCAGAGCTTAGCAACGATAGATGTCCTACGGGATATAGATTATCCTCCTTGTGCCTATTTGGTACGTTGTTTGCGTATTTATACGTGCGCACACGCGTACCTTAACTTGAAAATAGCACGAGAGTATGTTTATATTCGGCGTGGGCTTCGCGTTGTCAGTTCTAAGATACAAGGCAATGCGACAGCCTCATAACGTGGAACGACAACAGTCGGACTCCACGCTTTTTTATTTGTACATATAATACTAGTGATGAATATAAATAGCTTTAATACCATGAGAACACAATTTAATGGGCAAATAATTAGAATATTGTTCATCGGATTTTTGACAATTTGTTATCCAATCACTGTATTACCTGCTTCTGTAAAAACTGGATTTTGTGGTGATAGTGTACAGTGGTCTTTATCAGATGGTGTATTGACTATTTCGGGTTCAGGTCAGATGCAAAACTTTCACAATGAGAAAAGACCTTGGCGTGGTAATATAAAATCGGTAATTATCGAAGAAGGTGTCACAAATATAGGTAGTAGAGCATTTGAAAATTATTCATGGCTTAAGGAAATATCTATACCAAGAAGCGTAAAGACAATCGGAGATAGTGCTTTTTTTAATTGTAAGCATTTGAAAAAGATTGTTATCCCTAATTCTGTAACAGCAATCGGTAAGGCATGTTTTGCCAAGTGTATTAGACTTGATTCTATTAGTCTACCTAGAGATTTGCAATTTATAGGAGAAAAAGTATTTGAAGGATGTGTTTCAATAACGGACATATCTATACCAAATAGCGTAAAGACAATCGGAGATAGTGCTTTTTTTAATTGTATGAATTTGAAAAAGATTGTTATCCCTAATTCTGTAACGGCAATAGGCAAGGCATGTTTTGCTATGTGTAGCAAACTTGATTCTATTATTTTATCAGGAACTTTGCAATTTATAGGAGAAAGAGCATTTGATGGATGTGTTTCAATGACGGACATCATTATTCCCGATTCCGTACACCATATAGGAGATTATGCATTCAGAGGATGCCATGCGCTGACTATTATGATTGTACCTGACGAACCATTTGAAATAGTAGGTAAAGATAGCGTTTTGGGGCTTTATAATAGTAAGCAATTGTCCATGGTGAGGGGCAATCATACTTTATGTCCCGATTATATGCTGAAGTATATTCCCAAAGATTGTCCATTTATGCGGGAAGGAAATCCAAGACGATATTATACTGGTTCTATTAGTAAGGATAGCGTTGTAATCGTTCCTGCAATAAAGACATTTACACTACAAGAAGCAATAGATACTGTGGAAAACATTTTCAACCAACAGTTCTCTTTAGCCAATCCTTGTTTATCTTTCTCTGAGACCGAAGAATATCTCTCTAGGTTTATTATAAATTTGGAACGCCCAGTTTATCAGGAACTATTACAGCACTATTACGATGCTTTTTATGAAGCGGGTAGTAATAACGACTTGGATGCGGCTACTGCTTTGGCTTTCAAACATGTGATGCTTGGTGGAAAGGAAGACGAGGAATTGATGTGGGATATTATTCTCACAAAATATGGCTTCGAAAACGCAACAAATAATTTGCGATTCTTGATGAGGATGTTCAATGAGATCTCTATCGCAAAAGATAGCGTTTATCAGCATACTATAGATTCCATAACTAGTGTGTATTACGATGTGATGTATCCAAGTACATTAAGGAGTATGCAGGGTTATTGGGTGTCTATAGATGAGAGAACGAATGATGATAGTTTAGCACCCATTCCTGATTATATTATCAATATTGCAGATATAAGAAGCCCAAATGGAACAACTATTTTATCTTCGCCCAAATGCAAGTGGTCCGTAAAAAAGAAAAAGGGGAAGTGGCAAAATCAAACTCAAGGCTATTCGCCATTAAGGTATTCGTATGAAATAGGGTATAATCAAGAAACTCAAACATTACAAATACTATTTGGTAGTCAAAACAAGAAGATTGCTAATACAGCACTTCAGCATCAATCATTAGATATGGTGCAAAATTTGGAGGCGATGATGTCTGCTTCTTTAGAACAATATCAAAGTGAATTGAATAGACAACTTGCCGCTAATGTGCTTAGCTTCAATGATTGGGGAGCCAAATCCGCTTTAGGACTTGCTATTAATTTTACAATGAAACTTGCTGTTGCGATAATGACTGATATTATCATATATGCCTCCAATATTGAAACAGCAGAAGCGTATGAAATACGATTGACACCGCTAGTCCCCCAAGTGTTGGATGTAAGTGTCAGATACGGCTACGCACGACACAACTATAATAATGGTAAAACTCAGCATACTGAAGATACAACAAAGCTTACTTTTGTCAAATGGGAAGAAACCGATAGTGTCGTATTTATATCTAAAAGATTACAACCTATCTTTTGTGGTGATACACTTTCTGTGAATAGTCCATTATTAGAAGCATTCAATGCCAAAAAGAACAAAACGACTTGTCAGGAAATAAATCAAGCAGCTATGAATAAATTGCGACAAAAAGCGGAAAAATTGCTAAGACTAAAAGAAGAAGAGGAGTCCGTCTTGGTAGAATCATCTAATAATGAGGAGGAAAGTAACGAAGAAGTATTCTTTTATTAAAGTATAATCATTAAAGCATATTTTATAATATGAATAGAACGATATTTAGTTTGCTAGTGTTACTGCTGCTTGGTCTATTTAGTCAGCCTAGCATTGCACAAAGTCGCCAGCATGCAAGCCAACGAAGCGCAGAAGAAAATGTCGCTAAAATGAGCGAGGCAGAGATGCGTGCACATCTTCCTCGAGCAAAAGAAATGCTGAAGATGTGTCAAAACGTAATAAAAACTGGAAATTATACTAAATTTTATGGTCTGGGTGATGATGTTGTATCGAAGGGAGTAGCAAAAGCTGCCGCAGAAGCACAATATTACTACTATACGACATTAATCAATGAAATCGAAAAACGCCTGAGCAAAATAGATTCACAAAAGCCTAAACCTCAAACAGAACAACAGAAGCAAGAAGAAACAGAACAACAGCAGCAAGAAATACCTGATCAAAATTTGGAAGAACAGAGGCAGATTCAAGCGAAACTTCAGCATTCCTTCGATGAAAAAATGGGGGAGTTACAACCAATTTTCAATCAACTTCATACAGATGTTGATGCCCATTCGGATGCTACAAGGAAAGGAAACGTGGCAGCAAATCTTGTTAGAGGTAATATGGCTCCTAACTCTAGGTCAGTAACTGATGCTATATTGGATAAACCACTATCTCCAACTTCCACCCCTAAGTTAGGAGACATAAGTTCTAAATTTAACAAACAAAAATCAGAAGAACCTAAAGAAAAGAAAGAAGAATCAGAAGAAACTCCAAAAGAAGCATCAAATGAATATGACGAGATACTAAGGTTAATAAATGAATTAGATAAATGATATTAATAATTTTTAAAAGGAGAAATTATAGTTATTGTATGTTTAACCAATAAATATATAAATTATGAAAACAATCAAGTTAATCGTATTGTGTTTGAGTCTATTTTTAGTCAGTCATTCCACATTTGCTCAATTGAGCGAGAAACAGATTACATTTAATGAAAAACTGGCAAAATATAATGATTTAGTACAAAAACATAAAGAAAAAGTACAAATATTACAGGTTATTGATAATAGAATAGCCTCCTCCTCTTTAAGCGTTCAACAGAAAAATGATCTTATAGCACAGCGTGATATTAGATATAAAAACATCCTAAAACTTGAGCAAAATATCCAAGAACTTGATAGCACCCTCAAGGTTCTTAAGTACCAAATCGACATAGAAAAAGGACTAAAAGAAAAGTTAGGAGGAATATCAATACAAAACGAAAAGCAAATATATAAACTTACAGAAGATTTATACGCACGTAAAATTAGTGTTGATGAATATTGGCGTCGCATAGAGAGGTTACTTTTTGATATTTCTAATAGACAATCTGCTTATAACTATGCTTATGACTTTTTTGAAAATAAGAGCAATGAGATATCTAATAATACAAAAGGCTATGATTCCAAAATAGCAAATTACGATTCCGAAATGACCAATATTAAAGAAAGACTTTACTCCAAAGTTTATAAGAAAACAAAACTAGAGATAGAAATCAACAATATGCAAAAAGATCCGAATTTTTCAAATGAGATTGATAAAATATACTACGAAGAAACAGGCAGATATTTACCAGAGTCAACCAGGGAAGAAATACAAGACACGTATAATGCTGCGGCAGATATATATGCAAAATTGGCATCTGAAAAAGAAAAGTTAGTTTCTAAAAAAGAAAATGCAAAAAATCAATACTCTTACAATCAAGACGTTTTAAAAAAGTTGAGAAGTCTGTGTCCTGAATGTAAATAAGAGTAAATTACAATAAACAATAAGATGTTATGAAAAAGATATTGTTATTGTCCCTAATGGCGGTATTCTCGTTGAGTGTTAATGCTCAGACAGAAGAAGATCTAAAAAGACAGCGAGAAGAGATAATAAAGTTTCACGAATGCTTCTTTAATAAAGTATCACTTCCAAAATCTCACGAAGAAACAATTAAACTTTCTTCTGGCAAAACAATAAAAATGCTGGCACAGAGCGACTACGAACGATCAGCGTTTGTGTCGGTGGATAAGTTATTAGAAGACGTCCGTCAATGGAAGATGTCACCATACTTATGGCAAAGGAATCACAGCAAAAATAATAGTGCCATTATGGACGGTAAAGATTTGTCTGAGTGGGAAATAAATAGTTTTAACCAAATAGCGGACAGTTATTTCAAGAATAGTGTTTCTACCTACCATATTGCAGCACATGGTCTAGTCGATCATACAGGAGCAGCAACGAATAGTATCCTGATTGGCGGTCAAATACTGAATGCATCAGAGACAGCGGAATTAATCATCAACTCGATGCAGGGCACCTTTCATCATGTCATTAACGCGGAAGATCAACCATTTGTTGTTGTAGTTCACTGTTGCCACACTGCCGATGGAGAGAATAATTTTTCTTCTCAACTTTCGAAAAAATTGGCGGAATATATTCCTAATGTTTCTGTTGTCGGTGCACCAAATGTGGTGTATTGTCAGAAAACAGAAGACGGAAAATATACCGAGTTCGTAACTACAGACGAATACGAAGCGAAGAAAGAGAATCCTCGACAATTAAAATGGAAAGTTTATAAAAACGGAAAAGAGACCGACCAAGGAAGGTATGATTATCTTGAAACAGTGTCTGTAATTCAAAAATAGATGCAAAAAAAAGAGCGTGTGTTAAATACCAAATGAGCATTTCTTGAGAGTAAATTATTCATTACCAAAAATGTAAGCCAACAATCTATTCAGCCCAACGGCAAGTCACAAACGCCATGTGTGACCTCATCTGCATCATTGGATGCCTCGTGGCTTGAGTTAAAGTTGAAGTAATATTTCTTATTATACAATCTTCGGCACTTGAAAACTCTTTTCAAAGAAACACACTCACGCGAGAAGCCCTGTAAATACTGCACTTCCCGCAATAGCCCGCGTAGTAGCACGCTCCAGATTGACATATTCGTAATCAGGAAATGTGTAGTCTTACCTGACTGACGTGGTCCTGTCACAGAAATGATAGACCAATGCTCACTTAATTCTAAAAGTTTGTTTTGTAACTCTCTGCTATACATACAATTATTGTTCTTATGGACAAATCAGGAATGCAACTCCTAATTTGTCCGCAAAGGTGCTATTTTTATTTGACATACGCAAGAGTATGAGCAAAAAATGTGATTTTTTTAGGTGATAATTGGTAATCTTCGGCACAATCTTCGCGCGAAGAAACTTTTTTTCAAAAAAAATACACTCACACGGAAACTCCTGTAATACAGATGCTTCTGCGTGTTGTATATACCATTTCACTCTCCACATTTTCCAATCTTCGGCGCAAAACCACTTCCGCGCCGAAGATTTTTGCATCATTATTATAGAGGCGTATAGAAAAACGAGAAACGGAAAGGTAAAAAGGGGGAGATGAAATGTGAAACATAAAAGCCACAAAAAGCCCACCAAAGTCATATTAGGTAACATATAGATGTCATTTATTGGTCCCTTATCTTGCGGCATACACCCATTTCCTCCTACGGAGGTCTGCTACATATAATTCCTCCACATTTTTGTGAACACACACAATTATTCCTTGCATTTTTACTAAAAACTTGCATAATTCATTTAATTTTTGTAACTTTGCAGGCTGATTGGTGTTTTATGGCTCTATGCCAATAAATATAAACCATCAGCAAGTTATTTTAGAATAAAATAAACAAAACAATATGAATATTTCGTACAATTGGCTAAAACGCTACATCACGCTGAATGATTCTGCGGAGGAAGTAGCAAAAATTCTGACTTCTATCGGATTAGAAGTAGGCAAAGTAGAGAAAGTACAAACCATCAAAGGCGGACTAGAAGGTCTGGTAGTGGGCGAAGTCATCACATGCGTGGATCACCCTAACTCTGACCACCTGCACATCACAACCACACGCGTTGCACCCGATGCAGAACCATTGCAAATCGTATGTGGTGCACCTAACGTGGCTGCTGGACAAAAAGTGATTGTAGCTACCGTAGGCACTGTCCTCTACGATGGTGAGGAGAAATTTACCATCAAAAAAGGTAAAATACGTGGCGAAGAGTCATTGGGAATGATCTGCGCTGAAGATGAGATTGGCGTGGGCACTAGCCACGACGGCATCATGGTACTCCCTGCGGATACACCTGTGGGCATGCCCGCAAAAGAGTATTTTGGTGTAGAAGATGATACCCTCATTGAAGTGGATATCACCCCTAACCGCGCCGACGCAGCTAGCCACTATGGTGTAGCTCGCGACTTATACGCATACTACCAAGCAAAAGGCAATAACGTAGTTAAGCTAGAGAAACCTAGCGTAGAAGCATTCCATGTAAACAACAACGATCTACCAATCGAAGTGCTTGTAGAAAACGCTGATGCATGCCCTCGCTATTCTGGCGTAAGCATCAAGGGCGTAACCATACAAGAGTCACCTGACTGGCTTAAAAAAGCACTCAACACCATAGGCATCCGTCCAATCAATAACGTGGTAGATGCTACGAACTTCGTACTCCACGAGATGGGACAAGCACTCCACTCTTTCGATGCCGATAAAATCAAAGGACAAAAAGTAATCGTAAAGAACGCTAACGAAGGACAAAAATTCACTACCCTTGATGGCATTGAACGTACGCTCTCCGCAGCCGACCTTATGATCTGCAATGCAGAAGAACCAATGTGCATCGCTGGCGTATTTGGCGGACAAGATTCAGGAATCACTGAAACCACCAAAAACGTCTTCCTCGAAAGCGCATACTTCAACCCTGTATCTATTCGCAAGACTGCTCGCCGCCATCAGTTATCTACTGATGCTAGTTTCCGCTACGAGCGCGGTTGCGATCCAAACAATACCCTCTACGTGCTCCAACGCTGCGCCCTACTCATACAAGAAGTGGCAGGTGGACAAATAGCCATGGAAGTAGTGGATGTGCTTAACGGTGAAAAATTAGAGGCTAAAGGCGAGAAATACTTTGCGCCATTCCCTGTAGAACTGAATATCGACCGCGTGAATACACTTATCGGTAAAGAACTCAGCGAAGAACTCATTGCCACTATTCTTCAAGCATTGGAAATGGAAATCTATAGCCAAGAAGGCAACATCTGGCAGATTGGCGTACCACGCTATCGCGTTGACGTACAACGCGAGTGCGACGTGGTAGAAGATATTCTCCGTATCTATGGATACAACAATGTAGAGTTTCCAGAAAAACTCAACACCTCGCTTAGTTACAACCCAAAGCCAAACCCAGTGGCACTGCAAATCCGCATCTCTGAGCAACTCACTGCACAAGGTTTCAACGAGATTCTCAACAACTCACTCACCAAAGTATCATACTACGAACCACTCCAATCACTGAGTCTAGATACCTGCGTGAAAATCATGAACCCACTAAGTCAAGACCTGGGCGTAATGCGTCAAACACTGCTCTTTGGCGGACTCGAGAGCATCCAACGCAATGCTAATCGCAAGAACGCTGACCTTAAGTTCTACGAGTTTGGCAACTGCTACCACTATAGTGCACAAAAAATTGCAGATCGTCAAGCCAAAGACCCACACTGGACATACGACCCACTCTACGCCTACTACGAGGAGCCACACCTCGCTTTGTGGATCACAGGTAACAAAACCGCACAATCATGGGTGCAAAAAGAAGAGAAAACCACTTTCTATCAACTACACGCCTATACTGCTAATGTGCTCCATCGCTTGGGTGTTCGTACATTCAAACTCGAGCCAATGGCGGCAAACGAACTGTTCGACGACGGATTGACTATCCTCGCTCCAAACGGCAAGCAAATTGGTGTAATGGCTATCGTCGCAAAAAAACAACTCAAAGCATTCGACATCGACAACCCTGTATATTATGCAGACCTTGATTGGAATATGCTCCTGCGTCTTAACAAACAATATAAGCCAGTTATCAACGACCTACCTAAATATCCAGAGGTAAAACGCGACTTCGCACTCCTAGTAGATAAAGCGGTTAGCTTCGCAGATCTGGCACAAGCAGCATACGCCACCGAGAAAAAACTGCTGAAAGCCGTGAACCTCTTCGATGTTTACGAAGGCAAGAACCTAGAAGCTGGCAAAAAGAGTTACGCACTATCGTTCATCCTACAAGATGCCGAAAACACACTCAAAGATAAGCAGATCGAAGCTATCATGGCCAAACTGCAAAAGACCTTTGAGGAGAAGTTCGGTGCAAAACTCCGCTAATGACCTACGAGGAATATATACACGAGCAACAAACAGCATTCGCTGAAGAACATTCGGATGAATGCTGTTTCGTGGAAAACCAAGCAGAAGGCGTGTTTGTACGCGGACACTAAGATGACCATTCGACTAGCCACATACCACGACATCGGTGAAATGCTGAACATTTTTGCTCATGCACGCCAGCAGATGATACAGGATGGCAACCCCACACAATGGGGTGATGGATATCCACAACAAGAACAACTGGAAAACGATATAAAGCAATGTGTAAGTTATGTGGTCGTAGATGAACATTCACAAGAGATACTCGGCACCTTCGCTTTTATCATAGGAGAAGACCCTACTTATCTGCGTATTGATGATGGTCAATGGTTGAATAATGAACCCTATGGCACTATCCATCGGATAGCTTCGAATGGTAAACAGAATGGAATATTCCGCACGGCACTCCAATGGTGCTACAAGAAATGCCCCAACATTCGCATTGATACACACCACGACAACCAACGAATGATTCATCTCATAGAGCAAGCTGGTTTTCAGCAATGCGGAATAATCTACACACGGAATGGTTCACCACGCATTGCGTATCAATCCAAATAATAACACTTACAAACCACTAAAAAAATGCTATACGACTTTAGTTTTCAAAACCCTACTCGTATCCACTTTGGTAAATCGGCATTGAGCAAACTGCCAGCCGAATTGAAAGAATACGGACCAAATGTTTTACTCGTTTATGGAAAAGCATCCATCAAAAAAATTGGTCTCTATGATCAAGTGATGCAAATCCTTCATGAAGCAGGCAAAAAAGTTGTAGAATTGGCCGGCATCAATGCCAATCCACGATATACGCAATTGCTGGCAGGTGCCCAACTCGTGCGCGAGCACAATATCGACTTGATCCTAGCGGTAGGGGGCGGTTCGGTGATTGACTGTGCCAAAGGTATAGCATGTGCTGCATATGCCGAAGGAGATGTTTGGCAACGCTATTATGTAAATCAAGAACCTGTGACTAACCGCGTAGTGCCTGTTGGCAGTATCCTTACTATGGCAGGTACCGGTAGCGAAATGAATTCAGGTTCAGTAATCACTAATGAAGCAGAGAATCTGAAAATTGGTCGCGTATATCCATTGGCAATGGTTACACCACGCTTCTCTATCCTCAATCCAGAGTACACCTACTCCGTACCTAAATACCAAATGATTAGCGGTATCTTTGATGTCTTCTCCCACCTTATGGAGCAATACTTCTCTGGCGATGACGACTGCACTAGCGACTATCTGCTGGAAGGACTGATGCTATCCCTCATATCTGCTTCACGCAAAGCACTAATCAATCCACAAGACTACGAAGCTCGAAGCAATATCATGTGGTGTGCCACTATGGGACTGAATAAAATCCTTGCAGTAAGCAAAACTCAAGACTGGGAAGTGCATATGATTGAGCACCAATTAGGTGCATACACCGATTGCGCACATGGAATAGGACTTGCCATCATATCGCCTGCATATTACCGCCATATATTCCGCGACGGCTTGCATAAATTCGTACGATATGCCAAACATATATGGGGTGTAGAAGATCATGGGCAAGGAGATGAAGCTATCGCCCTAGAAGGTATAAATCGTCTCGAAGCCTTTATTCACGAATTAGGCATTCCTGCTACACTTCGCGAAGTAGGCGCCACCGAAGAAATGCTACCATTGATAGCTAACTCCACAGCCCTGGGTGGTGGATATAAACAACTAACTCAAGAGGACGTACTAACTATCTTAAAAAACTGTTTTTGATAAACTAGAATGAACATAGCAGTATTAGCATCAGGAACAGGTACTACCCTGCAGACACTTATCAACAAGCAGGTGCAGCATGGATACCAAGTAGTATTGGTGGTTACAAACCGCGAATGCTTAGCTGCAGAACGTGCAGATGCTTATCGCATACCTACCCTGCAGAGTAAAGACTGGACAACTATTGATACTGCACTGAAAGATAACAACGTACAACTCATTGTATTGGCTGGATTCCTCGCCATCATACCACAATGGTTCTGCGAGAAATGGGAGAATAAAATAATTAATATACATCCATCACTACTGCCTAAATTTGGAGGAAAAGGCATGTATGGTATCCATGTACAAGAAGCTGTATTGGCATCTGGAGAGAAAGAAGCAGGTTGCACAGTGCACTACGTGAACGGCGAAGTGGATGGTGGAAACATCATTGCACAAACTCGCATAGAAGTGCAACCACAAGATACAGCCGAAACATTATCTCAACGCATACAAGAGAAAGAGAAAGAACTTCTACCGCGTGTCATTGCTGAAATAGCAGAATCGCGTACAAAAAATAATATGATTAACAATGCTGAATAACGCTGAACAACAAGAAATCTTGCGTCGCCGCACCTTTGCGATTATCTCGCACCCTGATGCGGGTAAGACGACGCTTACCGAGAAACTGCTTCTCTACGGAGGTGCTATCCACGTGGCAGGAGCTGTAAAATCCAACAAAATTCGTAAAACCGCAACATCCGACTGGATGGAGATTGAGAAGCAACGCGGAATATCCGTAGCCACTTCTGTGATGGGTTTTGATTATAAAGACTATCATATCAATATCCTCGACACTCCTGGCCACCAAGACTTTGCAGAGGATACATTCCGCACACTGACAGCAGTGGATTCGGTAGTGATTGTCATCGACTCTGCCAAAGGTGTTGAAACCCAAACACGCCGATTGATGCAAGTATGCCGCATGCGCAAAACACCCGTAATGGTGTTCATCAACAAGATGGACCGAGAAGGTAAAGACCCATTCGATCTCATGGACGAGGTAGAGAGCGAACTCGGCATACACGTACGCCCACTATCGTGGCCCATCAATAGTGGTGAACGCTTTAAAGGAGTATATAACATTTTTCAATCCACACTCGACCTTTATACACCTAACAAAACGCAAGTAACTGAATCATTGCGCTTTGATGATGTCAATGATCCGCAGATTGCTCAGCTTGTAGGCGAACAAGATGCTACCAAGCTGCAAGAAGATTTGGAGATGATTGAAGGGGTATATAACCCATTCAGCCAACAAGATTATTTGGCAGGCGATTTGGCTCCAGTATTCTTTGGTTCTGCATTGAATACCTTCGGTGTGAAGGAGTTACTCGAATGCTTTGTACAAATTGCTCCTTCGCCACGCCCTGTGGAGGCAATAGAACGTAAAGTTGATCCTATGGAAGATGGCTTTACAGCATTCTGCTTTAAGATTCACGCCAATATGGATCCTAACCATCGTTCGTGTATCGCGTTCTTCAAGATTTGTTCGGGTAAGTTCGTACGCAACACTTACTACAAACACGTGCGCGAGAATCGCCAAATGCGTTTCTCGGCTCCTACTTGCTTTATGGCTCAACGCAAAGAAACTGTGGACGAAGCTTATGCAGGCGATATAGTAGGTCTACCTGATACGGGTAACTTTAAGATTGGCGATACATTGACCGCTGGTGAAAATCTCCACTTCAAGGGCTTGCCATCGTTCTCGCCAGAAATGTTTAAGTATATCGAGAATGCCGACCCAATGAAGCAAAAGCAATTGGAGAAGGGCGTTAACCAATTGATGGACGAAGGTGTAGCACAGTTGTTCGTGAGCCAGTTCAACGGTCGCAAGATTGTGGGTACGGTAGGTCAATTGCAGTTTGAGGTAATACAACACCGCCTTGAGCATGAGTACCAAGCTAAATGCCGTTGGGAACCACTCCAAATGTACAAGGCGTGCTGGATAGAGTCAGACAACGAACAAGAACTAGAGATGTTCAAGAAGCGTAAAGCGCAATATATGGCAAAAGACAAAGAAGGACGAGATGTTTTTATGGCAGATAGCGGCTATGTGCTACAAATGGCGCAAAACGATTATAAGAATATTAAGTTCCATTTTACTAGCGAGTTTTAACCGACCAATCTATAACAGTAAATTTAACAAAGATAAACTATAAATTCAAAATGATATGAAGAACATCAAATTTAGACTAACTGTCATGAATTTCCTCGAATTTGCAGTTTGGGGAGCGTATCTAACATCTATGGGAACATACCTTGCTACGCATGGTATGGCTACCAATATTGGCTGGTTCTATTCAATCCAAGGTATTGTCAGTCTATTTATGCCTGCTTTGATGGGTATCGTAGCCGACCGATGGATACCCGCACAAAAAGCATTAAGTCTGTGCCACGCATTGGCTGGAACCTTTATGATTGCTACAGGTGCTTATGGCCTGTTGGCAGGCGATGGAGTGCAATTCGCTACTATCTTCTCGCTTTACACCGCTTCTGTGGCATTCTTTATGCCTACTCTTGCGCTCAGTAACTCAGTGGCTTACACCGCGCTGACACAAGCCAACCTAGACACCGTTAAGGATTTCCCTCCTATCCGCGTATTAGGTACTGTAGGATTCATCGTTACCATGTGGATAGTCGACCTCTGTGGTTTCCAAGCTACACCTAAACAATTTATCGTCAGCGGTGGCTTGAGTATTATACTAGCACTCTACTCTTTGAGTTTACCACAGTGCCCTGTAAAAGGACATGTAGAAACCAAATCACTGATAGAAGCACTCGGACTAGAGGCTTTCTCATTGTTCAAACAAAAGAAAATGGCCGTATTCTTCATTTTCTCGATGTTGCTCGGTATGTGCTTGCAAATCACCAATGGTTATGCCAACCCATTCATCACCAGTTTTGGTGCTATCGAAGAGTTTGCCAATACCTTTGGCGTGCAACATGCAAACATCCTAATCTCAATCTCACAAATATGCGAAGCATTATGCATTTTGTTCATTCCATTCTTCCTGAAGAAATTCGGTATCAAATCTGTGATGCTGATGGCTATGTTCGCTTGGGTATTGCGCTTCGGATTATTCGGAGCAGGTGATCCTGGTATGCCAGGCGTAATCCTCTTCGTGCTCAGTTGTATCGTATACGGCTTTGCTTTTGACTTCTTCAATATCTCTGGATCACTATACGTGGATCAAGAAACAGATCCTGCACAACGTTCTAGCGCACAAGGACTATTCGTGATGATGACTAACGGCTTTGGTGCTACCATTGGCACATTGGCAGCTCAAGCTATCGTTAACCATTTCGTTCACGCAGAAGAAGTGGTTGCTGCAGGACCAATGGCTATATGGCAAGGATGGCAAATCAGCTGGTATATCTTTGCTGCTTTTGCAATGGTTGTAGCTATTGCCTTTTGGATTATCTTCCCTAAAACTCCTGTAAAAAAATAGTTCAGTGTTCAGAAAAGAATTATCATATTACTTCTCCACACCGATAGCATATATCGTCATTGGATTGTTTTTATTGGCAATCAGTCTATTCCTCTGGGTTATTCCAGGGCAATGGAATGTGATTGAATCGGGATATGCACAAGTAGATGGTTTGTTTCAGATCAGTCCATGGCTACTGATGCTAGTTTGTCCCGCACTGACTATGCGACTTTATGCCGAAGAACGACAAAGCGGCACGTGGATATTGCTGCGCGCACAGCCCATCCCACTATGGCGAATCGTAGTGGGAAAATTCGTGGCGGCATTTGTGCTGACTATTATAGCTTTACTGCCTTGTATTGTGCACTACTTCATCGTTTTTTATATGGCAGAACCTATTGGAAATATCGATGGAGGACAATTTATGGGTTCGATGATGGGACTCATATTCCTTAGTGCATCATTTATCGGTATTGGGACACTATGCAGCACCATTACTCGTAGCCAATTAGTAGCATTTATTCTTGGTGCCGCAAGTTGCTTTGTCTTGTATTGGGTAACACTGCAAGACCACTATAGTAGCATCTCGCGCGGTGTTGTAGATTTGCGCGATGTAGTATTCTTCCTATCGATAGCTATAGCGGCCATAGTGGTAAGTATATTTATATTAGATCGTGCTACACGCCGTTAAAAACAAACCCTTATGACACGAATTGGACTACTCAGCGATACACATGGATACCTAGATCCACGCGTACTCGAGCATTTTGCTCAAGTGGATGAGATATGGCATGCAGGGGATATCGGTAGTGCTATGGTGCTACAACACTTACGTGAATTTAAACCTACTCGTGCTGTATATGGTAATATGGATAGCGGAGACGTGCGCTACTCACTCAGTGAGTTCTATCGCTTTCGTGTGGAAGATGTTAATGTAATGCTTACGCACATAGGAGGCTACCCTGGGAAATACAACCCATGGTTAATTCCCATGTTCAAAAAAGAAACACCCCAACTATTTGTATGCGGACATAGCCATATCCTCAAAGTACAATACGACACAACATGGCAAATGCTGACGATGAATCCAGGGGCAGCTGGCAAACAAGGATGGCAGACTGTACAAACCTTACTGCGATTCGTTATCGATGGAAAAGAAATTCGAGATTTAGAGGTTATTGAACTAGAAAAATCGTAATCTTTTTTTACAAAACATGTTATTAAACACCTTTTATGGTAAAAAAACGCGAAAAGGTGTTGCAGAACATAAATTTACTATTGTGGGGATATGAAAAAAGCACTACCTTTGCACTCGAATTGAAAACAACTCAATCTTTTTTGTACCTTAAAAAAATCAAACAGACTAATACCGTGGAAAAATAGCCGTCGCGAGACGGCTTTTTTCTTCTTTAAGGTATTACGGAGCAAAGCGAAGCAATACCTTCCAAGCCGCGAGACGGCTTTTTTCTTTAGCCAGTCTATTACCTATAGCCCTTACACTAAAAAAAAGAGGATAGCATTTGCTACCCCCTTCCTTACATCATCAATGCTATATTATTTCTTGAAATAGCGATTGTAGAGTCCTTCGAAGCCCTTGCCATGACGAGCCTCATCTTTAGCCATCTCATGAACAGTATCGTGGATTGCATCCCAATCCATAGCTTTAGCACGTTTAGCGATACGCAATTTATCATCACATGCACCTGCCTCTGCCATCATACGTTTTTCTAGGTTCTCTTTGGTACTCCATACTACTTCACCCAACAACTCTGCAAACTTAGAGCAGTGCTCAGCCTCTTCCCAAGCATAGCGTTTGAAAGCCTCAGCTATCTCTGGATAACCCTCACGATCTGCTTGACGCGACATAGCCAAATACATACCTACCTCAGTAGCCTCGCCCATGAAGTGTGCATTGAGGTCCTTTATCATTTCTTCATCGGTATCTTTTGCTACACCAATGATATGCTCGCATGCAAATGCAATACCTGCGTTCTCATCAACTTCTTTCCATGTTACTATCTGTTTGCATTGTGGGCAACGCTCTGGTGCCTCTGCGCCCTCGTGCACATAGCCACAAATTGGGCAAATAAATTTCTTTGTCATTGTATTAAATATTTTATTTGGTTTAACATTTCTTTGTCATCTATTTAAGCACAAAAATCGTGCCAAATATTTCCATTTCTATGCAAAATTATTAATATTATTAAATAAAAATCATACGCCTATTCTATCTGCTATTATTTACAACTGAAAAAATACAAAAAATATTGAATATTTGCATATATGCAAAAAAAATTGTAACTTTGCGCCGTAAATGGTGTGTTCTGAAGAATTATTATAGTAATCATATCAAAATCAATAATATTATGAAACATTTCTTTTTTATTCTTCTCGTTGCATTTGGATTTATATCCTGCAACACTCCTACGCAAAGTCCTAAAGAAGAGGCCAATGCGAATACCCAAAATCCAATTATGCCTATCACATTCGTTGGAAACCCTACCCAGGTGATTCTCACTGATTACCTACCTGGTTTAACAGAAAGTGATGCGGTGGTATACACAACAGAACCTTCATATCAGGTAAAGAATGTAACAGCAGAGGGTTTCGACCTTTACGGCGATTTCACACTCTCAGTATTATCTGTTGATGTACCTAGCAAAAAGCTGCATTATGATATTCCTATCACTCCTGCTGGTAAACGCAGCCAATCAATCGTGGCTGAGTCATGCACTGATAGTACAGTGGCAATCCGTATCCTGGACGATTTCGAACGCATCCAATGGCGCGCATTCTGGCAAGATACCAAGTTAGATATGTATGCTATCGAACATGGACAAGGCGACGAATATGCAATCATCAACCTCAATAAAGAATGGCAAAATACCAAAGGTCGTACATTCTTGCGCGTATATGCTAGGGGAGATGGTCAAATGTTGAACGACATCCTTATTCCATTGCAAGACGGCAAGCCTGTGACTGATGTAGCACAACTTACACGTTTCGACGACCACGCACAAATTCTATATTCATTGATGATCGATCGTTTCTACAATGGCAACAAGAAAAACGACTGGAAGATGAATAGTCCAGAGGTTCTTGACATTGTTGATTATCAAGGCGGTGATATCAAAGGTATTCAAAAAAAGATTGAAGAAGGATTCTTCGAAGAGTTAGGAATCACCACTATTTGGATCTCACCTATCACCCAAAACCCATGGGACGCATGGGGCATGTATCCTTTTGCTGATGGCAACAAATATGATCCTACAAAGAAATACACCAAGTTCTCTGGTTACCACGGTTACTGGCCAATCTTTGCTACAGAAGTAGAAAAACGATTCACTACCGAACAAGAGTTGCACGATATGTTGGCCACTGCTCACAATCATGGCATGAACGTCATTCTTGACTATGTAGCTAACCATATGCACATCAACTCTCCTACCTTGCAAGCCCACCCTGACTGGCATACCGATAGTATCCTTCCTGATGGCCGTCGCAACTTCGAATTATGGGACGAAGCTCGTCTCACAACATGGTTCGACGTACACATCCCTACCCTCGACCTCGAACGTCCAGAAGTTTGCTCTCCTATGACTGACTCTGCTCTAGTATGGCTAGAGAAATTTGCATTCGACGGCTTCCGCCACGACGCATGCAAACATATTCCTCTCAACTACTGGCGCGAATTAGGAAAGAAAATGAAACAACGCTATCCAGACCGCCACATCTGGATGATTGGCGAGACATACGGAGATCCTACGCTCATCGGTTCATATGTAAAAACGGGTATGCTTAACGCACAATTCGACTTTAATATCTATCATACCGCTATTGATGTGCTAGGCAAACCAGAGCAATCACTCGCGCGTATGAACAATACTATCTTAGAGTCTTTATCGGCATACGGTTCACATCATACCATGGGTAATATCTCCGGAAATCACGATAAATGCCGTTTCATCTCATTAGCTGGCGGTGCTGTACGCTGGGACGAGAATGATAAAGCTGCAGGATGGACACGCGAAATTGGCGTAACAGCTGATGGCAATAAAGAGAAAGAAGCGCACGCATACAAAATGGCCATGCTACTCGAGGTAATTAACTTCACTATTCCTGGTGTACCATGCGTTTACCAAGGCGATGAGTACGGAGAAGCAGGTGCAAATGATCCAGATAACCGCCATATGATGAAATTTAGCGGTCTAAATAAAGAGCAACAAGACTTCCGCCTCAAGGTACAACAATTAGCACAATTGCGTCGCAATAACATGGCACTCATTTATGGAGAATACATCCCTGTTAAAGCTACCAATGATACACTTCGTTTCAAACGTATGTATATGGGCGACGTTGTAGATGTAATCATCAGCCTCAATGGCGAGAGCAGTATCACCATCAATGGAGAAAAAGTATTCGCACTATAATCATAAACATATAAAACTTTAATACTAACAATGAAAAAAATCCTTTTCCTAGCGCTTGGCGTGCTCAGCATGGCATCATGCGCTAAGCAGCAATGCTGCCAACATGAGCATCCTTGCTATTCATACGATGCTACTATTTACGAACTCAACACTCGTCAACTCACAGAAGAAGGTACTTTCCAAGCTGCAGAGGCAGTATTGCCAGAGCTTAAAGAGATGGGCATTGACATCATCTGGATTATGCCTATCCAACAGATTGGTGTACTTGAACGCAAAGGTACATTGGGTAGCTACTATGCTATCACCGATTACTGCAAATTCAATCCTGAGTTTGGTACACGTGCTGACTTCGAACACTTCCTTGCCAAAGCACACGAACTTGGAATGAAAGTGATTCTTGATTGGGTAGCAAACCATACTGCTCCGGATAGCGAATGGACCAAAAACGATGGCTGGCACTATCGCGATAGCCTCGGCAACCTCATGGTACAATACGACTGGACCGATATCTCCAAACTCAACTACGAAAACCAAGATATGCGTGCTGCAATGAAACAAGCTATGCATTGGTGGATGGATACTATCGGCATCGATGGTTTCCGTTGTGACGTTGCCGGCGAAGTTCCTACTGACTTCTGGAACGAAGCTATGGCTGAGATTCGTGCTAAACACCCAGATATGTTCACCCTCGCAGAGGATGAGGCAGAGGCACAAGACCTTACTGAATCTGCATTCGACATGTACTATGGTTGGACACTCCACCACCTTATGAATGGTGTAGCACAAGGTAAAAATACCGTAAACGACTTGTGGGACTACTTTGCTAAAGTAGATACTACTATCCGTCACGAGGCTATTCGTATGAACTTCACTTCCAACCATGATGAAAACTCTTGGAATGGTACTGAGTTCGAGCGCATGGGAGATGCTACCGATCTCTTTGCAGCATTCACATACGTTGTTCCTGGTATGCCTATGATTTATACAGGTCAACCTAGTGGCAATCACCATCGTCTTGAGTTCTTCGAGAAAGATGTGATTGACCGAGTAGAAGGTGCACCACAAAAAGCTATGTACACCAGCCTCAATGCTCTGCGTAAAGCTAATCCTGCCCTTTGGAGCAATGAAATCGGCGCACCAATGGTTCGTATTGCTACGGACAACGATAAGATCTTTGCATGCGTTCGCCACCTCGAGTGCAAGAAAGGCGCCAACACCGTGATTGCGATCATGAACATGTCTGCAGAGGAACAAACCGTCAACCTCACACTTGACCAATTTGCTGGCACATACAACTGCATCTGTGGAAAAGAGATGACTGTAGAAGCAAATCAATCACTTACTCTCAAACCTTGGCAATACATCATCTTAACCAAATAAGAAAAAATGTTATACAACAAAAAGCAGTGTCCCACGACACTGCTTTTTTGTTATCAATAATCCTATTTTATCGGGTGGATAAGCGGAGGATAGAAGGAAAATATGATTGATAATAAATATATCTATTGATTTCCCCATGCTGCAGGCCACGGATTGTGCGTGATACCTGCCATCTGCTCCATCTGCGCATGAGCTACCTCACGCAAGCGATCCACTTCAGCTTTACGAGGTTGAGTCGTATCTGGATACAATGGCTCACCTATTGTTACTGTCAACAAAGGCAAGTCATTGGGGCCAAACAAACGATAAATACCTTTGCGCTCACGATACGTAATTACGCATGGCAACAATGGTTTGTTATATTTATAGCTCATCGTAAATGCACCTTTTTGAAAAGGACGCAATGGTTTATACATATCCCAACGGCATGCTTCAGGGAAAATATGAAACCACCACCCACGACGATGAAACTCATCAAAAGCCTCGTTGAACTTCTTCATAGCACTCAGTCCCGTTTCTGGTTCTGGAATAGGTACTCCACCCACTAGGTTCAAGAAGTAGCTATCTTTCGTACGGAAATTAGGTGCAAACATAGGAATACGTGTAGTATGTTTCGCTTTTACTGCCAATAGTACACATGGACAATCTAAACGATAAACATGATTGGCAATAGTAATCGCACCTTGCTTCAAACCGGCCTTATGCTTCTTTAGTACCTCACGCCCACGAATACGCAAACCCATTTTCACATGCAACATTAGGTTAAGACCAACTTTCAAAATAAAAGCATAGCCCCATCTTGTTTTAAAACGATAACGTATCGTGTCATCCACATATGGGTAATGCTCATCAATCACCATCTCGCGATCAAATACAGGAAACAACGTACGCTCGAATGGATTTTCCTGAGGATAATCCAACGCAGGTTTAGGGATATACTCACCCTCCACCACTCTTAGCTCTTCGTATTGCTTATTCATCATTTACTTTTCTTTCGACCTTGCGCTTTTTTCTCAATCTCACCTATCGCTTTGCCTACTGCCTCTTTAGCATCCATAGCCAGCTGTTTGAACTTTTGATGGCGTTTCTCATCTTGCAAAAGCAAGTTCACCTTAAATTGTCCATCACGACCCGATCCATCAGCAATCGATGCTTGTTTGAATTGATCAAAAGCATTCTGACGCAAGCGGTGGGTAATAGGAGTTTTCAAACGAAGACTATCGCGTTTTGCTTCGTACTCAATATTCATCTTTTTGAGTTCTTCATCTACTACCTCAGCAAATTTCTCTGCATCTTCTTGCGAGGTCATCTGATCTGCAAACTCAAAATAGAAGTGGTATGTACTCTTTTCCACATCAGCAAAAGCTATTGAAAACTTCGTTGGCATACTCAATGCCTCTTCTGCTTTCTGCACTGAGGTCATGAACTGATTCTCTTGCAATTTCTCGCCCGTAATATTCACAATACCATTCACTTTCTGTACCATGTGAATGGTTGGTGTACCCAAGTATTTTGGTCCCACCTCAATCAAATCGCTCACATCGTAGCGATACAAACCAGCATAAGTAGTCACAATTGGAGAATAGCGTTTACCCTCCTCTAATTCATAGAGTTGATAGAAACGTGGATTAGGTTTCTCCAAATCTTCTTCTGCAATAAACTCATAATAGTGGAAATGTGGGAAAAGCACAGTATCTACCGAATAGTCATCCATCACAAAGCCAAAACGACACTCTGAAGAAAAATAACCAATCTCCATATGGCAGATATCATCGGCAAATGAGCCTTTGAACTTATCTAAATACACCTTTGTATTTCCGCACTTCCATGTAGAAAGTACTTGCAGATTAGGCCAATAATGACGTGGCAATGGGGTATAATACTCCTCCTTCATTCGGCGCAATTCTGCTGCACGCTTTGGATTTGGCTTGAGGTCTTTCTCTAATTCCTCACGGATATAATCTGGGATGTTCAAATCTTTGTTTAATGTTCCATTCTCAATATCCTCCACATATTTGTCAAAATACTCAATAGCATTGTGTTGCATCTCCACAATAGTAGATGGATTAGCTGTTACCAGCATCGTCACATCCTGTTCTATACTCAATCGCATAATAGCATAGTAACGAGCATTGTAATCAGGTATATCATATACAATAGATGAGAATGCGTAGTGTTTTTTAATAAACCCTGGCACATCCTTACGAGTAAGACCTGATACTGATCCAAACACCGTACCATCCAATGCTCTTCCTTCAACTGCCTTTCCTACAATAATCACCACACTACCAGAGAATACCATACGACGTTGGCGAATAAAATTGTAGATCCAAAGACGCGTCATCTTACCATAAATACGCTTCAAATAGTGCTTAGTGATGGGAATCCATTTAGGCTCTGCTGTGGTACCACTAGTGGTAGCATACATCACAGGGTGTCCTGGGAACAAAATATCAGGCGCACCTTCTTTCGCACGATTCACATATGGACGGAGTTTTTCATAATCCTGTTTGTGAACGTATTGCTGATAGCGTGCATAAAGTTCAGTATCTGTTTTACAATCAAGAATTTCGGCGAAATGGTGCTCTCGTCCATAGACTGTATCTTTGGATATCTTAAGCATCGTTCTTAAAGTCTGCTCTTGAGCTTTGCGTGGATTACGCGATGCAGTGTTCAATTTATGAAGTTCGATACGACCAACAAGTCCCATCACTGCATTAATTAAAAAAGGATATTTCAACATAAAAATATAATTTTTATTAATTTTCGCCGCAAAATTAAGAAAATTATTTGGAATATGCAAATTGATTCTTCGTTTATGCCCTAAAACTGCTGTCAAACATATTTTTTTCACCTATCATTTGCTCATACGAAAAATGTATTGAGAAAAAAATAAAAGTTGTCCAACTCTTAGTCAGACAACTTTTATTCTATTGCTTTTCGCACGCCTTGTTATTCTCTTCTTGCTTTATAAACACCTCTTCTCCTTTTTTATAGAATCGTGTTTCGAGCATCCCAAGACTCTGATTTTCTATCACACGCACACCATATCTGAATGTCCATCTGCTTTTTAAACTGCAAAATCCTTTGCTCACATATGCGTATACATAAGGGTGTAAGTGCAACCGTAATCCTCTTCCATATTGTGCTACCATGGCCTCTATGCGCTCGACTATCTGATCGGTAAAGAATATCGAAGATTGAATCTTTCCTTTTCCCAAACAAGTCGGACATGTTTCCATCACATCCATTTCCACTGCGGGGCGCACGCGTTGGCGGGTGATTTGCATCAGTCCAAATTTGCTGAGCGGTAGCACGTTGTGCTTGGCCCTATCATGGCTCATCAACTCGCGCATGTGGTCATATAATGCTTGTTGATTGGCCTTATCATCCATATCAATGAAATCTACAACTATGATTCCACCAATATCTCGTAGTCGGAGCTGATGCACAATCTCATCTGCTGCTAGCATATTAAAATGAAAGGCATTTTGCTCCTGATCTTCAAAGAGTTTCTTACTGCCACTATTTACGTCTATGGAAAAGAGAGCTTCTGTTCGATCCATGATCAAATATCCACCCTTTTTGAATCCCACCGTGCGTCCTAGCCCTGTTTTCATTTGGCGTGTGATATCAAACTTATCAAAGATAGGTTGCTCACCTGAGTATAGTTTGACCACTTTCGATGCCTCTGGAGCTATCACATCTAGATATTGACGTATCTCCTCATATACCCCCTCATCGTTCACATGAATACTCTCGAAATTAGGAGAAAAAATATCACGAATAATACCTATCGTTCTTCCTAATTCCTGACTAATCAAATTCACTGGCTCGGTGTGTTGAAGAGTACGTACACACTCTTCCCAACGCTTTACCAGCACACGCAGCTCATTATCCAATTCTGCTACACGTTTATCTTCTGCCACCGTGCGTACAATCACACCAAAGCCATGGGGCTTTATCGATTGCACCAGTTGCTTGAGACGACCACGCTCAGATTCACGACTAATCTTATTGCTCACCATCACCTTTTCTATAAAAGGTATAAGCACAAAATTACGGCCCGTAATAGATATCTCAGCCGTCAGTCGCGGACCTTTCGAGTTAATTGGTTCTTTCGTCACTTGCACCAACAAAGCATCACCCACTTTCAGATAGTCGGCAATATGACCTTCTTTGGTGCATTCTGGTTGGCGTTCTGTTTTATGAACCTCGGGTATGCGGCGTCGATCAGATACGACACGACTCACATACTTTTGTGTTGTAAGGAACCCCGATCCTAAATCAAGGTAGTGCAGAAAAGCTTCTTTCTCATGACCTACATCCACAAAGACAGCATTCAACGCAGGCATCACCTTTTTTACGCGACCATAATAGATATTTCCCACGGCAAAAGTATCTTTACCGCGCTGTTCGCGATTCACTTCCATCAGACGATCGTCTTCGGTGAGTGCGATGGCTACCTCATGCGGAGATACATCCACAATCAGTTCGCTTTTCATATTCAATAAATTAAAAAAATGCTTTGTGACCACCCATTTGCGCCCAAATAGGATGTTGCCACAAAGCCGTTAGTGATACATTCGTCTAAACATTACTTATGTTTATGACGATTCTTACGCAAACGTTTTTTACGTTTGTGTGTAGACATCTTATGTCTTTTATGCTTCTTACCGTTTGGCATAATGTATAAGAATTTAAAATGTTATTAATGATTATTTCAAGATTTCAGCAAATGCATCAGATGGCTTGAAAGCTGGGATTTTGTGCTCTGGCACAATGATTGACTCCTTCTTTGTAATGTTACGAGCCACTTTTTGTTTGCGTACTTTTGTACCGAAGCTACCAAAACCGCGAAGATATACGGTCTCACCAGCAGCAACAGTATTTTTAATGTTGTCCATAGCTGACTCTACAACATTCATAATTGTTGTTTTGTCATAGCCTGTCTTAATCGCAATTGCGTTAACGAGTTCTGCTTTTGTCATAATAGTGATATTATATAAATTTAACTTTTTTCGATACCATCCTCTAGCCCCTACGATACCGTACGGACCGAAATCGGCTGCAAAGGTACGATAAATTTTTGATTTACAAAAGAAAAATCGAAAAAAAATGCATTTTTTTGTTTATTTCTCAAAAAAACACTACCTTTGCACCAATTTTGAATCATTCGTTGATACATAATCACTTATCACGTTGGTACGAGCAGAACCATCGCATACTACCATGGCGTGAGACACAAGACCCCTATCTTATATGGGTCTCGGAAATTATTCTCCAACAAACACGTGTGAATCAGGGGCTTGACTATTACCTCCGATTTGTCAAACGTTTCCCTACCATCCATACCCTTGCTCAGGCATCAGAGGACGAAGTACTACGCTATTGGCAAGGACTGGGTTACTACTCTCGTGCTCGTAATATGCATCGTGCGGCCCAGCAAGCCGTCGCCAGCGGAGCACAGGTCTTTTGTCATGCCGATAGCCTTGATGCTGAAGCCATATTCCACAGTCTTCTATCTCTTCCTGGTGTAGGCGAATATACTGCAGGAGCCATCTCATCTTTCGCTTTCAACCTACCCTATCCTGCACTCGATGGCAATGTATATCGTGTGTTGGCACGACTCTACGATTGCGATATCGCTTTTGACACCACACAAGGTAAAAAGCATTTCCGTCAATTGGCAGAAGCACTGCTCGACCGCAGTCATCCACGATTATTCAATTCCGCAATCATGGAGTTTGGTGCCCTACATTGTACACCTACATCACCCGACTGTGCATCATGCCCTATCCAAGCATGCTGCTTGGCCTACGCACATCATACGGTAGATCTCTTACCCGTGCGCAAGCCCCGCACGCAACTGCGCGAACGTTTCCTCAATTATACTATTTATTGCACACCCGACATGCAGACCCTACTGCATCAGCGCACCGACAAAGATATCTGGCAACATCTCTACGAGTTCCCGCTGCAAGAGAGCGATCAATTGCTACCTGTGGAGTCTCATCTACCCAGCATCGACCTCACACATATCCTATCTCACCAGCGATTGCACGCACGTTTTCATATAAAAAAGGTATCCGAGTTACCTCAGATACCTCATACGATTATTATCCCTTTCTCGTCTATTGACGACTATGCACTATCACGCCTCACTCTCCGTGCGCTGGATAGCCTCAGTCGGTTGCTCTAGACGATTCTCCTTTGGAGAGATTGTACGATATTTCTTCTGACGTTGTTGCCAGCGCTCTCGTGCATATTGTTGCATGTCCGTTACTACGTCCATCTCATCAATAATCTCGAAACCAAAAATTGTTTCAATCACATCTTCAAAGGTTAATACACCCTGAAAACAACCATACTCGTCTATCACCACGCCAATTTGCGATTTCTCTTGCAACATCTTATCAAATATATCGCCCACACTACTCTCTTCGTTAAAGTACAATAGCGGACGTTTGATCTCGCCTAAGGTCTTATCAAAGTGGTCTTCCGTCAGTTCCTCCAAGGCATCATCACGCAATACATAACCTGTGATAAACTCTTGAGATTCAGCATATATAGGAATACGAGAGAAGTGGTCATACGCATCACTATCGTAGTAATCTTTCAAGGTCATTTTCTCCTCTGCTGTAGCAGCCACCACGCGTGGAGTCATCACCTCATAAGCTTTCACCTCGTTTAGACGCATCAGATTGCGAATAATCTTATTCTCATCCTCCTCTATCACGCCTTCTTCCTCGCCCACATTCGCCATTGCTATCACCTCTTCGCGGCTCACTGCGGCCTCATCTTGCTCTGGGAACAAGCGTGAAATCAATTCTATCAGTTTCACAATAGGCCACATCACAAATATCAGTATGCGAATCATATGAGCTGCCAATCCCATCAATTTCTTCCAATAGGTGGTACCTATCGTTTTAGGAAATATCTCAGAGAAGACCAAGATCAATATCGTCATAACTGCACTACAAACGCCAAACCATGCTTCTCCGAACACCAATGTAGCTTGCATACCTACGCCACTCGCACCAACGGTATTGGCAATCGTATTGAGCGACAAGATAGCGGCCAGCGGACGCTCAGTTTCTGTCTTATATTTCTTCATCAATGAAGCGGGTTTATATCCCTCTTCCTCACGAAGATTGATATAAGAAAGTGTAGTAGACATCAGTGTAGACTCCAGTAGCGAGCATATAAATGACACGCCCAGAGCTAAAAAAAGATATAACAATAAATAAGTTATCATATTTTGTTTTGTATGAAATAAAGTGCAAAGGTAGTGCTTTTTTCCCACATCTGCAAATAAAATGCAAAAAATAAACATTTTCCTACTTTTTCTATACTTTTCTTGCACTTTTCTCATTTCTGTACTTATTTCAGTTTTAGTTAGTGATTAGTTAGTGATTACTTAGTGATTAGTAAGTGATTAGTTAGTGATTAACGACACTTTACCTATTTTTTAGGCAGATTTCTTGCATATTCCAAAAAAATGTAGTAAATTTGCCGCGATTTTGGCGTCATGCGCACTTATTGGAGAAAAAGCACGATGCTAGATACAAAAATTTAGTAAATTTTTAACAAAAACAAGATATGGAATTAAGCGAACAAGAAGTAATCCGCAGAGAAAGTCTGCAAAAAATGCGCGATTTGGGTATCAATCCTTATCCAGCCAACGAGTATGTAGTTACAGGTTATTCTACCGATATCAAAACTTCCTTCGTGGACCTCGATCCCGAAGCTGATTCTGCTTCTGTGGATGCCGATTGGTATACCGGCAAACCTGTGCGCATCGCTGGACGACTCATGTCGCGCCGCATCATGGGTAAAGCATCATTCATCGAATTGCAGGACTCAAAAGGTCGTATCCAAGTATACGTTTCACGCGATGATATTCAAGCCCCTACTCCAGAGGGTGAGACACCACAAACAGCCGACCAACAAATGTACAACGTGGTTTTCAAAAAACTGCTCGATATTGGCGACTTTATCGGTATCGAAGGTTTTGTATTCCGCACACAAATGGGCGAAATCTCGGTGCATGCTAAGCAGCTCACCGTATTGGCCAAGAGCCTCCGTCCACTACCTATCGTAAAATACAAGGATGGCGTAGCATACGACGGCTTCAATGATCCTGAGCAACGTTATCGTCAACGATATGTAGACCTCGTTGTTAACGAAGGTGTAAAAGACGTTTTCCTCAAACGTGCTACTATCATCCGAACCATGCGTCAGGTATTCGATGAAGCGGGTTATACCGAAGTAGAGACACCAATGTTACAGGCTATTGCTGGCGGTGCTTCTGCTCGTCCATTCATCACACACCACAATGCACTCGATGTAGATATGTACATGCGTATTGCTACCGAGCTCTACCTCAAACGCCTCATCGTGGGTGGTTTCGAGGGTGTCTATGAGATTGGACGTAACTTCCGAAACGAAGGTATGGACCGTACCCACAACCCTGAGTTCACCTGCATGGAGTTGTATGTACAGTACAAGGACTACAACTGGATGATGTCTTTCACCGAGCAACTGCTCGAGAAAATTGCTATCGCTGTCAATGGCACTACCCAAGTCAAGATTGGCGACAACGTCGTTGATTTCAAGGCGCCATATCGTCGTCTGCCTATTCTCGAGGCTATCCAAGAGAAGACAGGTTACGATCTGAGCACCATGAGCGAAGAAGAGATTCGCCAGGTAGCTAAGAAATACGGAGTAGAAGATACCGAAAAGATGGGTAAAGGCAAACTCATCGATGAGATCTTCGGCGAGACATGCGAAGGCACTTTCATACAGCCTACCTTCATCACCGACTACCCTGTAGAGATGTCCCCACTCACCAAGATGCACCGCTCCAAACCAGGTCTCACCGAGCGTTTCGAGCTCATGGTCAATGGTAAGGAGCTAGCCAATGCATATAGCGAACTAAACGACCCTATCGACCAATACGAGCGTTTTGTCGAACAGATGAAATTGGCTGACAAGGGCGACGACGAGGCTATGATTATTGACCACGACTTCATGCGCGCACTCGAGTATGGTATGCCTCCTACATCTGGTATTGGTATTGGTATCGACCGTCTCGCTATCTTCATGACTGGACAACCATCCATCCAAGATGTGTTGCTCTTCCCTACCATGAAGCCAGAGAAGTAATTAACCACGGACGCTACCCAATAGGGCATCCTATAACCAAGCGTCCTTAAACACTAATAAAGTATGAACATAGCTATACTAGGATCAGGTAGTTGGGCAACAGCGCTTGCTAAGATTGTGATGCATAATACACCAGAGATTAATTGGTATATACGCAAGCAAGAAACTATCGACGAGTTTATCGAAATCCGCCGCAATCCAAATCATTTGGAATGGGCCTATTTCGATATTTCACGCATCCAGTTCTCCACCGACATCAATCAAGTGATTGAGCAGTCCGACCTTATTATATTGGCTATTCCTTCCCCATATCTCAAGGAGATATTCCAAGATATCACTGTGGACATGTCTGGAAAAAAAGTCATCTCTGCTGTCAAAGGAATGATGCCTGACGACAATGTCCTCGTCACCGACTACCTACATCAGCATTTTCATATTCCAGAATCCAATCTGGGTATGATTACTGGCCCATGCCATGCAGAAGAGATTGCTCTCGAGCGTCTCAGCTATCTTACTATCGGTTGTACGGATGCTAACAATGCTAACGAATGGCAAAAACTCTTCGATACACCTTATGTTCGCACTACACCAAGCGACGATATCAAGGGATTGGAATATGCTAGTGTTATGAAGAATATCTACGCTATCGCAGCAGGTATGTGCACTGGTCTGAGATATGGAGATAATTTCCAGGCTGTATTGCTCACCAATGCCATGCACGAGATCATGCGATTCACAAAAGCCGTTTCCGATATCCAACGAGATATTACCAATAGCGGATATCTGGGCGATGTGCTCGTGACTGCCTATTCCAATTTCTCACGCAACCGTCAGTTCGGACAAATGATCGGCATGGGTTATAGTGTCAAAGCCGCACAAACAGAAATGGAGATGGTAGCCGAAGGCTACTATGGTACCAAAGCCATACATATGGCCAACAAAACACTTGGAGTGGATATTCCTATCGTAGAGGCTATGTACCAGATTCTCTATAAACGCAAATCACCTAAAACAACTATAAAAGAACTAACTCAAAAATTTCAATAAAGATGAACGATATTCAGTTTTCATACGGCTCTGCAGTTACTGCAGCAGCTGTCAAAGCCTACCAACAAAAAGTAGCCGTTGCACAAGATCAACTTGTTCATGGTACTGGTCTCGGAAATGATTTCCTTGGCTGGATGAATCTTCCTTCAGATATTCGTCCACAACTGGCAGACATTCAACAAACAGCCGATTTCCTCCGTGCTAACTGCGAAGTAATCGTCTGCATTGGTATCGGTGGCTCTTACCTTGGAGCTAAAGCAGTTATCGATGCACTCTCTAGTTCGTTTGCATGGCTAGAGGATAAGAAACCAGCTATCGTATATGCCGGACAAAACATTGGAGAAGACTATCTCTACGAGTTGCAACAACTGCTCAAAGATAAGCACTTTGGTATCATCAGTATCTCCAAATCGGGTACTACCACTGAGCCTGCACTCGCTTTCCGTCTGCTGAAGACACAACTTGAAGAGCAAGAAGGCAAGGAGATGGCCCAGAAACTCATCGTCTGCATCACCGATGCCAAGAAAGGTGCACTCCGCACATTGGCTACCCAAGAGGGCTACAAAACTTTCGTTATCGAAGATAATATCGGTGGACGTTTCTCCGTGCTCTCGCCTGTAGGATTGCTCCCTATCGCTTGCGCTGGACTCGATATCCACTCTCTTATTGATGGAGCTGAACGTATGATGCTGCAATGCGGTATTGATACACCATTCGAAGAGAACCCTGCTGCCATCTATGCAGCTGCACGCAACTGCCTCTACCAAGAGCAAGGCAAGAAGATTGAACTACTCGTCAACTACCATCCAAAACTCCATAATATCAGCGAGTGGTGGAAACAACTCTATGGCGAGTCTGAAGGTAAAGACGGAAAAGGTATCTTCCCTGCTAGCGTGGACTTCACTACCGACCTCCACTCTATGGGACAGTATATCCAAGATGGCGAGCGTCATCTTTTCGAAACAGTCATCTCCGTGCTTGAACCAAACCACAACGTACCATTCCCTCACGACGATGCTAATCTCGATGGACTCAATTTCCTCGCTGGCAAGCGTGTGGATGAGGTTAATAAAATGGCTGAACTCGGTACTATGCTTGCGCATATCGATGGCGGTGTTCCTAATATGAAGATCACCTTGCCTAAGCTCAACGAATATTATATCGGTCAACTGCTCTATTTCTTCGAGCGCGCGTGCGGTATCTCAGGCTATCTCTTGGGCGTGAACCCATTCAACCAACCTGGTGTAGAGGCCTACAAAAAGAATATGTTCGCATTGCTCGACAAACCAGGCTACGAAGCAGAGTCAGCTGCGCTTAAAGCAAGACTATGATGATTCGTAAGATTCTTCGCACTATCCTTCTATGCTTGCTCTTCGGGGCAAGCATTTTTGGTGCGTACTTCATGTATCTCTTCGCACCGCAGTTCAAGGCTGTCAAGTCCATCCAAGCTATCGCACCCAATGTCTATACCATGACCTATCAGGGTGACTATGGTTTCGATAATTTCTTGGCATCAGGCGGAGCATCCACCGATTCGGCTATGGCCGTGTATATTGGTCAATTCCTCACACACGGTATTATTCCTATGGCACCTGCCGAAGAATCACCTGCCGACCCTTTTGCCTGCTCTACCCTGGTCCTGCCTAATGATTCGGGCTATCTCATGGGACGAAACTTCGACTACGACCACCATGGGCAGACCATGATCACCCGCACTTTCCCTAAGAATGGATATGCTTCTATTGCTACGAATAGTATTCTATTCTTGGGCTATGGCGATACGTGGCAACCTGCAGACAATCCCGTGCTTCGCATGCCTGCTATCGCAGCCATCTATGTTCCACTTGATGGTATGAACGAATGCGGACTATGTGTGGCCGACCTCATCGAAGTGGATGGTACACCCGTACACCAATCTACGGGTAAGACACCTATCACCACCGTAGCTGCTATCCGTCTCATGCTTGACCACGCAGCCAATGTAGACGAAGCGCTGGCCTTGCTACAGTCCTACGATATCCATTCATCTATGGATGTAGCCCACCATTTCGCTCTATGCGATGCTACCGGCAAAGCAGTAGTAGTGGAGTTTATCAATCAACAAATGCTTGTCACTCCATCCGTAGCTTGCACCAACCATCGCTTGGCGTCTGTACCAGCTGCAGTAGATACACAGGCTATCCTTCCGGCTATTGCCAATGCCCAGAACCGCTACCAAACGCTCATCGATATACATAATCAGACTACCATATCGCTTGAGTCTGCATTACAACAGGTATCATTCCCAGGTTGGACACGATGGTCCATCATCTTCAATCCCCAGCAAAAAACGGCTACATACTATTTCAATGCCTATTTCACTCAACCATATACAATTTCATTAAGCGATGAGGCAAATTAGTTCTCTCATCAGTAGCCCCAACGGGGCGTTCACTAAACACTAAACACCAAACAAATGTCAGCAAGCAAATGGATATTCGGCGGACTGGGCTTCGTATTAGGCGGTCCGATAGGCGCACTCATCGGAGTATTTATCGCTTCGATGTTCGAAGGTGCTAGTCATATTCTTCAGTCGGGGGAGGCTACCAACGAGACACCACATTCCTCGCGCACCCGCACCACGCGCGCTACGCAGGGGGACATACGCGTGTCTATTATTGTATTACTCGCGTGCGTGATCAAAGCCGACGGACGTATTCTCAAGTCCGAAATCAATAGTATCAAACCTTTCCTCGTACGCAATTTCGGTGAAGAAGGTGCCAAACAAGCCTTGCAGTTGCTCAAGCAATTGCTCACTCAGCCTATCAACGAGGCAGAAGTAGCACAGCAGATTCGCATGCATGTCAACTACTCCGTGCGTCTGGAGCTGGTGCACTTGCTCCTAGAGGTTGCCAAAGCCGATGGCGAGGTAGCCGACTCCGAATGTCAGATCATCGAGTCGATTGCCATCCATATGGGTATCGCCGATGCCGACTATCAGTCGCTTCTATCGCTCTACCGCAAGCAACGCGATGCCAATTGGGCATACACGGCCTTGGAGATATCGCCTTCAGCTACGGATGAAGAGGTGAAGAAGGCCTACCGCCGCATGGCGATGAAGTATCACCCAGATAAAGTGGCAAATGCAGGTGAAGCCATCCGCCAGCAAGCCACCGATAAGTTCCGCGCCATCAACGAGGCATACGAACATATCAAATCCATCAGAGGACTCTAGCCACTAACTCTAAACACTAAACAGTAGCTCGCCCTGCGAGCGTTCACTAAACACCAATGACCACCACCCTACTCTTTGTTGGTAAAACCACCGACCCACATATCGAAGCACTCTGTCAGGAGTATCTCAAGCGCCTCACGCACTACTTGCCTGTGAAGGTGCAAGTCATTCCCGAGCTGCGTAATACCAAGGCACTCACCCCCGACCAGCAGAAGCTAGCCGAGGGCGAACTTATCCTGCGTGCCGTACCACAGAGTGCCGAACTCATCCTGCTCGATGAGCATGGTAAAGAGTATCGCTCCATCGAGTTTGCCCAGCAGATACAAAAAAAGATGTCATCGGGTCGTGACATCTTCTTTGCTATTGGTGGTCCTTACGGATTTTCTCAGGCAGTCTATGAGCGCGCGAATGGCAAAATATCGCTTAGCCAGATGACCTTCTCCCACCAGATGGTGCGCCTTTTCCTGATCGAACAGATATACCGCGCCATGACTATTCTTCGTGGCGAACCGTATCATCATGAGTAGGCAGATCGTCGCGGTCTTGCGATAGCTGCCATTGCACAAACCAATCCATCAATTCATCGAAACTCTCCGCCTCCATCTCCTCGATGGAGTGTACTTCTTCGCGCATGCTTTCCAGACCTAGTTTGCAATAAGCATCCACCTTATCGCGAGGTACGTAGATAGTAGGACAGAGGTATTGGTTATCTTTGAGAGGCGTGATGCCGGAGATATTGGGACCAAAGATCAAGGTCGATAGTTCGTCGCAATACGCTAGGGCATTCATGTCAAAAATGTGCACGGAATCGGGTATGCGCAGTTCCTTGAGATGGCTGCAATTATAAAAAGCTTCCGTGCAGATTTTCTTCACCGTCTCGGGCAGATAGATGGTGCGCAGCTGTTGGCAATCGCTAAAAGCTTTGATGCCGATGTTCTTGATCTGGCTGCCCAAGAGGACGGTCTGCAGTTGGCTACAACCAGCGAACAACTCGGGTTGCATCAGTCGCATGCCCTCGCTCAGCCGTACGTAGCGCAGCGATTCGCATCCGGCAAAAGCCGCTTTGCCGATGGTAGTTACCGTGTCAGGAATATCCAGATAGCGCAGGTTTTCGCAATACGTAAATGCTTCACGACCAATCGTTTCAAGGCCATCTGGCAGGTCGATAGCATCGATGCTCGATTGGTAGAAAGCATACGCGCTGATAGCCACCACTTGATAGATAATACCCTGATAGTCAATTGTTGCAGGAATAGCGATATGGCCCGTGTATTGGGCATACCTCTCTTCATCGCTGTGGTAGTGCGCCACTACCCTAGCCTTTTGCTGATGGGTGTCTAGTTGATAGAATATGCCATCGATCTGGGTGACACGATCTGATATATACTCGCGCAGGGTGGAATGCTGCTGGCAGTAGTTCTCGACGAGGTCGGTAGGCACAAGGATGGTCTGCAGGCCGTGGCAGTCCTTGAAGGCATCTAGGCCGATAGAAGCCTCGGCATGCAGTTGGACGCAACAGAGATCGAAGCAACGCAAGAAGGCTTCATCCTCGATACGGGTGACCGACGCGGGTATCTCGATATAGCAGGGCGATTCTAGCACGGAGCAGCCATCTACTACGCGGCCTAAGTCCTTCTCTTCGAACACCTCATAGGCATATTGGTCATCGAAGGCAAAAGCTCGGTAGCCGATGCAGTTCACCGTATAGGTAAGGCCTTCATAGTTGACCTGCTCGGGGATACGGATATGGCCTCGGTAGAGCTGGCGCTCGTAGGGGCGCGTCACGGTAGCCGTCTTGCAGAAGTCATCCAGCACGTAGAAAAGACCGTCTATCCATGCGCTGTGGTAGGTGGTATCGGTGCATGGGTAATCGGCAGGCACGCCCTCGGGACGGATAAGGATAGGATCGTAGTCGATGCTGTGAAAAGCCCTCGGTGCGCAGGACTTCAGCGAACGGGGCAAGAAGACGCGCATGGGGTACTGCAGCCATTGAAAGGCGTCTCGTGCGATATACTCGATGCCCTCGGGGATGACGCAGTCGGGCTCGAAGAAAATCGTGCCACAGGACCGGTATTGGTAGAGCACCTTGCCCATGATCACCATGCCTTGGGGCTGCTTGGCTAGCCATGCAGTATGGTGGAAGGCCTCATCGCCCACATACGATAGCTGGCTAGAAAAAAGCACCTCGCTAAGGTTCTTGCAGCCGTTGAAGGCGTTCCACTCGATGCGGGTGACGCTAGCGGGAAGGGTGAGTTGCTCCAGCGTATCGATATCAGCAAAAGCCACGGCACCTATCACCTCCGTATCGTCGGGAATGACGCTGGTGCGGCAGGCAGTTATCAGACGGTTGGTAGCCGTCTCGAGGATAGCATTGCAGTTGGCGCGGCTATCGAAATAGGGGTTGTCGGGCGACACGACGATCTCCTCCAGCATGTCGCAGCAGCTGAACGGATTCGTCTCGATGCGCTTGACGGTGCTAGGGATATAGATGCGGCGGAGTTTCTTGCAGTCGGCAAAGGCGCCGCCATCGATGAACTCTAGGCCTTCGTTCAGCACTACTTCTTCGAGGTTGTGGCTATAACGAAAAGCACAGCGGCCTATCTGACGGAGCGAGGATGGGCAGACAAGGCGGCGCAAGGTGTGGTCATGGTCGCTGACGGCTGTATCGCATACCACGCGAATGCCTTCGGGAATGGTGAGGCAGCCGTCAGGTGTATCCACGCTGCCGACGCTGACCAACAGGTCGTGCGCATAGTGTATGCCATGGCGATGGTAGGGCGTATCTGTAGCAATGTGCACTTTCGGGTGCGCATTGCTGGTGGCGGGATTTTGGACACCGCCATTGGGGGAGATCCACCACTCTGTGCTTATTGCCTTTGGCGAGATACTGACATTCTCAGGTTCGTTGATTGGCATCGACTACCATTACCGATATAAAGAATAGGCTATCAAAGGACTATTATAACAACAACCAATGTCAATTATGGTGTCAATTTTGGTCAATGCAAAGGATATGTTTTAGAAACAAAAATACAATCGCGTTCGGCAACATAGTCACATTGACTGTTGACTCCGCTCTCCCCACTCGCTCACGAAGCTCGCGGGGACCCCGAATGAGCCCTACAAAAATAAGATAAAATAAAGGAAATATGTATATACGATTAATTCGAAATAAGCCGGAAGGCGATGCCATCACAGGGCGGATGGTGATAGAAAAAGACTTTGCATGCGATACGCTGGAACATTGGCAATATGCGATTCCTAAAGGATTTTACCGTCTGAGATTGAGCTATTCTCCTCATTTCAAAGAGATACTTCCTATATTGGAACGCGTGATAGGATTTGCAAAAGATCCACACAGCGGAGTACCACGCACAGGCATTCGCATTCATGCGGGAAATACCATTGAACATACGAAAGGATGTATATTGGTAGGCGATGAGGCGATAAGGCCATTAAGCGATGAGGTGAGATTGTTATCTTCGCGCAAGCGGCTGAATGAGCTACGCGATTATTTATTAACTAATCAAACAATATACCCATATGAAGAAATGTATATTGAGATTGTGGAACCAGATCGTTAGGCATATGCTGATGTGCTGCGCATTGGTTGCAGTGCTAGCATCGTGCAAAACCATTAATCCACCTACCCTACACAACGCTACAGAATACAACAGTACGCAGCAGAGTCACGATACGGTAGTAGTGCAGGACAGTGTGCACACCCGCGATAGTACATTCACTTCCGAGCGTCAGCGAGGAGATACAATCTTCCGCGAGCGCATAGTATATCGTGACCGCGTGGAATGGCGCGATAGATGGCGCACACGTGTGGAACGCGATACAATAGTGGACGTGCGCGTGGAGAAAGAAGTGGTGCAGTTGCCACCCAAACGGTATGTGCCAAAGTTTTACAAGTGGTGTACAGGATTGCTGATTGCAATCGGGCTATTGGCTATAGGCTATGGGGTATGGGCGATGAGGCGCTAAGGCGAGGAGGCGAGGAGGCGAGGAGGTGAGGGGTTATTTCAGGGTGTAGGAGAGGAGGTCGAAGGAGACTTTGTACTTCTTGCCGAGGTGGGCATTTTTGCTAGTGTGGAAGACATACTTCTCCTCCCATGCATAGCCCATCACCTCCACTGCACGGGCCATACCGGGTTCGATGAGCATCTTCTTGGTGATATCCTTGTAGTCCAACATCTGACCACGCATATCGTAGTAGGTGATGCGGATCTTGAACTCCGAGACCCTTCGCTGGGTATTATTGCGCACCGAGAAACGAGCTTTCGCAGTGAGATAATCGTGTTCGTATCCCGCCAAGATTAGTGCATCGGGACGAAAACCCTCGGAAGAAGTCTTGCCGTCGTTATTCGCCTTAGACGGATCGGAAGAGTTGCCCGAAGAAGTATTAGACGCCGCGAGTTGCTTCTCCAATGCGCTGACTCGCTGACGGAGTCCTTGAATCTCCAGGCTGAGCGTATTGACTTCGGAACGGAGTTCTCCTACCAAGGTACGATGTTCGTTGAGCGCCGATCGGTGGTCGTTGAGCGCTTGGAGATGCTCAGTCCACTGTTCGGGAGTGAGTTGGATAACTTTCGCATCGTCTTGCGCCGGTTGAGGCAAAGTAGAAACAGGTGCGGGCAATAGTGCGTCATCCTCGTCGGATAGCCTATTCAAAAGCACGTAGGCAACGCCTACACAACACGCGACAAGTAGCGTAATGAGGACAATACGGAGGCAACCGTTGTTGCCTTCTTCGTAGATTTTTTCGCGGTCATTAGTCAGAGAGTCCATAGTATGAGCCATTTGGATGGGCAAAGGTACTGCTTTTTTGTGAGATATGCAAGAAAAATCGCCTCTAGGGCGATTTTTCTAGTTTAGTGAACGCTCGCAAGGCGAGCTACTGTTTAGTGTTTAGTGTTTAGTGATTAGTGGTGGGCATGCATCGGAACGCAGTTCTTCTTCGAGGAGGCTGCGCTCCATTATATATGCCCATCGCTGTTGTTCCCAGAGTTGCATGCGAAGACGATGTTCCTCGTCCGGCACATAGAAGACATTATCATCGCGATGGTAGATAATGAGATGTAAGCGACCCTGCAAGTCCCAACACTCGGCTATCATCCATTGGTATTTATCCTCCACGCGTGGTATATGGTTATTGGGTTTGACATATGCATAGTGGCGATAGTTATTCTTATAGAAATACGCATATGGGAAGGGCAAATGCTGGGAATCATTCTCCCACGAACGAGCAAAACAGCAGGTAATACGGTTGTAGAGTTCATAGTCTAGGAGTCGGTGGGTGGCCATGACGAAGAGTCCTTCGATATATGCTGCGTTCTTGGAGCGGCAGGAGGTGAGTTTTTTATATCGTTTAGCAAGCGTACGATAGGTAGGATCGTTCTTGCCACGAATCATGCGCAGATAGGAGAGTTTGCCAGAGAGCACTTTGCACATAGATATAGGGTGCGAATGATAACGAGGCCCATGCTGGCGATAGTGCTCGAGCCACTTGTGGAAAGCGAGGGTATAGCCATATCGTTCCCAAATATACAAGATATTGCGCAAGGAGGCAATATACTGCTTGCTGACATTGGCGCGATGGTTGACCACTAGTCCGGTAACCTCTTGGCGTGTACCGCGTTTCTGCAGTCGTGTTTTCTTGTCGTTGATAGTGAATCCCTGTCGCTGGATGATGCGATGTAGTTCGGCGATGAACTCGCCGTCAGCATGATAGACATTGTGCATCGAACTGAAGGTGATATCGTCGGCATAGCGGGTGAAAGTGAGGGAGAAACGTCGTGCTAGTCCAGCGAGTTGACGGTCGAGTGAGTCGCAGATAGCATTGGTGAGCAATGGCGAAACGGGTGAGCCTTGCGGGAGGACATAGGAGACATGTGTCTCGGTAGGCGAGAGCGTTTCCTGACGCATGACCACCAGTCCAGCAATAGTGGAAGAAAGTGCGCGATTGAGGGAGAATGGTGGGCATTGCAAGCGGGCACACACACGCGCCTGGCGGATAGAAGGGAAGAAATCTTTTAGGTCTAGGTTGAATACATAGTTCTTCCCCTCGTGCGCCTGCGCGTTGAGGTGCACCGACCTGCCCTTGACGAAGCCCATAGCATGATCGGATGGGCTATATGCATGAGTGAGCATCTCATTGAGCACGCGGAGAATCCACTGATAGGCAGGATCGTGCGGGGCGGTGATGATACGTTCGCCTCCCGCTTTCTTGGGAATAGTGAAGGTGCGGAAACGCCCCTTGAGATTATTGGGATTGGCGAAATATTGTAGTTGCTCGAGGGTTATCTCGGGCGTTTTATCTTCGGATGGCGAGAGGCTCTGGTGGAGCAACTTGATCTCGTTGATGCGCTGCAGAAGCTGGTGCTTGGTGCGCAGGTCGGAGAGAAAGTGCGATTCGTAGTATGAGGCGATAGATGGGTAGGGCATGGTGTGTGTGTTTAGTGTTTAGTGTTTAGTGTTTAGTGAACGCTCGCAGGGCGAGCTAGTGTTTAGTGTTTAGAGGTTAGAGGTTAAAGGTTAGAGGTTAAAGGTTAAAGGATAAAGGATAGAGGAAAGAACTTTGATTGTGGATAACAAAAGATTTTCTCATATTTACACGAAGTGCCTTCTAGCAGTAGGACAAAGCTCGCTTTGTCCCTCGATTTGGAAATGAGCATTGTGGCAACAATGCGAATTTGCAAATCGACTGCTTAGGTGTCAGACCGTTGGGTATTCCAACAATTTGGGTGTCAAGCGAATACGCGTGACTATTCAAAATTAGGGTTTTTGTTATCCACAATCAAAGATCACTTGCTCGGTTGAGCGGGCGGCAAAAGTACTATTTATTTCTCATACTACAAAATATTATTGTATAAATTTTGTTAAATTTGCAGGTATGGCCATTTGCCTTCTTTCCACAGATTTTGGTCGAGTTGATAGGCTTCTTTGCCTCCAAGTTCGATGAGCTTGAGATAGAAATCGACGCCGTGTCCACCCTGGAAATTGTGTGTAAGTTCGTGTATACATAGCGCCTCAAGACTCTCCTTGGGCAACTGAAGGCAGGTGGTGCTGAGCGCAATTCTTTTGCCTTGGGAGTAATTCCAGGCTGCATACGATTGGAGCGATTTGACCACTTCGCATTCCTCATAAGGGACTTTTATGCGTTCAGACACGTGCTTCAAGACCTCAGGCAGGACCTCTTGGGCACGTTTGAAGAGTAGGTCCTTCACCTTTCGGTGGATGAATTTTTGCACATAGAGGTAGTCTAGGCAAGCATTCTTGGGGAAGAAGAGTTGGCATAGTTCGCCATCGATATGGCTGACATACTGGTCGGTAGTGCCACGCAGCACCTGCAAGCGGAAATGGTCGGTTTGGAGGGTATAACCATCGTAGTAGCGGTTATGGCCGTCACAGGTCCATTCGCTAAATCGTTGAGGAACATAGTGTTGCGCAAAAGAGATGCCTAGCAGGAGAGGTGCGTCGTTTCCGATAGTAACGAGTATCTCGTCTTGATTGCAACGCATGCGGGTCTCCATAAATTTGTGTGGGCTCTTGACAACGCGCACATGGCCTATGCCCTCGAGGTGGCGCGTGAGGGACTGGTAATCAGGGACGTGCTGCAGTGCATCAAGACGCTGGCGTAGATGTTGGTAATAGTCGCTTTCCCTTTTCTGGAGAGAGGTACCACATTCGTAGCAATAGGAGAGTAGGTCCTTGGCCATCGAGAGGTCTTGCTCGACACCATAGCCATGTTCGTAGCAGTGGCCGAGCCAACGGGCACAGGCATAATCGTTGTATAGACCTTGCTGGAAGCAAGCAACGGCCTGCGCGTACTCGTGCTTCTGATAGTGTTCGTGGCCGCGTTGAAAATTAGAGAAAGGCATATGATAAGCTATTAATAGTTATATTCAAGCATTTTGTCAGAACCCTTTGGATAGTTTGGCGTAATTATAGAGAAAAACGCGAAGAGGAATCTATCAGTGAGAGAAAAAAAATTTTCTAAGTGAGCTTTTATTGCAATGATTGCATATCAGTAGGAATAATATAAAGAAAAACGACCTCGCTGGAGGTCGTTCCGATGGATAATACTAGTAGTGACTAGATCATACCAAGGCATCACGAGAAGGCAGGTGCTTCTTAATGGCTTTGCTGGCGGTTTTCCAAAGGTAGAAACAAAAGAGGGTGAAGATGAGCATAAGGATGACACTGAGCCACTCGGATATTGTAACGCGTACGATAAAGAGTATCGCATCATAGATGCCATGTAGAATGATAGGAGCAATGATTGCCATGGAGATGTAGTATGGACGTTTGCTAGGGCAGAAGTGCGCTAGTGAATAGAAATAACCCATCAGTACACCATAGCAAAAGTGTCCTGGTACGGCAAAGATGGCTCGGGATAAGGCTACGCCCATCCAGTCGGCATCGCCAATCACATATAATACATTCTCCAATCCAGCAAATCCGAGCGAAACACATACAGCATAAACTATACCATCCATTCGCTCGTCGAAGAAGCGATTCTTGCGCAGGACGAGCCAAAGGATGAACAGTTTAGCTAGTTCTTCGGGCAGGGCTGCACCGAGAAAAGCAACGCGAATAGCATCACCGAAAGTGAACATCTCTTCTGGTACGATACCAATAGCCTGCAGGGGCGAGGAGATACAGAGCGAAAGAGGAATGGATAGCACACCAAGGAGAGTGGCCTTGATTAGTTGCCATACTGGTTCTGGCGACTGACGGTCTTGCCAATAGATATACACCAGCAGCACAATAGCTGGGATAAGAGCGGAAAGGAGGGGGAGGTACATGGGAATTAAAACTTATAATCTCTTGTTTACGAATAAAAATCCATTTACTCGATTACGTAGGATTTTTAACGATTACCAAATAGTTCTTTGAATCGGCCCATGCGTTCATGAATTTTGCAAGAGGGTATGTATCCTGCTTACGCGGTGAGTTGGGATCAAAGATAGTAATTACATCATTATAGATATTGCAATCAGTGACGACAACAGTATGATCGGGAATAGCCCCCACGAAGGCATCTTCTAATCGTTCGAGCTGCGCATCGCGTAGGAGTTCGCTACCATCCACTGCCGCAATCACTTGTTCGCCATGTTGGAGAGCAGCAACGATATCGCTAATGGAAGATTCGTATTTTCGGACAACGATAAGCCCAGCATGTTCGAGGTGGCGTCCTACATGGTGGAGCGCAGTGCCATTCTCTTTGAGCCACCCCTGGCGAATGGCATTATCGAGGAGTTGTTGTTCGTCGAAGACAATACCACGTTGTTGCATGATGAACTTCTCACATTCGAGACAGCAGAAACTACCCTCCTCGCAATCGGCTGCCATGGCGGTGACAGGCAGGTGGTTGGTGCGACAGAGTTGCAATCCCATCTCGGCATCAACAAGGAGCGACACCTGCAGCAGTTCACGCAGTTGCGCATCATGCTCCATAGCCTGAAGGACTTGACGGCACTCTGCAGCCGTGGCATTGCCATCTAGGTATGCCGCAATGAGCTCCGCAGAGAGCGTATGTCTATCGGATTGATCTTTCATATGCTTTGGTTTCGTTGAGCGCCACAGCCGTAATAGCAGCCATTGCGCGCTTTTTAATATTATACAAGTTGTCGATGGTTATGCCGAGTTCGTCCGCCACAATTTGTGGCGAAGCCTCCTCGAGCACAAGGCGCCGAATGACATACACATAGCGTTTGTTGGGCATGAGGGCGAAAAGGTGCTCCACGTCCATCTTAGCCGACCAACGGGGTTCTGCTTCGATAAGTTCGCTAGTGGCCGCTTGCTCTAAAAGATGCTCTTCGGAATCTTTTTCTATCATCTCATCACGTTTTTCGAGAAAAAAGCGTATCGCTACAGTCTTGATCCACTGATAGATAGAGCTACGCCCTTCGAACTGGCGAAGGCGACGTGCATCGTTCTCCATGAGATAGAGATAGAGCTCGCTGATCATCTCGTCGTAGTCAGCCTTCTCCTGAAAAATATTGAGCATGATACTCATAAACAGCGGGCGACAGTCCTGAAAAAAGAACTGCCGGGTAACCTGCTCATCACGCGCAATAAGTTGATTTATGAGATGTTGGGAGGACATGGACTATTTATTGTTGATGCTACGCTGGATGATATGATTGAAAATGAATACATATTTTCGCCTGCAAAGTTACTACTTTTTTCCCAATTATGCAAAATTATGTGGAATTTTAGAAAATTTTTGGAAATTTGCCGATTTATTTGTAACTTTGCAGGCGGATTCATGAAAAGAGAAAGATCTGTGATGGCACGGATTTTGTGATTTAATACAAAAACATTCAATTATGCTCATACAATTTCTGGGAGCTGCAGGCGAAGTGACAGGCAGCAAGCATTTGATAACCACCGATTCAGGCAAGACTATCTTGCTGGATTGTGGTATGTATCAAGGTAAAGGTATGGAAACTGATGCCGCCAATAAAGAGTTGGGATTTGATCCAAAAGATATACACTATCTGCTGCTATCGCACGCGCATATTGACCACTCAGGACTTATACCATATATATATAGTCGTGGGTTTAGAGGTAAGATTTTCTGCACCCCTGCGACGCGTGACCTATGCGAACTGATGCTACAAGACACCGCATTTATTCAGGAGCAGGACGTGAAATGGTATAACAAAAAAATGGCCCGTCAGCATAAACCTAAGATCAAACCATTGTTCGATAGCAATCATGCACAGCAAGTGATGAAGCACTTCCGCTGCGTGGATTATAATACCCCCTACCGCATTGATGACGAGATCGAATTTCAATTCATCAACTCAGGGCACATGTTGGGTTCGGCAGTGGTGCATCTGACTATCAAAGAGCATGGCGAAACCAAACGAATTGCCTATACAGGTGATATTGGACGATTACATAGCCATATTCTTTCTACCCCACAAGCGTTTCCACAATGTGATTATCTAATTTGTGAATCCACCTATGGCGATAGACTGCATGACGATGAACTAGTATCTGAAGAGCAATTGCTGGGTGTAGTGGAAGAGACATGTATGTACAAGAAAGGCAAGCTGTTGATACCATCATTCTCGGTGGGCAGAACACAAGAAATAGTGTACGTACTAAACGAATTGTACAATGATGGTAGATTGGAGCGAGTACCCGTATATGTGGACTCGCCTCTGAGTGCCAATGCGACAGAGATATTCCGCCGCCACGCTGACACGCTGAACGAGCAAGTACGTGATACAATGCGCTATGATGCGGATCCCTTTGGCTTTAATACCCTGCATTATATCACTGATGTTCAACAGTCTAAAGCACTGAACAAAAGCGAGCAACCATGTATAGTAATCTCATCATCGGGCATGCTAGAGGCAGGACGTATCAAGCACCATGTATCGAACCATATAGACGACCCAACGACAACGATTCTGATTGTGGGTTATTGTACTCCCACCTCGCTGGGCGCTCGCATTCAGGACCCTACATTGCGCTATGTAAGTATCTTTGGTTTCGACCACCGCATACGTGCACAAGTGACGAAGATAGAGGGATTCTCTGGACATGGCGACTACAATGAGATGATACGGTATTTCACAGCCTGCCAAGATGTAAAAGCTATTAAAAAAACTTTTATCGTTCACGGCGAAAGTAGCGCACAAGAGGCAATGAAGGATCACCTCTATGAAGCTGGATTTAGAAACATTCAAATTCCACAGAAAGGCGATAGCGTGGTGATTTGAGGTGAGAGGTGAGAGGTTAAAGGTTATAGATTAAAGGTTAGATATAAATAATAAAAGTAAGCATATGAAAAAAGAAAGAATGATTAGTTGTCTGTTGCTAGTGGCAGCAGCAATAATGATGGTAGGTTGCGGAAAAAGCACAGGTCGTACACTAACTTCCGCTACAGGTTCTATTTACGAGTGTCTGGTGGTGATGAACGATGACGCACTGACACAAGAACAACTCAGCGAGATAGCTAAGTACTCGCTAGTAAATGAAGCATCAGGCTATAGCAAACCTATAGCAAACCAATACGATTTGGTAGAGGCAGTAATGGCAGCTGATATGCCTTGTATGCCACAAATGGAGCCATACTTCCGACTCACACACGTGAAACCCGCACTGTTCGATGATATGTTTAAACCCACACGAAACATCCTATTTGTGGACATCGACCCTGCTAAATATACCCAACTGAAAGCGAAAGTATCGAATGATTATTGGTCCACCCCACAAGCCATCTGTCGCATCCAATCTCCATCGCAAGAGGAGTTTGTTGGCTACTGGTTGGAGCACGGCAAAGAGATTCGCGAATGGTTTGTGAATCAAGAGATTACACGTCAAATGAAATTCTATCGTGCTAGCACCAACAAAGAAGCACGCGCGATCTTGCAAGAACAAGGATATGATATGCTTCTACCAGAAGACTATATCGTGATTATGGATACTGTACTAGGCGGAGCATCCACTTATAGTTTGCGTCGTCCTACGATGATTGAGCCAGAGGTGCGTTTGCTATGGTGCTGCAATAACAAAGGACCTATGCGTAAAGATATCGTAGTATATAGCTACCCTTATACAGACGCTAACACCTTTACCGCAGACTTTCTGAATGCGAAACGCGATGGTGTATTGAGTCGTTTTATTACTGGTAGTGTAGAAGGGTCGCACATGGGTACAGAATACAAAGTAATGCCTCCACAGATGCGCAATGTGATCGTGCAAGAGGATGAGCAAGCCACAGAGATTCGTGGATTGTGGAAAATCCTTGATGGCGAGTCAATGGGTGGTCCATATGTAAGTCACACACGCCTGGATCAGGTAAATGGTCGCATCGTAACCGCAGAAGCATTCTTATATGCGGCAGGTCAGAAGAAACGCAATGCGCTGCGCCAAGCAGAAGCAATACTATATACATTGCAGTTGCCTCAAGATACGATTAAGTAGGTGATAGGGCGATGAGGCGATAGAAATGGCGGCAGTGACTCCATACTTATTAGTAGAAGGACTTACAAAATCAGTAGGTTCGAAAGTATTGTTTAGCGATATCAGTTTTGCGGTGAACAAAGGGCAACGCATAGCCTTGATTGCGCGCAATGGTATTGGTAAGAGTACGCTACTAGATATATTGATGGGCAAAACCGACTATGATAGTGGGAAAATTACTTGGCGCAATGACCTAAAAGTGAAATATTTGCCTCAACACATCGGTGTTGAGTGTTTAGAGAACGCCCACAAGACGGGCTATAGTTTAGAGATAACCGACGAGGCGTTCAAGAAACTCAGTGGTGGGCAACAAAAACGAATAGTATTACAACAAGTGCTGGATGATGAGCCTGATATACTATTGCTAGACGAACCGACCAACCATTTGGACCTAGACACCGTAGTGTGGTTGGAAGAATACTTAGGGGAGAGGCGAAAGGCAAGAGGCGAGAGTCCACTGACCATACTGATGGTGACGCATGATCGCTATTTTCTGGACAGCGTATGCACCGACATTTTTGAACTAGACGAACATCATCTCTATACCTATCATGGCAACTATGCCTACTACATGGAGAAACGTGCAGAGCGAATTGAAGCGCAACAAGCCGAAGTAGAGAAATACCGCAATCTATATCGCACTGAACTAGAATGGATGCGACGTATGCCTCAAGCACGTGCCCATAAAGCACAATATCGCATTGATAATTTCTATGAGATAGAAAAAAAAGCCAAACAACAGCGCAACGAAGCCGACGTGCAATTGACCGTAAAATCAGGCTATATTGGCAACAAGATTTTTGAAGCTAAAGATGTGTGCAAAGCTTTTGTTTCACCGAGAACGGGCGAAAAGAAAGTAATTCTACAAGATTTTAATTACGTGTTTTCGCGCTATGAAAAACTAGGAATTATTGGCAATAATGGTACAGGTAAATCAACCTTTATCAAACTATTGATGGGCGAAATACCTGCAGATAGCGGCGTATGGGATGTGGGTAGCACTGTACGATTTGGCTACTATGCCCAAACTGGACTGAAGTTTGATGAAGGTAAAAAAGTGATTGATATTGTGCGTGATATAGCCGAAGTAGTGGACTTGGGGAATGGACAGAAAATGACAGCAAGTCAATTCTTGCAAATGTTTCTTTTTTCACCCAATCAGCAGTATGATTATGTAGGCAAACTATCTGGTGGCGAACGTCAACGATTGCATCTGTGCACCGTACTCATGCGCAGTCCAAACTTCTTGATACTTGATGAGCCAACCAACGATCTGGATATCCCCACGCTGAACGTACTAGAAGATTACCTAAAGAACTTTCAAGGTTGTTTGATTGTAGTGAGTCACGACCGCTATTTCATGGACCGAGTGGTAGACCATATATTCGTATTCCACGGGAATGGCAATATACAAGATTTCCCCGGTAATTATACTCAGTATAGGATAGAATGCGAAGAGGCCATGAAGCGAAAAGGCGAGGAGGCAATCAAAAAATTAGGCGACGATACAAAAGGCACAAAAGTAAAAACAGAACAAAAACGACGCCTGAGTTTCAAAGAAAAACGTGAATTGGAAGCATTAGAGACACGCATACCACAATTGGAAGAAGAAAAAAATGCATTGGAAGCACTATTATCAGGAGGAGCAACCCTACCCGATGAGATAGCCAAAGCATCGGCACGTTATCAAGCAGTGCAGGAAGAACTAGACATGGTAGAGATGCGATGGCTAGAATTGAGCGAAGTGGAAGGTTAATGATGATTTTCCATTGAATTTTCTAGACAAATTTGCACAAATCTAGTTTTTTGTATAACTTTAAGGCAAAAAACTATGATTTATGGGTATATTCGCGTGAGTTCCGACAAGCAGACCGTCGAGAACCAGCGATTTGAGATTCAACGATTCTGTGAACAGAATGGTCTGCATATTGATGGTTGGATAGAGGAAACTATTTCTGGAACAAAAAGTTACACCAAACGGCAATTAGGAAAACTGCTTCGTTTAGCCAGCAAGGGAGATATTATCATTTGCAGCGAATTATCACGACTAGGACGCAGTCTATACATGATTATGGAGATACTGAGTATCTGTATGTCAAAAGAATGTTTTGTTTGGACCATTAAGGACGGCTATCGATTAGGCGACGACATTCAAAGCAAAGTATTGGCTTTTGCCTTTGGTCTATCTGCCGAAATTGAACGCAATTTGATTTCCCAACGGACTAAAGAGGCATTGGCTCGTATTCGTGCTGAAGGAAGACATATTGGACGTCCCAAAGGTGTTCCTACCGCTATAAAACATTATAGACTATACAAACACGACGCCTACATCCGCCGAGCATTGGCAAACGGGATGAAACAAAGTGAAATGGTGCGCCGCTTACACACTAATCGCTCTACACTAGGACGTTATATCAAGAAATTTATTTTATCCGACTATTCATCAGCCATAGAATAAAACAAACGACCACCCTATTGGATGGTCGTTCTTTTTTGTAGTGCTACCGGGAATCGAACCCGGGTTTACGGCGTGAGAGGCCGTTGTCCTAGGCCACTAGACGATAGCACCCTAGCGCTTCCTTCTCGAAAGCGGATGCAAAGGTACTGCTTTTTTTTAATATGACCAAATATTTTTGAAAAAAAATGCAATTTTCATGTATTTTTTTTGATATTCCGCAAAAAAGCAGTATCTTTGCAGACGAATTGTGCGCATGCGCGAGCATGTAACCCAAGTTATATAATTTAAAAGAAACAATTCGACAGGAACTATGACCACAAATTTTGGATATGTTCGCGTGGCAGCCGCTGTACCACGTATGCGCGTGGCAGACTGCCAATACAATGCAGAAGAAATTAAAAAACAGATTATTGAGGCCACTCAAGAAGGAGTGCAAGTAGTTTGTTTTCCAGAACTAAGTCTTACTGGTTATACATGTGCTGACTTATTCTTCACACAACAGCTACAGAAAGATGCCCTTAATGCACTAGAGGACGTATGCGCATCAACACGTGATTTGCCAATCATTGTGCTAGTTGGTGCACCGCTGAAAGTGGACAATAATCTATATAACTGCGCCTTCGTAATGACGGATGGTGAAGTGATTGGCGTAGTACCTAAAATCAATCTACCAAATACAGGAGAGTTCTACGAGAAACGTTGGTTCTCCTCTGGACGCGACGTATTAGAAAACAACGTTAATAGTATCCGTCCTCGCATCCCTACCATTGAATTATGGGGCAACGATGTACCATTTGGTATAGACCTGCTATTTGCAACTAAAGATTATAGTTTTGGCATTGAGATATGCGAAGATCTGTGGTCGCCTCTACCAGCTAGTACACAATTGGCTATACAGGGAGCAGAAATCATCTTTAACCTCTCCAGTAGCAATTGTGTAACGGGCAAACATGCCTTCCGCCAACGTATGATTACTCAACAATCGGCTCGCGTACATTGTGGATATGTATACACTTCGTCTGGTATCGGCGAATCGACTACGGACATAGTATTCTCAGGAAGTACGTATATCGCTGAAAATGGTGATATGCTGGAGATTGGCGATCGTTTTCAATTAGAAAGTAGCATGATTATATCGGAAATAGATGTAGAACGTCTGCGTATTGATCGCCAACGAAACACTAATTTTACGCACGATAAACATGGGCACTACCGTCATATCAATGTAGCACCATTGGAAGCCGAGAATGGAGGACCTTTGCATCGCCATTTCACAAAAACACCTTTCCTACCAAAACGCAAAGAAAGCTTGGAATATTGCGAAGATGTGCTAAATCTTCAAGTACATGGCTTGCTTCGCCGCTGGCAACACACACATGCTGAATCATTGGTGATTGGTATATCAGGCGGCTTGGATTCTACATTGGCACTTATCGTAAGTGTACTTGCTGCCGATAGATTAGGATATAGTCGTTCGCAGGTGATCGGTGTAACTATGCCAGGTTTTGGTACGAGCGGACGTACATACAATAATGCGCTGGCTATGATGGAAGAGTTGGGAGTAAGTATTCATGAGATACCTATCCGCGAAATGGCTATACAACACCTCAATGATATTGGTCATGACCTGAATAACCACGACATCACCTATGAAAATGCACAAGCACGTATCCGTACATTGGTACTGATGGATATGGCCAATAAATACAATGGTCTAGTAGTAGGAACAGGCGATATGAGCGAGTTGGCACTTGGTTGGGCTACCTATTGCGGTGACCACATGTCGATGTACGGCGTGAATGCAGGAGTGCCCAAGACATTGGTACGCTACCTAGTTCGCTATGCAGCAGAAAACATTTTTGGAGAGCGTTTGCGAGAGACACTACTGGATGTGATTGATACACCTGTATCACCTGAGTTATTGCCTACCGACGATAATGGCAATATAGCACAAATAACTGAAGACAAAGTGGGGCCATACGAATTGCATGATTTCTTCATGTACTATTTCCTGCGCTATGGTTTCACACGCGAAAAAATAGCCTACATGGCCAGTTTGGCATTCGAAGGAGTATATACAGAAGAAGTGATTAACCACTGGTTAAACATATTTATGCGCCGTTTCTTCACACAGCAGTTTAAACGTAGTTGTCTACCTGATGGACCAAAGGTGATAGGTGTAAGTCTATCACCACGCGGTGACCTACGCATGCCTTCAGATATTAATTGTAATTTTTAAATTTCCACAAATATAATCACGAATTATGAAACGATTAATGACTATATTTTTCGCGGTGATTGCGATAGCATTTTCCGCACACGCACAACTAGTGCAACCTATCAAGTGGTCAGGTGTAGTGGATGGTGATAGTATCCGTCTAACAGCCACCATCGATAAAGGTTGGCACCTCAACATCATCGAATTGGGTGATGGATTCTACATTGACAAGTACGAAGGCACATTCACCGAAACCGTAGCTAAAGCCGATACTATTCGTGTACGGTTTAATGCATGCGATGACAAAATGTGTACGGCCCCTGAGACATGGGAGTTTGTTTTACCAAATGACGAAACAAAAGAAGAGAAACAAGAACAATCAATATGGTGGATCTTTGTAATGGGATTGCTCGGTGGATTGTTGGCAATCTTCACTCCATGTGTATGGCCTATTATACCGATGACGGTATCATTCTTCATCAAGCGTGGCGGTGCTGCCAAAGGAACAACCAACGCACAAGTGGTTCGCGACGCTATTCTCTACGGATTGAGCATCGTGATTATCTACGTGGGATTAGGTCTATTGGTAACACTAATCTTCGGTGCTTCTGCACTCAACGCATTGAGTACCAACGCAGTGGTGAACATCATCTTCTTCCTGATTCTGGTATTATTTGCAGCATCGTTCTTCGGGGCATTTGAGATTACCTTGCCTAGTTCATGGTCCACAGCACTCAATAGCAAGTCTAGCAACACGACTGGTTTCCTCAGTATTCTGCTCATGGCGTTCACCTTGGTGATTGTGTCGTTCTCTTGCACAGGTCCTATCATTGGCACCTTGCTCGTGGAGGCAGCTGGCAAATCTATCCTCGCCCCAGCGATGGGTATGTTGGGCTTTGCCATTGCATTGGCGTTGCCATTCTCGCTGTTTGCTATGTTCCCATCGGTACTGAAGAAATTGCCTAAGTCGGGTGGCTGGATGAATACGTTCAAAGTCACTCTTGCTTTCCTTGAGTTAGCATTGGCATTGAAGTTCCTCAGCGTAGCCGACTTGGCATACGGATGGCATATCCTCGATAGAGAAGTGTTTGTATCGCTTTGGATTATCATCTTCTCGCTCTTGGGCTGCTACTTATTAGGATGGATTTCGTTCCCACATGATGATGAGGACCATCGCAAGACCAGTGTTACACGCTTCTTCTTGGCAGTTATTTCACTCTCCTTTGCAATGTACATGGTACCTGGCTTGTGGGGTGCACCACTCCGTGCAATCTCAGCTTTCGCACCACCTATGACCACCCAAGACTGGGTAATGACACCGAGCGGTCAGGTTATAGGCGAAAGGTTAGAGGTTAAAGGCGAGGGCTACGCCACCATGACCAACCACGGTGGTCAAATCACCTTCACCGACTACGAAGAAGGTATGGCATATGCGAAGGAGAACAACATGCCTGTGTTCTTGGACTTCAACGGTTTTGGTTGTGTCAACTGCCGCAAAATGGAGGCAGCGGTACTCAGCAAACCCGAAGTGGCAGAGCATATGCACAAGTATGTACTTATCTCGCTCATCGTGGACGACAAGACAAAATTGCCAGAGCCAATCACGGTAGAGGAGAACGGCAAAACGGTTACATTGAAAACCATAGGCGACAAATGGAGCCACATGCAACGCGCTCACTATCAATCCAATGCACAACCCTACTATGTGCAACTCGATGCCGACGGAAACCGCATTGTAGAAACGAGTTATGCCTACGATGAAGATATTGAGAAGTTCCTCAATTGGTTAAAATACTAAGCTATGTTCGAGAAAAAGACAACTTCTAACTATACTAGACCAACTAGACAATCTAGTTTTTCTAAACCTTCCCCCCTTCAGGGAGGAGCGAGGGGGACTTCCTACGACACCCGTCGTCCGCCCGAGAAGGAGATGATCTTCGGCATTCGTGCTATCATTGAGGCGATTGATGCAGGTAAGACCTTGGATAAGATTCTCTTGCGTCGTGACATGACTTCCACTATCGGCAAGGAACTGCTCAAGAAACTGATGGGCACTACCACGCCCGTGCAAAAAGTGCCTGTGGAGAAACTCAACCAATATACCGACAAGAATCACCAAGGGGCTATTGCGTTTCTCAGTCCGATAGATTTCTGCAATCTTGAATCAATAGTCCCTACTCTCTTTGAAGAGGGTAAGACGCCTCTGCTAATGGTATTAGATGGTGTAACGGATGTGCGCAATTTCGGTGCTATTGCTCGCACATGCGCATGCGCTGGCGCACACGCACTAATTATTGGTACACACGGTAGTGTGGCTATCAATGGCGATGCAGTAAAGACATCAGCAGGTGCGCTATACCATCTGCCAGTATGCAAAGTGGATAACCTCCAGAATGCATTGCAGTACTTACGCGATTCGGGATTCAATGTCTTAGCAGCAACCGAGCATGCCACGGCGAACTACACCGAAGTGGACATGACCATGCCTACAGCTATCGTAATGGGTAGCGAGGATAAGGGTATTTATGAGGGCAATTTGCACATTTGCTCTCATCAAGTACGCATACCAATGTCGGGTGTGATTGAGAGTTTGAATGTAAGTGTGGCAGCAGGTGTAATGCTCTACGAAGCGGTTAGACAACGCGGATAATTTAATAATCATGATATTATAGTTAAAAGCCCATAATAACCGATATGCTTCTCAATGTTGAAACACCCGCACCTAAGATTTTGCCTGCGGATTCTCTCAAACATATAACTGAAAATTTCATCCAACAAGTGCAGAGCGAACCCGAAGTAGTGCTTCGCGGTTGGTTGGATAGTGCGATTGATTTTGGTATCAAAGTAGTAATTGCATTAGTGCTCTATTTTGTAGGAGCATGGGTGATTCGTCGCATCAAGCGAATGTTAGAGCGTATCTTCGAGCGCCGCAAGACCGAACGCACTTTAGCATCATTCGTAACATCATTTACTAGCATTGCACTAACCGTTATACTCATTATTGTACTGATAGGCACTTTGGGATTAGACACCACCTCTTTCGCTGCACTGCTCACCGCAGGCGGTATGGCTATTGGTATGGCATTGTCGGGTACGGTGCAGAACTTCGCAGGAGGTATTATGTTGTTGGTTTTCCGTCCGTTTAAGGCAGGCGACTTTATCAATGCGCAAGGAGTGAGCGGTACGGTGATGGAAGTAACCATAGTCACTACACGTATTCTCACTGTGGACAACCGCGTGATTATCTTGCCTAACGGAGCACTATTCAATGGCACGATTGAGAATGTGTCGGCACAAGTATTGCGACGCGTGGATTGGACTGTGAGTGTGGACTATGGCGTAGATGCAGATGGCTGTATTGCACTGCTGAAAGAGCTGATTCTATCCGACGAACGTATCCTGACCTCTCAACATGAGCGTCCAAAAAATGCTTCGCCTGTAGCAATTGATACCACCAAAATGACTATTCCAGACCCCTTTGTTGCACTATCATCCTTGAACGATAATAACATCTCGTTCGTTGTGCGCGCATGGGTAAAATCTGCCGATTATTGGGATGTGTACTTCCATTTCAACAAACTCTTCTACACGGAGCTACCCAAACATGGATACACCTTTGCTTATCCACATATGGATGTAACCGTAACCACTAATAGCTAAGTGAGATGAGAGGTGAGAGGCACGAAGTATGCGGCTTAGCCGCCCCGCCTATAAACCATAAACTATAAACATTAAACCACAAAATTATGCTAATAATTTTTGACTTAGACGGGACACTCATTAATACGATTGATGACTTGGGGCAGGCATGTAACTATGCATTATCGGCATGCGGTTTTCCGATACATAAGATTGAGGACTACCCTCGTCTAGTGGGTAATGGAATCAATAAACTGATTGAGCGTGCATTGCCCGAAGAGCATCGCAATGAAGCCACGGTGCTTCGCCTACGCGAATACTTTGTGCTCTTCTACGACCAACATAACTGCGACCTCACCCGTCCATATGATGGCATTCCAGAACTGCTGCAAACCTTGAAAGCAGCAGGACATACCTTGGCGGTAGCCAGCAATAAGTATCAAGCTGCCACGGAGAAGATTGTCGCTCACTACTTTCCAAACACATTTGATGTGGTATTGGGCGAACGCGAGGGCGTCCCTCGCAAACCCGACCCACAAATCGTATGGGATATTATCCATCGCCTTTCGCCTCTAACCTATAACCTTTCGCCTATTTACTACATCGGCGACTCCCTCGTGGATGCCGCCACCGCGAAGGCAGCCAACTTACCTTTCGTGGCTTGCACATGGGGCTTCTGCACGAAAGAGCAATTGCTCACCGTAACACTCGACCACATGGTCAATCATCCGAGTGAAATCATTGATAAAATCATATAAATTTGCATATTCGCAAAAAAAGCAGTACCTTTGCATGATTTTTAAAATAACTGTTTATGAAACGACCTACAATCATCGACTTCGTTGAGAAGTACACCCATAAATATAGTGAACTCACATTCCTTCGCGAGAAGGTAAATGGCGTATGGACAGAAACCAGTTTTCGTGAAACACGCGAAGAAGCCCATAAAATTGGTGCGGGTCTCTATCAACTCGGACTCAAAAAAGGAGACAAAGTATCCCTACTCTCTCAAGGTCGCAACCTATGGATTACCAGCGAGTTGGGTATTCTATATGCTAGTGGTATAAATGTACCACTAAGTATCAAACTCACTGAATCAACCGATCTACTCTTCCGTATACAGCACTCCGATTCACGCTACGTGATTGTGAGCGAACAACAGTTGCCAAAGATTCGCAACATTATTGCTAACTGCCCTAAAGTGGAGAAAATCATTGTGCTTGACCCATTAGAGACATACGAGGAAAACGAGATGCCTATCAGCGAAATTATTGCTATGGGCGAAGCATACCTCAAAGACCATGCGGACGAGTTTCGTGCTCTATATGAGTCGGTAGGACCAGACGACTATGCGAACATCAGTTACACTTCAGGTACAACAGCAGACCCAAAAGGTATCCTTCTCACACACCGCAACTACACCGCTAATGTGGAACAAGGCGCAAGTGTAATCTCCTGCAACAAAGGCGATGTGATGCTAATCATTCTGCCTCTTGACCACTGCTTTGCGCACGTGGCAGGATTCTACACCATGATGTCCTATGGAGGTAGCATAGCCACTGTTCCAGTAGGCAAAACGGCCATCGCTACGCTAAAAAATATCCCTATCGCTATCAAAGAAGTTCGCCCAATGATTATGTTGTCGGTGCCAGCGCTAGCACGCAACTTCCGCAAGAATATAGAAACAAGTATCAAAGCCAAAGGTAAAACCGTAGAACGCCTCTACGAATTCGCCCTCAACAATGCTATCAAATACAATAAGGAGTACTGGAATCGTGGTGGATGGCAAGCGTGGCGTTGGCCATTGGTAAAGTTATTTGACAAAATCATCTTCAAGGCAGTACGCGAGGGATTTGGTGGACGTATGAAGTTCTTTGTAGGTGGTGGTGCATTGCTCGACATTGAGTTGCAACGCTATTTCTGCGCGGTGGGTATGCCTATGTTCCAAGGATATGGACTGAGCGAAGCTACACCTATCATCTGCGCCAACTCTATGAGCCATGCTATTTTTGGTTCCAGCGGCCGTATTGTGACTCCACTTGACCTCAAGATTTGCGATGATGATGGCAACGAAGTGCCACATGGTCAAAAAGGCGAAATCGTTATAAAGGGCGAGAACGTGATGGCAGGCTATTGGAAAAACCCAGAATCTACAGCCAAGACTATTGTTGATGGTTGGTTGCATACAGGTGATATGGGTTACGTGACAGACAAACACCCAGGATTCTTGTGGGTAGTAGGACGATTTAAATCACTGCTCATCAGTGCAGATGGCGAGAAATATAGCCCAGAAGGATATGAAGATAGTCTGACTGATGGCAGTAAGTATATTGAACAAGTTATCTTGCACAACAACCAAGACCCATACACCATGGTACTCATTGTGCCCAACAAAGACACATTGAAAGAACATGCCAAATCGTTAGGATTGGACCCTGCAACCGAGGAAGGCAAAAAAGCCATGTTGCAGAAGATTCAAGATGAGGTGAACGAATATCGCAATGGCAAATTTGCAGGAATGTTCCCTGAACAATGGTTGCCCAAAGCGATTGCCGTATTGCCAGAGCCATTCACAGAGCAAAACCATATGGTAAACTCCACGATGAAGATCGTGCGTGGTAAGGTAGAAGAATTCTATGCCGACCGCATTGAATATGCTTATACGCCCGAAGGCAAAGAACTGATAAATGAAAAAAATATGGCTGCTCTATAAAGCAGCCATATTTTTTAATGAACGAATAGCAACTCGCGGTACTTGGGCAGTGTCCACAATTGGTCATCCACCCACATCTCCAACTCATCTACATGCTTGCGGATATCCTCCATGATAGGCACAATCGTATCATGGAAAGCCAACGCCCGTTCGCGTTGATTTTCAATATGATTGGCTGTCATACGCAGACTTGTCATCTTATCTACTCCTGCTATAATCGCACTAGCATGCCCCTCAATACGGCGGATTAGTAGGCAGTCCTGCTCATTGAGCACCTTCGCTTCTTCTACATCAAACACCTGCTTCAGATGCGCGACTTTCTCTAGCAACATTGCTTGATATCGTTTGGCAGCAGGCAAGACATGATTGATGACCAAATCACCAAAGACTCGACTCTCTATTTGCAGTTTGAGCGAATAATTCTCCCACTTCACTTCACAGCGCGCTTGCAGTTCTGCCAAATTAAGTACGCCTGTAGAACCAAACATCTGTACACTCTCTTGTTTGAGATATTGGTCAATCATCAGTGGCACACTTGTCTCTGTATCTAGCCCACGCTTTTGGGCCTCTTGATGCCAATCTACACTATAGCCATTACCGTCAAAACGAATCGCACGACATTCTTTCAAACAACGTTTGATCACCGTAAAAAGGGCACGCTCTTTAGCTTCGCCTTTTGCCATAAGTGCATCCACCTCTTCACGGAAGATATTCAACTGTTCCGCTACAGCTGCATTCAAAGCCAATACCGCTGCACCACAATTAGCTGATGAACCTACTGCACGAAACTCAAATCGATTACCCGTGAACGCAAATGGTGATGTACGATTGCGATCGGTGTTATCTAACAGAATCTCTGGGATATTCCCCACTCCAAGCTTCATTTCCTTTTTAGCATTAATGATAATACCTTTATCCACATCTGCTTTCTCTATTTGATCAAGCGCCTCATTAATTTGCGTGCCTAAGAAAACAGATATGATAGCTGGAGGTGCTTCATGTCCACCCAATCGATGCGCATTGGTGGCAGAAGCTATCGTCGATTTCAGCAATCCGTTGTGACGATGCACAGCCATCAACACATTCACTAGGAAAGTCACAAATTGAAGATTTTGATACGGATTCTTTCCTGGAGCCACTAGGTTTACACCTGTATTAGTTCCTAGCGACCAATTACAATGCTTACCTGAACCATTGACTCCGCCAAAAGGCTTTTCATGGAAGAGCACACGGAACTGATGATGATGCGCCACTTGCTCCATAAGTGACATGAGCAGTTGATTGTGGTCGCTGCCAAGGTTGGCTTCTTCGTATATAGGTGCCAACTCAAACTGGTTAGGCGCGACTTCATTATGACGTGTCTTGATAGGAATACCCAATTTCAACGCTTCTTGCTCCAATTCCGTCATAAAGGCAAGAACACGCTCAGGAATAGTTCCCAAATAATGATCATCTAATTGCTGGCTCTTGCTAGCATAATGTCCCATGAGTGTACGTCCTGTCATCATCAGGTCAGGACGAGCATTATATAGTGCTTCATCCACGAGAAAGAACTCTTGCTCCGTACCCAAGTATGTATATACACGCTTCACGTTCTTATCAAAATAGTTCGCCACCGCTGTTGCTGCCTTACCCACTGCGGTAATAGAGCGCAGCAACGGAGTCTTGTAATCTAACGCCTCACCTGTATATGCTACAAAAATAGTAGGAATACACAATCGATCACCTATCACAAATGCCGGCGAAGATGGGTCCCATGCCGAATAACCACGTGCCTCAAAGGTATTACGAATACCGCCATTAGGGAAAGAGGAGGCATCTGGTTCTTGCTGATAAAGCACCGAGCCAGAGAACTTCTCCATAGGTGCACCCTTCTCATCAAAATCGAAGAAAGCATCGTGCTTCTCTGCCGTGCCGCCCGTGAGTGGCTGAAACCAGTGAGTGTAGTGCGTCGCACCTTGTTCCATAGCCCATTTCTTCATACCGATCGCTACACTATTGGCTATATCGCGGCTCAGCGTTTTCTCATTGTCCATCAAATCGAAAAGTTCCTCCACAATATTGCTGGCAATATACTCCTTCATCTTTTCGCGCGTAAACACGTTTTGCGAAAAGATTACACTAGCACGTTGTACTGATGCTACATTATTTGGTTGATGCGCCCACGCTGTTTTCAAGGCCTCAAAACGAATATTTGACATAATTATTATAAGTTTATAATTTCAAAAATAGATCAAAATAACGACAATTTTTAAAATCAATCGGATTATTTTTAAAAATCGACCGCAAAATTACTACTTTTCTTTCAAACAACCAAATATTTTTGCATTTTTTGCATACTTTTCCACTATAAACATACATTTTCTAGTATTACAAATAGAAATCCGTTGTTTTTGATATATTCACTCATTTATGCAAAGTCAAAAATACAATTCATTTTTTGTGAAAAAAATTACACATAGACACTTGCATATATGCGAAAAAAGTTGTACCTTTGCACGCAAATTCAAAATTTGCAGTTTAGGTATGGCCAGCGAACGCAACATAGTACAAATTCCGGCTCTTGTGGACCTTCATGTCCACTTTCGCGAGCCGGGTTTTTCGTATAAGGAGACTATTGCTTCGGGCAGCATGGCTGCTGCCGCGTCAGGTTACAGCGCTGTATTTACTATGCCCAATTTGAATCCCGTTCCCGATACACTAGAGCACTTGAAGGAGCAGTTAGACATAATCAAGCGCGATACCTACACAGGCGTGTATCCCTATGCGTCAATTACAATAGGTCAAAAAGGAGCAGGTCAGCTAGTAGATTTTAAAGCATTAGCACCACACGTAAGGGGATTTTCTGATGACGGACGCGGCATTCAAGATGAAGAATTAATGCGCGTGGCCATGAAGAGTTGCCGTGCTGTTGACCGTCTAATGGTAGCTCACTGTGAAGTAGAGTCATTACTCAACGGTGGCTACATCCACGCGGGAGAGTATGCCGCAAAACACAATCACCGTGGCATCGTGTCTGAAAGCGAATGGAAAGAGATAGAACGCGACATCCGTCTGGTAGAAGAGACAGGGTGTCGTTTTCATATATGCCATATCTCTACCAAAGAGAGTGTGGCTCTTATTCGCGAGGCAAAAGCGAAAGGATTGCCTGTAACTTGCGAGACTGCACCGCACTACCTGTTACTTTCTGACAAAGACCTCCAAGAGGACGGCAAGTGGAAAATGAACCCACCTCTCCGCGCGGAAGAAGACCGCCTAGCACTCATTGAGGGCATCAAAGACGGCACCATTGATTGTATTGCCACAGACCACGCACCCCATAGCGCAGAGGAAAAAAGCCGCGGATTGGAAAAGAGTGCATTTGGTATTGTGGGATTAGAGACCGCTTTCCCGCTGATGTACACCCATTTTGTTAAAACGGGTATCATCACCCTCGAACGCCTTATCGAGCTCATGTCCACTAATCCAGCCCGCATCATTGGTTTGGACAATTCGGGCTCCTTTGCCTACTTCGATTTGGACGCGTGCTATCGCATTGATCCAGCTAACTTCCTCTCAATGGGTCAAGCCATGCCCTTCGAAGGGTGGGAAGTATATGGCAAATGCGTGAAGACAATTGTCAATGGAATAACAGTTTATAACAATACCAACCAGTAGATTGCCGCCTATTTGCCACCTATCTCTATAGGAACTTCATAGGAATCTCATAGGAACTTCATAGGAACTTCGCCGATAGACAACCACAACATAAACAAGAAATGAAGCAACTAACTTTTGAAATAAAAACCAACGAACAGATAGCCAAGAACGTCTATCGTATGCAGCTTTGTGGCGACACCACAGGCATACTTCCTGGGCAGTTCGTGAATATCCGCGTGGAAGGACAGTTCCTCCGCCGACCCATCTCTGTCTGCAACATCAACAATGGTGTCCTCACTATTATATATAAGGTAGTAGGCGTAGGTACTGAGGCGATGAGTCACCTACCAATCGGCACCCAGCTTGACGTACTGACTGTTTTGGGCAATGGATATGACCTCTCGAAAGCAGGCGACAAACCATTGCTTGTGGGCGGTGGCGTAGGTGTTCCACCCATGTATATGCTCGCTCGCCAACTGCGCGAAGCAGGCAAAGCGGTGCGCGTGATTCTCGGCTTCAACACCAAAGACGAAGTCTTCTACGAGGAGGAGTTCCGCGCGCTCGGTTGCGATGTCACCGTCACTACTGTGGACGGCAGTCATGGCGTAAAAGGCTTTGTCACCAACGCCTTAGACGGACAACAATCCTACTATTACACCTGCGGACCATTGCCCATGATCAAAGCACTCCTGCAAGCCGCTGGCACCCATGGCGAAGTGAGTATGGAAGAGCGTATGGGTTGTGGCTTTGGTGCATGCATGGGCTGCACTATTCAAACCACAAACGGTCCCAAACGTGTCTGCAAAGAAGGCCCCGTCTTCCCCGCAAACGAATTACAACTCTAAACAACACTACACAATGTTGAACAATAAACTCCAAATATCCCTCTCAGGCATCACCCTCGCCAACCCCATCATCCCTGCATCGGGTACCTATGGTTTTGGCGACGAGTTTGCTGAGTTATACGATATCAACTGCCTTGGTGGTATATCCTTCAAAGGCACTACCCGCGAAGCGCGCTACGGCAATCCTTTGCCTCGTATCGCCGAGTGTGGCAATTATGGTATGATCAATGCTGTGGGACTCCAGAACCCTGGCGTAGAACATGTGATTGCACACGAACTCCCTCGCCTCAAGAGCCACTACAACGGCTGTATCGTAGCGAATGTCAGCGGTTTCTCCGTGCAAGACTATGTAGAGACTTGCGCCCTACTAGACAAAGAGCCCATCGACATTCTCGAGGTAAACATCTCCTGCCCTAATGTCCACAAAGGTGGTATGGCATTTGGTACTAGCCCAGAGGCAGCAGCCGAAGTGACGGCAGCCGTTAAAGCCGTGACTACCAAACCTGTCTATATGAAGTTATCGCCCAATGTCACTGACATCGTGGCGATTGCCAAAGCATGCGAAGCAGCAGGAGCAGACGGACTTTGCCTCATCAACACCGTACTCGGCATGCGCATCGACATCCGCCGTCGCCGTCCCGTGATTGCCAACCGCTATGGTGGTTATTCGGGCGCAGGTATCTTCCCGCTCGCCCTCCGCATGGTCAACCAAGTAGCACGCGCAACTTCTCTTCCTATCATCGGTTGCGGTGGCGTGAGCAGCGCAGAAGATGTGATAGAGATGATGATGGCAGGCGCAACAGCTGTAGAGATTGGTGCTGCCAACCTCACCAACCCCATGGTGGCAAAAGAGATTATCGACCGCCTACCAACCCTAATGGATGAATTGAAAATAGAAAAACTAACAGATATAATTGGAATAGTGAACCATGAATAAAGATGTGATTATTGCATGCGATTTCGCTTCGGCAGAAGAGACCTATCGCTTCCTTGACAAGATGGGCGAGGTTAAACCCTACGTAAAGATTGGTATGGAACTCTACTATGCTGAAGGTCCTGCTATCGTGCGCGAACTCAAACGCCGTGGACACAAGATCTTCCTTGACCTCAAACTCCACGATATACCTAACACTGTCAAAAAAGCCATGGCAGTACTCTCTCGCTTGGACGTAGACATGTGCAACCTCCACGCCGCAGGTACTATCGAAATGATGAAAGCCGCTGTTGAAGGCCTCACTCGCGAGGACGGCACCCGTCCTATCCTCTTAGCTGTTACCCAACTCACTTCTACTAGCGAAGAGCGTATGCACAACGACCTCCTTATCCAAGGCAATATCGGCGATGTAGTGGTTCACTACGCTAAGAACGCACAAGCCGCTGGTTTGGATGGTGTGGTTTGCTCTCCACTCGAAGCAGGTATGGTAAAAGAAGCATGCGGTACTGATTTCTACACGGTTACTCCAGGTATTCGCTTTGCAGACGGCGTAGTGGGCGACCAAGTGCGAATCACCACTCCAGCCAAAGCACGCGAGATTGGTTCTGACTTCATCGTCGTTGGTCGCCCCATCACCGCTGCCGAAGATCCAGTAGCGGCATACCAACGCTGCGTTGAGGAATTTTGCGGCTGCTAAACAACACTACTCGTACGCAAAGCGATCGTTTGAGCGCTAGCGAAATAAGAATACTACACAACGTTAAACAATTCTACACAATATGAAACAACTTATCGCCGAAGACTTGCTCAAGATTAAAGCCGTCTTCCTCCGTCCAAACGAGCCATTCACATGGGCTAGTGGTATCAAGAGTCCTATCTATTGCGACAACCGTCTCACCCTAAGCGACACACAAGTGCGCAACGATGTAGAGAACGGCCTCGCTCAATTGATAAAAGAGCATTATCCTCAAGCTGAAGTCCTCATGGGTACATCCACCGCAGGTATCGCTCACGCAGCTATCACCGCTACTATCCTCGACCTCCCTATGGGTTATGTACGCAGTGGCGCAAAGGACCACGGTCGTGGTAACCAGATTGAAGGCAAACTTCTCCCTGGTCAGAAAGTCGTTGTGGTAGAAGACCTTATCTCTACTGGCGGTAGTTGTATTGAGGTGGTGAATGTCCTTCGCGAAGCTGGCGCTGATGTACTCGGTGTAGTAAGTATCTTCACCTACGGCATGAAGAAGGGCCTTGAACGTTTGGCTGCTGCCGAAGTGAAGAACGTTAGTCTGTGCGACCTTGACACCCTTGTAGAGGTAGCGGCAGAAAAAGCATACATTGCTCCAGAAGACAAAGAACGCTTAATTCAATTCCGCAACAATCCTTCCGACGAAAGTTGGATGAAATAATCGCATAAAACGAAACGCATGAAAAAGTCATTCTTATTAGCCATTGCTGCGCTATGTGCGACAATGACTTTTGCTACTACCCCACAAGAATTGGCTGATTCGCTGAATGTATTTGCCAGCGAAAGAGCCTATCTTGGCAAAGTGAAAGTAAGTGATATTCAAATCGATGAAAAGAATATCACCGTCACTACATGTAATAGGTTATCATGTATTTCTCTCACACCACAGGAAATCGCCCAACTCAAAGAATCAGTGCGCCAATGGGTAGGCGGCACACCTACTGCCGCTGTGAGTATCATCTCTGATGGCAAAGAACTCGATGAATGGGTAACTGCCCTCTACAAGAAACGCGACAAAAAACTGCAATACAAAATGGCTACTGCCAAATATCCATTGGTACACAATGCTTCGCAACCCTACTCTGCCAAACAAGGTTTAGATGGCAAGCACATTGCCTTATGGGGTAGTCATGGTATCTACTACGTGCAAGCATACCGCATGTGGAAATGGCAACGCGCCCGTCTGTGGACTACTATCGAAGACCTTTACACAAGCAGTTACACCATGCCATTCCTTGTGCCAATGCTGGAGAATGCAGGTGCAGTAGTATTGCAACCCCGCGAACGTGATACACAGCTCAACGAGGTGATTGTGGACGATTCACAAATCGCAACAGGTATCGCTCCTGCAGAAGGCAGGGGTTGGGGACGACCTCTCAAACCATTACTCGAAGGCGATAACCCATTTGCTATGGGTGGTTATAGCACAGTCAAGAGCACGGCTCGATATACGCCCAACCTACCAGAAGCAGGCGAATACGCAGTATATGTGAGTTACAAATCCTTGCCCAAGAGCAATCCACAAGCCGAATATACAGTAGTACACAAAGGTATCAGTACCACCTATCATGTAAACCAACAAATGGGGGGTGGTACTTGGATATACCTCGGTACATTTGACTTTGGTACCGATGGCAATAGCAACTACGTCGCACTTACTCACAAAGGTAAACACATCACAACTACAGATGCTATCAAGTTTGGTGGTGGATGGGGATCTGTAGCACGTTATCCACACCCTGAAATAGGATACGATGACTTCTACACAAAAAAAGACACCCACTCACAGGAGATTATCACCGATTCCACCAGCCACAAAGAGATGCAAGCCTTTGCTACTACCAGTGGTTATCCACGTTATATAGAAGGCGCACGCTATTGGTTGCAATATGCAGGTATTCCTGATAGCGTTTACAACTATACTGGCAGCAAGAATGATTATACTGACGACTTCAGTTGTCGTGGCCGTTGGGTGAACTATCTCGCAGGCGGTAGTGCTGCCTATCCCGATGGACCTGGATTAAATATCCCTGTGAACATGAGCGTGGCTTTCCACAGCGATGCAGGTTGCTATCCAACCGACAAACTCGTGGGTACATTCATGTTTTACACTATCACAGGCGATGACAAAGAGACCACCTATCCAGCGGGCGGTGACCGCATTTGTAATCGCGATTTTGCAGACTATATCCAAACACAAATCGTAGAGGATATACGCCAAACTATGGTACCAAATTGGCAAAAGCGCCACCTCATGCATAAGTCAATGTCCGAAACGCGCAATCCCAAAGTGCCATCCACAATCATTGAGTTGCTTAGCCACCACAACTACTACGATATGACTTTCGGATTGGATCCTAAGTTCAAGTTCATTGTCAGCCGTGCCATCTACAAAGGCATGTTGCGTTTCATTCACCAAACGACTGGCACCCCATACGTGGTACAACCATTGCCTGTTCAACAAATGAACGTTACATACGCCAATAACGATACGCTCCAAATCCGTTGGGCAGAGCGTGTAGATAGCCTCGAACCAACAGCTACCCCATCCTATTATGTATTGTACACGCGCACGAGCCAGCTGAAAGATGGCGAATGGCAAACCACCGATTGGGATAATGGTGTAATGGTAAAGCAGAACAGTGCTACTGTGGCTATCCAACGCGGTGTAAAATACGATTTCATGGTACGTGCAGGCAATAATGGCGGTGTTAGTATGCCAAGCGAAATCATGAGTGCATATATCGACCTTGCATACAACAATAACTTGGCACTTATCATCAATGGCTTCCATCGCGTAGATGCACCAGAGATGTTCGGTATTGATAGTGTAACAGGTGGTGTTGTTCCTGGCTCCTTTGCCGTATCGTATGGCAAAGAGATCAGCTTCCTTGGCGAACAGTTCGACTACGACCGCACCAATATGTGGGAGAGCGACGACGACTGTGGATTTGGTATGTGCCATGCCGATAAACAAAAAGAGGTAAACATAGGTAATACCTTCGACTACCCAAGTATGCATGGCAAAACTTTAGCAAGAATGGGCGTTTCATATGTATCTTCTTCTATTAATGCCATAGAATCCCTGCAACCATATACCCTCGTGGACATCATCATGGGAAAACAGAAAGGCGAGAAGACGGATACTATCGGTTGTATTCCACCACATCTCCGCAACGCAATACAAGCATACACCAACCAAGGTGGTAAAATACTACTTACTGGTTCATATATCGCCAGCGACATGCGCCATACGTGTGATACGGCTTTCACACACAACGTCTTACACTATCGATACAAAACGGAGAAAGCATCCACATGCGGACGTATCAACTTCCAATATGACATACTACCTACCAAACAATATGAATACTACACCAAGCCCAACCCACAAGTAATTGAATGTGAATGGCCTGATGGTATTGAGCCTATGACTGGTGGTGTACGTATCGCCCGCTATGATGATACCTATGTAAATGCAGGTGTTGCATACCAAGACAACAAGAACAGAATGATTATTCTGCCATTTATGCTCGAATCAATCAAAGACTTTGATACCTTGTACTCCGACTGTATTAAATGGTTGAAAAACGATTAAAATATATTAATAATTTGCTTTTTCATTCATTGGACTTTTAGCGGAGGATAAGCGGAGGATAAGCGGAAGATAGGCTGATTATAACAACGGATTTTTTTAATAATAATTAATATATATGAGACATCTGATTGACCCTACTGATCTAACCACAGCTGAAGTGGATATTATTATCAATCGTGCGTTAGATATCATTGAACACAAAGAGATGTATGCAGAAGCATGCCATGGTAAAAAACTTGCCACGCTCTTCTATGAGCCTAGTACTCGTACACGCCTCAGTTTCACAGCAGCAATGATGGAGCTAGGTGGTAATGTATTGGGATTTTCCGATGCCAAAAGTAGTAGTGTGAGCAAAGGCGAAACGGTGGCAGACACTGTGCGCGTGGTGAGCTCGTTTGCTGACATCATTGCCATGCGCCACTATAAAGAAGGTGCACCACGTGTGGCTTCCGAATATAGCCGAATACCCATTATTAACGCAGGTGATGGTGGTCATTCGCACCCAACGCAGACTCTCACCGACCTTCTCACAATCCGCAGAGAATTAGGGCATTTCGATCATCTGACCGTAGGACTTTGTGGCGATCTTAAGTATGGTCGTACTGTCCATTCGCTCATCAAAGCAATGAAGCGTTATGAGGGTGTACATTTCGTACTCATATCTCCAGAAGAGCTTCGTTTGCCAGATTACATGAAGCATGAGTTAGGAGACAACTACAGCGAATATTCTACTATCGAAGAAGCTATGCCTCTACTCGATGTACTTTATATGACGCGCGTACAACAAGAGCGTTTTGCTGACCAAGCGGAGTATGAACGTCTCAAAGATGCCTTTATCCTTGATACCGAGAAAATGGCATTGGGAAAAGAGTCTATGATTGTTCTCCATCCACTACCACGTGTGAATGAAATCACTGTGGACGTGGACAAAGACCCACGTGCCGCTTACTTCCGTCAAGTGGAGAATGGTAAATATGTCCGTATGGCACTTATCTACACTTTACTCTCTTGGAAAGAAGAACAAGAATCACATCATGTGGATACTGTCCTCACCGAAAGATTATGCTATAACGACCGTTGCATCGTCACTACCGAACCAGTAGAGCGCAAGGCTTATACCGATGCCGACGGCATACTCCGCTGTTATTACTGCGACCATAAATTGTAAATTAGTAAATTGTAAATAAATATGACCGACCGTATTTTGCAAGAGGGACTCACATTCGATGATGTATTGCTAGTCCCTGCCTATTCAGAGGTACTTCCTCGTGAAGTGGACCTCAAGTGCCAATTCTCCCGAAATATCCACCTGAATATTCCTGTGGTATCGGCAGCTATGGACACCGTTACCGAGTCCAAGATGGCTATTGCTATCGCTCGTGAAGGTGGTATTGGTGTTATTCACAAAAACATGTCTATTGCTGCGCAAGCAGCCGAAGTACGCCGTGTGAAACGTGCTGAGAACGGACTCATTTCTGATCCTATCACCATCACCGCAGAGCAAACCGTAGGCGATGCTGAGCAACTCATGCACGACAACCATATCGGTGGTATTCCTGTAGTAGATGCAGAGAACAATCTCGTAGGTATCGTTACCAACCGTGACCTCCGCTTCGAAACCGATTATTCACGCAAAATCGGCGAAGTGATGACCAGCGAGAACCTCATCACCATCTCATCTACAGAAAACGAAGTGATTATGGCTGCGCTTCAAGCGCATAAGGTGGAAAAACTACCTGTAGTAGATAAAGATGGTAAACTCGTAGGCCTCGTAACCTATAAGGACATTACCAAACTCAAAGACTTCCCTAACGCATGCAAAGACAAACAAGGTCGTCTTCGCTGTGCAGCAGGTGTGGGAATCACTCCTGATTTTATGGACCGCGTGGCTGCATTATATAAAGAAGGTGTAGATGCTATCGTTCTTGATTCTGCACACGGTCACTCTAAGAATATCGTTAATGCACTCCGTACTATCAAGTCCACTTATCCTGATTTAGAGGTGGTAGTAGGTAATATCGCTACTGCTGAGGCAGCCAAGTACCTCGTTGAGAATGGTGCTGACGGTGTGAAGGTAGGTATCGGTCCTGGCAGTATCTGTACGACTCGTATCATCGCAGGTGTAGGTGTTCCACAACTCACGGCTATCTTCGAAGTGGCTGAAGCATTGAGGGGTACAGGTGTACCAATGATTGCCGATGGTGGCTTGCGCTATTCTGGCGACGTGGTGAAAGCCCTCGCTGCTGGCGGCAACTGCGTGATGTGCGGCTCTATGTTTGCTGGTACCGAAGAAGCTCCTGGCGATACCATCATTTACAATGGTCGTAAGTTCAAGTCTTATCGTGGCATGGGTTCTATCGATGCTATGAAAGCAGGTTCAGCAGACCGCTACTTCCAAGGCAAAGAGACCAACATCAACAAACTTGTACCAGAAGGCATCGTAGGTCGCGTACCTTACAAAGGTAATGTCAGCGAAACGATCTACCAACTCATGGGCGGTCTTCGTTCGGGTATGGGTTATGTCGGAGCCCATAACATTGCCGAACTGCAACAGGCCAAGTTTGTTCGTGTTACAGCCGCAGGTATGACCGAGAGCCACCCACACGATATCACGATCACAAGTGAAACTCCAAACTACACTCGTGGACAATAAACAACGCTAAACAATACATATATGCAGAAAATTATTATTCTTGATCTTGGTTCGCACACTACCCAACTTATTGGACGTCGCGTGCGCGAATTAGATACTTTCTGCGAGGTTTTACCTTACAACAAGTATCCCGAAGATGACAAAGAAGTCATCGGTCTTATCCTTTCTGGAGATAAAGACTCTGTGGAAGAGCCTCAAGCACTCCAAGACACTCTCAGCCGCTTCTGCAGCTGTATCCCTGTTCTTAACATTGCTAAAGGCGAGCAACCTACAGTAGATGAGCTCCGTCCCTTCGTGCTTGACACATGCCATAGCGCACAGGATTGGACTCCAGCTAACTTCGTAGAGACTACCGTTGTGCAACTCAAAGAGCAAATTGGTAATGAGCGCGTTATCCTTGCCCTCTCTGGTGGCGTGGATAGTTCTATTACAGCCGTTCTGCTAAATCGCGCTATTGGCGACCAACTCACATGTATCTTTGTGGACCATGGTTTGCTTCGCAAAAACGAGTTCGAAAATGTGCTCCGCGACTACGAATGTCTCGGCCTCAATGTGATTGGTGTAGATGCTAAAGCGCGCTTCTATGGCGACCTCGCTGGTGTGACTGACCCAGAACAAAAACGTAAGATTATCGGTCGTGACTTCATCCAAGTTTTTGATGAAGAAGCTAAGAAGATTACCGATGCAAAGTGGCTTGGTCAAGGTACTATTTACCCAGATATCATCGAGTCAATCAACCACTCAGGTAAGGTCATCAAGAGCCACCACAACGTAGGTGGTCTGCCTAAAGAAATGAATCTCAAACTCTGCGAACCACTTAAGCTCCTCTTCAAAGATGAGGTACGTCGTATTGGTCGTTATATGGGTGTACCTGAGCACCTTATCACTCGTCACCCATTCCCAGGTCCAGGTCTTGGTGTACGTATCTTGGGTGATATCACCCCAGAGAAAGTGCATATCCTTCAAGAGGCAGATGCAATCTTTGTGGACATGCTCCGCGAATGGAAAGATGAGAACGGTGTCAGCTTATACAACAAGGTATGGCAAGCAGGTGCTATTCTTTTGAGCACCGTACGCAGTACTGGTATGAAAGGCGACACTCGTACTTACGAACATCCAGTGGCACTCCGCGCTGTACTCTCCGTGGATGCAATGACAGCCGACTGGGCACGTATTCCATACGAGTTCTTGGCTAAGTGCAGCAACGAGATTATCAACAAGGTACAAGGTGTCAACCGCGTTTGCTATGACATCTCTGCAAAACCACCCGCAACAATTGAGTGGGAGTAACACTCCTATCCCATACATGTCCCTGCAAAGTTGGCTCTTTGCAGGGGTACAATTAATAGTTTCAATAAAAAATACACATTATAATATATGAAAGTAGGCGTAGTTATGGGTTCTACCAGCGACTTGGAGGTAATGACTCCCGCGATTGAGACCCTTCAACAATTTGGAATTGAAGTAGATAAACGCGTCATTAGTGCGCATCGTGCTCCACACGAGCTTATGAAGTGGGCGGAGTCCGCTCGTGAGCGTGGATTAAGCATTATCATCGCTGGCGCAGGTGGCGCAGCGCATCTCGCAGGCGTGATTGCAGGTTTGACCTCACTCCCTGTGATTGGTGTACCTATCCGCAGCAAGACATTGGATGGACTGGATTCGCTCCTTAGCATTGTGCAAATGCCAGCAGGTATTCCTGTGGCTACGGTGGCTATCAATGGTTCGAAGAATGCTGCCCTCCTCGCAGTGGCTATCCTTGCCTTGCAAGACAATGCTCTCCTCGCACAACTCGAGGACTTCCGCAAACAACAAACCGAGAAAGTAGTAAATACAGTTATCTAATCATGGCTAATTTTCGAATTTTTGTAGAAAAGCGTCCTGCCTTCCAAGTAGAAGCCAAGAGTCTCAAAAATGAACTCAACGAGAACTTGCAACTCAGTCTGCAATCGCTTCGCTATATCAATGTGTACGACCTCTTTGGTTTTACACCCGAACTGCTTGAGCAATGCCGCTACACCGTCTTTGGCGAGACGGTTACAGACACCGTATCAGACGAGTGCGACCTCACAGGCAAGAAATACCTCGCTGTAGAGTATATCCCTGGTCAGTTCGACCAACGTGCATCATCGGCGGTGGATTGTGTACACCTCATTGACCCCAATGCCGAAGTAGAGATTCGCAGTAGCCGTCTGCTCATCTTTGATGACACAATCTCAGAAGCAGACATGGCTAAGATTCGCCACTACTACATCAACGCTGTGGAGTCGCGCGAGAAAGACCTCAGTCAATTGGTGCAAAACCAAACTGCCGACATCAAGCCATTGGCTAAGTTGGACGGTTTTATCAATATGCCTCGCGAGGAGTACGCTGCGTTCTGCAAGCAATGGGGCTTGGCAATGAATGCCGACGACCTCCACGAAGTAGTCACTTACTTCCAAAAGGAGCAACGCAACCCAACCGAAACCGAACTCCGTATCCTCGACACCTACTGGTCTGACCACTGCCGTCACACTACTTTCACCACTATCTTAGAAGAAATCAAGATAGACGACTCATTTGTGAAAGAGGAGATCGAATCCACCCTCGGCATGTTCCACGACATCCGCAAAGAACTCGGTCGCACCGAGAAACCGCTCTGCCTCATGGAACTCGCTACCATCGGTGCGCGTTACCTCCGCAAGAAAGGTCTTCTCGACGATATGGAGGTCAGCGAGGAGAATAATGCTTGCTCTATCTTCATCGATGTGGATGTAGATGGCAAGACCGAGAAATGGCTCCTCCAATTCAAGAACGAGACCCACAACCACCCAACTGAGATTGAGCCTTTCGGTGGCGCAAGTACCTGTCTCGGTGGTGCGATTCGTGACCCACTATCTGGTCGTGCATATGTCTATCAAGCCATGCGCGTAACGGGCGCAGGCGATATCTATAAGCCAGTGGCAGAGACTATGCAAGGCAAACTGCCACAGCAGATTATCTCCCGCAAAGCGGCTGCTGGTTACTCCAGCTATGGCAACCAAATCGGTCTTGCTACCACCCATGTGCGTGAGATCTTCCACCCATCGTATGTAGCTAAGCGTCTGGAGGTTGGTGCTGTCGTAGGTGCTTCTCCTGCATCGAATATCCGCCGTGAGAGCCCTGCTCCTGGCGATATCATCCTTTTGCTTGGCGGCCGCACAGGTCGTGACGGTATTGGTGGTGCTACTGGTTCGTCCAAAGAGCACACCGAAGCATCGCTCGAAAGTTGCGGAAGCGAGGTGCAAAAGGGTAATGCCCCAGAGGAACGCAAACTCCAACGCCTCATGCGTCGCCCTGAAGCTACTCGCCTCATTAAAAAGTCCAACGACTTCGGCGCAGGTGGTGTCAGCGTAGCTATCGGCGAACTCGCAGACGGACTGGATATCTACCTCGACCGCGTGCCAACCAAGTATAGCGGACTCAACCCTACCGAACTGGCTATCAGCGAGTCGCAAGAGCGTATGGCAGTAGTCATCGAGGCCAAAGACCGTGCGGAGATGGAGCACTATTGCCACCTCGACAATATCGAATACACCCATGTGGCGGATGTCACCGACAGCGGTCGCATGCGTCAGTTCTATAAAGGCGAACTTATCGCCGACCTCACTCGTGAGTTTATCGACAGCGCAGGTGCAAAGCACTTTGCTAAAGCCGCTATCCTCCCTGTAGAGGAGAAGAATCCATTTGCTCAAACCATCGAAGGTGCCACCCTCGAGGAGAAAATAGCAAAGGTCATGGCAGATGCCAATGTCACCTCGCAAAAGGGATTGATTGAGAACTTCGATGCCACTATTGGTCGTAGCACCGTACTCATGCCATTCGGTGGCAAAACACAACTCTCTGAGACACAAGTCAGTGTGCAGAAACTTCCAACCGATGGCTATACCAATACTGCCTCTATCATGGCATTTGGTTACAACCCATTCATTGCCGACTGGAGTCCATACCACAGTGCAGCGTATGCGGTTGTAGAGGCATGTACCAAGGTCGTAGCAGCAGGTGCTGATTATAGCCGTATGCGCTTCTCTTACCAAGAGTATTTTGAGCGTATGAGTAGCGAGCATGCTTATGGCAAACCGCTCTCTGCACTCCTCGGTGCACTCAAGATGCAAGTTGCGTTCGGTCTGCCAAGTATCGGCGGTAAAGACTCTATGTCAGGTACATTTGAGCATATCAGCGTACCTCCTACCTTGATTGCTTTCGGTATAACCACCGTGCCAGCGGATAAAGTGGTTTCCACCGACCTCAAGAAAGCGGGCCACAAACTCTATCTCATCAAGCACAATGCGTTGGCAAACTATATGCCTAATGTGGAGCAACTCAAAGCGAACTGGACTTATACCACCAATGCTATCCAATCTGGCAAGGTTTGCGCTACCTTTGCGCTAGGCTTCGGTGGTGTAGCAGAGGCCATCGCTAAGATGAGTTTCGGTAACGAATTGGCAGCCGACATTCAAATCGCCGAGAACGAACTCTTCGACTACAACTACGGCTCCATCCTCGTAGAAGCAACCGAAGACCTCACCTTGCCAGCAGCTCAATACATCGGTCAAGTGATTGAAGGTACACACCTTGTTATTAACAACGAGCGCGTATCCCGCGAAGTATTGCTCCACGCATGCTGTGGTCAGTTCGACAGGATATACCCATCTGCGGTAGTTGCGCAGCATCAAACATTGATGCCAGCAGGTATCAAGTCACTAAACACTCAACACTCAACACTAAACTACAACGGCACCGCCGTTGAAACCCCATTGGTGTACATCCCCGTCTTCCCAGGCACCAACTGCGACTACGACTCCGCCAAGGCATGGCGCAAGGCAGGTGCAGAGGTCGAGACCACTATCTTCCGCAACCTCACGGGCGAGGATGTTCTTTCGAGTATCGATGAGATGGTAGAGCACATCAATCGCTGCCATATCCTCATGTTCGCAGGTGGTTTCTCTGCAGGTGACGAGCCAGACGGAAGTGGTAAGTTTATCGCCAATGTGATTAACAACCAAAAGGTGGGTGCTGCTATCACAGCCCTCATTGAGCGCGGTGGCTTGATACTTGGTATCTGCAACGGTTTCCAAGCATTGGTGAAGAGTGGTCTGCTGCCTTATGGCAAGTTGGGCATGGTCACTCCAGACTCTCCAACCCTGTTCCGCAACGATATCAACCGCCACATCTCGCAGATGGTGACTACTACTGTGGCTACTACTGCCAGCCCATGGCTTCGTGGTATGCAAGTAGGTGATACACATAGCATTGCAGTCAGCCACGGCGAAGGTAAATTCGTGGTGAACGAGGCATTGGCGAAGGAACTCTTCGAGAACGGACAAGTAGCTTTCCGCTATGCCGACCCTAAGACGGGCGAGGCAACAATGGAGGCACCTCACAACCCTAATGGTTCGTATTATGCGATAGAGGGTATCATCTCCAAGAACGGTCAGATCCTCGGTAAGATGGGTCACACCGAACGTTGGGAAGAGGGTGTATTCACCAACATCGCTGGCAACAAGTACCAACGTCTATTCGACAACGCAGTAGCATATTTTAGAAAGAAATAACTCATAATACAAAATTCATAATTCAATAATGGCACAACATTATGAGGCAGCCGGCGTGAACCTCGAAGCCGGATACGAAGTAGTAAGTCGTATTAAATCACACGTAAAAAGTACCAACCGCTTTGGCTCAATGGGCAATATCGGTTCGTTTGGTGGAATGTTCGACCTCTCGGCACTCAACATCAAAGAACCAGTGCTCGTTAGTGGCACCGATGGCGTAGGAACCAAACTCAAACTCGCTTTCGCCATGGACAAGCACGATACCATCGGTATCGATGCTGTGGCTATGTGCGTGAACGATGTGCTTGCACAAGGCGCAGAACCACTTATTTTCCTTGATTATGTGGCTATTGGTCATAACATCCCCGAGAAAGTAGAGGCCATCGTGGCAGGTGTGGCAGAAGGTTGCCGCCAAGCAGGTTGCGCCCTCGTAGGTGGCGAGACGGCTGAGATGCCAGGTATGTATGGCGATGGCGAATACGACATTGCAGGTTATACTACTGGTGTGGTAGAAAAATCCCAACTCATCGACGGTAGCAAAGTGGCTGTAGGCGATGTGCTCGTGGGTATCTCTTCTTCGGGCGTACATAGCAATGGTTTCAGTCTTGTGCGCAAAGTAGTTAGCGATGCAGGACTTGACCTGCACACCGTTTATCCAGAACTCAACGCCGAGAAACCTCTCGGCGAAGTACTCCTCACTCCAACTCGTATCTATGTGAAGCAAGTGCTGGAGGTCATCAAGAACTGCGATGTGCACGGTGTCGCACATATCACGGGCGGTGGCTTTGATGAGAATATCCCTCGTATCTTGAAGGACGGTCAGGGCTTCAGCGTGACAGAGGGTTCATGGGAGATTCTACCAGTGTTCCAATGCTTGGAGAAGTGGGGCAATATCCCTCACCGCGAGATGTTCAACATCTTCAACATGGGTATTGGTATGGTGATTGCTATGCCTGCTGCTGATGCAGAGAAAGCCATCGCTATCCTCGCTAAGCACGGCGATAAAGCACAAGTGATCGGTAAAGTTATCGAAGGCGCAAACGAAATATTATAATCATCTAGGCAATCTAGATTTTCTAGATTATCTAGTCTATATAGAATAAATTTTATGGCAAAAAGAGCATTAGTCAGCGTAAGCGACAAAACAGGATTAGTTGATTTTGTTAAAGGCCTGCAAGCAGCAGGTTGGGAGATTATCGCCACAGGCGGTACACAAAAACTCCTCGAAGATTCAGGTGTTAAAACTATCGGTATCAGCGATGTAACAGGTTTCCCAGAGATTTGTGACGGTCGCGTTAAGACCCTTCACCCAAAGGTGCACGGCGGTCTTCTCGCTCGCCGCGATGAGCCATCTCACCTCCAAGCATTGCAGGAGAACGGTATTGAGTTCATCGACCTCGTGTGCGTAAACCTCTATCCATTCCGCGAGACCATCGCCAAAGAGGGTACTACTATGGCAGAAGCCATCGAGAAGATTGATATAGGTGGCCCATCTATGTTGCGCTCTGCAGCGAAGAACTACAACGACGTGACTGTCGTTTGCGATCCAGCGGACTACGACACTATCCTCGCTGAGATCAACGCCACTGGCAACACCACTCTCGAGACTCGCCTGCAACTCTCTGCTAAGGCATACACCCATACCGCGCAATACGACTGCTGCATAGCTACTTACATGCGCGAGAAAGCTGGTCTCAATGAGAAACTCTTCCTTGAGTTCGACCTCAAGCAAGGTCTTCGCTATGGCGAGAACCCTCACCAATCCGCGAAGTTCTATGCTTCTACCAAAGCGATCCCATTCTCACTCGCCAGCGGCAAACAACTCCAAGGCAAGGAGATGTCCTACAACAATATCCAAGACGCTAACGCAGCACTCAATATCGCACGCGACTTCCAACAACCTTTCTGCGTAGCCCTCAAGCATATGAACCCTTGTGGTGCTGCTGTGGCTGAGACTATCGAAGAGGCATGGCAAAAGGCATACGAGGCAGACACCGTGAGCATCTACGGCGGTATCGTGATCTGCAACCGCACTATCACCAAGGAGATTGCCCTCGGCATGAAGCCTATCTTCCTCGAGATCGTCATCGCTCCTGACTTCACCGATGAGGCAATGGAGATCTTCGCTACCAAGAAGAACCTCCGCGTTATCCAAGTGGACATGACCCCAAGCAGCGAGGCCATCGACCAATATGTGAGCGTGAACGGCGGTCTGCTCGTCCAACACCTCGACACCCAAATCGAAACAATCACAGCCGATATGTGCGCTACCAAGGTGCAACCTGATGCAGCAACTTTGGCAGATATGCAATTTGGTTGGAACATCGTTAAGCATGTGAAATCCAATGCGATAGTAGTAGTTAAGAACGGTCAAACGCTGGGCGTAGGTGCAGGTCAAATGAATCGCGTAGGTAGTGCTGAGATTGCTATGAAGCAGGCCCACGCAGCAGGTGTGACCGAAGGTCTTATCCTTGCTTCTGACGGTTTCTTGCCATTTGATGATACTGTGGCATTGGCAGCTCAATATGGTGTAACCGCTATCGTTCAACCTGGTGGCAGTATCCGCGACAACGACTGCGTAGTGAAAGCCGACGAACTCGGCATCTGCATGCTTATGACTGGCACACGCCACTTCAAACATTAATTTATGGGTAAAAGAGTATTAGTTATAGGTGGAGGTGGAAGAGAGCATGCGATTGTGTATGCCCTCTCGCGCAGCCCACAAGTGGAGAAGATTTATTGCGCTCCAGGTAATGCAGGTATTGCTCAGCTCGCTGAGTGTGTAGCTATCAAAGACACCGATGTAGAAGGCTTGCTCCTCTTTGCCAAAGAGACGGAAGTGGATCTCACCGTAGTAGGTCCAGAGGCAGCATTGGCAGCAGGTGTGGTAGATGCTTTCCGTGCAGAAGGTATGCCTATCTTTGGTCACACCAAAGCAGCCACACAGATCGAGTCGAGCAAAGAGTTTGCCAAGATCATCATGCAGAAATACAATGTGCCAACTGCTGCATATCAATCCTTTAGCGACTACAACGAGGCATTGGCATACGTCAAAGCAGGCAGTCTGCCTATCGTATTGAAGTACGACGGACTGGCAGCAGGCAAGGGGGTGGTGATTGCTAACACCCTCGAAGAAGCAGATGCTGCGCTGCAAGATATGCTCTGCAATGAAGCGTTTGGCAAAGGCAAAGTGGTGATCGAGGACTATCTCGAAGGTCCAGAGTTCTCCTTCATGTGTTTTGTGAATGGCGAGAATGTCTATCCAATGCCTCTGTCGCAAGACCACAAGCGCGCTTACGACAACGACGAAGGCCCAAACACGGGCGGTATGGGTGCCTACACACCATTGCCATTCGTGACCGCAGAAGATGAGGCATTTGCCCGCAAATATGTCCTCGAAGCCGTAGCCAAAGGCATGTGCCAAGAGGGATTGCCACTTACAGGCGTGCTCTATGGCGGACTGATGAAGACCGCACAAGGTGTCAAGGTGATTGAGTTCAATGCTCGCTTTGGTGATCCAGAGACCGAAGTTGTTCTGCCACTTCTTGAGTCTGATGCATACGATGTGTTCTATGGCATCGCGACAGGCGATGAGGCGATGAGGCTAAAAGGCGATAAGGCAATGAGTTGGCGCAACGAAGCCACTATTGGTGTAGTTCTCGCCTCAAAGGGTTATCCTGGCAGTTATACCAAAGGTGCGGTGATTGAAGGCACAGAGTTGTTTGATGGTCCAATCTTCCACATGGGAACGAAGAACGATAATGGTGTGCTGAAGACCAATGGCGGTCGTGTGATGATGTGTATTGCTACAGGTAAAGACATCACCACCGCACGCGAGAAAGTATATAAGGAGATAGAGAAGATTCACTGCGATAACCTCTTCTACCGCAAAGACATCGCCCATTGGGCATTTTGAGAATTTTGAATTAAGAACTAAAATTATGATCATAGATGGCAAAGTGATTTCGCAATCCCTCAAGGATGCGATGAAGATTGAAGTAGATGCATTGGCGGAGCAATATGGTCGCCGCCCATGCCTTATAGTAATCATCGTGGGCAACAACCCAGCCAGTCGCTCATACGTACGTGGCAAGATTAAAGCTACTGAGTATTGTGGTTTTGACGGCCATTTGGTGGAACTGCCTGAAGATGTGAGCGAAGCAACACTGCTCGCAGAGATTGACAAACTCAACAACGATCCACTCGTGGACGGTATCCTCGTGCAATTGCCATTGCCTAAACATATCTCTGAGGACAAGGTCATCGCCGCTATCTCTGCTGAGAAAGATGTGGACGGTTTCCATCCTGAGAACGTGGCACGCTTGTGGCTCAACCAACACTGCGTCCTTCCATGTACCCCAAAAGGTATTATCGAACTGCTTGACCAAGCAGGCGTGGAGATTGCAGGCAAGAAAGCCGTAGTCATCGGTCGCAGCAATATCGTAGGCAAGCCCGTTGCTAAACTGCTGCTTGACCGCCATGCTACTGTGACTATCGCGCATAGCCGCACCAAGGACTTGGCTGCTGTTTGCCGCGAAGCGGATATCTTGGTGGCTGCCGTAGGTCGTGCAAAAATGGTTACTGCGGAGTATGTCAAACCAGGTGCAGCCGTAATTGATGTGGGTATCAACCGCACCGAGGATGGCAAACTCGTAGGCGATGTGGATTACGATGCAGTATTGCCAGTGGCAGGTGCTATTACTCCTGTCCCAGGCGGTGTAGGTCCTATGACTATCACCATGCTCATGCGCAATACAATCGAATGTTTCCTAAATAGAATAAATAAATAACTATTTCCATAGGTCACTTCTGCAAAACAGATAAGGAGTGACCTGTTTTTCGGGATTTTGTATAGTAGAAATAGCGAAAAAAAATTTCCTCTATTATTTTCTTGCATAAATGCAAAAAAATAACTACCTTTGCACCCCGAATTGGTCACAACATTATACTCAATAATTATGACAATCGGAACTCCCCTTACCTCTGTAGCCACTAAGGCACTCCTGCTCGGCAGTGGCGAATTGGGCAAAGAAGTTGCCTTAGAACTCCAGCGCTATGGCGTGGAAGTGATTGCGTGCGACAAGTACGCTAATGCTCCAGCCATGCAAGTGGCGCATCGCTCACATGTATTCAATATGTTAGACGGCACCAAACTCCGCCAAGTGATTGAAACTGAGCAACCATCGTTGATTATCCCTGAAGTAGAAGCTATTGCTACCCCTACTCTCGTCGAATTAGAAAAAGAAGGTTACCGCGTTATCCCTACGGCTAACGCGGCTTTTTTAACTATGAACCGAGAGGCTATCCGTCGTTTGGCAGCCGAGGAACTGGGTTTGCCTACTGCAAGATATAAGTTTGCAGACACGCACGAAGAGTACCTGCAAGCCATCGAGGAGATAGGTATCCCATGCGTAGTGAAGCCCATCATGTCGTCATCGGGTCATGGTCAATCGACTGTGAAAAGCCAAGCAGACGTAGAACCTGCATGGACCGAATCACAAATGGGCGGTCGTGCAGGTGCAGGTCGCGTGATTGTAGAGGGATTTGTGCATTTTGATTATGAGATTACCTTACTGACCGTGCGTCACGCAGGTGGCACCACCTTCCTCAAGCCAATCGGTCACCACCAAGTAGATGGCGACTATCGCGAGTCATGGCAACCACAAGCGATGACGGACGCTGCATTGGCACAAGCAGAGGATATTGCAAAGAAAGTGACTGACGCCTTGGGCGGATATGGCATCTTCGGCGTGGAGATGTTTGTGGAGGGCGACCATGTTATCTTCTCGGAGGTGAGTCCTCGTCCACACGATACAGGTATGGTGACGATGATCTCGCAAGACTTGTCAGAGTTTGCTTTGCATGCGCGTGCGGTGCTCGGTTTGCCTATACCAGAGGTGCGTTTCTTCGGTGCAAGCGCATCGAAAGCCATTGTGGTAGAAGGTGATGCTACCGAAGTAGTCTTCAGCGGTGTGGAAGAAGCTTTGGCTATGCCAGGTGTACAAGTGCGATTCTTTGGCAAACCAGAAGTACACGGACATCGTCGTTATGGCGTTATCCTCGCGACAGATGAAAACACAGAGAAAGCAGTAGAAAAAGCTATCAAAGCATTCAATTGCATTAAAGTAGAAAATAAAGACTTACATACAATATGATTGAACGTTACAGCCGCGCAGTAATGCGCAACATTTGGACAGAAGAGAATAAGTTTCGTGCTTATCTCGAAGTAGAAATCTTGGCTGCTGAAGCATGGAGCACCTTGGGCGTAGTCCCAGCAGAGGATGTGAAGTTGCTTCGCGAAAAAGCCACTTTTGATGTAAACCGCATCCACGAGATCGAGGAGATCACCCGTCATGATGTGGTAGCATTTACCCGCGCCGTGAGTGAGAGTTTGGGTGAGGAGCGCAAATGGGTACACTATGGACTGACCTCTACCGATGTAGTAGATACAGCCAATGGTTATTTGCTCAAACAAGCCAATGAGATTTTGCGCAAAGATTTACACTCTTTCCTTGAAGTATTGAAACGCCGTGCAAACGAGTTTAAGTACACCCCTGTGATTGGTCGTACCCACGGTATGCACGCCGATGTGAGCAGTTTTGGACTGAAATGGGCATTGTGGTACGAGGAGATGCGCCGCAATATTGAGCGTTTTGAGATGGCAGCCAAAGGCGTAGAGGCAGGTAAGCTCTCAGGCGCAGTAGGAAACTACGCGAATATCCCACCTGCTATCCAAACATACGTATGCGAGCACCTAGGAATTGAGTCAGCGGCAATCGCCACACAAGTGTTGGGTCGCGACCGCCATGCGTTCTATTTGGCTACTTTAGCTGTGATAGCAGGTACCTTGGAGCAGATGGCACTGGAGGTACGCAACATGCAACGCCAAGAGGTACGCGAAGTAGAAGAGGCATTCAAGAAAGGACAAAAAGGGTCATCGGCTATGCCACACAAACGCAATCCTATCTCCTCTGAAAATATATGCGGGTGCGCGCGCGTAATGCGTGGATACATGTGCACCGCCAGTGAGAACATCGCCTTGTGGCACGAACGTGACATCTCTCACAGTTCCACCGAGCGTATCGTATTGCCTGATGCAACAATGCTGCTTGATTATATGTTGGCGCGCTTTGAGGGTATCCTCGACAACCTTGTGGTATATCCAGAGAACATGCTGCACAATATCGGATTGACCCACGGCGCAATCTTCGCGCAACGCGTGATGAATGCACTCATTGAGAAGGGCTTTGTACGCGAACAAGCATACGACCTCGTGCAACCTGTGGCAATGAAGACGCTGATGGAAGGCGGCGAGATGCAAGAGAACCTCAAACTGACCGAAGGCGTAACCGCACACCTCACCAACGAGGAGATTGACGCTTGCTTCAGTTTGGATTACTACATGAAGAATGTGGATTATATATTCCAACAAGTTGGAATTTAGTTTAAAGTTTAGAATTTAAAGGCAAGAATATATGAAAAAAGTAGATGTCGTATTAGGCATGCAATGGGGCGATGAAGGCAAAGGCAAAATCGTCGATGTATTGACCCCTCGTTATGAAGCAGTAGCACGCTTCCAAGGTGGACCAAACGCTGGTCATAGTTTGTATTTCGGTGATAAGAGTTTTGTGCTCCACACCGTACCATCAGGAATCTTCCGCGATGGCACCACCAACATCATTGGTAATGGTGTAGTGATTGACCCAATCATCCTCATGGAGGAGATTCACGCTATCGAGGCAATGGGTGTGGATGTAAAGAGCCGTTTGCAAATCGCTAAACGCGCGAACTTGATTCTCCCTACCCACCGTATGTTGGATGCCGCTTCTGAGAAGAAGAAAGGCGATAAGAAAGTAGGTACCACTGGCAAAGGTATTGGTCCTACCTACACCGATAAGATTGCGCGCAATGGTCTTCGCGTAGGCGATATCCTACGCCCTGACTTCTTGGAGCGTTACAACGCATTGCGTGCTGCTCACCAAGAGCAATTGGGCGGTATTGAGTTGCCTGACGACAGTGCATGGCTCAATGCCATCGAGGAGATGAAGCAGTTCCCAATCATGGATAATGAAATCGTTGTAAACCACATGCTTCGCGAAGATAAAGGTATCTTGGCAGAAGGTGCACAAGGTTCGTTGCTCGATGTGGACTTCGGTACTTATCCATTCGTAACCTCTAGCAATACCCTCTGCGCAGGTGCATGCACGGGTTTGGGCGTAGCTCCACAACATATCGGCGAGGTATATGGTATCTTCAAAGCATACTGCACCCGCGTAGGCGAAGGTCCATTCCCAACCGAGTTGTTTGATGAGACAGGTGAGATGCTTCGTAAGATAGGACATGAGTTTGGCGCTACTACTGGTCGTCCACGCCGTTGCGGTTGGCTTGACCTCGTAGCATTGAAATATACTGTGATGATGAATGGTGCGACATCACTTATCATGATGAAGAGCGATGTACTCAACGACTTTGAGACTATCAAGGTTTGTGTGGGCTACGAACTCAATGGCGAGAAGATTGACTACTTCCCATTTGAGGCAGACGCAGATAATATCAAACCTATCTACAAGGAGTTCCCAGGATGGAAATGCGATGTATCAGTTTGCCGCACCTATGAGGAGTTGCCCAAAGAACTGAAAGAGTATATCGCATATATCGAGCAAGAGACTGGCATAAGCATTGATGTAGTGTCTGTAGGTCCAGATCGTTCGGAAACAATCCTTCGCTAAGGTTAAAGATTAAAGGCAAGAATATGAAAAAAGTAACATTGAAACTCTCCGATGGCACCTGCTTCAAGGGCACATCATTTGGCTACGAGAAAAACGTAGCTGGAGAGCTCGTATTCAATACCACCATGATTGGTTATCCAGAGGTGCTGACCGACGCTAACTTCGAAGGTCAACTCGTAGTGATGACCTATCCATTGATTGGTAACTACGGCGTGCCTGCATGCAGCAGTTTGGAGAACGGTTTGTCCGAGTTTATGGACAGCCACCGCATCCACCCTGCGGCAGTAATCATGACCGAGTACAGCCCTGAGTATAGCCACTGGAATGCCAACGAAGATTTGGCATCATGGCTCATCCGTGAGCAGATCCCTGCTATCACAGGCGTAGATACCCGTGAACTGACCAAGCATCTGCGCGAGAACGGCACCATGCAAGCCACTCTCATCTTCGAAGGCGATGACACTACCCCTGTAGCTAATGACGAGAACCTCGTGCCACAAGTTTCTTGCAAAGAGGTAGTAACCTACAACGCTGGTGCAGGCAAGAAAGTAGTGCTCGTGGATTGTGGCGTAAAAGAAGGTATCATCCGCTACCTACTCTCTCGCGGCATAGAGGTGACACGCGTGCCATGGGACTACGACTTCAACACTCTCGAGTTTGACGCGCTGATGCTTAGCAACGGTCCTGGCGATCCAGAGGACTGCGCTGTAACAATCGAAAATATCAAGACCTTCCTCGCAAATAGCGAAGACAAACCATTGCTGGGCTTAGGATTGGGCAACCAACTCTTGGCTCTCGCAGCAGGCGCAGAGGTGTTGAAGCATAAATATGGTCACCGCGGTGCTACCCAACCTGTACAAATAGTAGATGGCGAGCGTTGCTATATCACCGCACAAAACCACGGTTATGTAGTGGACGGCACTACCCTACCTGCGGAATGGAAAGAGTGGTTCATCAATATGAACGACCGCACCAACGAGGGTATCCGCCACGCAGAGAAACCATGGATGGCAGTACAGTTTATTCCAGAGATGAACTGCGGACCAAAAGACTCTGAATTTGTATTCGATAACTTTTTTCAACTACTAAATAAGTAATCAACATGGAGAAAAAAGATATTAAGAAAGTACTCGTGCTCGGTTCTGGAGCACTCAAGATTGGTGAAGCAGGTGAGTTCGACTACTCTGGTTCACAAGCCCTCAAGGCCCTTCGTGAAGAAGGTATCTATACCGTACTTATCAACCCTAATATCGCTACCGTACAAACGAGCGAAGGTGTAGCAGATAAGATCTACTTCTTGCCTGTCAACCCATTCTTTGTGGAGAAAGTGATTGCGAAGGAGCGTCCAGATGGCGTACTCCTTGCCTTCGGCGGACAAACCGCGCTCAACTGCGGTGTAGAGCTCTACAAGAGCGGCGTACTGGAGAAATACAATGTGCAAGTATTGGGTACGCCTGTGCAAGCCATCATGGACACTGAGGACCGCGAGTTGTTCGTTGAGAAACTCGACGAGATTAATGTCAAGACTATCCAAAGCGAAGCTTGCGAGACCATTGAGGCAGCTCGTGCGGCTGCTAAAGAACTTGGTTATCCTGTTATCCTTCGTGCTGCATACGCATTGGGCGGATTGGGTTCTGGCTTCTGCGACAACGAGGAAGAGCTTAACATCATCGCTGAGAAAGCTTTCTCTTTCTCTCCTCAAGTGCTCGTAGAGAAATCGCTCAAGGGTTGGAAAGAGATTGAGTATGAGGTAGTTCGTGATAAATACGACAACTGTATCACCGTCTGCAACATGGAGAACCTAGACCCACTCGGTATTCATACGGGTGAAAGTATCGTGATTGCTCCTACTCAAACACTCACCAAATCCGAGGCAGCTAAACTCCGTGCGTTGGCTATCAAGATCGTGCGTCATGTGGGTATCGTGGGTGAGTGTAACGTGCAGTATGCGCTCGATCCATATTCTGAAGACTACCGCGTGATTGAGGTGAACGCTCGTCTCTCGCGCTCTTCTGCGTTGGCATCCAAAGCGACGGGTTATCCACTCGCTTTCGTGGCTGCTAAGATTGCCCTCGGCTATGGCCTCTTCGAGCTCAAGAACTCTGTCACCAAAGATACGCCTGCTTTCTTCGAGCCAACACTCGATTATATCGTGGCTAAACTCCCACGCTGGGATCTTGGTAAGTTCCGCGGTGTAAATCGTGAGATCGGCTCCAGCATGAAGTCTGTGGGTGAGGTAATGGCTATCGGTCGTACTTTCGAGGATACCATCCAAAAGGGTCTTCGTATGATTGGTCAAGGCATGCACGGTTTCACAGAAAACAAACAACTGCATGTGGACGACCTCGACCACGCGTTGGCCGCTCCTACCGACAAGCGTATCTTCTTCCTCTCGCAAGCATTGCATGCGGGTTATAGCATCGACCGCTTGCACGAGCTGACTAAAATCGACCGTTGGTTCCTCGAGAAACTCCAAAATATCGTTAAGACCGACAACGAGCTCAAAGCAGCTGGCACGCTCCAAAACATTGACGAGGAACTGATGCGCAAAGCCAAGATTCAAGGTTTCTCTGACTTCCAAATCGCGAAAGCCGTTGGACTGGGCGAACAAATGGATATGGATTTTGCGGTACTTGTAGCACGCAAACATCGTCTATCTTTGGGCGTTAAACCAGTTGTAAAACAGATAGATACACTAGCAGCAGAGTTCCCTGCTCAAACCAACTACCTCTACCTCACCTACTCGGGTGTAGCCAACGATGTGAAATACCTCAACGACCGCAAGTCGGTTGTAGTACTCGGTTCAGGTGCTTACCGTATTGGTTCGTCTGTAGAGTTTGACTGGTGCGGCGTACAAGCGCTCAAGACCATCCGCGAGAACGGTTACCGCTCCGTGATGATCAACTACAACCCGGAGACCGTTTCCACCGACTACGATATGTGCGACCGTCTTTACTTCGACGAGCTCACCTTCGAGCGCGTGATGGATATCCTCGAGCTGGAGAACCCACATGGCGTCATCGTATCTACTGGTGGTCAGATCCCTAATAACCTAGCACTCAAGCTCGATGCACAACATATGCATATCCTCGGTACTACTGCTCGCAGTATCGACAACGCCGAGGACCGCGATAAGTTCTCTGCGATGCTCGACCGCATTGGCGTGGACCAACCCGAATGGAGTGCCCTCACCTCTATGGAGGATGTGAAGACTTTCATCGATAAGGTGGGCTTCCCTGTACTCGTTCGTCCATCGTATGTGCTTTCTGGTGCTGCGATGAATGTCTGCTTCAACCAAGAGGAACTCGAGCGTTTCCTCAAGATGGCAGCTACTGTTAGCAAGAAGCACCCTGTGGTAATCTCTAAGTTCATGCTCAACACCAAGGAGATTGAGATGGACGCTGTGGCTAAAGATGGCGAGATCATCGCATACGCTATCTCCGAGCACGTAGAGTTTGCTGGTGTACACTCAGGCGACGCAACGATTCAGTTCCCTGCACAGAAACTTTACGTAGAAACCGTACGCCGTATCAAGAAGATCTCTGGTCAAATCGCACGCGAGCTCAATATCTCTGGTCCATTCAATATCCAGTACCTCGCTCGCGAGAACGAGATTAAGGTAATCGAATGTAACCTCCGTGCTTCACGCTCGTTCCCATTCGTATCTAAAGTTTTGAAGATCAACTTCATCGATATTGCTACCCGCATCATGTTGGGCTTGCTAGTAGAGAAACCAAGCAAGAACTTCTTCGACTTCGACTATGTGGGTGTGAAGGCATCGCAGTTCTCCTTCAACCGTCTGCAAAAGGCCGACCCTGTCATCGGTGTGGACATGACTTCTACGGGCGAGGTTGGTTGCCTCGGCGAGGATGCCAACGCTGCACTCTTGACCTCTATGCTTTCCGTAGGCATGCGCGTACCAAAGAAAAATGTACTCTTCTCTATCGGTTCGCCTAAGCAGAAAGCACAGATGTTGGATTCTGCTCGCCAATTGCTCAGCAAAGGTTTCAATATCTATGCCACAATGGGCACTAGTGCCTTCCTCACCGAGGCAGGTATTCCTAACACCACAGTATATCAACCATCTGAGGAGGGTACTCCACAAGCTATCGACCTCATGCGCGAAGGCGTGATTGAGTTCGTGGTGAGCGTACCAAAGGATATCGTTACAGATCCTCAACAAGATGTCTGCTACCACGTTCGTCGTGCGGCGATTGACCTCAATGTGCCATTGCTCACCAATGCACGCCTTGCAGCAGCGTTCATCAACGCCTTCTGCACCGTCGATGTCAACGACCTCGCTATCCAATCATGGGATGAGTATAAGTAGGAAGACCGTGTCTGTACCTACTGCTTCGACGGCTCATGCCCTTGTGAATAAACTAAATGCTCAGCAAATTTGCTGAGCATTTGTTTTCTTTGTCCATTGCCTCCGAATACTATTCAGGTACTTTTCCTTAAAAAAGGCTGTTTATTAAGATTGCACTCTCTTTTACCTCTCTTATACCTTGCCTCAAAACACCGAGCGACGACCGAGAGAACACCGAGAAAACTCCGACTCAACTCCCTGTCAAAAAAAGTTGACTAAACCTGAAAAAGGTTGACTCGATTACTGATATATAATCTTAAAAAACGTACTTTTTTGACTCGTTTCCTGAAAAGGTTGACTGGAGTCCTAAAAAGGTTGACTCTTTGAAAGAGGATGCAAAGATACT
>JAZSEB010000004.1:0-157254 GCA_045531475.1 Paludibacteraceae bacterium
TAATACATTGCGTCCACACCTTAATCTTGGAATGCGTACACCTGCGCAGGTGTACCAATATAACAGATAATTTTCAAAAGTTAAAGGAATAGGTTTAATGGCAAATTTGCATATGTCAAAAGAATGTAGTATCTTTGCATCATCTTTCAAAGAGTCAACCTTTTTAGGACTCCAGTCAACCTTTTCAGGAAACGAGTCAAAAAAGTACGTTTTTTAAGATTATATATCAGTAATCGAGTCAACCTTTTTCAGGTTTAGTCATCGGATTTCTTAGCCACAAGGGCACGATAACGCTTCGCTCTTCTCTCGGTCATCTCAGGGTTGTCTCTCGGTGAGATGGGGAAAGGTATCAAAGAAGAGGTATCTTAATTTTAAGTATTGTTTATTGAAAGGTGAAAAGTGAAAGGTGAGAGGTGGAGAAAAAGGTGATGAAATATTTGCATATGTTCGACATTTTTCATACCTTTGCAGCAGAATTATGCAAGTATGGCAAGCGCTATTGTATTATCACTAACCAAATACTCCGATACGGGCTGTATCGCACACCTCTACACCGCTGAGCAGGGGCGCATGCAGCATGCTGTATATGGCAATAAATACAAAGGCATGTTGCGTCCGCTATCCATCGTGGAGTTCACTACCACCAAACGCAAAAACGCACCGCAGCAGATGGGCAATATATCATCCACATCGCTGCTATACACCCCACAACTACTAGCTACAGATGTTAGACGCCAATGCGTGGCCATGTTTATCGCAGAAATACTAAGTAGCACACTGCGTCACCCAATGAGCGATCAGCCATTATTTGACTGGCTATGCGAAGTGATAAAGCACTTGGATACCGATACAGACATCAGCAATCTGCACCTGCATTTCCTCATCGAATATGCCAATCATCTGGGTATTGGTATTGATGATACGGAGCACCCAGAGTGGTACAAAGCACCCAGCTCACGCCAAGAACGACAGCAACGCCTACGCGAGCTATGCCTATACTATAGTGAACATATAGAAGAGTTTAGTACACCCAAATCATTGGACGTACTGATGGAAGTGTTCGACTGATTGGCACAGATTTTGCATAGCTGATTCTGGCTATGCGAAAATACATCTTTTATACAATACTAGCTTGGTTTCTGATGGGAACCCATATCGTTTATGCCAAGCTAAAAAATACCATTCCAGACTCCTTGCAAGTACTTCGCTTCGAAGTGAATACTATCCCCTTTTCGATGCAACGCGTGGAAGGAGGTTTGTTTGTGATGGGAGGTACACGCGAACAACATCGCGAAGAAATATCCACCGAACTGCCTACTCACGCTGTGGCCCTCGATGCTTATTATATTGGTCATACCGAAGTGACGCAAGCCCTATGGCAAGCCGTGATGCCCGAATGGGAAATGATAGGCGAGTGGCAAAATCCCAATCATCCCATCACGGATGTGAGTTGGTATGACTGCCAGGTGTTTCTTCAACGCTTAGATAGCATCACCGGTTTGCCATTCCGTTTGCCCACCGAAGCCGAATGGGAGTTTGCTGCACGCGGAGGAAATGACAGCGAAAAATATCGCTTTGCAGGTGGCAATATACCCGATAGCGTGGGTTGGGGATTGAGTAATGCAGGTTTTCGCAAACATACAGTGGGACTGAAAAAGCCCAACGGGTTGGGCTTATACGATATGACGGGCAATGTGAGCGAATGGTGCAACGACTGGTATGCACCCTATTATCTAGGCACCGAACCCAATCCCAAAGGACCCATCACCGGTAGCGACAAAATAGTGCGCGGAGGAAGCTTCGATAACTGTCAAGCCAATAGTCATATCTCGTATAGATACTTCCAAAAACCAGAAGAACCAACCAAATATTGTGGGTTGCGACTGGCATTAACCCTACCTAATGAACCTACATTACAACTAACGGAAGAACCGGCAATAGTAAAACGAGTGAAAGCAAAAAACTATCGCCTGAAACTACTATATGTGGAAAACGAACAACAAGCCTACTACATATCCGAAAGACCTGTGACATGGCAGATGTGGTATAAAATAATGGAACTACCCGATACCGAGAATTGGAACAAACCTGTGGTGGAAAAAGAAAGCAAAGAATGGAACATTCTTCTTGAAAAGATTCGCAAACAAACACAGCAAGCTATAGCTTTTGCTACGCAAGCGGAGGTGGACAATGCAATAGATATGGGTATCGTAGATAAATTCACGGTAGAAGGCAAGAAAAAGAAACGTTGGGAGAAAGATACACAAAGCATAAAAAGACGCCGCAAAACGAACCAAAAAGCCCAAAAATGGGCAGATTTAGTAGGAGTAACACTGAAAACAATCGAAGACCCTACATTAGAACTCTATACCAAAGAAGAAAAAAATAACCAACCTAGGTGGCTGGTTATTCGATAAGAGTATTTCGTATTTCTTATTCTACTAAAGTAAACGGAATATATTGTCCTTCCGCAGCATTTGGTGCAATCCATACGTGGAAGTCACCTTTCTCTGCCGAGAAAGCATACGGACCATCCTCGCCTAAACTAACACCCTCTGCCAAATGCCAATATGCCAAATCTTGTTCGGTGATATTGAATGTGACAGTGCGTTTTTCACCCGCTGGAATCTCAATACGCTGGAACCCTTTTAGTTCGCGAATAGGACGTGTGAGTGAACCTACTACATCGCGGATGTATAGTTGTGGTACAGCCACGGCGTCGCGGTTGCCCGTGTTGGCGATTTCGCACGAGGCAACGAGGTGATCAGGTGATGAGGCGCTGAGACAGGTATCGGATAGCACGACCGGACCGTACTCAAACGTGGTATATGTCAAGCCATATCCAAAAGGATATTGTGGTTTATTACCATACTCCAACCAATAGCTAGATTCGCCTACAGAGAATTGGTATGCACGAATAGGAATATCGTTGATGAGTTTAGGCGATTTAGCCATCAGGCGGCTTGGCGTTTTATAATTGTAGTAGAACGGTATTTGTCCTTCGCCCATAGGGAAAGTCATAGGCAAGCGTCCAGATGGTGCTACCTTACCCATAATCAAATTAGCCAAAGCAGGACCTTGCATGGTACCGCCATGAAAAGCATAAAGCACAGCATCTGCGCGGTCTATATCTTCGCTAATACACAATGGACGACCTGCCATAATAGTCAAAACTAGCGGTTTGCCCGTGGCTTTGATAGCACGAATTTGTTCCGATTGGTCGCCAGGTAAATTGAGCACTGCACGACTACGTGCTTCGCCCGAAAGGATACTTTCCTCGCCTCCAAAATATAACACTATATCGGCTTGCTTTGCCAATCGAGCCAGGGTAGCGATATTCTCCTTGTTGAACTCGCGTGACCAATGCTCACCAGGTTGCTCAATGAGGCGGATTTTTCCCTCTTTCGCCAACTCGCGGAATGCCATCATAGGAGTAATGGTCATAGCATCATCTTTATCAAAACACCATGTACCGTTCTGCTCGTGAGGGGCGTTGGCCATCGAACCGCATACTAAAACCTTTGGTTTTGAGTTTAAAGTTGAATGTTTAGTGTTTAGTGGTAGAATACCGTTATTTTTGAGCAAAACAGCGGATTCCTCTGCTGCTTTTTGGGCTGCGGCAAGGGCTTCAGGAGTGAAATACTCAGGGTTGTCTGTATAGCAATAGGGGTTATCAAAGAGTCCGAGGCGGAACTTCATGCGGAGGATATTGCGTACGCAGTTATCAATAACCTGCTCACTCACTTTACCTTCTTCTACCAACTCCTTCAAATGGCGAGGATAACCTTTGCTCTCCATATCAATATCCATTTGTGCATCCATGCAGAGTTTGGTAGCCTCTTTCAAATTGGCAGAATTACCCTGGTTATTCATGTTTTGTAGCGATGCCCAATCCGATACTAGTACACCATCAAACTGCCATTCGTTGCGCAGAATATTAACATTCAGGTGTTTATTGGCAGAAGCAGGTACACCATTCAGGTCATTGAAAGCGCACATGATTGACAATGATCCCGCATTAATAGCCGCCTTGAAAGGAGGTAAATAGGTTTCGCGCAATTGAATCTCAGGAATCCATGTAGAGTTATAATCACGTCCTCCTTCGGAAGCCGCATAACCAGCAAAGTGCTTCACACAGGCAGCCATTTGGATAATAGAGTCATTGCCCTGATAACCACGCACAGCTGCAGCACCCATAATAGATGCCAAATAAGTATCTTCGCCATATCCTTCTGCTACACGTCCCCAACGAGGATCACGAGCCACATCTACCATAGGAGAGAAAGTCCATCGCAATCCTGCTTGAATAGCTTCTTCAGCAGCTATGCGTGCGCCTTCTTCCACGATAGCGGGGTCGAAGGTAGCAGCCTGACCTAATGGAATAGGAAAAATAGTACGGAAACCATGAATCACGTCACGCGCAAATATCATAGGTATACCCAAACGAGATTCTTCTACTGCAATGCGTTGATAATAATCAGCTTCTGCACCTACGCTATTTAGCATCGAGCCCGCACCATTACGAATTTGTTCAGCAATATCATCCGAAATCTTTCCTCCACAAACTTGTGTCATTTGGGCAATCTTTTCTTCGAGTGTCATCTGCGATAATAGATGATCTATCTTTTGCTCGACTGGATCTTTAGAGTGACAAGAAACCATCGCTACTAAAGCGATAAGAAGAAAAATGCGTGATTTCATTTGGTATTAGTTAATTAGATTGTTAAACGAATTAACGGATGATTTCTACATTATCTATTCTTTCACCTGAATGAATAGTATAAGTGGAAATATGCAGGGTATTTGGAGTAACGAAAATATGTTCATATACAGGTTCGCCAGATAGCGATGCCTCGTATTTATTATTTTCTTTTACAGGATACTTCTTTATGGAAGCATTCGTTCCTATAAAGATAGTTGGTTCTTCTTTCTTCCAAAAACGGGCTTTATAATACTCGGTATGTCGAGCAAAGTTATGATCGTGGCCCGAAAAAACTACATCTGCCTCGCGCATAGCGCTATGAAAAGCCAACCACATCAACGGGTTGCTTCTGCCTTGGGCAAAACTATATACAGGGTGATGCATCATCACCACCGTGAATTTTTTACCTGCATTTCGCAGGGTTTTCTTTAACCAAAATGCTACTTGTGTATAGTCGGATACACGGTGCAGACCATCCGTATCTAAAGCGATAAAACGCAGTTGTGGGAAGTCCACATAATAGGTCGTACCTAAGAACCTGGCAGGACCATTCTGCGGATTAGGGAAGATGGTTTTCCAATGTTCAGGCAAAGTTTTCACCACGCCTTTGAGGTATTCGTGATTACCAGGAATGGCTACAATAGGCAGCGAGTCAAGACGTGTACCCAACAAGGATTGGTATATCATCTGCTCATAGCAAAGATAAGGTCTCTCCATCCAATCGCCCGTCTGTGCCCAAAATTGTATATCCGAATGGCGCTCAGAGAGAGCAGCCATTTGGTCGTTAGTGAGCGAATTGTGAATATCGCCCAATAAAAGAAACGACAATGTGTCACGTTGCAAAGCACGCAACACACTATCATTATTAAAAGTGATAAACTGATGCGTGATGATAGGTTCTGTCCATTCTGGCTCAGGCGGATTACCAAACCACGCCTCCCAGCGGATGGCGCAAGTAGTAGCGCCACCTGCCAGAAGGCAAAGCATAATAATCCACCAAATCCAACGACGCATTAGAATGGGAGTTCAGTAGTTTCATCTACGCCTGCGGCAGCGTCGAATGTCTCCACATTAGCTTGTGGAGCAGCAACAGTTTGTGCTACTGGAACAGGTTGTGGAGCAGCTTCTACCACACCTTGTTGAATCTTCCATGCACGAATAGAAGTATACCAGCGACCATTGAACTCGCGACTCTCAATATCAAAAGATACTGTAACAATATCATCTAATTGGCAAGGATTAGCTTTGATGCGATCTTCGCCAAACACCTCGAAATGCACCTTACGAGGATATTGCTCTTGTGTCTCAAGCACATAAGCTTGCAACTTCCATTCTTTACCAGAGGTTTTGCTTACGCCACCTTGCTCTGGCAATACTTGTATAATCTTACCTGATACTTCCATATTCTTACCCTTTAATTGCTGCTACGCCAGGGAGCACTTTACCCTCGATAGCCTCGAGCAATGCGCCACCACCAGTAGAGATATAACTTACGCGGTCAGCCATACCGAACTTGTTCACACAAGCTACGCTATCGCCACCACCAATCAAACTGTATGCACCTTCATCGGTTGCTTTAGCAATTGCCTCAGCGATTGCCTTGGAACCAGCAGCGAAGTTGTCGAACTCGAACACACCAGCAGGACCATTCCAAAGAATAGTCTTTGCACCTTCGATAGCAGCAGCGAATGCTTTGCGGCTCTCTGGACCAGCATCCACACCTTCCCAACCCTCTGGGATAGCATTGCTTGGGCACACTTGTGTATTAGCATCGTTAGAGAATGCGTCAGCAGCAACGCAGTCAGTAGCCAATACGAGGTTCACACCTTTTGCTTTAGCTTGAGCAATGATATCAAGAGCTAGCTCAAGTTTGTCGTTCTCGCAGATAGAGTTACCAATCTCGCCACCATTGGCTTTAGCAAAAGTATAGGTCATACCACCGCAGAGGATGAGGTTATCCACCTTATCCATAAGGTTCTCAATGATACCAATCTTGGTAGAAACTTTAGAACCACCCATGATAGCGGTGAAAGGACGCTTAATGTTAGAGAGGATATTATCCACAGCTTGTACCTCTTTCTCCATGAGGTAGCCGAGCATCTTGTTGTCAGCATCGAAGTAGTCAGCGATCACTGCAGTAGAAGCGTGTTTGCGGTGAGCAGTACCGAAAGCATCGTTTACATAGCAGTCAGCATAACTTGCGAGAGTCTTAGCAAACTCTTTTTGGCTTGCCTTCATGGCTTTCTTTGCCTCGTCGTATGCAGGATCTTCTTTGTCGATACCTACTGGTTTGCCTTCCTCCTCTGGATAGTAGCGGAGGTTCTCAAGAAGGAGTACTTCACCTGCTTTGAGTGCAGCAGCTTGCTCAGCAGCTTTAGCGCAATCTTCAGCAAATTGTACTGGAGCACCGAGTGCAGCGCTAACAGCGTCAACTATTTGCTTCAAGCTATATTTAGCTACTACTTTGCCTTTTGGTTTACCCATGTGGCTCATGATGATGAGCGCACCACCCTCTTTGAGGATATGCTTAAGCGTTGGCAACGCACCGCGGATACGGGTATCGTCGGTAATCTCTCCGTTCTCGTTCAATGGCACATTGAAGTCCACGCGAACAATCGCTTTCTTTCCAGCGAATTTGTAATCATTAATTGTCATAGTCGTACAGTATTTATTTGTTAATATTGTTCAGTTTTGTGTAGCATCGTGTATTATTGTACATTTTGCCAAATTTGGGCGCAAAGGTACAAAAAAAATCGCATATGCGCAAGGGTAGTGCGATTTTTTTTACAAGAAAATAAATGTGTTGGAAAACAAACAAGCCCCCGAGAGGAGGCTTGTGAATGTATTATGTATGAGGGATTGTTATGGACAAACAGCACGAACTGTGAAGCCAAAGCACCTCAAATCAGCAACCACATAGTAACCACTCCAATTACAAGTGAGGTAATATGCTCTAAATGAGCTACTAGTATTTGACCAACAAGAAGCTTGGCCACCACCAGGATATTTACCTTCAGAGCAATATCCAGAATAAGGTAAAAACAATTTATTGCCGTTAGGACCTGTGATTTCACGGCCACTTACTCCATTTATTTTAGCTGGCATCCATGTGCATTTTTCGCGTAATTCTTCTAACTCAGCTTTGGTAGGCATACGCCACTCTCCACCCCAGTTAACATGAGCTGCATCGTCCTCCAACTCGAGTGTGATTTTGTTATCAACCGCTCCATACTCTTTATTCGTACAGTACTTCGTAAGAGTGTTCTGCGAACCATTACACCACTTGTAAGTGCTCCATACATACACTTCTTTTGGTTCCGTTTCTCCCCATGCAAAGTAATCTCCGTACTCTTCTGGACTACTTGCTCCAATATTGCAGGTTGCCCATTTGACTGATAATCCTAAGTCTACATATGGATGATTTGGTTCTGTTTTGGTCGTGAAACTAAGTTCTTCGCCATAGGATGTTCCTTTTTGTCCAGTAGCATAGGCACGAACATAGTATGTTATGCCTGATTGTAATCCTGTTAGTGTGCAGTTAAAATTACCGATGGTTTTTCCATGCACCACTACCGAATCCTCTAAACTTGGATTTTGGTTAACGCCATAAACAATACCGCACTCGCCAATGCTTCCATCGTTATAACTCTCCACATAGCCACTAACCGATGCACTATTTATTTCAATATCTGTCACAGATAATGTTTTTACTGTTGGCAGCTTTATCTCTTGCGTAGTGAAAGAATGTTTCTCATCTATCAGCAGCATCGAATAACTATTTTTAGCTAGATAACGAATATAGTACAATGTATTGCTCAATAAATCATCGAGTTTGGTGTTATATACACCATCAGAGAAAATCATTTCTACTTCTTGGTAATTGCTGTAATCCTCTTGCGTAGTATATTGTAAAAACAATTGATCAACAGTAGCATCCGTACTAATCATGCAACTGATTTGTGCTGATGTATAGGATGGTATGATGTTTTCATTGATAATATTTGCCTCTGTCTTGGCAAATTCTTTGTCTTGTTCGCAAGATACACAGAGTGCAAGCAGTAAAAAATAGATAATTATATGTAGTTGTTTCATATCCATTCCTCCTTAAAACATATAACCAATACCCACTTCAAGATCCACATATTTAAAATTGATAGTGTTTACTCCTAGATTGAGTGTTACTCCCCATAAACTACCATATAGGCCGAGGTTTCCGCTAAAACCATTATGCGAAGTGGGAGCGTATTTAATCCATTCGCCTGTGGTTGTTTCTGCTAATAGTTCGCGTCTGCCATAACCTCCACCTATATAAAAACCGAATGTGTTAAATTCTTTTACTGTATACTGCTCTAATATATTCATCATAAAACCAGCATGAATAGTTAAGTGAGTAGTATGTGTGTTTCCAGAATAGAAGGGCAGTTCGTTTCCTATCATACCAAGTTCGTCGCAAGATTGCCTAGCATGTTTAAACTCTTGATAATTGGAGCGACCATTTATATACCAACCTAATCCGTTGATGGTTTGTCCAAGCATGGCACCATAACTCAATTGTGGCGTAGGTGAATAACCAAATTGCCCCATAATCATAGTTTTTATGTTTTTCTCTGTTGTTTTTTCTGCCGTAATGTCTTGGGCTGTCGTACATATCGGGAGAAATAGGATAGCGATTATTAGATAAATACTTTTTCTCATAGAGATTGTAGTTGAACAAATTTTCTGCAAAGTTAGTATATTTTTTTGAACTGAGCAAATTTTTTGTGATGCATTAAAAAATTAATAATGTTCTTTATGCTTGATTAGATTTGAGGGTGTAGTAGATGATAGTGCGAATGAAAGCTGGGAATTGGGCGTATTGTTTGCCTTTGCCAGTCTTTGGATCAATGGGGGCTTGGGCGTCTGGGTGTTTGCCACGGGTGTTGGGAATTTGAGCCTCATAACGACGGCGGAAATCCTCTAGCAATGCGCGGGATTCATCTAATGTGTAGTAGTTTGGTATTTGATTGATACGGCGTTCGAAGAGTTGCTGCTCTGTTGGTCCGTCAGGTTGGGCTGCTTGCAAGATTTGCGCAGCACGGCGGCACGCCTCTTGCCAAGCGGTTTGATTGGCGAGTTCGGCTCCTTGAGCAGGGGTTTTCTTCCAATCGCGAGGGTTTTGGATAGCATAGGATTCCTGCTTGCCTTCGTGAATAACACGACCGTTGACACGGTATTTCTTTTGACGATTGACAATGTTGCTACGCTTACTGAGCGCGCCGTGGATCTCCGCAACAGGATGATTGAGGGTGATTTGTGCCATAGCTTTGCAAAGTTAAAAGGTTTTAAAAGTTCTAAAAGTTCTAAGAGTATATTATGTTGATCTTATAGTGAAAGTTGCTGAATCACCTAAAAATAACCTATAAATCACCTATGAATAACCTAAGAATCACCTAAGATTTATAAGGGAAAAGGTAAAAAAATATAATGTTTAGTGGATTCACTCTTGGTGCTACTGTTTAGAGTTATGCAATATGTATCTTGATTGAGAATAGACGGGTTTTATAACAATACAAAAGGCAAACTACACCTTAAATAATAAAAATAGAATTAATTAAAGATTCCTTTATTATTATTAGTCGGGGAAAATGTGGAAAACTTGCGTATTTATCTTGTTATTAGTAGGTTAGAAGGAATATTTATTGGCGTTTGATTGTTGATGAGATTGATAAGTTTGGGTTATTAAATATCATCAACAATATAAGTTAGCCTTTGTTGAAAACTTGTTTATAACCACTTTTTCAGTTTAAAAATGAGCAAGATAGCGAGGGTAAAAATAACCATCATACCCAAAGCAAATGGATAACCTAATTTCCAATGCAATTCAGGCATAAAGTCGAAGTTCATGCCATACATACTGGCAATCAATGTAGGTGGAAGGAATACCACATTCACCACTGTGAAGATTTTGATAATCTTATTCTGCTCGATGTTAACAAGACCGAGGAAGGTATCTTGGAGGTAGTCCAGACGGTCGAAACCAAAACGGGTATAATCGAACAGAGAATTAATATCCTTGATGATCATTGTAAGGCGTGGTTGGAGCTCCGTTGGGAAGAAGTCGCACTTGAGGAAGTTGCTAATCACACGCTGTTTATCCATTATATTCTGACGAATAATGGTGACTTTTTCCTGAAGGTCCTTGATTTGGATAAGTACCTCTTCATCCACATGATCTTTGGCGTTTATTTCACCAGAAAGTTTGGTAATGAGGTCGGTAGTATCCTCGATCATATCCGCATCTTTTTCTACACGGGTTTCCATTAATGAAACAAGCACATGGTATCCGCTAGGAAAATTACGGGTATTTACGAGCATTTTTTTTACAGTCTCGTTGAAACTTGCGAGTTCAACATCGCGTGTAGTGACAAGAATATTGTTCTTTAAAATAAAATTGACAGGTTCCACCTCAAAATTATCGCGGAGAAAGTTGGAGTTAGCCACGATGGAATCGTCGGTTTGGATATAACGAGATGACATCTCAATCTCTTCCATCTCTTCATCCTCTTGGATATCAATTTTGAGGAAGTCCTCAAGCACACCTTCTGTTCGATCACTTACATCTAACAAATCAATCCAGATAATATCTGATTTATCAAGACTACTAAGGATATTTACACTACGTCCTACTTTGATTTTATCTTTGTCTTTGTCCTTATAGAAAATCTTAAGCTCTGCCATGGTTCTTTTCAATTAGCTTGGTTAATTCAATAAATTCTTCTACACTCAGTTGTTCGGGGCGCTTCGTAAAGATGGGTTCGCTGAGGATAGGATTTTCTTTTCCTACGAGCTGCATCAACGAATTGCGCATCTGCTTTCGGCGCTGGTTGAATGCTGTTTTTACTATATTCTTAAACAGCGCCTCGTCGCAGTCCAATCCCTGGCGGTTGTTTCTGGTCATTCGGATAACCGCCGACTTGACTTTCGGCGGAGGGTTGAACACGTGTTCATCCACGGTGAAGAGATATTCTATATCATAATAAGCTTGGAGCAGTACGCTGAGAATACCATATGCTTTTTTGCCTGGTTTGCTAGCGATACGCTCTGCCACTTCTTTCTGAATCATACCTGAGCAGATAGGAATACGATCCTTATGATCAAGTACTTTGAAGAAAATTTGACTACTAATATTATATGGATAATTGCCTATTACGCAGAACTCGCCATCAGGGTAAATGATATTAAGATCGAGCTTGAGGAAGTCGCCCTCAATGAGGTGCAACTCAGGGTACCACTCTTTGAGGTACGCGACACTCTCCCTATCGATTTCGATAGCGGTAGTTTGCAGATTAGGATTTTTGAGGAGATACTGTGTGAGCACACCCATACCAGGTCCTATCTCTAAGACACGACCTGCGGGGATAGTCTCAGCAATTCGTTGGGCGACACTCAGGTCCTTCAAGAAGTGCTGCCCCAAAAACTTCTTGGCGCGTACTTGTTGCATTTTGTTGGTGATAGTCGTCCATAAATGTTATTATTCAGTTAATATTATTCGGCAAAATTTGCATACTCGCAAATTTTTCAGTACCTTTGCACGCCGATTTTATTTTCGGGCACAAAGGTACAACATTTTTTTTAAAAATGCAAGCATTAGCTCAAATAATCACCAAAATAGTCGATTTTTTCTATCGACCATTTCGTAAATATGTTCCGCAGCAACTATTTCGGTATGCAGCTTGCGGTGGCGGAAATATGGTGTTGGATTGGGTATTGTATTTTGTGTTATATAATTTTGTGGTGGGACACGAGTTAGTATATATCACCTTACCTTTCATTTCTGAGGTATGTCTTACTCCCCACGTGATGACGTTGCTTATAGTGTTTCCGATTACGTTATTTACAGGATTTTGGCTGAATAAATATGTGACTTTCACGCAGTCTTCACTCCATGGATATAAGCAACTTTGGCGGTATATTCTGATTGTGATGGTGAATTTATTGTTGAACTATTTTGGGCTGAAATTGTTTGTAGAAATATGTGGTATCTACCCTACTCCATCGAAGATGATTGTGACGATAATCACCGTGATTATCAGTTTCTTTGGACAGAAATATTTTTCTTTTAAGAGATAAATTATAATTTAACTCTCAATAGTGCGTGCACATCTGTTCGCGTACTTTTTTTATCATGTTCTATAGCCCAAGCGCGTTGGTATATAGTTTCGCTCACGCGAAAGTAGAGGGAAAAAGTATCGTTGATTTTGTAACGTGCATTGAGCCAAAATCGTCCACCCAGGCCATATACATTGGGTATAGAATAAGCATAAAGTACGTCGTTCTCGTAAGCATAAATACGGTTATTCCATTGGCGAGCATCGAATGCTTGTAATCGTAATTGCAATACTATAGGTATAGTAGGAAAATGGTATTCAATATCTTGCAATAATGATACTCCGTAGTTCCAACCATCTGTTTTTACTATATTAGCATCTGCTTGTGTACGGAAAATCCAAGAAGGTAATCGATAAATAAATCGATATCGAAATGCATATGTATTTTTATTTGTTTGTCGTCTTGCTCGTAATCGCCAATTCATATCATAGATACTATTTGGAATAAAATCTGCTTGTAGTATGGCATCATATCCCTCACGGAAAGCATCTATATATCCCGTGAATCGCCATTTAGATATGGTACGCACATCTACACCCAAATAAAATCCATTCTCATCATTTAATCTACTTTTTTCAGAAAATGCATAGGCATATGGATTATCAAAATAAGATGAATAATAGCGATAAAGAGCTAATAAATTAACGTCATTGATAGGTGTAAAATTCATTCCTATTATTCCACCCCATCCCCATATATTACCCTGTGTAGCAGCTACTTCACCCCATAAATCTACTTTACCCCAATTGTATCGTGCGTTTAGTCCCACTATTGCCTTGGATTTGGTGGTATCAGAATAGATATTTTCAACTGCTGTAATACCCACTTTCAATTTCTTCCACTTAGCTGTAGCATTTATTCCCAATAAATGATGCCATGTACTATCTTCCTGATTAATAGAGTATAATCCCGATACCTCTGCCCAGTTAAAACACAATGTTGTTCCAATTCCGTGGAGATATGAATAATCATCGCCAACAGATGTGAATTTTCGTACTCCCTCTTTTGCATTTATTCCTGACCCTAAGTATCTACTTTTGCCCATTTTGAATGGCGAACCTATTACTAATCCTTGACCGAAATTAGCTTGAAAATTACCTGCTGATAGGTTCTTGATACAACCTATATCTTGTAATTGCACAAATGCGCCGTATTGCATTTCTTTTAGTGCTTGCCCTGTAGGACGAACTGTGGTTAGCCCTGCTTGCACTTTATTTTGATAATCAAACCGATATCGTAATTTTCCATACATAGGATCTCCTTCAAAATCTTCGATGTTTCGTGCATCTGCTCGAAGGGTAATTTCGTGTTTAGCATAGTGAAAAATCTCTCGAAAGTACATCTTTTCTTGTTCATCAACTTTACCTACGTATACAAACGGCAGAAGGTTGCGAATATCATATTCCTTCAAACTGTGAATAAGCTGCAATTCATGGATACTCACAAATGGATGTAAGTATTGATATAGCAATATATCATCTATTTGTTCGTCAGTTAACCAACATAGTTGGCTCAATTCTTCGGCATTAGTTTGATTTAAATTAATAGGATTTTCTACTATATCCATTAATTGTTCAGATATATCTTCTATGGGAATTCCATATTCCTCCAGTTGACTATAAATATCCTCAAAAATATCCTCCAACTGAAACTGTTGTGCCATACTGCTCATACAGAACAACGATACTATGCATATCATTCGCCATCTCATATTCTCCACCCTATCCTTCCTTGACAAGTTACACCTAATAACGGATGTAATTCGAAATTTGTATCCAATCGTAGTTTATCCCATGTTACAGCCAAACCTATACATCCTATCCATTGCTGGTGATAATATACTCCCACTTTCAGCATTAATCGTTCAATAATTTGCCACTCTAATCCGGTGGCTATGCGGTAGGTATTATTGACATCATAATCTGCTTGTACTGACCATCGCACTTGATTTTCCCAACAATAATCCAATCCTATAGAATAGATAGCAGGTAATTTTCTTCGTATACCCTCTTCGATTTTCAATGTCTGAACAAAAGGATTAAAACAATGCACACCAATAGTGAGTGCAGGCAGAATATTCACGGTAACTCCTATTTGTGGAATAAAAGCTCCACGATAACCAAGATTATCGCCACAATAAAGTGTTAAGTAATTAGCTTGCAGACCCATAGAAAACCTATCAAACGATCGTGCTAATGTCACACCTGCTATCATTTCTTGGTATTTGGCATGACCAAAAAATGAATATCCAATACCGACATTCACATATTCATTCATGTAGCCTGCTTGTAGAAGTACAGTATTTAACGAAGGTAAAAAATACCGATTTTCATATTGTGCGGCCACTTGCCAACCTATAGGTTGTACAAGTGAAGCTGGATTGTGAAAACAAGTCCAATTATCGGTTCGTGACGTTTGAATATTGGCAATATTTATCGAAGTGGGTAATACATTACTCACTTGACTAGAAACCAAATTACTCACGCAGAGAATAAAAATCAATATGATATATCTTTCTTTCAAAATGCGACTACAAAGATACAGTATTTTATGCAAATACACAAAACTATTAGCAATTATTTGCTAATTAAATAAATTTTTTGTACCTTTGCGGGAAATTTATATTAGAACGTGAAATCAAATACTCCATATCTACGTATTTTCAACATACTACTAACTATAGTAGCATATGGTTATTTGGTGTATAGATTAGTTAGTTTCACTAATTATGATTTGTTTATTCACCATTTTCAAACTGTTAATTGGAGAGATTATATTTACTTAATCATAGGTATAATTTTAATGCCACTTAATATTTTTTTTGAATCTGCCAAGTGGCGTGAATTACTTAAAAAAGTAGAACCTATGACCCTTATCCAAGCCCACCAGCAAGTATATTTTGGCTTTGTAGGAGCTTTTGTAACTCCTTATCGTGCTGGTGATTATCCTGCTCGTGCTACTTTGCTGAAGAATAAATCGCTTTGGCCTTCAGCTATTGGAATGGGGTTAGTGGGTACATTGGCAATGTTAATCGTTCAATTGATAATAGGTGTTCCATGTATGATTCTTTTTTCTAATAATCAAGTGGATATTCCGTTTATTCGTATTATCATCGCATTAATTGTTTTGGTAATATTGATGATTGTGTTACCATGGATTATTCATCGTTTATCAAAAAGAAAATGGACCAATCAAAAACTTCGTCAAGTATTTATTTCCATTGCAAGTATGCGCTTAACTCAGTTCATGAAAGTATTATTATGGAGTGCATCTAGATACTTTATTTGGGGATTACAAACTATAACTATCTTGGCATTTTGCGGGGTAGTGTTATCTCCGTTAGAATATATTATTGCTATTCCTACCTACTACCTTGCTCTTGCCTTTTTCCCTACTCTACCTATTGCAGATATTGCTATTCGAGGAAGTTGGGCTATGATTATTTTTGGAGTTTTTACATCGAACATTGTAGGTGTTGCGTTAGCAGTTACTATTGTATGGGTTATCAACACTGTTCTACCGATGATCATAGGTTCAATAGTAAGTAGGTTAGATTTTCCAAATACAAAAATAACTATAAACTAAATACAAATAGAATATACAAAACGTAAAATATTATGACTCTTTCATTTTCAATCAACTATCAAACGCAGTGGGGACAGCACATCGCTGTTCTCTACGCTGCAGATGCAGATGTGCAACAAGCTTCACCTCTGCAACTCGATCTTGAATGCCATGGCTCTGCCGAATGGGCTGCGCAACTCACCCTAAGTGACATCCACAAGTACATCTCTTATGTTTATGTTGTCATGGACGAGAATGGCAATATCCTCCGTCGCGAGTCGATGCCTCATCTCCTTGAGTGCCAACCAGGTAACATTATTCTTCGCGATCTTTGGCAAGAAAAAGATCGTTCGCTATTTGGCTCTAAAGTTTTCAGTCAAGTACTTTTTGCACACCGCAAACCTACTACTATTACCAAAGCAACAGGTAATATCTCTGTAAAGGTTAGCGTACCTCGCCTTGAGCGTCATCAGGGTGTAGCCATTATGGGTAATATACCTGCCCTCGGCGCATGGGACAAGAAGAAGATGCTCCCAATGACCAATAGCCAATCGCCTATTGCCAATAGCCACAACTACAACCCCACTTGGACTGCCACTTTCCATGCCAAACTCGGTACTGTGGTTGAGTACAAGTATGTCATCTATGACCTCCAATCGGGCGACATCGTGGATATGGAGTGGGGCGAGAACCGCAAGATCTGGGACGTTCAACGTGCTAAGCACTATGTCCTCACCGATGCTCCTTTCCGCTATACACAAGCCAACTGGAAGGGCGCAGGCGTAGCGGTACCTGTCTTCTCTCTCCGTTCGGAGAACGGCTTTGGTATTGGTGAGTACCAAGACCTCAAACTCCTCGCTGACTGGGCTGTTGCTACAGGTCAAAAGATGATCCAAACCCTCCCAATCAACGACACTACCCTCCGTCACAACAACCTCGACTCATATCCTTACAACGCAGTTAGCGTCTTTGCGCTCCACCCAATCTACCTCAATATCGAGAAGATGGGCACCCTCACTCCTACTCAACTCAAGAAGTACCGCAAGACCCAAGAGGAGTTCAATGCCAAGACTATCGCTGACTACCAATGCGTTTACGACGAGAAGATGAAGTACTTCAAAGCGCTCTACAAGGCCGACAAAGCCGAGCTCTTTGCTTCTGACGAATACAACGCTTTCCTCGCTGCCAACGAGGGATGGCTCCTTCCATATGCGCAGTTCATGTCCAAACGCGACAAGCAACCTAAGGACTTCTACTGCTACCTCCAGTTCCACGCCGACAAGCAGCTCCGCGATGCTGTGGATTATGCGCACTCCGTAGGAGTGGCTATCAAGGGCGATATACCTATCGGTATCTCTCCTGACTCTGTGGACGCTTCCACCGACCCACAACTCTTCAACCTCTCTGCTTCGGCGGGTGCACCACCCGATGACTTCGATGCACGTGGCCAGAACTGGGGCTTCCCAACCTACAACTGGGATGTCATGTCGCAAGACGACTACCACTGGTGGAAGTTCCGTTTCACCAAGATGGCGGATTACTTCGATGCCTATCGTATCGACCATATCCTTGGCTTCTTCCGTATTTGGCAAATGCGCAAGTCCGATGTATGGGGACTCTGCGGACACTTCTCTCCTGCTATGCCCTATTCTCTCCAAGACCTGTGGAACATGGGTGTGAAGCTCGATGAGGACCGCCTCACTCGTCCTTACCTCCGCGCTCACTTCCTCGGCGAAGTCTTTGGCTATGATACCGAGTTTGTGAAGCAAAACTTCCTCCTTACCAACGACGGCAATATCTACTACTTCCCTGAGCACCTTGACACCCAACGCAAGGTACAGCAGTACTTCCTCGACCCTGAGCACCGTGCTGCGCTGGAGGGCAAGTGCAATATCGATAATGTCCTCAATGGTTTGCTCTATCTCCATTGCGAGATTCTCTTCGTGCGTGATCAGAAGAACCCTTCTATGCTCCACCCACGTATCGCCATGTACCAGTCGCATAACTTCAGCGAGTTGTATGCCGACCAACGCCAACTCCTCATGGATATCCACAACGACTATTTCTACCACCGCCACACGGCTTTCTGGCGCGATTCAGCTATGAAGAAACTCCCTACGCTCATCGCTGCTACCGACATGCTCTGCTGCGGCGAGGACCTTGGTATGGTGCCTACTTGTGTGCCTGAGGTCATGAGTCAATTGGAGATCCTCTCGCTTGAGATTCAACGTATGCCTAAGGATCCAACTCGTGCTTTCGCACACCCTGCTGATGCACCATATTTGAGCGTTTGTACCATTGGTACGCACGATATGAACCCTATGCGTGCATGGTGGGAGGAAGACCGCCAAGTTACTCAGAAGTTCTATAATGAGCAGATGGGTTGGTGGGGCGAAGCACCACAAGAGATGTCTCCAGAGATTGCCGAGTTTATCGTTAATCAACACATGTATAGCCCTGCAATGTGGGTAATCTTGCCATTGCAAGACTGGTTGGCAATTGATGGTGATTTGCGTTTGGCTGACCAACACGCAGAGCGTATCAACTTGCCAAGTAATCCAGAACACTTCTGGAACTACCGCATGCATCTCACATTGGAGAACTTGTTGAAGCAAGACGCTTTCAACGCCCACGTGAAGACCCTTACCCAAGTGAGATAATAGTTTCGCTATTATAACGAAAAGAGGATGTAACCGAGTGGTACATCCTCTTTTTCTTATCTAAACTCCTCTACCATTACGCCATCAACTACGTTACATATACGATAGATACACGATAGATATACGTTAGATACACGATAGATAACCATATTCTTACCGTAGGAATAGCGTATTTATCAAATACTTGAACTATTTCATCTAAAAATCACAAATTTCCCCTCCAAAACTTGCAAATCTACAAAACTTTCACTACCTTTGCACCCATAATTACTAATCCTTATCCCCTCTCTGGCATAGAGGAATTCCAACGCGGAGTATAAATTGATTTTGTTTTGCCCACCAATGCAACGTGTTGCATTCATTTGGGCAGAAACAAAAGACACCATTGATTTTTAATTATTTTTGTAGCGAACGTCGTGAAGCGTATTTTTGTTACCTAAAATAATTGTCTTAAAAAATACTCGCGTGCTCGATTGCCAAACACTATGGCACGCACCACTCTCTCTCATCCCTTCGACTCCATGTCGGGCAAATTCGGCTCTACCGATAAGATTATCATGCGCACCCGTAACGGTCGCACGCATGCTTATGTAGTCAAACATCCGTATAAAGGTCCTCTTGCGCCCTCTCGCCAGAAGGCAGTATCTACTTTCTCAGAGGCAGTCAAGCAAGCATCTGTTATCATGAATACCCCCGAACTCCGTTCCGAGTGGGAGGAGAAATACGCAGACTACCGCAAAAAAGCCGACCGCTATCCCAACACTCACCCTAATCCTTATACCACTTTCCGCGGTTTTATAATCGGCTCATTGATCCACACCTCTAAATCCTAAATCACCTTATCTGTTATACTCTCGGCGTGCACGCCGAGTAAATATTCTTCCACTATGCTCGACAGTGTCCCGTCTAGCGTGTCCCGACACCCTAATCTCTAAACCCTAAAACGGTAGAGAACTGAATTCTACTAAATTTAAAAGGTATTAAAATTATCAGAATTTTCTGCCAGACTCATAGTTTGGCATACTATTTGCTTTTATACCTATGCAAAGGCAAAATGGCAAGCAGCCTAACAAGAGGATGTTGCCATCAACCTAAACCGAAAACTATAAAATTATTGTTATTATGTTACCAACTATCAAAAGGCAAAACAATTGGTTGCCAACCATTTTCAACGATTTCTTTAACGACGATTGGTTTCCTATGCGTGCAGTAGCTGCTACTGCTCCAGCTATCAATGTCAAGGAAGATGACAAAGCTTTCACTGTGGAGATTGCTGCTCCTGGTATGACTAAAGATGACTTTAAAGTCCATGTTAATGACAAGGAGCAATTGGTGGTTTCCGTAGAAAAGAAACAAGAAACCAAGGATGAAGACAAATCTGCCAAGTATCTGCGCCGCGAATTCAACTACACGCGCTTCGAACAAGCCTTGCTTCTTCCAGAGAATGTGGATAAAGAGGCCATTACAGCCAAAGCATGCAGTGGTGTGCTACACATCGAACTGCCAAAATTGGCTACAATGCCTGACAAACAACCTACACGAGTGATTGATATTCAATAGAACAACCCATCTGTGCGTTTGCACCGACGCGCAGATGTTCATCATAACCACAGATTGTTTTTTATTGTTTTTTATTGTTTTTATGCGGGCTGTACCATGTGGTACAGCCTTTTTTGTCAAAAAATAAAAAATAATTTGCACGTTTGTAAAAAATATACTATCTTTGCGCCATAAAATAATACTACAATGAAAAAACGTATCCTATTGTGTTTCTTCGCAATCTTGCTCACTTCGTTTAGCTTTGCTGAAAACCCTAAGTATGAGTTTCGAGCAACATGGCTCACTGGCAATGGTATTGATTGGCCTAAAACAAAAAATATTGAGCAACAAAAGCAAACGCTCATAAACATCTTTGATGTAATGGCCAAAGGAAATATGAATGCAGCATGCCTGCAAGTGCGTTCCTTTTGCGATGCCTTGTATAAATCATCATACGAACCATGGTCTGCTTCTCTTACGGGAACTCGTGGTGGTGACCCTGGTTATGACCCCTTGGCTTTTGCTATTGAAGAAGCGCATAAACGCGGCATTGAATTACATGTATGGGTAAATCCTTTTCGTGTGACTTCTTCGGGTGTATTAGATACTACTGACCTCGTTTGGAAAAACGCTGGACAATGGATTATCAAGTATAATAATAGTTCTTTTAAAGGACAAATCATTGACCCTGGTTATCCCGAAGCACGTGAATACGTACACAAGGTTTGTATGGAGATAATCAATAACTACGATGTAGATGGTATTGTGATGGATGACTATTTCTATGCATATGGTGGTACTTATAGCGAAGATGCTGCATCTAAGGCATTATATAAACCATCCAATGTGAAAGATGTGGATAAAGATGGCAGTACAGACGACGACTGGCGACGTGCCAATGTCGATTCAGTAATTTGTAATCTCTATAAAGCCATTCAAGAAGTAAAACCATGGGTACGTTTTGGTATGGGAATTCCGGGAAATTGGTCTATGAAATCCAATGCTGCTGCTGCATATGGTATATCACTGCCTGCTGGCATTAGTGCTATGGAATCTTATGACTATCTTTATTGTAATGCGCTAGAATGGGTAAAACAAGGATGGGTTGACTATCTTAATCCACAGATTTATTGGTCCACACAAGTTACTCGACAAAATTATAGAGTACTTTGCAATTGGTGGGCAAAAACTGTGTGTGAAAACTTCTCCGATAAGCTAAGCGATGGAAAACGTGTACATTTCTTCGTATCTCAAGCGGCCTATGGCGCTACTGATCCAAGTTCAGGATTATCTGGCTATGGCGATGGAGTGGTAGAAATACAGCGTCAAATAGATGCTAATCGTGATAATCTTTCTTCTGGATATACGGGGTCGGTATTTTTCCATACGTCTGCTTATATGCAGCTCTTCCGCGATATTAAGGATTCTCATTTCCAAATGAAAGCCTTACCTCCTGCGATGAGTTGGAAAGTGAAAGAAAAACTAACTGCGCCCACAGATTTTGTACTAACAGATAGTATATTATCTTGGTCACACCCATCGGCAGAACGTTTTACCGTATATGCTTTTCCTCGTGATATATATGAAGGCGATGCAATCGGCAACCCTCTTTATTTCCAAAAAATAGTGTATGGCAACTCCTTTAATCTTATAGGATTAGGAGATATTAGTTTGCTTACAATTGCGGTTTGTTCTTATGATCGTTATGGCATAGAACATGATGTTGCCACCTTCCAAGGCGAAGGAGATTTTGATTATCCCCAAGTGATTTTTTGGGAACTGGATGGCGGAACAGTGGACGTCGAATTACCTAAATACGTAACAGAAACATATATCCTTCCAATCCCCAAGAAAGAAGGGTATGAGTTTGATGGATGGTACAAAACAAAAACTTTCCGTGGAAGTCCTATGACTGAGATCTTTGAAGGATGGAAAGGTACTTTGTATGCTAAGTGGAAAAAAATAATATCTTCTGTTGCTGATGTTCCTCTATCTTCCGATATACATGTTTATGATCCTCTTGGACGTTATTTAGGCACTGAATTACCAACCAACGAGCATGGGGTGTTCATTGTGGTACAAGGTAAGGAAAAATACAAAATCGTATTATAAGAAACAGGTATTTATAAGAAAATGGCTACCCTAGTAGCCATTTTTATTTATTCTGGATTGTAAGTACAATAGGCAAGTGGTCGGAGTATCCACCATGATATCTAAACCCTACAAAAGTACGCTTAGGTTGGTAATCAAGATATTTAGAATCCTTTTCCATAAGCCATTCAGGAGAATAGATTTTTGAAGTCGTGCGTTTGATTAGTGCTTCAGAAATATAAAATTGATCCAAACAAGACCATATGCCCTTGTATTTGTGTGTTCCCTGACCTGTTTCTAAATCAATCATCAGGTTATACATATGTTTGAGATCATTTTTCGGCTCGCCATTCATATCACCCATTACCACTATATTTGCTTTTGCATCCTCTTGTAAGATACTATCTATCTGTTGTTGAATAACCTGCTTGGCTGCTGTACGTTTCCACTCTGAAGTAGCTCCTCCGCCAAGTCGAGACGGTAAGTGACATACCATAGTATGCACAGTATCTTGATTATTTATATAGCAGCATGCATACAATATATCCCGAGTCTTATCTTCATGCAAATCTACAGGTAAAGGTTTACTATTCAATATCTTCACTTTCGTACTATCATACAACAATGCTACATCCACACCGCGTTCATCCTCGCTCTCGTAGTGCACATACTTATAGTGAAAACGCTTCAACCGATAGCATAAATCACGCATACAACGAGCATTCTCTACCTCGCATAGTCCTACCAATACTGCACTCTCCCAACCCGATATATTCACTATCACTTGTGCAATCTGATCCAACTTGTTTTGGTATTTACGATAGGTCCAATGATACTCACCATCATGCAAAAACGAAGAATCATTCTTTAGTGTATCATGTTTATTATCAAACAAATTCTCTACATTATATGAAATAACCGTCAGCGACTCCTGAGCAAGAGACATCCCTATTCCACAAAAAAAGAAAACAAATAATGCTATTAATCGGAATTTCATATGGTCTAACCCAGCATCATTATTGCTTTTTTCAGCGCAGCCACAAATACATCAATATCCTCTTTTGTATTGTACATCGCTACTGATGCGCGTACTGTACCCGGTACTTGTAAATAGTCAATCAATGGCTCTGCACAATGATGCCCAGTTCGCACCGCTACTCCTTGTCGATCAAGTAATACGCCCACATCAAACGGATGAATCAACACTCCGTCTTCACGATAGACATTAAAAGAAACAGCACCCGCTTTTACCCTTCCTTGAGCATATACTCGTACATTGGGTAGTGACACCAATTGCGCTTCCAAATATTCAGCCAACTCTTTCTCGTGTTCAGCAATCTTCTCTAAACCAATCTCTTGCAGATAATCTATTGCCTTTCCAAACGCATAACTTCCTACATAATTCGGTGTACCTGCTTCAAACTTATAAGGCAATACATTATAGGTGGTCTTTTCAAAACTCACATGCTCAATCATCTCTCCTCCACCCTCTGCAGGAGGCAACTTATCAAGCCACTCTTTTTTTCCGTACAGCACACCCAATCCCGTTGGACCATACATCTTATGCGCACTCATCACCAAAAAATCGCAGTCCAACTCTTGTACATCTACTGCCAAATGTGGTACAGACTGCGCACCATCCACACATACCGCCACTCCATTCTTATGTGCCAAATTTACAATCTCTTTGACAGGGTTTACAATACCTAATACATTACTTACATGCGCTATAGATACCAATCGTGTCTTTTCATTCAGAAGTTCCTCAAAAGCCTTTATATCAAGCGATAAATCCTCACGTAAGGGAATTACCCTCAGTACTGCTTTCTTGCGCTCACAAAGCATTTGCCAGGGCACTATATTTGAATGATGTTCTAGCTGGCTTATAATAATCTCATCTCCCTCTTTCACCATCGCATCGCCAAAACTACGAGCAAGCATATTGATACTATCTGTGGTGCCTTTGGTGAAGATAATCTCTTCTTCTGACTGTGCATGAATCAACTCTGCCACTTTTTTGCGTGCTTCTTCATGTTTCTGGGTGGCCACCTGACTCAAATGATGCACTCCTCGATGTACATTCGCATTCCACTTGCTATACGCCTCTGTAATGGCATCTATCACCACTTGTGGCTTCTGCGTAGTAGCTGCATTATCTAGATACACCAACTTTCGGCCGTGCACTTGCTCATTCAATATAGGAAAATCTTCTCGTTTCATGGCTTGTAAAAACTATGTTCTAATATCTTTTGTGCATCCCCTTCGTTGAGAAGTTGATTCAGTGTAATATCTTTATTATTACGCATATAACTATCTACAATCTGCCATCCAACCCACAATCCGAGGCGACCAGGAGACTCTTGTGTTACTTCCAATGTAAAGGGTCCTTCGTTCATATATGAGGTCAACACGCCAGAATCGGTTTTGAATAAATCTCGTTTTTCCATGATGCGATTCCAAATAGCTTCTTCATACTCTTCGCACCATGCCCATTGTTCTGGTGTATAGCCAATGATTTGCCATGCGGGGGTATCTGGTAACAGTTGCGATAGCAAGAATAATTGTTTGCCGCGAAAAATCATATGTTCGAGCAAACGATTATACTTACTATTGAATGCCATGTGATATGAGATATACGTACTCATCACATCACGTGCCACAAATTCCTTCTCCATAGTGGGTTTTTGATAGTCATATACCACATGATTATAGTAGGGATAATCCTTTCCTAAATACATATCTGTGCCCACACCCATCATATCGTCATAATAGATGACCGTAGAATTAAATCCCGATACAAACAAATATATAGTGGGAATTGGCCAATCTGGGTAGATATAATGCAATCGAGAAAATGCTGTGTTAAGTGATTGCTGAAGTGAGTCTATATTTGCAAATTTCTGCTGTGCTAATTGATTAGTTTGAGCAAAACCATAAGCAGTATCTGTTAGAAATCCTACTAATTGTTCGCAGAAATACGCTGTATCTACCACTGGAATATGCAACACACCTTCCACGTACAATGGTATAAAATCCTCAAAATCAGCATATAAGTGAGCTACATCTTTTTGTACACTATCCATGCGCACTGCCAGTAGAGAGCTATCAAATCGAACAATATCCACCTCTATAGGTTCAATATCTTTTGGGATATACTGATACTTATTCCCACACCCGCATAGCAACATCGTCAATATAATCAATATACTTTTTCTCATCTCTAAACACTAAACACTAAACTCTAAACACTACCCCATCTTTCATTTCAATCACCCTATCACTTATCTCCGCCAACTCCTTGTCATGCGTCACAATAATAATCGTCTGTCCATATTGCTCACGCATTTGTAGCAATAGTTTATGCAGTTCCTTTTTATTGCTTTCATCCAGACTACCGCTTGGCTCATCCGCCAATATCACATCAGGCGACATCATCATCGCTCTCGCTGCGGCTACACGCTGCTTCTCGCCACCCGACAACTGATTGGGTTTATGTGTAAGTCGCTCAGCCATACCCAGTTCTGTCAGCAACTGCACTGCCCTTTTCTCTGCCTCTTTTTCTGGCATACGAGCAATCAGTGCTGGCATCATCACATTTTCCAAACTGGTAAATTCTGGCAATAACTGATGAAACTGAAAAATAAATCCAATATGTCGATTTCTGAAATCTGCTAGCTCTTTCTCTTTCAAGGAAAAGACATCCACCCCATCAATCACCACGCTACCTGCATCAGGTGTATCCAGCGTACCAATAATCTGCAATAGTGTAGTCTTTCCTGCTCCACTCTTACCAATGATACTTACAATCTCGCCTTTCTCTACTGCAAGATCTACCCCTTTCAGCACCTCCAATGTGCCAAACGACTTGTGTATATTTTTTACTTCTATCATATTCTTATTCCTTCTTATATGCCGAATATATTAAACCTACAGCCTCTTCTATTAAATCATCTTTATCCTCAGAGTGTTGATTTACAAGCAGATGCGGTCTAACTCCGTCCTCAATACTCAGCATATCTCTGTCGTACATCTTCACGCTCGAGAAACGCACCATCCATCCATTGGGCAACTCATAACTCATCGGCATACCGCCTCCTCCCCCACTCTTTCCACCCAGCACCAGACAGTTATCCGCATAGCGCATCATACTCACAAAGAAGTTCGCCGCAGAATAACTATGTCTATTGCACAGCACCACTACAGGACGCATCCAATAGACCTTACTATCTTCCATCTTCAACGCCTCTACTTCAGAAAAATCTTCATGTCCCCTACCCGACTTATGTTGCCAATAGCCCACGATTGTATCTTTCGAGAAGAATGGTGCTGCCAATCGATAAGCATTAGTGATATCTCCACCACCATTATTTCTTACATCCAGTACAATTCCCTTACATTCAGCAAAATAGTTCATCACCACCAGCCAGTTCATTTGTGTAAAACTATTCGAGAACGAACTATAATATACATACCCAATACTATCGCCATCTATCTTGCAATAGTTCAATCCCCCTGCCCTGCGATAGTCTTTCAAATAGTATTTAGTCAGTATCTCCGAATCAAAGTTCGTTGGATATCCCTCGTACCACGAGCTACAAACCGATACATCAAATGGTGTATACAGGTTCACATGTCCGTCTTCCAAAGTGTTCAGCATCTCCTCCATTAGGTCAAACATCCGATACTGATCCCCAAACTTCACTATTTTCATCGTATCAAACTGCGGCTGATACTCAGCATATACTGAATCCCAATCCACCTGCTTATCATCAAACAAGCAGTATTTCTCATCAATAATCTGCCACAACGCCTCAAAGTTCTCCGATGGCGTATTCTTATGATTATCAAACTCATGCGTACAACCAACCCCGCCAATCAACATCAGCAACCCTATCGCAATATATTTTGATTTCATCATCACCACTCTAAACAATTCTACACAATTCTACACTACTCAAAACACCACCTTTGGTCGTGTTTTGTACTGCCACACACAGCCCACTACTGCACTCACCATCTCCCGCGAGAACATCATACCCTTCTCTCCATATTCCAAATACTCATGCGCTATGCCCACGCGCCATGTCGAACGCTTAAATTGCATATCAAACGTCAATTCGTGTTGCAGGTGCCTGTGATTCCACATGCCTGCGCAACGAAAATCGCCCAACACGCCTTCGCCCATCTCGTAGTACGAATGCCAATAATCGGGTAGGTAGTCCATGCCTATCATATTCGCCCGCACCAAATAACGCAGTCTGTAACTAGTCTTTTTCGCCCGAAATGCCCATTCCAATCCACCCATAGCGCACAAATTGACCGCCAAATCCATCGAATAGGGCTTATTCACATTACTGCCATGCATCTTTCCCATCAGATCCACATCCAGGTAAGGACCCAACTTCACACGCAATCCATAATCAGCAAATTCCCAATTATAGCATGCTCCCCAACCGCCGTGCAGCCCTAATGAATATATCAAATTCGTGTACATATTGTTGTACATCCAACCAAATCCCACATCCATTTTCCCCACGTTCTCCCACTTCTTCGTGCTATCACATCGAAACTCTTGCCACCATTCGTTGCTCAATCCCACTTGTTGCCCCGAGTAGAGTAGGGGACTCAAGTACTGATCTTGCATCCACATGCCTCCATACCGCACGCTCAGCACATTCTCATGCTTCACACCCCAGTTCTCTGCCAATGCAACTACCTGACAGCCAACCGATAATAGCAATATGCACAACCACTTACGTATCAAAACTCAACTTTCTTTCCCCATTCTCCATCACTTCGATTTTCACCCAAATCGTATCTTCTGGCAGCAGTGGCTCAATCATCTCCGCCCACTCAATAAAGCAGTAGTTTCCCGAATACAGATACTCCTCCGTACCCATATCCATCGCCTCTCTCAAATCCTTAATCCGGTAACAATCAAAGTGATATATCTCGCCTTTAAACTTTAAACTTTCCACTTTCAACTCATTAGGGTGGCGATTAGCGTTGACTTCGTACACATTCACTATCGCAAACGTCGGACTATTCACCACATCTTCTGTCCCCATCGCTTCGCATAGGCACTTGATAAAGGTCGTTTTGCCTGCCCCCATCTTCCCGTCAAACGCAAATACGCGTGCTTCGCCGCACTTGTCCAAAATATCTGTCGCAGCCACTTCCGCACCCTGCTCATTGACCAAGTAAATCCCCTTCTCTGGGTCCTTTTTTATCGTGTATGAATACTTCATTCTCTATTATTTTCTAATTTCGCGGCAAAGTTACTATTTTTTTTTCAATTACACAACTATTTCCGCTGCATACAGCTCATATTCCTCATTGAATATCTTTATCATTCTCTGATACGCAAATCCCAACTCCTGATACAACTTCTTCGCCGTGTTCATGGGCTCTACTGCCAACGTCACCATGTCTATTCCCTGTTCTCTCGCTATTGCCTTTGCTTTTTCTATCAAAGCCGTTCCCACGCCTTGATTCCTGTAGGGTAGGGACACCGACAAACTGTCAATATAGAACTCTCCTGCCTTTGCTTCATCTTCCATATCATCCCACCCTTTGCCAAAAGCCACATCAAACAGCCCCTTCAGCTGCGGATACATTCTATCTCTCTGCACGCGGTAATGTTCCCCGTTCACAGCAATCATCATTCCTGCCCTCTCTCCATCCACTTCGGCTATCCAAGTGTTCCTGTAACTATAGTGCGTATCTTCTTGCGCACACACATCCTTCAGTGTTCTAATCCACTGATTATAAAGCCCTTCATCTTCCAATAAAAATGCATAATATATCCCCTCTGCGATATACGCTACATCTTCTACTGTCGCCTTTCTAATATTAATTATCATTGTAAAATTTTTATCCCCTTGCCGCGCGATGTGTTGTTTCGCGCGGAAGAGTTGTTGATTAATGTTGTTATAGTTGTTGTTTGTTATTCCCCGCACAAAATTACTACTTTTTCTTCACATATGCAAATCCAATCAATTTTCTTCCCTATTTCTTCCCATTCTTTTTCCCATTTCTTTCCTATCCCTCTCCGCTACTCTTCCACTATCAATTACGTTACATATACGATAGATACACGATAGATATACGTTAGATACACGTTAGATACACGATAGATTGTACTATTTATACCATAGGTATAGCGTATAGATAGTGCCTTACTATCTCTTTGTCCATTAGCCCCCAATCATATTGGGGCACTTGCCTATCCGCCACCTGTTTTGCTTTTGCCAGTGGTCTGGCAAATATCCCCGCCTTTACACCTTACACTTTACCTTCTACACAAAAAAATCACCCTTAAAAGCGATTTTTCTTGCACAATCCAAAATATTTCAATACCTTTGGGCGATTTTTGGTAAGACTTGTAATATCTTTGAACATTCACTTGTCTAATCAGCAGAATACAACTTCTATACAATGATACACTTAGAAAACATACACAAGACCTACAACCTCGGCACTCCCAATGCGTTGCATGTGCTGAAGGGCATAGACTTGCATATCAACAAAGGCGAGTTGGTGTCCATTATGGGCTCGTCTGGTTCGGGCAAGTCCACATTGCTCAATATTTTGGGTATATTGGACAATTACGACGAGGGTACTTATCATTTGGATGGTCACCTCATTAAAGACCTTAGCGAAACGCAGGGTGCACGCCTGCGCAACGAATTGATAGGTTTTGTCTTTCAGAGTTTCAATCTCTTGAACTTCAAAAACGCCGTTGAGAATGTGGCATTGCCCCTATACTATAAAGGTGTACCTCGCAAAGAGCGATACATGCGTGCTATGGAGCAACTGGAGCGTATGGGACTCAAAGACTGGGCAACCCACCTCCCCAACGAAATGTCGGGTGGTCAACGTCAGCGTGTAGCTATCGCTCGTGCTATTGTGGGTAACCCTCGTATCTTATTGGCTGACGAGCCAACAGGTGCCTTAGACTCTAAAACCTCTGTTGAGATGATGGATGTCTTCAAACAACTTAATGCTGAGGGTATTACCACAATCATTGTGACCCACGAACAGAGTATCGCGGACGCTACACAACGTATTATTCGAATCAAAGACGGTATTATCTAATGGGCGATCTCTTACACGAAATATGGGAATCATTGCGGCAAAATAAGTTCCGCACGGCCATGACGGGCTTTGCTGTAGTGTGGGGAATCTTCATTTTGGTTGTCCTCTTGGGCGCAAGCAATGGACTGGAGAATGGCATGCATGCCAACTATGGTTCGCGCCGTAGCAACTCAGTAGATATTTGGGGACAATGGCGCTCTGTTCCGTATAAAGGCCTCCCAATCAACAGAATGCTTCGTTTTACCGACAAAGAAGCAAATATTATCCGCAATTTGCCCGAAGTGGAACTTTTCTCGCGCGTATCTGCTCGATATAGCGATGTGGTATATGGCAAAGAGAGTGTCAGTGCCAATATCACGGGTGTGGAGAGTGATTTTCAGCGTATCCACAACAAACCCATTCTATCTGGACGCTTTATCAACGAACGCGATCTCCGCGAACAAGAGAAAATAGGCGTGATAGACGAGCGTCTAATGGAGAGTTTAGGGGCTTCAGCCCAACAGATTGTGGGTCAGTATGTCAAAGTAGGGGAACTGCGTTTTCGTGTAGTAGGTGTCTGTGGCAGGGGCGAACGTTGGGATGGAGCAACGCTCTATATTCCTTTTTCTACGCACCAAAGTCTTTTTAGCACCAATCATAAGTTCGACAAGATGTCGCTAACCATGACCTCTGGCACGCGCAATATAGAAACTAAGGTCAAAACCCTCTTGGCTGGTCCTATGCAGTTTGATAAATCTGACCCCTTCGGTATTGGAGTATGGAGTCAAGAGGAGTCTGTAGAAGAGCAACAGCGTGTCATGGGGGCTATCCGATTGTTAATATTGATATTAGGCCTTTGTACATTAGTTTCGGGTGCGGTCGGCGTGAGCAATATCATGCTGGTGTCTGTTCGCGAACGCACCAAAGAATTGGGCATTCGTAAGGCATTGGGTGCACCTCCTTCAACTATCATGTGGTCTGTCGTAGGTGAGTCATTGGCTATCACCAGCATATTTGGCTTTATTGGCGTACTTTTGGGTAGTGGTTTAATGTCTCTGATAGGTGCTATTATGTCCAAAACCAAAAATGCAGTATTTGTGAACCCCTCCGTGGATGCTTGGGCAATAATAGTCGCTACATTAATACTCATTGTAATCGGTGTAGTAGCAGGTGCTATCCCTGCCTATCGCGCTATGCGTATCAAACCGATCGAGGCAATGAATGCAGATAAGTAATTGGATGTTAGACCGCTACGCTGTTAGAACTTAGATAATATGGATTTTTTTGAAGAAATATGGGCTACGATTAGCAAGAACCGCTCGCGCAGTATCTTGACGGGCTTTGGTGTCTTTTGGGGCATGATGATGTTGCTCGTTCTGGCTGGTATTGGTCAATCGCTTGTGAGTGGTATAACTTCCAAGCTATCAGGATTTGCCACCAATTCCTGCTTCGTGATTCCAGACCGCACCAGCAAACCCTACAAGGGCTTGCAGAAAGGGCGCACATGGGCTATTCATAGTAGCGATATGCCCACTATTCGCCAAGCAGCCAAGCATGCTGATGATATTGCACCTATGTGTTTCGGCGGAAAAATGGAAGTGCGTTATGGCAATCTGCACGATAGTTATAACATTATAGGTGTTACCTCCGAATATACTGTGATGATGTATATCCCTTTGCTCTATGGTCGCGAAATCAACAATATAGACGTGGCAGAAAAGCGCAAAGTGTGCGTGATAGGCAATGAGATTTACACCAAACTTTTTCCAGAGGGAGGCGATCCAACAGGCAAACTCCTGCATATCGGCAGCATGCAATTTCGCATTGTGGGCGTGAAACAAAAGAGTAAGACACAGGTATATATATCCGGACGCCCTGACCAACAAGTGCAATGGCCTATTTCGACCTTGCAACAGGCGAATCAATTAGGCGAGAATATCCACCTAATCATGGCTACTGCACAACCTCATGTGGCAGTAAGTGTAGTAGAAAATGAACTAAAAACAGTCCTCAAGGAGCTTTATTCCATTGCCCCTGATGATAGACGAGCTATGTACACAGAGAATATGGAAGAGGATTTGAAGGAATTGAATCTGCTGATAGGTGGTTTGACTGCCTTGATATGGTTGATAGGTTTAGGCACACTCATTTCGGGTGCAGTAGGTGTGAGCAACATTATGTTAGTCACCGTGCGCGAACGTACCAAGGAGATAGGTATCCGCCGTGCCATTGGAGCCAGTCCATGGGTCATAACGAAGCAGATTTTGGCAGAAAGTACACTCCTCACGCTCTTGGCAGGCCTATTGGGTATAGTGGCTGCGGTGGGTGTACTACAAGTAGCTCAACAATTGCTACAAAGCAATGAGATGTTTAGCCAGGACATGCAAATCAGTTTTGGCATAGCCATTGGCGGATTAGTGATATTATTGGTTATTGGACTATTGGCAGGACTTTTGCCTGCCCGCCGAGCATTAGCCATAAAGCCTATTGAGGCACTTAATGAAGAATAATAAAATCAACAGAGATATGAAAAAAGCAAGAAAATGGATTCTTTTAGCAATCCTCGCAGTGGTTGTAGCAGGTGTATTCATGTATTTGTGGAAGCAATCACGCCCTAAAGAAGTCAAGTATGAAACCAAGGTTGTGACAGTAGGTACTATCCAAAAAACAACGATTGTCACGGGTAAGATCGAGCCACGCGATGAAGTGGAAATAAAACCACAAATATCGGGTATCATTACCGAACTCTACAAGCAAGCTGGCGACAAAGTGCGTGTGGGAGATGCTATTGCCAAGATCAAAGTTATTCCCGATATGGCGCAACTCAATAGCGCAGAATCGCGTGTGCGTTTGGCGAAATACAACTTAGAGAACGCTCGCCAAGTCTTTGAGCGCGACTCTTTGTTGCTCGCGCAGGAGGTTATTGCACACGAGACCTACGAGAAATCCCGCCTGCAATATATCTCCAACCTCGAAGAACTACAAGCGGCAGAGGATCACCTCAGTATCACGCGCGACGGTGTGGCAAAGAAGGCAGAAACTGACTTTACCAACACCATTGTCAAATCCACTATCACAGGTACGGTGCTGGATGTGCCTGTCAAAGTGGGTAACTCAGTCGTTTTGACCAACACTTTCAACGATGGTACGACCATTGCTACTGTGGCGGATATGCAGGATCTCCTTTTTGTGGGTAGTATCGATGAGACGGAAGTGGGCAAACTGCGCGAAGGCATGCGCATGGATTTGGTCATTGGTGCATTGAATGACCAACGCTTCACAGCCACATTGGAGTATATTGCCCCAAAAGGTACCGAACAAAATGGTGCCATGATGTTCGAAATCAAAGGTGCTGCCACTATCCCTGACACTGTGATTATTCGCGCAGGATATAGTGCCAATGCCGAGATTGTACTCAATGAGCGTGTGAATGTTCTCACTATTCCAGAAGCCAATGTAGAGATGGAGGACGACAAGTCATTCGTGCAACTCATTACCGACACCACCACCCAAGCGGTAACCCGCACCGAGATCCAAACGGGTCTTTCCGATGGACTGACCATTGAAGTGACCGAAGGTCTAAAAGCGGGCGATATGATTCGTGGTAACCAAATTACTCAATAAACTATGAAACAATTACTTATCATTTCTCTATGCCTCCTTTCATTGAGTATCAACGCCGAAGTTCTTACTTTGCAACAATGTATTGACTCGGCATTACTCAATAGTCTGACCATACAGAAACAGGGCAATCAATACGCCTCTCAACGCTTGCAATACACGCAGTCTAAAGCAGACATATCGCCCTCTATAAGCGGTTCAGCAGGACAGAGTTGGATATTCGGTCGTTCTATTGGAGCAGACAATATCTATCATGCGCAGAACTCCTCCCAAACGACATTCAACCTTTCGGCGAATATCGTGCTTTTTGACGGTCTGCAAATGAAGTACAATATCGACCAAGCACGCGCTAACATGCAGGCAACCGAAGCCAACATGCAGGCATTGCAAATGCAAATCAAGATGAACGTATCTACCATGTATCTACAAGTCTTGCTCTGCAAGGAATTGCTCATTGTTGCTGAAAATCAGTTAGCAGATACACGCTTGAAGTTGCAACACGATTCGGCTTTGGTGGCTGTTAATCGTTTGCCAGCAGGCGAACTCTATACCCTGCAAGCCCAAATAGCACGCGAGGAGTTGGAAGTCACTCAACGCCAAAACAACCTGCAACTCTCGCTCTTGGACTTAGCACAAGCCATTGAATTGCAAGATATTAGCAACTTCAATATTGCCACTCCAAATAGTGAAGAGTTGGTCGGAGGTTTGCTACCCAATAACGAGGAGGTGTATCAAATCGCTTTGCAATCTCGCCCAGAGATAAAGGCACTGGAATATACTATTCAGGCCAACGAGAGTGCACTCAAAGGCACTAAGTCTGCTTATTCACCCACACTCTCTGCTGGCGCCAATATCGGAACGGGCTACTATGATATGCAAGGCGCAGATAATCCAACTTTTGGTACGCAAATGCAAGATAACTTCAGTGCCTCTGTGGGGCTTAATCTCCATGTCCCTATCTTTGACAAGATGCAGACTTCTACCCGCGTGAAGCAACAGAAACTGGCTCTCGAGAACGCACGTTTGGATTTAGAGCAACAGAAGAAAGATTTGCGCAAGGAGATTGATCAAGCGTATTTCAATGCACGCAATGCCTATGCCGAGCAACAGGCAGCCGAGAAAGCAGAACAATCTACTGTAGAGGCCCTACGCTACACAACGCAGAAATATGAGGCAGGCCGTTGTTCATTGTATGAGTACCAGGAGGCGCGCAACAATCACTTGCAAGCGCAATCTACACGCCTTCAAGCCCAATACAACTACCTCTTCCGCCTACGTATATTGCAATATTATCAAGGGGTATTGTAAGGCGAATATTTTTCACTCAAATCTTCTAACAAAAATAGGGGCTCAATACCCCTATTTTTTATCGCATCTTGTTCCACACCCAACAAAAATATTCAATTCTCAGGGCGTTATTTTGCCATTAAAATACTCGTAAAGCTTTGTGCCTGAGCGAGTTCCGAGCAAATCAATCCACTCCTCTAATTTCGCACTTCTAGCACGCGCCACAGAGCCAAAACGTTGCAGTATCTTTTGCTTCGTAACTGTGCCAACTCCTTGAATATCATCGAGTTCGCTCTTTGTCTGTGCCTTACTACGCTTCTTTTTGTGGTAACTGATAGCAAATCTGTGCACCTCATCTTGTATCTCCACCATCAGACGGAAGATATCATCCGTCACTTTCATACCAAACTCCTGAACAGGGTCGCCATAGAGTAGGGTATTTGTTCTATGTCGGTTATCTTTTTTCAGTCCTGCAATCGGAATCTGTAAACCCAACTCTCCTTCCACCACCTCACGAATAGCACTCATCTGCCCTAGTCCACCGTCGGCAATAATCAAGTCGGGTAGGGGATTGCCTTCCTCCATCAATCGGCTATATCTTCTTCTCACTACCTCCCTCATACTTGCGTAGTCATCGGGACCTTCCACAGTCTTTATCTCAAATTTCTTATACTCGCTCTTGCACGCACGTCCCTTCTTAAACACTACGCAACCTGCCACTGCATTGCTTCCCTGCGTGTTCGAGTTATCAAAACTATCTATCCACATCGGCATTGTAGGCAAGCCCAACAACTTCTGCAAACCACCCAAGATACGCACAGCACGTTGGTCTGGATTCAGCTTATCATCCTGTTTAATGCGGTCCTTCTTATACTGCTGCACATTCTGCATGGCCAAATCTAAGAGCTTCTTTTTGTCGCCTCCCAAAGCGATATTCACATGCAGATTTTCATCAATTATCTCCGGAATAAACGGAACAATCACTTCCTTCGTCCTACTCCCCAATTGCTCCCTCAATTCGTAGATACCCATCGCCAAAACCTCCTCTCGGCTCTCATCCAATTGCTTCTTATATTCAATAGTCTGCCCTTGTACAATACTGCCTCTATGCACATGCAGCATGCTGATATATACATTCTGCCCCATTTCATCGTAACCAAACACATCCACATCGCCCGCATGCGAGTTCGTGATAATCGTTTTACTGGTAAATTGTTCGATGAAATCGAGCTTTTCTTTCAGTCTGCCTGCCTTCTCATACCGCATCTCTGCAGCTGCCTGCAACATCTCTGCCTCTATCTGCTTGCTAATCTCTTGTGCATCGCCTCGAATAATCTTCCGCGCAGCATCGATATACTCCATATACTGCTCATGGCTCACTTTCGCCTCGCACACACCGCAACAATTACCCAAATGATACTTCAAGCACACGCGATATTTCCCCATTTCAACGCCACTTTTGTTCATCTGCATCGAGCAAGTGCGAATGGGGTAGAGTTTATGTATGAGCTCCAACACCAAGTCCAGTGTATAACCAAAACTATATGGTCCAAAATACTCACCTACACCTTTGATTATCTTCCGTGTCTTGAATATTCTGGGATACTCCTCTCTTGTAATGCAAATACTTGGATAGCTCTTTCCGTCCTTCAGCAAGATATTATAGTGGGGTTGATACTGCTTAATGAGGTTATTTTCCAGCAAAAACGCATCTTGCTCGCTATTCACCACCACATATTTGATGTCCGCAATACTCTGAACCAGCAGTTTGGTCTTGTAACGATCCTGCTCTTTGTGAAAATAACTACTTACCCGACGCTTCAGATTCTTTGCTTTACCCACATAAATCACCTCCCCAGCTTCGTTGAAGTATTGGTATACCCCTGGCTCTTCAGGTATGCGCTGAAGCAACTCTTGTATATGTGGATTTTTAGACATTTATTCCGATAAAATCGTAGATAATTACAACAAAAATATTATTTACTTAAGATTCAGCGGTTGAGCGTAGCGAAAGTTAGCGGTTGCAATTTATTGCGGAGCACCAGCTTTCACTTTGCTGCTTAGAATAAAGATTTAATAAGATTTCTCGAGCGTAGCGAGAAGGAGCTCTTTCTGCTGCAATCCATTAGCAACTCAGCAAGCTACTAACCTCTACATCGTCACCGAACACTTTTCTGCCATTCAAGAACTCCAACTCAATAATAAAGTTGATATACACTTTCTTTACATTGAATTTCTTCACCAGTTCCAGCGCAGCAGCCATCGAGCCACCAGTAGCCAATAGGTCATCATGCAGCAACACCACATCATTTTCATTCAGTGCATCTGCATGAATTTGAATAGTATCTACGCCATATTCCTTTGCATAACTCACTTCTATTGTTTCTGCTGGCAACTTACCGGGTTTGCGAATAGGCACAAACCCTGCACCTAATTCCATAGCTACCGCAGGTGCCAAAATAAACCCGCGCGACTCAATACCCACCACTTTTGTAATACCGTATGCACGATACAAGTTGGCAATCTCATCTTTCATCCATTTCAAATACTCTGGGTTACTCAACACAGTAGTAATGTCCTTAAATACTATTCCCTCTACAGGAAAATCCTTCACGTCGCGAATATGCGCGATAATCTCTTCTTGCTTCATATCTTATATTTTTATTATAAATCTAGACAACGTTCCACGTGGAACAGCCTCATGCCTTTTACAAAATTACTATTTTCTATACTACGGTGAGCATAACGAACGATCTACAGCACAGCGATCTATCTGCCCATCAGTACTAATAATACGCTAATATCATTGGGGCTTACGCCTGGTATTCTGCTTGCTTCACCAATAGTTCCTGGCTTAATGCGACTGAGCTTCTGGCGTGCTTCGGTGCTCAGTGACTGTACGCTATTATAGTCAAAATCTTTGGGCAAGTGGATATTATTCAGGCGTTGCAACTTATCTGCTGCCAGTCGTTCGCGCTCAATATACCCTTTGTACTTGATATTAATCTCTGCACTCTCTACAATCTCCACGCCTCTGCTGCCTAGTTGCTCAATCTTCTCTTTTAATTCCGCTACCGCTTCTGCCAAGCCCATAATAGTGATATTTGGACGCGCTACAATATCAATCAACTTGCTCGTTTGTTGCAAATCGCCATAGCCCATTGCGTTCAAATAGGCATTTATATCTTTACCCTTCACGGAGGTGTTGCGTAGCATTTCCGTCAATGCTTGCTCGCCTGCTTGCTTACTCCTTAGCAAAGACAAACGATAGTCGTCTGCCAAGCCCAACTTATAACTGCGCTCCGTCAGTCGAGCGTCTGCATTATCTTGGCGCAGCAAGATACGGTACTCAGCTCGCGAAGTAAACATACGGTATGGTTCATCTACACCTTTATTCACCAAATCATCAATCAGCACACCTATATAACTCTCATCTCTTGCCAAAGTGAATGGTGCACCACCTGTGATATTCTGATGCGCATTCACACCAGCCACCAATCCCTGACCTGCTGCCTCCTCATAACCCGTAGTACCATTAATCTGTCCTGCAAAGAAGAGGTTCTTAATCATCTTTGTCTCCAGTGTATGCAGCAACTGTGTAGGATCAAAAAAGTCATATTCAATCGCATATCCTGGGCGATACAATATCGCATTCTCCAATCCCTTCACCGTGCGCAATGCTTGCCATTGTGTCTGCCAGGGTAGGGAAGAGGAGAAACCATTTACATAGTATTCATTCGAATCTACACCCTCTGGCTCCAAGAACAACTGGTGCGCATCTTTCTCTGCAAAAGTAACGATCTTTGTCTCTATACTTGGACAATATCTCGGACCAATACTCTGTATCTGACCGTTATATAATGGTGACTCTTCCAATCCACCACGCAGTACATCGTGCGTCTGAGTATTTGTATAAGTAATCCAGCAGCTCATCTGCTTCAGCTGGCGTTGTACGGTATCCAAATACGAGAACTGATGGCTATCGTTATCGCCCAACTGCTCTGTCATCTGCGAGAAATCAATACTCCTCTTATCTATACGCGCAGGTGTACCCGTCTTCATTCTATCGGTTGCAAAACCCAATTGGCGCAACTGCTCAGTGATACCAAAACTACTTGGCTCCGATATTCTTCCTCCTTCAATCTGTGTTCGCCCAAAATGCAACAAACCATTCAAGAAAGTACCATTGGTCAATATCACCGCCTTTGCTTGCATCTCTATACCGAGCAATGTCTTAACTCCCTTGACTTCGCCGTCTTTTATCACCAACTCCACCACTGTGTCTTGCCAGATATCCAAATTCGGTGTATCCGTCAAAATATTCACCCATTCCTCGATAAAGCGTTTTCTATCGCTCTGACTACGCGGACTCCACATAGCAGGACCTTTGCTGCGATTGAGCATACGAAACTGAATAGCGCTCCTGTCCGTCACAATACCCATTTGTCCACCCATCGCATCTATCTCTCTGACTATCTGACCTTTAGCTATTCCACCAACAGCAGGATTACAACTCATCTGACCAATCTTGTTCATGTCCATCGTGATGAGCAATGTCTTGCTACCCATACGAGCAGTAGCACTGGCTGCCTCACAGCCGGCATGTCCTGCACCCACTACAATAATATCGTATTTAAATTCCATATAATCAATCACTTATTATATTCTATCTTATATGTATTCCTTATATATCCTATTTGCCAATCACCCTATTTCTATGATGCCATCGCCCTTGTCCGTTAAAGCTGCTCTTGCCAATTGTTCGTTGTGGTGGAAGAAAAGCATCCTCTAAATGTGTTACTTCTTTCACTTCATGCGTATTAGCATCCATTGTAATCCCAATAATATCAAAACGCGGAGTTTTGTCTATTTGGTTGATTTTTATGTATGCATTGGCTGCTGCAGCCATACGCCTACGTTTTAGTTCATCCACATACTCTTCAGGACGTTTGCCTCCAAAAGTAGAAGTTCGTGTCTTCACTTCTACAAAAGCTATCTCCTTCCTACTTATTGCTATCACGTCCATCTCTAAATGGCCAAATTTCCAATTCGTGTCCACCACACGAAATCCTTTCTTTCGCATGATCTTAGCAGCCAACTCCTCGCCAATCTGTCCTATGATATTATGCTCTGCCATTATCCTTGCATCTTATTCACGCGCGCAGCATCCATGCGCAGCATAATCGCCAGCAGTATTGTGAATCCCCACAACGATGAACCACCATAACTGAAGAATGGCAACGGAATACCTATCACAGGTAGTAAGCCTAGCACCATACCAATATTGATTGTCACGTGGAACAACAATATGCTCGCAACGCTATACGCATATATCCTACTAAATGTATCTCGCTGACGTTCTGCAATATAGATAATTCTCAATATCAATGCCAAATATAGCAACAACAATCCAGCAGACCCCACAAATCCCCATTCTTCTCCCACTGTACAAAAGATAAAGTCGGTATCTTGTTCAGGCACGAACTTCAGTTTTGTTTGTGTGCCTTGCAGAAAACCCTTTCCTGTCGCTTGTCCCGAACCAATAGCAATCAATGACTGATTTACGTTATATCCTGCGCCATGTGGATCATCTTTCATACCCAATAATACCTCAATACGAATGCGTTGGTGAGGTTGCAGAATATTGTGGAAAGCATAGTCACATCCTTGGCACAGCACCGCAGTAGTCATCACAAAGGCTACAATCCAACCCATACTGCTTTTTCGATATTTCACCGCCTGTACCAGCAAATAAATAGCCGTAAATGCTAAACAAGCCAGAGCAATATAATTGAAATTAACCGACAGCCAAATATTGAGCAACAACCCTATTCCATAGCCAACCACTACACCTATACCCACAATAACCAACGAACGAAAATCCCTCTTCTTAAACGCCAACAGCCCCATCACTATCGCTTCTATCAATAGTGTACTTACCAATATACCCACATTACCCAAACCTATTGGCAATGCTGTCTCACCAAATAATATCACCAATATGAATAATACCACACACGCCAATCCACCCGAAAGCACATAGCCCGACATGCCTTGACGGTAGAATACCAATAAGAACGAAGCAAAAACCAATGCCGACCCTGTTTCTCGTTGAGCCACCATGATAATCAGCATAGGCACACCTATCAAGAGGAAAGGTACGATCAAATCGCGCAAATCACGCACCTTATAGCCATATTGGCTCATGTATTTGGCTATTGCAATAGCCGTGAAACATTTGGCAAACTCTGCTGGCTGCAAACTAATAGGACCAATTGTAAGCCACGATAGCGAACCTTTGATATCACGCGCAAAAATAGGCGTAATGATCAATAACACGATCATTAATCCATAGAAGATATAACCCAAAATATCATACGCTTTCTCCTCTATCATCAGTATGATTCCACCGATCACTACGGCTGTAACCAACCATACCAACTGCTTACCTGCGCGGTTGGAGAAGTCCCAAATACTCGTTTGGTCAAACGAGTAACTCGAACCATAGATGTTCAGCCAACCAAACAGCGCAATCACGAGGAACAATCCGATTGTCCACCAGTCAATACCCGATATGATACTTCTGTTTTTACTCATCTTTTATTGGATTGGCATCTTTCAAGCGGTTAAATAATGCGGTACGATCAATCTTACCAGTTAAATACTGTTCTATAATCAATGTAGCGATAGGACACGCCCATGTTGCACCAAATCCCGCGTTCTCTACAGCTACAGCTATGGCAATTTGAGGATTATCCATAGGTGCAAATCCAATGAATAGAGCATGATCTTCTCCATGAGGATTTTGCACAGTACCCGTTTTTCCACATATTTGTAATTCTGGAAGATTATACCATCGTCCAGTACCTTCAGTCATTACTCTTGCCATTCCACGATGTACTACATCAAAATGTTCAGCATCTACAAGTGTGGTATGAACTGCCGATTTCATTGAATCATTTCGATTGAGATGAGGTGTGATATAGTAGCCTTTGTTGGCGATAGCAGCAGCTTGATTAGCAAGTTGTAATGGTGTTACCAGAATTTCACCTTGACCAATAGACAGCGAACGAATGGTAATGGCCTTCCATCCTCTTTGTCCGTATATTTTGTCATAAAATTGTATAGTAGGTAAATATCCTGCTGCTTGGTCCCTTACATCAGCATCCTCAAATCGTTTGCCTAAACCAAAACTAGCAATAATCTCACGCCATTGGTTATAGTGTTGTTTGAATGCTATATGGTTGTCTTGATATCCATCTTGTTGTAGCATATCTCGATATAATGCCCAAAAATATGGGTTACAACTTTGTTCTATTCCTTCTTCCATATCTACAGGACTTCCGTGGTCGTGTGTACATTTAATAGGAGAAGAAGATTTCCCATTGCATGGGTATTGCGTATGAGAAGTGACACATTTTGCTTGTAAAGCAACTAGTGCTTGGAGTACTTTGAAAGTAGAGCCAGGAGAATATTGTGCTTGAGTAGCGCGATTCATCAAAGGTTTTTGGGGATCATCAAGTAGTTGTTGATAATTGGCAGAACGTTCTTTACCTACTAACTTTCCAGGATTCCAATTAGGTGCACTTACCATTGTTATTATTTCTCCTGTTTGTGGTTCTATTGCCACGATACTACCTACTTTATTATGCATTAATTGTTCAGCTATTTGTTGAGTAGCAATATCAATACTAAGGTGTAAGTCGGTACCTGCTTGTGCTGGCAAATCTAGTTCACCCTGCCGATATGGACCTTGCACTCGTCCTCTGGAATCACGCATGAAGATTTCTACTCCTTTCTTACCTCGCAATTCTTTTTCGTAAGTTCGCTCAATTCCATCGCGTCCAGAATAATCTCCCACAACATAGTAGTCATCCTTTTCTATATCATGATAGTTAACTTCTCCCACACTGCCTAGTATATGTGAAGCTATGGGATAGGTATAGTCGCGCAAAGTACGAATTCGAATATCTACACCTGGATATTTATATTTCTCTTGTTGTAGTTGGGCAATCTCTTCTTGATTTAGATTTTGTATGAATATTTGTGGTGAATACCGTGAATATCCCCGATTCTTACGACGATCGGTCATATCTTGCATACGTGTTTCAAATGTTTCACGAGTTATAGATAGTGCATTACAAAATCCAAGGGTATCAAACGACTCTTTGGTCATTTCTCTCACTACGATAGTGACTTCATATATTGGCTGGTTAGCTACCAATAGTTGACCATTTCGATCATAAATAAGTCCTCGTGATGGGTATAAAGTTTGGCGTAATTGAGCATTGTTATCTGCTTTCTCTTGAGTGGATTGATCAATGATTTGCAAAAAAAATAAACGTATAATATATGTTAGCACTACTACTATAGCAATGCTTCCTATTAGATACTTGCGTTTATAAAAATTATCATTGATCATACTATCTTTTAATGCGATCGTAACCCCCACTGATTACTATAGTCAACAAACTACTGATGGCTGTTTGCAGAATCACTACCCACCATTGTTGCCAACTCCATGCTTCTAATGAGAATACAATGAGATGGTGTATAGTGCATAGTAATGTTAAGCATTTTAAGTATTCTATTGTCCCAATTGTTCGACTAGATACATTACCTTTTACTCGTTCTATATCTTGCACAAAGTTTGCTAATAGAATAGGTCGTAAAAAAGCAATTGCTACACATGCTGCCATATGTATACCCAGTGATGTATGCCAGATGTCCATTATTAGTCCGACTCCACATCCAATCAATAATTCCAACCAACGTGGTGTACGAGGCGACAAATTCAATAGGAATAGGATATACATCATTGGGAATCCCCATATACCTATATGCATATGGTCAAATAATAGCACTTGGAGTGCTAAAATGAGCAATAATCTACCTATTTCTTTAATCCACTCCATTGTGTTGGGCTATTATCATTGTTAATAAGCTGTGAAGCACGATTCTTAATCACCTGTACGTATTTGATAGACCGATAATCGGTGCTAAGTTGTAAGGTAGTCTGGTGGTAGTTATCACTAATATTGAGACTCGTTTCTTCCACAATACCTACCATAATTCCTTCTGGAAAGATAGGGGTTAGACCACTTGTAATGACAGTATCTCCTCGTTCTACTGATATATGTCGCGAAATATCCTTTAATGCTACTTGCTGATAATTTTTTCCCATCCATTGTGTTCTGCCCACGTAGTCATTTTTCTTAAGTCTACAACTTAGATTCATTTCTGTGTGTATAGTAGGTACTACAAGCGCATACTTTTCGCTTACGGCACTTACTATACCTACTACACCGCTATAGCAAACAACACCCATATCCTCTGCAATACCATCTCGAGTTCCTTTATTGATGGTGAGGTAGTTATGACTTTTATGCGTAGTAATGCTAATCACTTTGGCAGGTGTATACTCCCAATCAAGATGAGAATAAATGTATTGTTCGCACTGCTCGGTAGTTTGTTCCGAAACATTTGCTTGTATCATCAGTTGGCTTTTTAGATAAGCATTCTCTTCTGCTAGAACTTGATTTTCTTGTCGCAGATGGAAATATTCGCCAATACTAGTTTGTATATTTTGTATGCTAGCTACTATTTTATTAGCAGATGAATAAATAGTGCTTCGTTGATAATGATTATTGGTAACAATCAGTATAAACGCAACAACTTCCAGTACCAAAAATAGTAGGAAGTTGCTATAACGCATTAGAAACTGTAGCAGATTTCTCATACAGTTGTCTATTACTAGTTTTTTTAACGAATCAAGAATCCGAAGTTGTTTACATTCTTCAATGCTACTCCAGTACCTCTTGCCACAGCGTGCAATGGGTCTTCTGCTACGTGGAATGGAATAGTAATCTTGTCGGTCAAACGTTTGCTCAATCCATGTAGAAGTGCGCCACCACCAGTAAGGTAAATACCACTTTTCACTATGTCAGCATATAACTCAGGTGGGGTTGCTTCTAAAGCTTGCAGGATAGCGCTTTCAATTTTTGAGATGCTCTTATCCATACAATGTGCAATCTCTTGATAACTGATAGGGACTTGCATTGGTAAAGCTGTTACCTTGTTTGGGCCAATTACCATATAATCTTCCGGAGCATCCTCTAGTTCTGGTAATGCAGAACCTACTTTCATTTTAATGCGCTCTGCAGTAGGTTCGTCAATACGTAGGTTATGGGTACGTCCTAGATATTCTACAATATCGCGGTTGAGGTCATCACCAGCAATCTTGATAGACTTATTTGCTACGATTCCGCCAAGAGAAATCACAGCAATCTCCGTGGTTCCACCACCTATATCTACTACCATACAACCTTCTGGTTGCTCTACGTCAATACCCATACCGATTGCTGCTGCCATTGGTTCGTAAATCATATATACTTCGCGAGCTCCAGCGTGTTCTGAACTATCGCGTACGGCGCGGATCTCCACTTCGGTACTGCCTGATGGGATACATACTACCATACGCAGGCTAGGAGTGAAAATTCGACTTTGCTTAGGAATCATTTTTATCATACCGCGAATCATCATCTCGCATGCGTAGAAATCAGCAATCACACCATCACGCAAAGGACGAACAGTACGGATGATTGTTCCTCCTTTACCAATCATTTGTTGTGCTTTTCTTCCTACAGCCACCATCTTATTGTCTGCTGTACTGATGGCCACAACTGATGGTTCATCAACCACTACTTTATCGTCGCAGATAATGATGGTATTTGCCGTACCAAGGTCAATAGCAATCTCCTGTGTAAACGAAAAAAGTCCCATTATTTCTTAAATGTTATTTAAGTGTTTATATTTATGTTATCTTATTCAATTTTTAACCTATGGTTAAAGGTTTTGGATGGTTTTATCTCTTGCCCTTTTACCCAAAATCTATAATTCCGTGCAAAGGTACAACAAAAAATGCACATTTGCAAGTAAAAAGAGTTTTTTTATAGAATGAAGGTAAAACATGTAATCTCAGAATAGGATATTTAAGTTGAAAAATAATAAAATAGTCAATCTTATTAATTACATAAAAAATTATCTTCGGCTTAATCCCCAATAGTTTAAGTTCTATTTTGCAGCAAAGATATACATTTTTTTGAAATTTCCAACCCTTTTTTAGAATAAACAAAAAAAAGTGTGATGACTACTTTAGCCATCACACTCGCGCTCCCTCAAGGACTTGAACCTTGGACCCCCTGATTAACAGTCAGATGCTCTAACCGACTGAGCTAAGGAAGCAGTATTTTTTGACCTCAAAAATCCTATCGGTTTCGAAATCGGCTGCAAAATTACTGCTTTTTTTTGATATGAGCAAGTTTTTTTGAAAAAAAATTACTATCTTTGCAGAAATTTTTGAAAATAGGGCAAAAAATCCCCTATTTTTAGTAAAAAACGCAAAAATAATGAAAAAAGTACTAGGTTTAGGTAATGCTCTAACCGATATTTTGCTTCAAGTATCGGAAGGTGATTTACGTGAGATTGGTTTTCCAAAAGGAAGTATGAATTTGATTGATGCTGCACAGTTTGAACGCCTTCAATCTAGATTCATCTCTGTGCGCAAGCATCTAGTAGCGGGTGGAAGTGCTTCCAATACTGTGGCTACTATTGCTCAACTTGGCGGTAAGGCTGCTTTTATTGGAAAGATTGGTAGTGATGAGGTAGGAAAATTCTACCGCGATGACCTTATGAAAAACAATGTCCATCCGCTATTATTAACATCTTCTTTAATGTCTGGTTGTTGCATTGTTCTCATCACTCCAGATGGAGAACGTACGTTTTGTACGTATCTAGGTGCGGCTGCGGATATGCGTGCGGAAGATATCCAAAAAGAAGCTTTTGTGGGATATGATATTTGCCATGTGGAGGGATATCTGGTTCAAGATCATTGTCTTATTGAGAAGGCACTCCGTACGGCTAAAGAGCAAGGATGTACAGTTTCGCTTGATTTGGCAAGCTATAACGTAGTGAATGAGAGTCATCAATTCCTCAAAGATCTTATATATAAATATGTAGATATTGTGTTTGCTAATGAGGATGAATCTTTTGCATATACTCATCTTAATCCCGAAGAATCAGTAGAAAATATTGCAGGCCAATGTGATATAGCTATTGTTAAGGTTGGAAAACGTGGTTCATATGTCCGTCAAGGAAGTCAAGTGCACCATATTGGAGCGATTACGTCTAATTGCTTGGATTCTACGGGAGCTGGCGATCTTTATGCAGGAGGATTCTTGCATGCCCTTTCTGATGGTTTTGATCTTCGCCGTTGTGGTGAAATCGGCACAATTGCTGCTGGACGAGTTGTAGAGATAGTGGGTACAAAACTTACAGAAGAAACATGGGATGAAATACGTCGTATATGCGCTCTTTATCGTGGTTTTATGCACAAACTAAAATTCTAACTGCGACTATTATCAATTCATAAAATCGTAAAACTATAAAAACTTTTTCAATATGAAAATCCTATACATCCTTTACCAATATTTGATTGGTTTTCCTTTGATTGTTGTAGTAACTTTGTTTACGGCATTACTAACTATAATTTGTTTTCCATGGCGAAATGGCAAACTTCCTCGTATGGTGCAAGTTTTTTGGTCACGTAGTGTTCTATGGCTTTTACTTGTACCCATTGAGGTGAGTGGCCGCGAAAATGTTGATCCAAAACAGTCATATGTATTCGTAGCTAATCACCAATCATTTTTAGATGTTTTTGCAGTATATGGTTGGCTGCCAAATAATTTTAAATGGCTCATGAAGAAGGAATTACGTAAGATTCCTTTTGTGGGTACAGCTTGTGCCGTAGCTGGGCATATATTTGTAGATCGTAGTAATCCTCGTGCTGCAATGGAAAGTTTGAAGTATATTAAAGCTCAGCTTCATGATGGTATTTCTACTGTGATTTTTCCAGAAGGTACACGTACAAAAACAGGTGAGATGGGACGTTTCAAGCAAGGTGCATTCAAAATAGCCATGGATATGGAACTACCAGTAGTTCCTATATCTTTGAGTGGTTTTTTTAAAGCTATGCCTCGTCATCAATTCTATGTATCTCCTCACGCGCGCGTTAAATTACATATAGGTGTACCTGTGGATATCAGTCAATTTGATGATATTAGTGAAGCAATGAATTACATGCGTGAACGTGTGGCAGAACAAGTGAAGTAAGGTTGCCTAGTTTGATACGTTAGTGAAAATTATATGTTGTAAATTAGATTTCTTTTATAGGAAAAAGTGAAAGGAGTATCCATGCAAAACCTCATTACTATATACTGTAAAAACAACAAACAATATGTTCAAATTCCATGTGGTACATCGTTGCGTGATTTGTACCACCAGTTGTCATTGGAAATGCCATATCCTGTGATCGCTGCTAGAGTAAATTATAAGGTTCAAAGTCTTAATTTCTTGATATATAAACCTAAAGATATTGAATTTATTGATGCAACGAGCGAGAGTGGACATCGTTGTTATGTGCGTACATTAAGCATGGTGATGGCATGTGCAGTACATGAGTTGTGGCCAAGTTGTGACTTGCGTATTGAGCACCCAATAAGCAAAGGTTTCTATTGTACTATTCGTGAGTCTCGTGATGAAGCCAAGGAGATTACCCCTGAAATTATACAACAACTTAAGTGCCGCATGCAGGCTATTATAGCAGAAAATCGACCTATAGTAACAGAAGAACGACAAACCAAGGAGGTTATTCGTTTGTTTGGCGAGCGCAATGATGGTGAGACTACTTTGTTCGAGACATTAGGAAATCCCTATTGCCGTTATTATCGTATGGGTGATTATATTGACTACTACACAGGTGCATTAATGCCTTCTACAAGTTATATCAATATTTTTGATATTGAGATGTACCATGGTAATATCCTATTGCGTATTCCTGATAGAAAGAATCCTGAATGTTTGGCAGAAAAATGTGTGCAAGATAAACGCATGGGAATTTTTAGAGAGTTTTTAGGGTGGAACAAACTATTGCATATAAGTAATGTAGGTGAGTTCAACAAAGCATGTAAAAATCAAAAGAGTTTCGAAATGATAAAACTCTCTGAGGCTCTCCATGAGAAGAAAGTGGCACAAATAGCAGACCAGATAGCACATAATGAAAATGGAGTGCCTAAGTTTGTACTTATTTCTGGACCTAGTTCTTCGGGCAAAACTACTTTTTCAAAGCGTCTTACGATTCAGTTGATGGTCAATGGCATTCGTCCTGTAGTGATATCTATGGATAATTATTTCGTCAATCGAGAAGATACACCACGTGATGAGAATGGCCAATGGGATTTTGAGCATCTCAATACATTGGATCTACCTCTTTTCCGTCAACAAGTAGCCGATTTGTTGGAAGGAAAGACAGTTTCATTACCTTTTTACAATTTTGAAACAGGAATGCGCGAGTTTCGAGGTGATACATTGCGATTGGAAAAAGATACAGTAGTGATTTTAGAAGGTCTTCATGCATTAAACCCTGAATTAATGCCAAATATCCCTCGTGAAGCGACGTTCAAGATTTATGTCAGTTCATTAACCACTGTGAATTTAGATAATCACAACTGGATTCCTACTAGCGATGTACGTCTTATTCGTCGTATTGTGCGTGATTATCGCTATCGTGGATATTCTGCCCGTGAAACTATAGCTCGTTTGGATAGTGTACAACGTGGTGAGGATCGATGGATTGCCCCATTTCAAGAAGAAGCAGATGTGATGTTCAATTCGGCCCTTCTTTTCGAATTAGCAGTACTGAAACGCCATGCAGAACCAATTCTTGATGAAGTGCCCAAGTATTGTGATGAATATACCACTGCACATCGTTTAAGAAAATATTTAAGTTATTTTGAATCTATTCCTGAACGCGAAATTCCACCAACTTCGTTCTTGCGCGAGTTTGTGGGTGGTAGTTCGTTTAGATATTAAGTTTCAAATTGATAAATTAATGATATGAAAAAAACATTATTGATATTATGTGTACTGTTGTTGACATGCACATCTGTTATGTCGCAATTTGTAGAGCAGTCAGATTCAACAATGAAGATTGATGAAACACAAGTTGCAGATTCTTTATTGGCAGATACATTGAATGTGGTATTGATAATTGACGAAATGGTAAATGCTATCGTGCACCAAGATTCAGCACTCACATCTTTGATGATAGATAAACGTTTGGGACGTATACGTGGTGAACGGTTGATTGATGGTTATCGTGTACAAATATATGCTTCTAATGCTCAACAGATGGCGAAGAATGAAGCATTGATGTTACAACAACGCATTGAATCGCAGTTGGAGGTACCTGTTTATACAATATCAGAGCCTCCATTTTGGAAGGTAAGATTGGGAAATTTCAAGACGAGAGAAGAAGCCAATCAATATAAAAATATTTTTTTGAATTTATTCCCTGATATGGTAGGGAGTACTTATGTTGTTCCTGATAAAGTAGTGATAATCCAATGACACCTCCATTTATTCCGAATGATGCAAAGACCGAAGCAATATCGGTTCATGTAAAAGAAGTACTGCAACAAATAGGGGAAGATCCCTGCCGTGAAGGTTTATTGCGCACGCCTCATCGAGTGGGTGAGGCTATCCAATTTTTGACCCAAGGTTATAACCAGAATCCTGAAGCCATCTTACAATCTGCCCTTTTCGAGGAGGATTATCGCCAAATGGTGGTAGTGAAAGATATTACTTTCTATTCACTTTGTGAGCATCATATGTTGCCTTTCTTTGGAAAGGTGCATGTGGCATATATTCCTAATGGTAAAATCACAGGATTAAGCAAGATAGCACGAGTGGTAGACGTTTTTGCAAGACGACTACAGGTGCAAGAGCGTATGACTACCCAAATTAAAGAATGTATTCAGAATACACTTAATCCTTTGGGTGTGATGGTGGTTATTGAGGCAGAACACTTATGTATGCAAATGCGCGGAGTGGAAAAGCAACATGCAATCACTACAACTAGTGATTTCACGGGTGCCTTTAACCGTCCTGAAACGCGTGAAGAATTTATGAACCTTATTTGAGAATAAGAGTTTATTAATTCATAATCATCACTTTTGCGTGTCCGTTTGCTTTGCCGTCTAGTGTGTTGCAAATGATGGTATAAATACCTGATGCTACACGTTGTCCTATAGTATTGGTAATATCCCATATTGCTTCACCACCATTGCCTTGTATTACCTTTACTAGATTTCCACTGGCATCTATGATGCGAACTTCACTATGATTCATTAATCCTTTGATGACAACGCTACCTTTGTAATTGGGATAAACGGGATTAGGATAAGCGTAGAGGTTATTAAAGTCTGCTTCAGGCTTTACTGCATCACTCATATATGATACTAATCCTCTACTAGTGCCTATGAATACTTCGCCTGTAGATTCTTGAATAGCAATTGATAACACATTATCACTGGGTAAAAGTGAGTTTTCTGTAGTAAAATGTTCCACTGTTTCTTTTCCATCTTCTGAAAGAAGGAAAATACCGGAAGCTGCAGTACCTATCCATTTTCGATTGGCCCCATCTATTACTATGCAGTTAATCTGCTCGTTACCTAATAGATAATCAGCTAAGTTAGTCCCATCGTTACGATTAATAATAATGCGTTCACATTGATTAGACTGCATAAAGTCTATCGTGGGAGGGATTGTAAAAACACCGCTTGATGTTCCAACCCAAATGATATCATCCTGATCTTGTGCAATACAATAGATGAATTCAGGCATTACCGGTTGCCCATTTTGATCAAGCCATTGGTTATGATACATTGTTTGATCATCATTAGGGTTAGTAGGTGTGCCATTATCTTTAAGTAGAACGATGCCTGTATTATAGCGACATAAGGGAATCCATTTCCATTGTGAATTGCGTCTATCTACCAATATTTCGCCAGGTGTTTCTAATCGAATACGTTGCCTATTACTATACAAATTGAATGAATACCAATTGTTGTTGGATAGAATTTTTATATTGTGTAGATTATCACCAGCATTTAGGACCCATAAATTACCTTGGTCATCAAACATCGCGCCATCTGTACGAGTATATAAATCAGGATTATTCTCTGCAGCAGATTGCAGTGCACTATTATAAGGCAAATGCAGCTTGATTAGTTCTTCATTGTACATCTCTACCAATCCTGTTCCATAGCTTGTTACAAAATAGTGATTTTTATCATTAGGGTCTTGGGCAACATTCATGAAATCGTATAATGCATGACCAGCCATATCTGTGAGCTGTCCATTGGTAATATTGGTCCATTGCCCATTTTCATAGAACATAATTTCTCCATATGTCATGTTTTGCGTTGCCCATCTTCCTCCAGATACGACATATAGTCTATCGCCAAAGAATTGCATACGATAAGCAATATTGTTCAAAGGGCCATTGGGACTAAACTCTTGATAATTATTATTTTTAGATCTTACTAATCCATTGGATTGTGTCGCTAGCCAATATTCTCCATGCGACTCTGCTACCCCTAATACATATCCATATGGTATGCCCATTTGAAGTGAGAAATCAGATTGTACTTCTAAAGCTCCGTATATTTCCTTTGGCAAAACAAAGAAATGATTGGGTGTTTGACATAACCCGCGCAAACTATATTCTGAATAGTGTTCTTGCCACTTGCCATTTGCTCTTGACCATAGTGCATTATTGCGAATAACGCAGATTCTATTTTCATGCGCGCACATCCCTTCTAAAGTAGTGCCACTAGGCAGAGTAGAAGTGTGCCAATATTTATAATCCATTAGATTGTCATTTAGGTGCGCTGAATAAAGCAAATCATCGGATGCGGCATAAATACTATCTCCTTGAATGGTAATGTATTTTACATGAACTTCGGTAGCATTCTCTCCGATGTAATATGTATCTTCAATCTCATGCTTCGTTAAATTTAAGCAAATAATACCAAAAGACATAGCAAGGAATGCTTTTGATTGATACATGTGAATATCATTGATTTGCTTCGAGAGATTAGTTTGTTTTAGATATAAATCAGAGATGTTATAAATATTATCGTTAGCATCAATGATATCTATATGGCCATTTTGATAGCAGAGTAATACTTCATCCAGTACCTGATTATAATAAATATGATCAATATTTGAACTATTTAATCCTGTCAGACGACTATGGTATTCTATTTCTTCAGTTAGTTTATCTACCGAAAATAATGAATGTGTAGATAATGCATATACTTTTTTCTTAGTGGCCACTACTTCGTTGATAACAGAATAAGCAGAATGTGTGCGCCATTGGTGCATCATTCCAAATGTCCAATTATTCTCTGATGTGTCAATGTAATTGTTCGCCATAGAGCATATATATGACAAACAGCATATGCTAATTAAAAAGAATCGTTTCATCATACTAGCATCAAATTGTCTATTGCATTTCGTAATGCCACTAGTGCACGCGCACGGTGACTAATATTATTTTTTACTTCTTGACTCAATGTAGCAAATGTTTCATTGTATCCTTTTGGAATAAAGATAGCATCATATCCAAATCCGCCACTACCAACTTCTTCATATGCTATAGAACCCTCTACAATACCATCAACTTGAATAGTGCTTTTTTTGTTAATCCAAGTTATTACGGTGCGAAATCTAGCATTGCGGTGATGTGTGTTAATCAGCATGGCTAATGCTTTTTTCCTATTGTTAGCATCATTAGATGGTTCACCTGCCCATCTGGCAGAATATACTCCTGGCTGACCGCTCAATGCATCTATCTCTAATCCGGTATCGTCCGCAAATATGCCATCGTATTCCTTCTCCATTCCACATGATATTAACCATTGCCATATTACATTGGCTTTGATCTTTGAATTTTCCTCTAAGGTGCTGCCATTTTCTTCAATCTCTTCATAAAAACCAATATCACGTAAACTAACGACTTCAATAGGTGCAGTTAATATCTTACGGACTTCAGATAATTTATGTTGGTTATTGGATGCAAATACTAGTTTCATAATTTCTGAATTTTCAAATCTTGCCTGCAAAATTACTATTTTTTACGTAAATATCAAAATTATTTGATTTAGTTTGTGTATATTCCATAATTTTTTTGTACTTTTGTCCCGTAAAAATATTTAAAAGTATGAAAAGATTACATTTTTTATTGGCACTTGTACTCATGAGTACAAATCTTTTAGCTCAAACTTCTATTTTGGGTGAGTGGATAACCGTAGATGACAAAACAGGAGAAAAGAAGTCTGTTGTATCTATTTATCAAGCTGAAAATGGTAAATACTATGGCAAAATTATTGACTTGCTGACTGGATCAGGTGATGAGGTATGTACTGCTTGTGTTGGTGAAGATCAAAATAAACCAATTATTGGTCTAGTGATTGTGCGCGACATGCAACTTAAAGATGGAGAATTACGCGGAGGTAAAGTTTTAGACCCAGATAATGGTAAATTTTATTATGCTAAGATTTATTTGGATAAAGATGGTACACTTGTGTTGCGTGGATCGTTAGATAAAGCAGGGCTCTTAGGTCGAAGTCAAACTTGGTTGCGTAAATAAAAAACATCATAAAAAAAACAAGCATCTTGAAGTGCTTGTTTTTTTTATGATGTATGAAAATTATTTTTCTATTGCTTTTGCTATTGAGTTAGCAATCTCCGCCATTTCATTGCTGGATAAAGTTAATTTCGGATTGGCAAATGACATATCACTTTCTTTGTTAATTGGAATTAAATGAATATGCACATGTGGTACTTCTAGTCCAATCACTGCTACACCAATTCGTTTGCAATCCGTGGTTGCTTTAATACCTTTAGCTACTTTTTTCGCAAAAATCATCATATCTCCTAACAGGTTATCTTCTAAATCAAATATATAGTCAGCTTCTGGTTCCCTGAGTTTGGGAACCACCAAAGTATGTCCTTTTTGCAATGGATTAATATCCAAAAATGCATAATAGCGATCATCTTCAGCTACCTTATAACTTGGGATGTGACCATTGATGATTTTAGTAAAGATTGTCATAAGCTCAATATTTTATGAAATTAAATACTAATTTCGAGAATTTTGAATTCCAATTTACCTGCAGGTACTACTACTACGGCAGTATCGCCTACTTTCTTACCCATCAAACCCTTAGCGATGGGAGTAGTTGTTGCAATTTTTCCTTCAGTAATATTTGCTTCTCCTTCGGTAACAAGCTGATATACTTTTTCTTGACCTGTTTTCATATTTTGGACACGAACCTTGGTCAATATTTGTACCTCGTTTGTATTGATACTCGTTTCATCAATGATACGTGCATCCATAATTTTCGCCTTGAGCATAGCAATTTTACTCTCAAGGATACCTTGTTCTTCTTTTGCAGCATCATATTCTGCATTTTCACTTAAATCGCCTTTCTCGCGTGCTTCCGCAATTGCTGCTATCACACGAGGACGCTCGAAACTCTCTAAATATTGGAGTTCTTCTTTCAATTTTTGAAGACCGCTTGCGGTCATGTAAGTTGTTGCCATATATATTATTCGTATTTACGATTAAAAATTTCACTCGCAATAAATGCATTACGAGCTTCATCTACATCACTCATATCAGGAAGCAGTGGTTGCAGGTTAGTATTGTTTTTTTCACTCATATTCATTAATATAATAAATAAAAAAATAAAGAAAACAATGATTTTCTTGGCGTTTACTTGAAAAACAACGAGAAACTTCCCAGCCTCTCGTTGCCATTAAACCTAAACCTTAACTATGAAAATTTATTGTTTTCGGGTGCAAAGGTACTGCTTTTTTCTTGTTCATGCAAATTTTTTATGAAAAAAATACAAAAAAACAGGTAAAAAGGAATTATTTTATGATTTTACCTTTTAATGTAGCTGCAGTAGCATCGAATATTTGTACCTTTACAAATTCTCCAATATGTCTTCCTTCACGAGGGAAAATGACTGTTTTATACTGACTTGTTCGACCGTACATGTCTTCTTTGCTTCGTTTGGAGAAACCTTCAACTAGCACTTCTACTACTTTTCCTACTTCTTTCTGATTATTTAGTAACGATAATTCTGTTTGTAAAGAAATAATTTCGTTTAATCGTCTTACTTTCTCGTTTTCATCAATATTATCGGGCAGGTGTTTTTGTGCGTATGTGCCTGGGCGCTCACTATATTTAAACATGAATGCAGAATCAAAACCAACCTCTTTCATAAGTGATAATGTATCCGCGTGATCTTCTAGTGTTTCACTGTGAAAACCGCAAAAGACATCTGTACTAATTGCTGCTTCTGGTATAATCCTGCGTATAGCCGCAATGCGATCCAAATACCATTCTCTAGTGTATTTTCGGTTCATAAGTTTTAAAATGCGATTTGAACCACTTTGAACAGGCAAGTGTATAAACTTACATAAATTATTGTGTGCAGCAATAACTTCCAGCGTTTTATCCGACATGTCTTTTGGGTGTGAAGTTGTAAATCGGATTCGCATGTTTGGTACCAGCTTTGCCACTATCTCTAATAATGTAGGGAAATTTATTACTTCTGTTATGCCGTTATGATTAGTATATTCATATCTGTAGGAGTTTACGTTTTGCCCTAACAATGTAACCTCTTTATAACCCTTTGCCTGTAAATCTAGAACTTCCCTTTTGATGCTTTCTACATCTCGACTTCGCTCTCTACCTCTTGTGTATGGAACAATGCAGTATGAGCAGAAATTATTACATCCGCGCATAATGCTTACAAATCCCGTAATTTGCTTGCCGATACGAGTGGGCATAATCTCGCGATATGTTTCCGTTGTGCTCAGGTCTATATTAATGGCATTATGGCCTCTTTCGCATTGTGCCAATAAGTTTGGTATATCCAAATAAGCATCTGGACCAACAACAAAATTCACTCCATAGTCACGTATCAACACATCTCCCACACGTTCCGCCATGCAGCCAATGACGCCAATAATATATCGTTGTTTAGATTTATTACCTCCACGTAATTCTTGTAAGCGATGTTGTACCTTTTGCTCGGCATTGTCGCGAATGGAACATGTGTTTAAAATAACAATATCTGCCTCATTCATATTGTTAGTAATCTCACAATCAGTCATTTGCATAATAGCTGCGACTACTTCGCTATCTGCCACATTCATTTGACAGCCATAGGTTTCTATATAGAACTTTTTCATGCTGCAAAGGTACTATTATTTTTGAAAATATGCAAGTATTTTCAAATATATTTCTTCTTTTTTTCGAAAAATGATACTCCTACCTGTATATTCTTCTTTTTCAATGTATATATTTTTCGGAAGGTTACTTAAGACAATTTATCAATGGGTTAATCTGCTGTTTCTATACCTCAATTATTTATGTTTTAAATCCGCATCATCAATATAATTTTTCGAAATACTTGTATAAATCAGAAAAAAGCAGTAACTTTGCAAGCAAATTGAATAAGTATGTCTACAAACACTACACATTATGTTTACCAAGAACCAGCCATTGAGTTTATGACGGTGGTGGTACAATTATGTATTTATCTAGAGCAGGGACCGCATGAAAAATCCGATTTCATCGAAAAAACTCTTTGTATTTTACCCCTCTTATATCTGAAGGCTCGTTTGTTACCTAGGACAATTGAAAATATGGACGGCTATCCGGAGCGGTTTGTTTCGGAATGTGAATACGATGCTTTGAGGCAATCAATAGCTCATACTTTGGGTACTGATGATGCTTATCTAGAAGTTTATATGGAGGATATGCGTTATTCCGATGAACCAATAACTGCATACATCTCTGAAGATATCGCTGATATATACCAAGAAATCAAGGATTTAGCATGTAATTATCAGACATGTAACGAGCGCGTAATGAACGATGCACTTGTTAATTGTCTTGAGGCTTTTGATCAACATTGGGGACAGAAACTACTAAATGTACTTCGTCCTTTACATGCACTATCAATGTTAACCGATGAATAAGTTAAAACCAAATACTTTTGCGGCTCATATTGCTAAGACAGCAATCCAAGCCCTACCACTCACCTATTTCGAGGGTGAAGTGATAATTGTGGACAATCTTGATGAGTTGACAGATGCTATTTCCTACCTCAATCGCCAGACTATATTGGGTGTAGATACCGAAGCGCGTCCTTCATTTAAGCGTGGTGTACATTATCCTACTGCTCTTGTACAGGTGGCAACTGAAGAGAAATGTTTTCTTTTTCGTTTGACACACGTAGGATTGCCACAGGAATTAGCGAATATCTTTGCTAATCCTACAATCTGTAAAGTGGGTCTAGCATTCAAAGATGACCTCAATGGTTTGCGTCGTCGACGTGATTTTAAGCCAGTAAACTGCATTGACTTACAATCCATAGTATGTAAGTATGGAATTATGGAATTGGGATTACAAAAGATTTTTGCAATCATCTTTGGCAAAAAAATCAGTAAGGCGCAACAGTTAACAAACTGGGAAAATTCACATCTCACACCAGAGCAAGCTCGTTATGCATCTACTGACGCATGGGCTACGCTACTTATATACAAAGTGTTACGCGAAACAAAGCCACTTACAAAACGCGAAGTGGATGCTCTTAAAAAAGCTGAAAAAGAAGAACAATGTCGTCGTCAACAAGAGGCACTTGCCAAGAAAATCCAAGAACAATAATCTGTTAGGAGTTCTATAGAATTATGATTACTATTTATCTCAAACCTCATAAAGAAGAATCTTTATTGCGATTTCACCCTTGGGTTTTCTCTGGAGCAATACGCAGTATTCAATTAGATAAAGACTATCCATATGATTCTCCTAAGGAAGGAGAAATCGTGCAGGTGGTTGATTCTAAGGGTAAAGTATTAGGTGTTGGACATTATCAAATAGGTTCTATAGCCGTGCGCATTTTAGCCTTTGGTATCGACCATCTTCCTATTAATTTCTGGAATAGTTGCATAACTTCTGCTTATCAGGTACGTTGTAATTTAGGGTTGATTTCTACAAAGAATAATACTTATAGATTGGTGCATGGAGAGGGTGATTTCCTCCCTGGTTTGATTGTGGATATATACGCAGATACTGCTGTGATACAAGCACATTCTATTGGTATGCATTATCATCGCAACGAGATAGCAAAGGCTATAGTTGAAGTAGTGCCGCAAGTAGATAAAGTATATTATAAATCTGATGATACTTTGCCTCATAAAGCGCCTATTGAAGGTGACCGCGTAGGGTATCTTGTAGGTGGAGATTTAGCCGATTTCAACGATGATTTTTGGGCACGAGAAAATGATTTAGAGTTTCGTATTGACTGGCTAAAAGGACAAAAAACAGGTTTCTTTATAGATCAACGAAACAATCGCGCATTATTAGAATACTATGCCAAAGGTAAAGATGTGCTCAATATGTTTTGCTATACAGGCGGATTTTCTGTTTATGCTCTCCGTGGAGGTGCCAAAATGGTGGATTCTGTAGATATAAGCCAAAAGGCGATTGATCTAGTACGAAGCAATGTGGTACGTAATTTTGGAGAAAATGCTCCGCATAGAGCGTACGCAGAAGAGGCATTTGAGTTTTTAGCAAAGACGCAAAATAAGTATGATTTAATTGTTCTTGATCCTCCTGCTTTTGCCAAACATCGTGATGCCGTAAAAAATGCACTCCGTGGTTATCAACGTTTAAATGCAAAAGGTATACAAAGCATTCGACCAGGAGGGATTTTATTTACATTTTCATGCTCACAAGCTATAGACAAAGATATGTTCCGATTAGCTGTTTTTTCGGCAGCTGCGCAAGTGGGGAGGAAGGTTCGTATTTTGCATCAACTGCATCAACCTGCAGACCATCCAATTAATATATATCACCCAGAAGGTGAATATCTAAAAGGGTTGGTGTTGCAAATAGAATAAAATGACACAAAAATCTTCGTTTTAAGACGTTTTTATAAAGTAAAGAATGTTTCGAGTAAATATCATTTTGCTTGAAACGCTCTTTTTTTGCGTTTTGAGACCATATTTCAATAAAATAGTGTTAGGGTATTGCATAAATCAAAAAAAAGCAGTACCTTTGCAGTCCAATTAAATTTAGATAAATTTAGCAAAAAAAATAAAATTTCATGGAAGAATTAGAATTGCAACAAACACAAGAAAAGTACGACGGCTCAAGTATTCAAGTCTTGGAAGGACTGGAAGCTGTGCGCAAACGTCCTGCAATGTACATTGGTGATATTTCCTCTAAAGGTCTTCATCACTTGGTTTATGAGGTGGTTGATAACTCTATAGATGAGGCATTAGCTGGATTTTGTAATCACATTGAAGTAACTATTAACGAAGACAACTCTATCACGGTACAGGATAATGGTCGTGGTATTCCAGTCGATATGCATCCAAAGGAGCATAAAAGTGCATTGGAGGTCGTAATGACTGTGTTGCATGCGGGTGGTAAGTTCAACAAGGACAGCTACAAGGTTTCAGGTGGTTTGCATGGTGTGGGTGTGAGTTGTGTTAATGCTCTTTCAACTAAATTGCATGTAGAGGTACGTCGTGATGGAAAAATTCATGCGCAAGACTACTCCAAGGGTAAACCATTGAACGCAGTCGAGGTGATTGGCACCTACGCAGAAGGGGAAGGTACTGGTACACGCGTGCAATTCTGGCCAGATGCAACGATTTTTACCGAAACAGTATACCAATACGAGATACTTGCTAATCGTATGCGTGAGTTGGCATATTTGAATGCAGGTGTAAAGATTAGTTTGACCGATAAGCGTGAAAAGAACGAAGATGGCAGTTTAAAGAGCGAGATATTTTATTCAGAAGAAGGATTGAGCGAGTTTGTGCGTTATATTGACGGCAATCGTACTCCACTAATCTCCGAGGTGATTCACTTGAATACTGAGAAATATGGTACGCCAGTAGAGGTGGCTATCATCTATAATACTGATTTCAATGAGAATGTACACAGTTATGTGAATAATATCAACACCATCGAAGGTGGTACACACGTGGCTGGTTTCCGTGCTGCGCTCACTCGTGTAATGAAGAAATATGCAGATGAGAGTAAGATGTTGGAAAAGGCCAAGTTGAAAGATAAAGATGGAAATGCAAATATAGATGCTAATGACTTCCGTGAAGGTTTGACAGCTGTAATTAGTGTAAAAGTGGCAGAGCCACAGTTCGAAGGGCAAACCAAGACAAAGTTAGGTAACTCAGAGGTGGCAGGTATGGTTTCATCTGCTGTTAGCGAGGCCTTGACTAACTACTTAGAGGAGCATCCAGAAGATGCAAAGAAGATCGTAGAGAAAGTGATCTTAGCTGCTCAAGCGCGTATTGCTGCTCGTAATGCACGTCAAAGTGTGCTTCGTAAATCACCTCTCGGTGGTGGTGGTTTACCTGGAAAATTGGCAGACTGTGAGAGCAAAGATCCTGCTGAATGTGAGCTCTTCCTTGTTGAGGGAGATTCTGCGGGTGGTACCGCTAAAACTGGTCGCGACCGTAAGATTCAAGCTATTCTCCCATTACGTGGTAAGATTCTCAACGTAGAGAAAGCAATGGAACACAAAGTGTTTGAGAGCGAAGAGGTACGCAATATCTTTACTGCGTTAGGTATTACTTTTGGTACAGAGGACGATCCTAAGGCATTGAATTTAAGCAAGATTCGTTACCACAAGGTAATTATCATGGCCGATGCTGATGTGGATGGTGCACACATAGCTACTTTGATTATGACGCTATTCTTCCGCCATATGAAAGAAGTGATCGAGCAAGGTCACTTGTACATTGCAATGGCTCCGCTTTACTTGTGCTCTAAGGGCAACTATAAAGAGTACTGCTGGAACGATCAACAACGTCATGAGTTTATCATGAAGTATGCCAATGGCGATGAAAAACTCATCAAAACACAGCGATATAAAGGTCTTGGTGAGATGTCGGATGAACAACTTTGGGAAACTACTATGGATCCTGCTCGTCGTTTGTTAAAGAAGGTAACCATTGAGAATGCTGCAGAAGCTGATCGGACCATTGCTATGTTGATGGGTGATGATGTGGCACCTCGTCGTGAGTTCATAGAAAAGAATGCTACTTACGCAAAGATTGATGCATAAGAATAAAGAGTCATGAAAATAGCTGTCTATTGTAGCGCTAAAGATCGTATCCCCGAGGACTATCTCGCCTTGGGGGATACTTTAGGGAAGTGGGTGGCTGAAGCTAATCATATTCTTGTGTACGGGGGTGCTACGGGCGGCTTGATGACACGCGTAAGCAATGCTGCTAAAATAGCTGGAGGTATCGTCGAGGGGGTGATCCCACAACGCATTATTCAAGCTAAACGACAAGCAGATAACTGCGACACACTCTATGTGGTGAACAACATGTGTGAGCGCAAACAGAAAATGAAGGAATTGGCCGATTGCTTTGTTTGCTTGCCTGGTAGTTATGGCACCATGGATGAGATGATGGATGTGATAGCCAGCGGCACAGTGGATGAACACCGAAAGCCTTGCTTTGTCCTGAATTATCAAGGCTTCTATGAGGGACTAAAACTACAAGCTGAACATATGCGCCAATTGGCATTTCTTCCACAGCAAGAGCAATACGCACCGCAATTCGTGGATACAATAGAAGAATTGTTAGACGCTTTGCAGCGTCTTGTTTAGAGTTTAAAGTTTAGAGTTTATAGACATGAAAATGATGAATACCAAAGCATTTGAACAATGGTTGCAAGAGCAAGCACAACTGATGGTTCGCTACCGACAAGTGGAGAAAAGCGAGATACTTGCCGAATACAACACATTGAAGAAAGTAGTGGAATCGGCTGATTTTCAAGCCAAGAAAAAAGAATTGACTACTACTCGCTATGAAGATACCCAAGAAGGCAAAAAGATGGCGAGATATAAACAGTTGAAATGGAACTCAACTGTAATACTCTACAACCTGCTGAAGAAAGAAGCATGGAAAGAGAAAGCAGAAGTGGCAGAGTACTTAGAATTGGCAGAACAAGTGAAAGTACCAGAGTTTCAACAAACGAATGCGTTTTGGAAGAACAAAAAGCGCTGGTTTACCACCCCTGAAAGCCAACAAGAGAAACGATATGATGCATTGGTAAAGCATGCAGATATTGTTTTCTATTTCCAACATACGGAGCAAGAAATTGCTGATTTGGAGGCTTATAAGATGGCGTGGGCTGCTGAATTTGAGACTGCATCATTGTCTGACGAATGGCAAACAGGTTTCCTCTATCCAAGCAAAGAGTTGAAAGCTAATCACTCGCATGTAAACGAGTTGCAAGCTTATACCCAAGGTAGAAATACCCAAGTTGCTAACCGTGTGCTGAGTATTCAGACAAAGAAAGAGAAAACTACTGCCCCTGCTTGGCATCCCACCAAAGGTATGATTATGCATCCATTTGCATACACAAGTGATATTTGGCATACAGCAGAGGCTGTTGCGCCAAAAGCGGGTGTATTGCAAGTCAAAGTGTGCTGCTCTGGTAAAGCCCAACATGCTATTTGCCTAACGAAGGCCAATACGAATAAAGCCATATCTATTCTTCCAGAGAAAAAACAAAAAGGATACGTCATTTACACCATTGTATGGAATGAAAAAGATGTAATAACCTATACTAATAATGTAGAAATCGCTCGGGTGACTAATCCTTTAGCAGGTAGTGAACTACATGTTGTATTGCGTAGTTATCTTTCTGAAAAGCAGGGAGGTACAGGTAAATTGGAAATAGACTGGATTCGTGTCTATACCAACGCATGATTTATCAGTTAGTTAATTTTTTCAACGAAAAGGAATATGTTTCTCATTGCAGGTCCTTGTGCTATCGAAAGCCGTGATATAGTGATGCAGACTGCTCGTACTCTTAAGCAAGTATGTGATCAGTATGGGATAAATTTGTATTTCAAATCATCATTTGATAAAGCTAATCGTACTAGTCTGTCAGATCGCGGTATTGGCATGGAAAAAGGTTTAGAGATACTGCAAGAAGTAAAAAATACTTTCCACCTACCTATTCTTACAGATGTGCACGAGTCATGGCAGTGTGCACCCGTGGCTGAAGTGGCGGATGTATTGCAAATTCCAGCATTTTTGTCACGGCAAACAGATTTGTTAATAGCTGCTGCCAAAACTGGAAAAATTGTGAACGTGAAAAAGGGGCAGTTCATGGCGCCATGGGATATGCGTGGTGCAATTGCCAAAATTGAAGCTTCATCACCTCATGGTAAATCCGCTAAACATATTTGGCTGACAGAACGTGGTTCTAGTTTTGGTTATGGTAATATCGTGGTGGATATGACTTCACTCGTGAAAATGCGCGAGTATGGCTATCCCATAGTGTTTGATGCTACACATGCGGTGCAACAACCAAGCAGTCAAGCAGGTATCACGGGTGGAAATAGAGAGATGGTACCTCATCTCATGCGAGCTGCTTTGGCAGTAGGAGTAGATGGACTATTTTTAGAAGTTCACCCAGAACCGGAAAATGCTATTTCTGATGCAGCTAATCAGGTGAAATTAAGCGATATACAACAAATTATAGAGCAAGCGATTGCATGTGATCAACTTGCTCAAAAATGGAAAAATGCATTATGACTCACGCAGAAAGAGCAAAACAAATATTTACTGAGGAAATAAACGAACTGCAGCGTTTGCGCGATTCGATTGATGGTAGTTTCGATAAAGTGGTAGAAGTACTTTTTGCCTGCGAAGGAAAGGTGGTAGTTCTGGGCATTGGTAAAACGGGTATTATTGGCCACAAAATGGCCGCTTCTTTTGCTTCCACTGGTACGCCATCTATATTTGTGAATGTAGCAGAAGCTATGCACGGCGATTTGGGCATGATCAGCAAAGACGATGTAGTGATTTTAGTAAGCAATAGCGGAGAAACCAACGAAATTTTGAATGCCGTTGATCCTATTCATCGTATAGGTTGTACTATTATTGCTCTAACGGGCAACCTACAGTCGCCTTTGGCTAAACGTGCTGACTACGCTCTCTCAGTGCATGTGGAACGCGAAGCTTGTCCACTTGGTTTGGCTCCTACTACATCTACTACTGCTACTCTGCTAATGGGTGATGCGTTGATGGTTTGTCTAATGGAGATGCGTCAGTTTAAAGCCGAAAACTTTGCACTTTATCACCCTGGTGGCGCATTAGGAAGAAAGTTACTCGGTAGAGTGAAAAATTTCATGTCTACCAACGTGCCACGTGTGACATTGCAAACTTCTTTCCGCGACCTAGTGTGTGAGATGAGCGAAAAACATCTGGGAATGACAATGGTGTACGATACATTGCAGTCAACGGGTATTTGCAAAGGAATTATCACTGATGGCGATGTGCGACGTGCTATTCAGCGATATAATGATGTTCAGATTACCGCTGAACAGGTGATGACTCCATCGTATAAATCCATTACTCAAGATGCTCTATTAACCGATGCATTGGCTATAATGGATAAGCATAATATTACCACATTGGCTGTAACTGAAACAGCCGACTATGTACAGATTATAGGCATTATTTCTATTCATCATATCATCGATTTCAACGAATAAATCTGTTAATTATTGTGTCGAAAAACAATCTACTAACTGCTGAAATTTTTGAAATTATATGATAATCCATCTTCCTATTGATATTGACATGACGCGCGCGGAGAACCTGGCGGCAGAAGCCAATGCTTTGTGCGTGCGAAAACACGATAAGTTTGTTCTAATCACACATTCTTCTGTTCAAAATCTACCAGAATGTCTGAAGGATGTGGCACAAGAATGGTGGACTATGCCAACAGATATGCAACTCTGTTCTCGTGCATACGAGCCAACCACACATCGTATTCAAATTGCTGATACCTATATTGGCGGTGATGGTCGTAATCAGTTGATGATTGCTGGCCCATGTGCCATCGAGAGTCGCGAGCAAATCGAATTATCGTGTCAAATGCTCAAGCAACAAGGAATTCGTGTGTTGCGTGCAGGGTGCTATAAACCTCGTACTTCGCCTTATACGTTCCGCGGATTAGGTGAGGATGGATTAAAGATCTTAGCGGAGATGCGCGAGAAATATGGTTTGCTTGTAGCCACTGAGATGCGTGATGCAACACATGCAGATAAGGTTATTGAATATGCTGATATCGTGCAGGTTGGAGCGAAGTCAATGTATGACCATGGATTGCTAACTGCTGCGGGACAGTCAGGCAAACCAGTGATACTCAAACGTGGTTTTGGTTCTACGTTGCAAGAGCTTGTCAACTGCGCCGATTTTATCATGAGTTGTGGAAATGATCAGGTAATTTTGTGCGAACGTGGTATTCGTACCTTTGAGAATAATACTCGTTTTACGTTGGATCTTTGTGGTGTTGCATGGTTAAAAGAACATTGCAATTTGCCTATTATTCTTGATCCAAGTCACGCTATGGGCTACGCATATGGAGTGGGAGATCTAGCACGAGCATGTACTGCCATGGGAATTGATGGTTTGTTGATTGAAACACATCCTAATCCATCGGTCGCTAAAAGCGATGCTCCTCAGCAATTGGATCATCATCAGTTCGTGGCGATGTACTCTTCACTACGCCCGATTGCCAATGCTATAGGCAAGACGTTGGTTTGATTCTATTGCTTGATAGCTCAAATATATAAGTAAGGTCATTCATTTTTTCACTTGCCCAATCCTCCATGGATTGGGCTTTTTTTGCTCTACCTACGCACTCTGCAATCGGTTGCGGTGATGTATTGTATAATTGTGAAAAATAAATTTGCATATATCAAAAAAAAGCAGTACCTTTGCGCCGCTTTTTGTGCGCTATGCGCGCGTTTGCATGATATAGAAATAGTACAAAAAAGATAAACAAAAACATTATGGTAATCAAAGTAAGTAACACTAATCAACCCAATTGGACGGAGGTAAAAGTAAACGCTAATCTCCCTGAGAACCTCCACAAACTACAAGAAATTGCATACAACCTTTGGTGGGTATGGAATTCTGAGGCTAAAAACATCTTCCGTTACATCGATAACGAAGCATGGCACAAAGCACAATCCAACCCTATCGTGCTACTGAACATCATCAGTTACGAGCGCATGGTGGAGCTCAGCAAGGATAAGAAGTTCATGAAGCAACTTGATGCTATCTATGCTGATTTCCGTGCATATATGGACGAACCTAAAGACGCAAAGAAACCTAGTGTAGCATACTTCTCTATGGAGTATGGTCTCACACACGTGCTCAAAATCTATTCTGGTGGTCTGGGCGTACTCGCAGGCGACTACCTCAAAGAGGCTTCTGACTGCAACGTGGATATGACCGCTATCGGTTTCCTCTATCGCTATGGTTATTTCACACAAACCCTTTCTCCAGAGGGTCAACAAATCGCTAAATACGAGGCACAAAACTTCTCCAACTTGCCTATCTCACAAGTGATGAACGAGGATGGTACTCCAATGATTATTGAGGTGCCTTATCCAGAGCGCACTGTCAAAGCATACTTGTGGAAGGTGGCTGTTGGTCGTATCAACCTCTATCTGCTCGATACCGACAACGAGATGAACTCCGAGTGGGATCGTCAGATTACTCACCAACTCTATGGTGGCGATATCGAGAACCGTATCAAACAAGAGATTATGCTTGGTATGGGTGGTGTACTTGCTCTCAATAAACTTGGTATCAAGAAAGATGTTTACCACTGCAACGAGGGACACGCTGCTTTCATGGGATTGCAACGTATGCTCGACCTCATCGAGAAAGAGGGCTTGAACTATCAACAAGCTTTGGAGGTAGTTCGCGCAAGTGGTCTTTATACCTGCCACACTCCAGTGCCTGCTGGTCACGACTATTTCGAGGAGGGATTGTTCTACAAGTATATGAACGCTTTCCCAGCACGTTTGGGTATCGAGTGGCATGACCTCATCGGCATGGGTCGCCAAAACCCAGACAACAATACCGAGAAGTTCTCAATGTCTGTATTCGCACTCAATACTTGCCAAGAGGCTAACGGCGTGAGCTGGTTGCACGGCGAGGTAAGCAAGAAGATGTTCGCTCCTGTTTGGCAAGGCTATTTCCCAGAGGAGTTGCACGTGGATTATGTAACCAACGGTGTACACATGCCTACATGGGCTGCTAGCGAGTGGAAAACTATCTACAAAGAGACTTTCCCAAAAGAGTGGTTCAACGACCAATCTAACCTCGCTATGTGGGCTCCATACAACGATTTGCCAGAGGAGAAGATCTGGGCTACTCGTATGAACCTCAAGTGCAAACTCATCGCATACCTCAAAGAGCAGTTCCGTGACAACTGGATGAAGTCACAAGGTGATCCTGCTCGTATCGTACGCGCATTGCAAGAAATGAACCCTGACAACCTTATCATCGGTTTCGGACGTCGTTTTGCTACATACAAACGTGCTCACTTGCTCTTCACCGACTTGGAGCGTCTCGATAAATTGGTAAACAACCCTAACCGTCCAGTGCAGTTCCTCTTCACTGGTAAGGCTCACCCTGCTGATGGTGGTGGTCAAGGACTCATCAAGCGCATCATCGAGATCAGCCGTATGCCACAGTTCCTCGGTAAGATTATCTTCCTCGAGAACTACGATATGCGTCTTGCTAAACGCCTCATCTCGGGTGTGGATATCTGGTTGAATACCCCTACTCGTCCTCTTGAGGCATCTGGTACTTCAGGCGAGAAAGCACAAATGAACGGTGTACTCAACTTCTCTGTGCTTGACGGTTGGTGGAAAGAAGGTTATGTAGAAGGTGCAGGTTGGGCGTTGACCGACGTTCGTACCTACGAGAACCAAGCACACCAAGACCAACTCGATGCGGCTACTATCTACCAAATGCTTGAGCAAGAGATTATCCCAATGTACTACGCTAAGAACAGCAAGGGTTACTCTCCAGAGTGGATTCAAACAATCAAGAATAGTGTAACCAAGATCACCCCACGCTTCACTACCAAGCGTATGATGGACGACTACTTCGAGAAGTTCTACAACAAACTCGCTAAGCGTCATGCTCTCTTGTTGGCTGACAACTATAAGATGGCTAAGGATATTGTAGATTGGAAGAACAATATCGTAGCTCACTGGAATGAGATTGAGGTGGTTAACTCTACTCTCAACGCTAAGAGCGCAGAGCTCAACGTAGGTAATAAGTGCACTATTTCAGTTGAGTTGGACGTTAAAGGCTTGAATGACAAGGGTATCGGTGTAGAGTTGGTAGCTGTTCGCACTTCTACTCACAACAACGAGAAGTTGTACGAGGTTAAACCTTTGGAGCTCGTAAAAACCAAGGGCTCACACCTCTTCTTCGAGACCGAGTATCAGTTGGCATATGCAGGTGGCATGAAGTTCGGTTTGCGTATGTATCCTAATAACGCACTCCTCCCTCACCGCATGGACTTCTGCTACGTTCGTTGGATCTAATCATTGCCTATTGCCTATAGCCAATCGCCTATAGGTCCTCATAAAAAAAAGACTGCTTCAATTGATGAAAGCAGTCTTTTTTATTTCTCGCCTCTCGCCTCTCACCTTTATAACCTTTCGCCTTTCACCTTTCACCTCTAACCTTTCCCCTCTCACCTCTCTTAAAAATCGACCGATTTTTAAGATGATGCCTCTTTGTCCTTTCTTCATCCTTTGCTTAATTCCACCGAGAGACAACCCTGAGACGACCGAGAGAACTCCCCGACATCGCCCCAATAAAAAAAGTGCGTTTTCTTAAGATTACCCTCTAAAAGAGTATACTTCATTTCTAATAATCTTTGCCTTTACACTCTACACTTTACACTTTATACCCTACACCCTGCACCAGAAAAATATCCCCCAAAGCGATTTTTCTTGCACATCTCGAAAAAAAAGTGTATCTTTGCGAACTGAATGAAATAATAGTTATATCATGAAACGTTTATCTATTTTTATTGTTGCTTTTTTGGGAGTATTGATGACTTCGTGCAAGACAAATCCTAATACATATCAAGATGAGATTGAAGATGTAGTCCGTTTTCAATTAGCAGCTTTCAATTCTATAACATTGTGTGACAATATATCTGATTTTATGGAGTTTTATGATTGGGCGATGGCGTTATCAGAAAATAATGTTATTCGAGAGCAGCCATTTCGTGACTTGTTGTTGGAACAATCGGCATCCAATACCTTCAATAAAAAAGTATTAGAATTGTATGATACGCAAAAAATACTGCTATCGGAATTGCAACCTACGATGCAGAAGAATGTATGGACATTTACAGAGTTAAATTCGGGAGTTGACTTTACATTTGAGTTAATTCCCGTTCAAGGAGGTGATATGTATTATCGTTGTACTGCTGATGAAGATGATATTGAAAGTATATTAAAGAAAGCTATACAAAAAAAGTTTTGGGATATTTTAGATTTATACTAATTAATGTATGTAAAAAGACTGTTATCGAATTTAGCAAACTCTTTACAGTATTATGTCATTTATCTACAAAATATTAAGTATTTTCAAATCCGACAAGGCAGAATTCAAGGCATTAACTCCTGAAATAAAAGAGTTAATGAACTTCCGAAAAGATGTGATGTCTTTGCAGGAGGTAGATAGATACATCGCTCGCTCGGACTATGCTTATCTGCGTGATGATTATGCTAAAACATATACTTTCTTTGAAAATGCTCTCCGAGCCAAAACACTTGATTTCTATTGTGAGAACAATGCGCTTGAGCGCGAATATGTGAACAAATTCATCTTCGAGTTTGAGGATTTGTGCCTACATAAAGAATCTTCTATCATCGCAAAGCATAACGAAGAATATATACAGTTCCATCTAAAAAAGGAGAAAGGGTATCTCGATAGTATTCTGCAAAAAGTAGATCCAAAGATACGCCTCGATGATGAGCAAAGAAGAGTTGTGCTTTCCGATGAGGATTATACTCTAGTTATTGCAGGAGCTGGTGCAGGTAAAACAACAACCGTATCTGCCAAAGTAAGATATCTCATTGAGAAAAAAGGGATTAAACCAGAAGAGATATTAGTCATCTCATTTACTAATAAAGCTGTTGGCGAACTAAGAGATAAGATAAACAGAGATCTTGGTATTCCATGTCCAGTAACGACCTTTCATAAAACAGGATATGCTATCTTACGCAGGCAAGATACAGAACGCAAAATGGTAGTTGATCAAGGATTTATGTATCATGTAATCAACAACTATCTAAAAGGCAATATTTTGGAGAACCCCGAATTAGTGGATAAACTTATCTTATTCTTTGGAAGTTACTTTGATGCACCATACGAAGGAGATGATTTGAATGACTTCTTTAATTATATCTCTAAAGCAGACTTCTCCACGATTCGCGGAAACATAGACGAATATGCAGAGAGGATTATCTCCGAGAGAACAGGTAAATGTCAAACTATCGCAAGAGAGACATTGCGTTCGTCGCAAGAGGTGCTGATAGCTAACTATCTATTCCAAATGGGTATAGAATATACATATGAAAAGCCATACCCATTCAATATAGCAAATTCATACAAACTTTATACTCCTGACTTTACAATTACGCAAGGCGATAAGACAGCATATATTGAGCACTTTGGTATTACACAAGATGGTAAAAATAGTCGATATAATGCCGAGCAGTTATCAAAATACAAACAAGAGGTAAATGATAAAGTAAAGTTACACAAAAAACATGGTACCGATCTTATTTATACCTTTTCTGCATATAATGACGGTAGAGATTTACTGCTACACCTAAAAGAGGAATTATCAGCGCATGGTTTTGAACTAAATCCTCGTCCTTCTAGAGAAATATTTGAAAAGATAGTCAATACGGAAGAAAATCGTTATATTTCTCGACTAGTAAGTCTAGTATGTACCTTTATTCAGAATTTCAAAACAAATGGATATCCTATCGAGAAATTTAGTACATGGTGCACTACTTCAAAGAATGAGCGTTCTAAATTATTCCTAACTATTTGTGAGCAATGTTATCATGAATATACTAAATGCCTCAAAGAGCGTAATGCAATTGATTTTGAAGACATGATAAACGAGTCAGCTCGTATTTTGCGTGAAGCAGAAGAGCAAAATATAGTACCTGATTTCAAATATATAATCGTAGACGAGTACCAAGATATATCCCGTCAACGTTTTGATCTAACAAAAGAGTTGAGTAAATTATGTAAAGCAAAGATTATTGCTGTAGGTGATGATTGGCAATCCATTTATGCCTATGCTGGTTCTGATATAACTCTATTTACACATTTTAAAGAAAAATTCGGATATGGACTAGAGTTGAGCATTACTAAGACATATCGGAACGCACAAGAGATTATTGATATAGCTGGTGGATTTATTCAGAAAAACACAGAACAAATACAAAAAGCCCTAATATCACCTAAACATATTACTAACCCTGTCGTTATCCAAACCTATACAGAAAATGTTGACCGTAAACAATATGAAGGTAGGGGTGGTAAATTTTTCTTATTGGGTGAAACTGTAGAGAAAATAATGAAAGAAATCCTTGCAGAGAATCCGCAGTCATCTATTCTGCTTCTTGGAAGGTATAATTTTGATGGATTTAATCTTACTAAATCTGCTGATTTTGAGTATTGGGAGAAAAACGGAACTGTGACATCTAAGACATTTGCCGATATAGAGATGGAGTTTATGACTGTGCATCGTGCAAAAGGATTAGGGTTTGACAATGTGATTATTATTAATGCAATAGATGCAGCATTCGGATTTCCATCTAAGATACAAGATGATCCCATCTTGCATTACGTCGTTAAAACCGATCATGCTATTGAATATGCTGAAGAGAGACGGTTGTTTTATGTGGCATTGACGCGAACAAAGAATCGAGTGTATATTGTGACGCCTCAACAACGTCCGTCGGAGTTTGTACGAGAATTGGTAAGAGATTACCCAGATGTAACCTTACGAGGACAATTAGATGATGTGCAAAAAAATACAGGAGAGATTAGGCATTGTCCTGTATGTGGTTATCCGTTACAATTACGCTATAAGAAAGCATACGGACTGAGACTTTGGATATGTTCTAATGAACCTGAGATTTGTGATTTTATCACGAATGATTTAAAGGGTAATGATATGTCAATTATTAAGTGTGATCAATGTAAAGATGGATACTTGATAGTGAAAGAAGGTAAGAAAAAGAGTGGAGAAACAAATGAACGATATTCATTCTTAGGATGTACCAATTATACGCAAGATGGCAGGGGATGCAATCGTATGATGACATATAAGCAATATAGGGCACTTATGCATTGTAATAATCAATAATAATATACCATCTCCTATGGAAGAAAAAGAAAAGATAGCTATAGCTCAAGATTGGGTTCTTCAGTTAGCAAATGGTGTTAATCCTCTTAATGGAAACGTTCTTAAGGAGGATGATGTAGTTAATAATGTACATATATCACGTTGCTTATTTTATGTGGCGGATTTGTTAGGGAAATATTCTGAGAGGACAAAGAAACCAACTTCATTGAGAAATATACCATTCGTTGCATCTGCAATGCGAGTGAATAAATACAATTATGTAGATGCTATATCTATATCTCCTTTTGCTAAAGAGTTAGAGAAATTGATTCCAGAAAATATGCACTCTATTAATTATAAATCAATAGTAAATTGGCTTATGCAAGAAGGGTTGCTTGTGAAAGGTGAAAACGGAAAAGTTAAAACTAATCACTAATACATCCGCGAATCTCTTCGTACGTAAAACCACGTTGCAGGCAAAAGCGAATGAGTTTTTCTTTGGCTTGCGGATCGGATGACTTGATAGTGCGTCTCTTAGAAGTAATCACCTGGTTCAATACACGAAAATACTCGGATTCATCGAGATTTTTGAGCGCAGAATCAATAGCACAACTGGGCAGATGTTTGGCTTGCAATCCTGCACGCAGTTTCATACGCCCCCAACCCTGATAAAGCAGCTTATCATGCACAAACGCATTGCAATAACGCTGCTCATCTACAAAATGCTCCTTTTGCAGATGGACAACGATGTCCTCTATTTGTTCGGCTGTTGCGCCCCATTGTTGCAACTTAAGACGTACCTCACTGCAGCAATGTTCCGCAGCTGCGCAGTATGCCTCAGCTTTTGCTTGCAATTGCGCCAAAGACCATTCGTGGTTTGCCATACATGTCGTTTTTAAGTTGAACGTCACTATACCCCATTTGCTCCATCATCGCACACACTTCATTGCCATAGGCCTCGTTGATTTCGAAGAAAACGAGAGAAGGCGAGGAGGCAAGGGATGCTATCTGTCGATAGAAAAGCAAAGGGTCGGTGTCGGGAACAAAGAGTGCCGAATGTGGCTCATAATCCAAAACTCGTGCATCCATATCTTTCTTTTCGCTATCGCAAATATAAGGTGGGTTGCTAACAATAATATCGGCAATGGGCAATGGGTTATTGGCAATAGGCGATAGGATGTCGGCTTGCAGCCAATTGACTTCTACCTTGTTGCGTATTGCATTCTCTTTTGCTACCGCCAATGCTTCCTCGCTGATGTCTAGGCCCGTTACTTGCCACTTGGGTGCCGCTTTCTTTAGTGCAATGGCTATGCAGCCGCTACCAGTACCTATGTCCAATACGCTCAGCGGTTTATCTCTATCTGCTTCCTGCAAAATCCACTCTACTAGTTCGGCCGTTTCTGGGCGCGGGATGAGGGTGTCAGGTGTAACACGCAGGTCAAGACCTTTCCATTCGGTATGACCAAAAATATATTGTATAGGTTCATGCGCGCGAAGTTTTTGCAAAATAATTTCCATATTTGAAATATTTTGCGTATCTTTGCAGTCGGTTAGGATTTGCGTGCGGGTCATGCCAGTGGATTCTTCGATAATCCAATATGCCAATTCGCGCAGTTCTTCCTCTGGATAGAACTCTCGTAACTCAGAAATGATATAATCAATTAACTGTTTCACGTTGCAAAGGTACGAAAAAAAATGGAAAGTGCCAAATTATATATCAATCGTTGCCTACAATTGGCTCAACTAGGCGAATATTACGTAGCCCCTAACCCTATGGTAGGAGCCATGTTAGTGCGCCATGATGCAAATGGCGATGTGATTCTTGGAGAAGGTTGGCATATGCAATATGGAGGTCCGCATGCGGAGCCAAATTGCATTCGTAATGCAGAGGAGAACCATCCAGGAGGGATTGACTATAAGCAATGTACCTTATACGTAAGTCTAGAACCTTGCAGCCACTATGGCAAGACACCACCTTGTGCTGAACTGATTATTCGCAAAGGAATTGGACGGGTGGTTATTGGTACGTTAGATCCTAATCCAAAAGTGGCAGGACGTGGAGTGAAAATGATGCAGGAGGCAGGAATCGAGGTGATAGTAGGGGTGCTGGAAACCGAATGCCGCGAATTGAACAAGCGTTTCTTTTGTCTGCAAGAGAAGCATCGTCCCTATGTAATTTTGAAATGGGCTGAAACAGCTGATGGGTATATAGATGTGAGCAGAGAAGCAAACAGCGAAGAGAAAGGAAATCCATTGGTGATTTCCACTCCAATCACCAAACAACTAGTACATCAGCAACGCGCTGAGAATATGGCAATTATGGTTGGTACACGTACCGTTCTATTAGATAATCCCCGCTTGCTAACCACCCGTTGGAGCGGAAGAAATCCGATTCGAATAACCTTGGATAGACATAATGTGTTGCCTGCTGATAGTAGAATATTCTCGGATGAAGCACCTACGATTGTTTATCGCGAGAATACAGATTGGCATTATATTTGTGAAGATTTAGCGGAAAGAAATATCCACTCCGTATTGGTAGAGGGTGGAACAACTCTTTTGCAACATATCTTAGAGACTGGCATATACGATGAAGTGCACATCGAAGTAGGTAAAGCGACACTACCTGCAGATCCTAAAACAGGGCATGCAAATGGGGTAAAAGCACCGAAGTATTTGCGTACTACACAACCAAAGGTTGTGGATAATCAGCAAATTTATATAGAAAGATTTGGAAGTGTGTAATTTTTTTTGTACCTTTGCCGGTTGAATAGATTTATTGCTTGATATGAAAAAGGCGATTATATGGATAATGAGCATAGCGTTGTTGAGTGGTTGTACATTGTACGAACAAAAACGCAATAGTGGCGTAGTAGTAGAATGCTGCGGCCAAATTATTACACAGGCAGAGATTGATCAGCTCACAGCTGGGCTGTCTAGTGAAGATAGTGCTCGTGTGGCGGAGAAATATATCTATCAGTGGGCTATTGATTTGATGACCTATGAAATAGCCAAAGATAAACCAAACAAATCTATCGAAGACCTTGTTGAGGATTATCGACGTTCGTTGTATGTACATGAATATGAGCAGCGCTTGATAGCCCAGCGTATGCCGCAAGATGTGGTTGATAGTATTGTACAACAGTTTTACGATACCCATAGTCATCGCTTCGTGCTGCGTGAGTCGATATTGAAGGGAGTGTTGTTGGTTATTCCTAATCAAGCTCCCAATATGGATTTGCTGCGCAAGAAAATCCAAGACCCTAGCAACGAAGAGAATATAGAGTGGATTGAAAAATTTGCATATCAGTACGCATCAGGTTATGAGTTATTTACGGATAATTGGCAAACGATGAGCCAGATTTTGCTCCGCATGCCATTCGTGACCGACAACCTGGAGAAACAACTGAAAACGAAGCGACAAATCGAACTGCAAGACTCGATAAGTACATATTTATTGCAGGTTACCGATATCCATCAATCAGGTCAGCGAATGCCAATGGATTATGCACGACCAGAAATAGAGAAGATAATTCTTTCTCAACGTCAGGTGGAGTTTCTAAACCAAGAGCGAGAAATGATGTTTAATAAAGCACTAAAAGAAGGACAAATAAAACGATATGAAAACTAAAATGTGTGCCATTTTGCTACTCCTTACCTCGTGGGTAGCAGCGCAGGATAATATCATTGACGAGGTGATATGGATAGTAGGAGATGAAGCTATTTTACGTAGCGAAGTAGAAGAAGAGCGCATGCGTGCGCAATACGAGGGTCAGCCTATTTCGGGTGATCCATATTGCGTTATTCCAGAGCAATTGGCTATCCAAAAACTGTTTTTGCACCAGGCAGAATTAGACTCTATTGAAGCAAATGAGTCTTCTGTTAGTCACCAAGTGGATATGCGTATGGATTACTATATCTCGCAGATTGGTAGTAAAGAAAAAATGGAAGAGTATTTCCGCAAAACTAGTAGCGAGATTCGTGAGGAGATGATGGAAGTTGTTCGAAATCAAATGATTATCCAACAAATGCAAAGCAAGTTAACAGAGAATATTGCTCCTACTCCTGCCGAAGTTCTTCGTTATTTCACTTCGCTGAGTAGCGATTCCCTTCCAATGGTCCCAGCACAAGTGGAGGTTCAGATACTGAGTTTTGAGCCACCTGTACCAGTGGAAGAAACAGAACGTATCAAATCACAATTACGCGAATTCACAGAACGTGTAACTAGTGGAAGTGCCGACTTTAGCATGCTTGCTCGCCTCTATTCTGAAGATACCGAATCGGCTAAACGCGGCGGAGAACTCGGTTTTGTAGGAAAAGGACAATTGGTAAGTGAATTCTCTGAGGTGGCATTTAATCTTACGGATCCAAAGCGCGTGTCACGTATTGTACAAACGGAGTATGGTTATCATATCATTCAACTAATAGAGAAAAAAGGTGATCGTATAAATTGCCGCCATATTCTGCTAAAACCACGTATATCATACGAAGATAAAGCCAATGCAGTTGCGCGTTTGGATTCAATTCGTTCGTTGATTATCACGGATAGCCTTTCATTTGAGCATGCTGTAGCCCGTTATTCAGAAGATAAATCAACCGTGATGAGTGGGGGATTGATGACAAATAGTAATTCGGGAGCTAGCAAGTTTGAGTATCAAGAATTACCTCCTGAAATAGCACGCCAGATTTATACCATGAAAGAGGGTGATGTTAGTATGCCTTTCACCATGATGGATCGTGCGAAAAACAAAGAGGTGTGTGCTATTGTTCGTTTGAAAAGCAAGCGTGATGCGCACAAGGCAAACCTAACGGATGACTTCCAAATCATTCGTAATATGCTCACTCAAAAACAAAGTGCTGAAACAATCCAACAATGGATAGCCGATAAGCAAAAGGAAATATATGTGAACATCGACCCTGCTTGGCGTGGATGTGATTTCCAATATCCCAATTGGATACATTGATAAAGGAGAAGGTGAGGATAGTTTCGTACATATTATTGCTCTTGACGTTGTCAGTAATGGTCAAAGCGCAAGATACAGCCAAGGTTTCTTTGGTGTATCTTGAGCATTCTGAAACATTGTCTTTCGATGAAAAGCGCTTGCCCGATGCGCAGATTTTGAGAGGAAATGTACGATTCCGACATGATTCCGTATTGATGTATTGCGATTCTGCATATTTCTTCGAAAAAGAAAATTCATTGCATGCATTTGGACATGTACATATGGTGCAGGGAGATACACTGGAAGGTTTTGGTGATTTGCTCTTCTACAATGGAAATACCAAGATTGCTCGTTTGCGTCGGCATGTGCGGCTAATTCATCAAGAAACCACACTGACTACCGATAGCCTTAATTATGATCGCAAACGTAATATTGCTTACTATTTCTCGGGGGGTATGATTGAGGATAGCCTCAATACACTCACCTCACAATGGGGACAATATACTCCCGATAATCATCAAGCTATATTCCGAGGTGAGGTAAAACTGCTTAATCCTAAATTTACTTTAACAGCCGATACCCTGGGGTATAACACAGAGAGTTATCAATCTGATTTGGTAGGCCCGACTACTATCCTCTATGAGGAAGAAACAACAATCCTTTCTACTAACGGATGGTATAATACACAATCGGAGCTATCCATGCTATTGGATCGATCACAAATCATCCATGCAGATGGAATGATGCTCACAGGGGATACAATATATTACGACAAAGCGCAAGGGTATGGCCGATGCATAGGAAATATCGAGTCGGTCGACTCTACCAATTCAATGACACTTTATGGGCATAAGGGTGAAGTGTGGGAGAAGAATAATCGTGCATATGTGACGGATAGTGCAATGCTGCAGGATTGGTCTGATTCTACTGCCTATACGTATATGCATGCCGATAGTTTGTGGACCGAGGAGGTACCATACCAAATATATACTCTTCGTGAGCGTGATAGCATACTCATAGATTCGGTACTTACAGCGCAGGCTCCAGATACCATATGGTCCGATACAACCTACCAACAATTGCGCGCTTTTCGCAATGTACGTATCTATCGTGAAGATATACAAGCAGTGTGTGATTCTGCACGTTATCACGGACGAGATTCTTTGATCACATTGTACGGACTTCCTATTTGTTGGAGTGATAAAAGTCAGATATCTGCTGATCAAATAGACATATATATCAAGAACGAAGATGTGGATTATCTTTATGGACAAGGTAATGCTATCGCTATCATGCAAGAAGGAATGACGGAGTTTAATCAAATGGCAGGCAAAGAAATGTATGCTTATGTGCGTGAGGGCGATGTATATTTGGTAGATGTGCGTGGAAATGCAGAAACTGTATTCTATCCTCAAGAAGACGATGGAACATATGTGGGGGTAAATCGTACACAGAGCAGTTTTGTAAAGGTATATTTGAACAACCGCCAGATAGATCATGTCGTATTTACTACTTCTACTACAGGAGTGATGATTCCGCTCGATCAGGCACTAGAATCAGAAAAACAATTATCAGGTTTCTTCTGGGCGGAAATGGAGAGACCACATAGTCCTGAAGATATATTTTCTCATCCAGAACGAACTAATCGTCCAGTAGCTGGTACAATATCGGCAGCATCTTCTCCTGATGATGAAGAAGAAGAGGAGGAAGAGGAAGAAGAAAATAGAAATAGTAATAGTAATAGAAGAAAACGTAATAATAGATAAAGAAATAATGAAAAAAATTATTGTATTTATAATGCTTGTATTGAGCATTGTTCTGCAAACTAAAGCGGAGAATAAACAATATGTAGGTGTACAATTGGGCTTTACTCAACCTATTACACGACTCAACTTACCTGTCTCGGGTAAGGAGAAAGAACTGACTCCTACTATCTATAATGGTTTTAAAGTGGGTTTTGTATATGATGCTACTATTGTAGCGGGGTTTGGCTATACACTAGGACTGAACTATAGTTTTGGTGCAAACAAATCTGAATGGAAGCAGATGGGCACAGCCTCCTTCCCTCGTCAGCAAACACAGGAATTGTATCACCAATTGGAAATACCAGTAGATTGGCAATATAAATTTAAAATAGCTAAAGATACATGGTTAATCCTCTATACTGGTCCTACTCTGCAATGCGGCTTGGCATTCAAAAAAAATACTTCTAAGCAAATGTTAGCTAATACTGATCCTATTATTGATGAAGTGGATAAATATACCATGCAAAGCAATTTTGCTTTGAAACGTTTGAATGTCACCTGGGGTGTAGGAGCTGGATTTCAATACGAGCGTTATTTCTTGCGCGGAGGATATGATTTTGGTATCATCAATCCATATAAAGCCCAAACCTTTAATGTCACAGAAGACTATCGCCCATACACACGTGGCCGATTTGACCAATGGCAAATAAAGTTGGGCATCTATCTTTGGGAATTCTAGATAAGATTTTAAATTGTATATAATCAACCATAATTCCACATGATTCCTCGTGAAACTATTGACAGAATCTTTGCCGCAGCCCGCATCGAAGATGTGGTAGGGGATTACGTATCACTCAAGAAACGTGGTGCTAACCTTATTGGCTTATGCCCCTTCCATGATGAAAAGACAGGTTCTTTCACCGTATCACCTAGCAAAGGAATATATAAGTGTTTTGGTTGTGGAAAGGCGGGCAACCCTGTTAATTTTATTACAGAAATTGAGCAATGCTCATATGTAGAGGCATTGCGTCAATTGGCTAAACGTTACCATATAGAGATTGAAGAACGGGAACTTACAGCGGAAGAAAAACAGAAACAAGATGACCGCGAATCCATGTTCGTAGTTAATGATTTCGCCAATAATTGGTTTCAGGAGCAATTGTGGGAAACTCAAGAAGGTAAGGCAGTAGCAATGAGTTATCTCCGTCAACGTGGTTTGCGAGAAGATACAATTCGTAAGTTCCAGATAGGCTATTCACCAGAAAAATCTACATTGTGGTCTGTAGCAAAAACTAAAGGTTTTCAAGAGAAGTACCTTCTTAATGACTCGGAAAATCCGCCCTATATAGGCACAGGTGTATGTGGCAAAAGCGAAAACGACAAACTTTATGATCGTTTCCGTGGACGAGTCATGTTCCCTTTCTTGTCGGTGAGTGGAAAAGTAGTTGGATTTTCTGGCCGTTTGATGGTGAAAAATGATAAGGTAGGTAAGTATGTTAATTCACCGACTTCACTCATCTATGAGAAGCATAATGAGCTTTTCGGACTCTATCAAGCTAAACAAGCTATATCCAAAAAAAATAGCTGCTACCTCGTAGAAGGACAGATGGATGTTATCCAGATGGTGCAATCGGGTATAGAGAATGTGGTAGCATCTGGAGGTACTGCTCTTACTATTAATCAAATTCGATTACTTCATCGCTATACAGAAAATATAACCCTTCTCTACGATGGCGATAAAGCGGGTGTTAAGGCCGCGTTGCGTGGTATAGATATGATGCTGGAGGAAGGTATCAATATTCGCGTCATACTACTGCCTGAGGGCGAGGATCCCGATAGTTTTGCTAAGAGTAGAAATGCATCTGATTTGAAGGAGTTCTTGGATAATAGTCAACATGATTTCATCCGCTTCAAAACCCAATTGCTGATGGAAGAAGCGCAAAATGACCCTACCAAACAGTCAGAGATGATTCTTCAAATTGTGCGTTCGATTGCTGTGATTCCAGATATTATTAAAAGACAAGTATATATCAAGGATACCGCTACTCTGCTTACTATGCCCGAAGATGTGCTAACTCGTAAAGTAGCAGAAATAAGACAAAAAGAGTCTGAAGAAAAAAACAAGAAAAGAGATTTGGAACAACGCAAACAAAATGAAGTCGAAGATATAAGCAAATATAAAGAAAATAGTACAGCATCAAAATCCATAGAAGCAGTACCTAATTCTCATAAAGAACAAAATATTCTTAATCTTCTACAAGTGATTATCCGATATGGAGAACAGGTGTTGTATCAAACAGAAGATAATCAAGATGTTTGTGTTGGTGAATACATTATACAAGAATTAAATAATGATAAGGTTGCAATAGAAAATCCAATATATAGACAGATTCTAGATGAGTTTATGCAACATTATAAAGAATCAAATTTTTTCAGTTCTGTCTACTTTCAGCATCATCCTAATACGATTATTAGTCAATTAGCGGTAGATTTAATCGTAGATAAATATCAACTGAGCCGTATATATAGCAAAAAAACCATTTCAGAGAATGTCGTACAAGAGGTACAACAAGATGAAACTGAGATTTTGCCTGAATTAGTGCAACGTCTTTTGTATGAACTAAAGGATACCATAGTAAATGAAACTTTAGATAGGCTACAAAAAAAACTTGCACAAGCAGAGGAAGAACAAAATTGGGATATGCAAATAGTTCTCCTTGAACAGCTAACTCAACTTCAACCATTAGTTCAGCAGATTAGTCAAGCATTAGGTAATAGGACTTTATCACCATGGTACAAACTTAACAAAAATTAGTAGTATGTTGTTCGATTCTATCGTATATGGTCCTATTCATTCGCGCCGTTTAGGTGTATCGTTGGGAATGAATCTCATGCCAACTACAGCCAAACTCTGCACGTTTGACTGCGTGTACTGCGAATGTGGTTGGAATCAACCAGTCTCACATCCCACATTGCCCACTCGCGAACAAGTACGCGAGGCACTAAACACTAAACTATCAACACTAAATTTACAACTAGACGTCATCACCTTCAGTGGCAACGGCGAGCCAACGCTGCACCCCGATTTCTTGGGAATTATTCATGATACTTGTGCTTTGCGCGATCAATATTGCCCGCAGGCAAAAATATCTGTGCTCAGCAATTCTACCCAATTAGGAAGAAAAGACGTGGTAGAAGCACTTCGATTATGCGATAATCGCATCCTAAAGTTAGATTCGGCTATCGACACCACCATGCGCCTGATTGACAAACCCGTCAATCCCAATCTAACCGTAGAGCAGATTGCTCAATGGCTGGCACTCTTTGATGGCGATTTCACGCTGCAGACTTGCTTCCTGCGCGGTGAATATAATAGCCAGATAATAGATAACACCACACCCGATGAACTATCCGCATGGTACAATATAGTGGATCGATTGCATCCTAAACAAGTGATGATCTATGTCATTGACCGTGCCACCCCCCTACAAACATTATCCAAAGTACCTGCTGCGGAAATGGAAGCCATTGCTGCTCCTTTACGTGAAAAAGGATACAATGTTATTGTTAGCGCATGAAAATCTTGATTGCACCACTCAATTGGGGACTGGGGCACGCTACCCGATGTATTCCTCTTATTCGTCAGTATCTTGCTGCGGGCGATGAAGTGGTATTGGGAGGGGATGGAGATAGTATATTATTGCTTCGTCGTGTTTTTCCTCATCTACGTGTGGTTGATCTTCCATCACTGGAACTTCGCTATAGAAAAAATAATACACAACGAGGGTTCTATTTATGCGCTATACCTGCACTTATTCGTTTTACTATAGCTGACTATTATTATCTTCGTCAGCAGTTAGCAATAGAGCATTTCGACCTAATTATTTCAGACAATCGTTTTGGATTATATTCGCGTGATACACGCTGCGTGTATATGACCCATCAACTTTATGTTCACTTACCTAACCGCTTAAAGATATTTCAACCCCTTGCGCGCGCGCTGCACGCGTGTATATATAAGAGGTACAATGAGGTGTGGGTACCTGATTATGATCATCCTACCAATAATTTGGCAGGTGATTTGGCACACGGAAGAGCATTTGATAGTAGTGCAAAATATATTGGCCCACTATCTCGTTTCGATACTTTTTCTTCCGTAAGGATGCCAAAGGTTTGTCCAAATGAGAGTATGCAATATTCCATAGTGGCTATTCTATCAGGTTTAGAACCTCATCGCACAATATTTGAACAAGAATTAATAGAACGTTTTCGAGAGGATGAAGCTCCTATATTGATTGTACGTGGAAAGCTAACTGGCCCAAAAACCGTTACACATATAGGATCAATCACTATGGTGCCTTATATGAGTGATGAAGAGTTATTGCCTCTGATGTTGAATGCCGACAAATTAATTGTGCGTAGTGGTTATAGTACAATCATGGATTTGGCTGTATTGGGTTTACTTAAAAAGGCTGAGTTTCATGCTACTCCAGGACAAAGTGAACAAGAATATTTAGCGAACTATATGACAACAAAAAACTACCCTTGAGAAAGGGTAGTTTTTTTTCTTTACATCAAGCTTGTTTAATTAGGTATTCATGCATAGCTTGTGCAGCTTTCCTGCCGTCAGACATCGCTAAAATAACTGTAGCACCACCGCGTACGATATCTCCACCTGCAAAAAGGATAGGTATGGATGATTGCATTTGATCGTTAACCACAATTGTACCTTTTTTGGAGATTTCCAATCCTTTGATAGAAGATGGGATTAATGGGTTCGGACTCACGCCTACGCTTACAATTACCAAATCTACAGGCAGTGTAATAGTCTGCCCTTCCACAGCTACTGGACTACGTCGTCCTGATTCATCAGGTTCGCCTAAAGTCATAACTTGTAATACGGCTTCTGCTACTCGACCTTGTTCATCGGCATGATATTCGATCGGGTTATGCAAAGTCATAAATTCAATGCCTTCTTCTTTAGCATGGCGTACTTCTTCGATACGGGCAGGCATTTCTTCTTCGCTACGGCGATAAACTATAATAGCGCGCTCGGCACCTAATCGTTTAGCAGTACGTACTGCATCCATAGCCGTATTACCTCCACCTACTACCATCACCGTTTTGGCATGGAGCAATGGAGTGTCATTATCTGGCGTAGCAGCACCCATAAGATTCACACGGGTAAGGTACTCATTACATGACATTACTCCATTGAGATTCTCACCAGGGATATTCATAAAACGTGGTAAACCTGCACCACTACCTACAAAGATACCTTTATATCCTTGAGCTTGTAAATCTTCTATTGTAAGAGTTTTACCTATAATTGTATCACATTGGAATGTTACACCTAAACGACGTAAACCATCTATCTCGCGATCAACGACAGCATTAGGAAGACGAAATTCTGGAATACCATAACGCAACACTCCGCCTAATTGATGAAGTGCTTCAAATACGGTTACTGGATAACCTAATTTAGCCATATCACCTGCAAAAGCCAAACCGGCGGGTCCCGATCCTACTACTGCTATTTTCTCTGTTGGTGTATTTATATTTGATTCTAAAACGGGCGATACTTTACCTATAGAATGATCTGCTACAAAACGCTCTAAATATCCAATAGCAACAGACTCATGCCCCATCTTTAGGTGAATACACTGAGCTTCACATTGTTTTTCTTGTGGGCATACTCGTCCGCAAATAGCCGGTAGTGTGCTACTTTGTTGTATCACCTCAGCTGCACCTACAATATTACCAAGTTCTAATTGCTTGATAAATCCAGGAATATTAATGTTTACTGGACAGCCTTGTACACAAGTTGGATTTTTGCAATCTAAGCAACGATGAGCTTCGGTAATCGCTTGCTCAAATGTCAAGCCTTGATTCACCTCGTTATACAAAGATTGAATGCGAACTTCAGGAATTAGTTCTGGCATCTTTACGCGTGGGATAGCTACTCGATCTTTAGCTTTACCTTCAAAGGGAGCTACTGCTTTATCTTCTGCAATACATTCTGTTATGTTCAATGGATCATTGGTATTTTCCATAACTGTATTGCTTGAAGAATGGTAATTCTCGTACGCTATTTTCTCTGCTGTAGTGTATTGACGGAGCCGTGCTAACATTTCATCAAAATCTACTGCATGGGCATCAAATTCAGGTCCATCCACACACACGAATTTAGTTTTTCCACCTACTGTCACACGGCATGCACCGCACATACCTGTTCCATCTACCATAATCGTATTCAAACTAGCTTCAGTAGGAATATCATATTTCTTTGTAGTCAGAGCTACAAACTTCATCATGATGGCTGGACCAATGGTGATACATTTGTCTACTTTTTCTCGTTGTATCACCTGCTCAACTCCCATAGTCACTAATCCTTTCTGTCCTAATGATCCATCATCAGTCATGATAATTATTTCATCGGATACTGCTGCTAATTCTTCGTGCAAGATAATTAGCTCTGCTGTGCGTGCAGCCAATACAGTAATAACCTTATTTCCTGCAGCCTTCAGTGCACGTGCAATCGGCAACATTGGGGCAGCACCCACTCCACCACATGCACAAACTACTGTGCCAAACTGGCGTATATCTGTAGCCTTACCTAGTGGACCGACCAGATTAGCAATAGTATCTCCAGGTTCTAATGCTACTAGTTTCGAACTACTTACGCCCATGCGCTGCACAACTAATGTAATAGTACCACGTTTGATATCAGCATCTGCTATCGTGAGTGGCATACGTTCACTATGTGCATCTACACGCACCATTACAAAATGACCAGCACGACGACTACGCGCAATAAGCGGAGCTTCTATCACAAGTCCCGCCACGTTTTCTGAAAAGAAACGTTTAGAAAGAATCGTATTCATAGACCTACGATTTGATAATATAGACAGGATAGGTTTAGAAGTATTTTATCTCTTTGCCCATAATACTTGTCAGCAGATTATTTGCTAAACGGCTTGCTCCAAAGCGGAACGATTGATTATTGAGCCATTGTTCACCCAATATCTCCTTCACAAGTGTATAATGCTGTACGGCTTCTTCTGTGGTACTTACACCACCTGCTGGCTTATAGCATACTTTTTGCCCTGTTTTTTTGTACCAATCTTTAATAGCATGGCACATGATATAGGTTGCTTCTGGAGTTGCATTGACAGCAATCTTTCCAGTAGAAGTCTTAATAAAGTCAGCACCAGCTGCCATTGCCAAGATAGATGCCTTGTAAATATTTTCTGCCGTTTTCAATGCACCAGTTTCTAGAATAACTTTTAGATGTGCATCACGAATAGCCGCCTTAATCTCAGAAATCTCATCATATACTTCTTGGAAATTTCCCTCTAAGAACTTACCGACTGAAATCACAATATCAATCTCTGTAGCACCAGCTGCAACTGCCATTGCTGCTTCTGCTACTTTTACTTCGATAAAAGTTTGGGATGCAGGGAATCCAGCCGCTACTGCAGCAATACCAATAGATTCTGTCAGTACATCACGCGCAGTCTCTACCAATGAAGGATAAACGCACATAGCAGCTACGTTGGGTACACCAGGGAAATGTCCTTCAAAATCATTTACTCGCTCAGCCATTGTAGCCACTTTTTCTGTGGTATCATCTCCATTAAGTGTGGTTAAATCAATTTGACTTAGACATTGCATCCATACTTCACGGGTGTTGTTTTCTGCCGTGTGTTTGGTTAGTATATCTGCTGTGTTCTTCTTTACCAACTCGTCTGTTAGGGGGCAAACATATTCTGTAAATAGTGATTCAAACTTATCCATACTCATTCAAATTATTTATTAAATATTTGATTTCCACCTTATTATTTTTCTGGCAATCGTCCAATAATTGTTTCGTTGCCACGTACGGCTTCTCCCATTGTGACAAAAATCTCTGTATCTAATGGAAGGTACATATCTACCCGAGATCCAAATTTAATGAACCCTAAGTGCTCATTGCGTTTTGCATGATGCCCCGCTTTTGCATATGTAACAATACGTCGTGCCATCGCGCCTGCAATCTGACGAATTGCAATCTGAATCTTGGATTCCGTTTCTATTACTACTAATGATCGTTCGTTTTCGGTACTTGATTTGGGTAACCATGCGCCTTGGTGACGACCATGTTGATGTTCAGATACAATCACCGATCCTTCTATTGGATACCAATTAGCATGAACATTTAGCGGCGACATAAAGATACTCACTTGTAGGCGTTTTTCATGGAAATATTCGTTTTCTTCAGTGGGTTCTATTACTACTACTCGGCCATCAGCTGGGGCAATTAGAAAATTCTCATCGGTTACTTCCACCAGACGCATAGGGTTGCGGAAGAAATATGTAACGAAGATGAGCAAGATAGCACTAAGTATCAAGCAAAGAGCAAATATCCAGTTCGATACATATAAAAACAATAGCACATTGATGATGAATATCAGTGTGACGAGTGTAAAGATAATACCATAACCCTCACGATGAATGCGCAGATGTCGTTTTTTTCTTTTTTTGTTTCCCATAGTATATTAATTTACCCAATTTTGGTATGGTACTTGACAAAGCATATCCACTGCTTGGTCAAGTCCTTGTTGTAGTTTCTTTTCTAACATCATGCGGAACATCATAGGTATATCGGCCTTGATAGTGAGTTTGATTCGCGTGTCTTGTTCCGCTACTTGTTTGAGTTGAATCCAAAAATTCATTTCCATAGGAATATTGTCAACACCAAACTTAATGGTTTTGAATTCCTCTTTTTCAACAATCCGTACAATGAATTTTTGTGCCAATCCGTCCACTTGAATGCGTACGTAGTCAGCCGTAATTTCTAAATCTTTAATTTTGTCTTTTGGTATAGCTTCCTCAAAACGTTTGAGATTTTCCAAATTACTTAATACGGCGAAGATTACTTGGTCATTGCATGGTATTTGTCCAATTTTGCTTTCGTATTTTGTTCCTGCCATAGTTATTTTTTCCAATTTTCAGGATCTTTTTGCCACTCTTCTATTGTTTCTCCTTGTTCTTCACTAATAATATCCATGGCTTTGGCATGGCGTAGTACGGATTCGAAATTAGTGATTGCAGTCAATGTAACATCTACATTTTGTAATTTCTCTCGTGTATCTGGGAACCCATAATCAAAAATAGTCACTACGCCTAAAACCTTACAACCATTATTGCGAATAGCTTCAATTACTTTCAAGCAGTTTTCTCCGGTATTCACTTGATTCTCTACTATTACTACGCTCTGGCGAGGACGTAAGTCTCCTTCGATTTGATTTTCCAAACCATGATCTTTAGGGGTAGGGTGCACATATACAAACGGCAAACTCAACTGTTCTGCCACCAATACTCCATGTGCAATGGCATTCATTGCTATCCCAGCCACCACATCAGCATCTGGATACATTTCTGCAATTACGCGTGCAATCTCCAAACGGATAAAATCGCGCATCTTAGGGTAAGATAGAATCTTGCGATCATCACAATACATCGGTGCATGCCAACCATTGCCCCATACAAATGGATTCTTAGGCTGGAATTTGATTGCTTTCAATTGGAGTAATCTTACAGCGGTAATTTCTTGTAAAATTTTCATATGTCAGATATATTAGTGATAAAATTGGGGACAAAGGTAATACTTTTTTTGCATTTATGCAAATATGCATTAATTTTTGTGTATAAAAAATGCGGGTATATTTGTTTATATCCAGTTTTTGTAGTATCTTTGCAGTCAAAATGAAGTGGAATAAGTTTTGCATATTTTTTCTCTTGTGCTACATACCATTGTTAGCACATGCTGAGGAATGCGTTGATTCGGTGCTGCTACAAGTAAGTAATACCGATACATTCTATCTGGCAAGAATGCAAGATATATATGTGTATCCACCTATGGTTTTCAAGAGTAAAAAACAGGAGCGTTTTTACTGGCGAACTGTCAGAGATGTCAAAAAAACGCTGCCTTTTGCTAAATTACTTGCAGAAGAAATGCTAGTGGCTGATTATCAACTTGCTTTGTTACCCGATGATAAGGCTCGACGCAAATGGTGGAGGCAGCATGAAAAATTTCTTTTTAAAAAGTACGAACATCATTTTCGCAAAATGACTGCATCACAAGGGCAGATGCTCATGAAACTGATGGACCGCGAGAGTGATCGTACGAGTTACGAAATAATTAAGCATTATCGCGGAAAAGCAAGTGCTAATTTCTGGCAGTTTGTTGCCAAACTATTTAAGAACGACCTTAAAGAAGAGTATGATGCTGATGATAAAGATCGCATTGTAGAGCGTGTAATCAACCTTGTTGAAGCAGGACAATTATAAACATGAATAAGAGTGGTTTCTATATTCTTTTATGCGTATTGCTATCTAATGCATCTATTTTTGCTGAGCAATGGAATGATGATTTTTCTAATCCACAGCAATCAAAATTAGAATGGGTAGGCGATTGGTCTCAATTCGCTATCAATAGAAATAACCAGTTGCAGAGTCAATCATCTGATGCTACTGAAAGTGTATTATTACATGCAAGCACCTGCGCTATCAATGCTGAATGGCAATTTTGGACACGAATATCAGGCGCATGTAGTGCGTATAACTTATTGCGCTATTATATTGCCCTTTGCGAAGAAGATATACATGCTGATGGCTATTTCGTACAGATAGGGGGAACCAATAAGAATATAACACTATACGAACAAAAATCTAATTCTATAACAAAGCTTATTGAGCATCCTGCACGAACAAAAATCCTAGATACGGATGCGTCGTATGTAAGTATTCGTGTTAAGCGTGATGACATGGGGGTGTTGCACCTCTATTCTCTAATAGAGGGTATTGACTCCACATGGATAGAAGAAGGTTTTGCTTTTGTGCCAATGCTAACAAGTCAGTATAGTGCTGTCTATGTGAAAAATACTAAAACCCGTGGATATGATTTTTACATAGATGATATCTACGTTAGCGGTGAGCAGCAGCATGAATCACTTTCTCAAGATGAAGTAGAAGCGTCTGTACAATTACTATCGGAAAATATTTCACCTAATCACGATGGTTGGGAAGATGAGGTGTGTATTCAATATTTTGTTCCTAATGCAGATTACCTTGCCACTTGCGCCGTTTATACATCCAACGGTTTACTCGTTAAGCAAATACATCAGCAAACAGCTATTCAACAGGCTGGTACCATATGTTGGAATGGTACTACCGATCAAGGCGATATAGCAGAGATAGGTATATATATACTTTACATTGAATTGCTCAATAAAAAGACACACGACACACTTCGTCAACGTATGGCCGTATCATTGACTCTTTAATTTTTTACCCCGAACTTCCGCATATCGCGATTGATGATAATGCTAGCAATAAAAGCAGCCAGCGCATCGCAGATAGGCAGACTCCACCAGACACCCCAAATGGGAGTTATATCCAGTTTTTGGAATAGTAGAGGCAAGAGTAATATACAAGGGATAAGGAATAATACTTGTCGTGTTAAGCTCAGGAATATGGCTTTGTTTGACATTCCTATAGAGGTATAAAAATTACCTACCACCATCGGAAAACCTACCATCACCATCGTGCACAACATTACTCTAGCAGGCGCAATAGATTGAGCTACCAGTACTTCATCGTGAGTAAACAATCGAATAAATCCTTCGGGCCAGATTAAACCAAATAACCATAAGACTCCCATTACGCATGTGGCGCACATCACTGTTAGTTTTAATGCACGAGCCATGCGTGGATAGAGCTTGGCGCCATAGTTGTAGCCCACAATGGGCTGCATACCTTGATTTAGTCCCATTACAATCATCGAGAAGAAGAACATAAATCGATTGGTCAAACCAAACGTAGCAATCGCCATATCTCCGCCATAACGCTTGAGCTGGTTGTTCAGCACAATCACTACGAAACATGCAGCTAAGTGCATCAAGAATGGTGCCATACCAATACCTAAAGCACGCATGGTGATCTCTCGTTTTAGATGCCATATACCACGGTGGAAATAGATAATCTCTTTAGGATTGAGGAAAATAATCAACTGTCCTATTACGGCCAATACTTGTGAGAGAACGGTAGCCAAAGCAGCGCCTCTCACCCCCATATCCAAAACAAATATAAAAATAGGGTCTAGTATAATATTAGCCGTCACAGCAACGATAGTAGCGAACATCGCCACTTTGGGGTGTCCAATTGATCGTAGCATGCTATTCAATCCGTAGTAAATATGGGTTAGAATATTGCCCCATAGGATTATTTCCATGTAATCGCGTGCATGAGTGATTGTTATATCGCTAGCACCAAAAGCGTATAGAATAGGGTCAAGCCAATATAGTCCTATCGTCATTACTAATGCACCCAAAATCACATTCAGTAAAATCACATTGGCTAGTACGTCATTGGCAGATCGATAGTCTTTTTCTCCTAATTTGATTGCAACTAATGAACTCGCTCCTACCCCTACGAGACTGCCAAAAGCAGCACAGATATCCATAAATGGTTTGGCTATAGTTAGTCCCGATAATGCCATTGCTCCTACGCCATGCCCAATAAAAATAGAGTCCACCATATTGTATAGCGAACTCGCAGTCATAGCTATGATACCTGGCAGCGCGTACTTGAGCAGCAACTCACGTATAGGTTGTGTTCCTAATTCAGTTATCTTAGGTGCTGACATATTGTTTCAAACATTTGTGCTGCAGGGTGTCCATCTTGTAGTGATATAGGCGCGCCTTCATCGCCACCTTCGCGGATAGATTGTACCAGTGGTACTTGTCCCAGTAATGGAATCTTCAGTTCTTCGGCAAGTTGCTTGCCACCATCTTTGCCAAAGATATAATATCGATTATTCGGTAATTCAGCAGGAGTGAACCATGCCATATTTTCGATCAATCCAAGTACTGGCACATTGATTTTCTCGTTCATGAACATATCTACACCCTTGCGTGCATCCACCAATGCCACAGGTTGTGGAGTTGTTACTACGATTGCTCCTGTCAGTTGCAGATTTTGTACCAGTGTGAGATGAATATCGCTAGTTCCTGGGGGCAAGTCGATGAGGAAATAATCCAATTCCCCCCAGTTGGCATCTTGAATCAGCTGTTTGATAGCATTGCTTGCCATACCACCACGCCATACTACTGCCTGCTCAGGATCCACGAAGAAGCCAATTGATAGCATCTTCACGCCGTATTGCTCAATGGGCTCAATCAGATTACGACCGTTTATAGGTGTGGAAACTGGGCGGCAACCTTCAGTGTGAAACATCTTTGGTATAGATGGTCCGTGAATATCAGCATCCAGAAGTCCAACTTTGTAGCCCATTTTAGCCAAGGCAATGGCTATGTTGGCTGCCACTGTGGACTTGCCCACTCCACCTTTACCCGAGTGAATAGCAATCACCTGCGTTGCACGCAAGTTCTCCATGGAGTCGGATTTAGGTGCCATGTTTTGTTTGATAAACTTAGTGTGGATATGCACTGCTGCATTTTTATCCACATACGTATGAATAGCCGTTTCTGCTGCTTTCACCACTGATTTGCGGAACGGATCATTATCTTTTTCGAATATCAGCGAGAACGATACTTCCAAGCCAGAGATACGAATGTCATCTTCCAGCATTCCACCTTCGATAAGGTTTTTGCCTGTGCCTGGGTAGCGCACATGTTGTAGTGCATCAATTATTTGTTGAGGATACATAGTTTCTTCCGTATGAACGATATGTGTCTTTTTCTATTTCAATATCTGGTTCGATGAGCGATGGTGCTGCGGGCAGTTCCCATGCTATATATTTGATGGTTAGTCCGCGATCCAACCACTGATGCTCATAGTGCGTCTGCAAGGCTCTTGCCTCACTAGTCTCTTCTCCTAATCGCCTAATCGCCTCTTCGCCATAAAGGTCGCTGGTATCCACAAGGATGAGATAGTTATTCTCCTTTACCATTGCTTGTGTATAGGTGTATAGGAAAGGACTATCGGTTTTAAGATGGATGATACCATTGGGTTTCAGTAATTGGCGATAACGTGCCATGAAGTAGGTGGAAGTCAAGCGCTTAGTGGCCTTCTTCATTTGTGGGTCAGGGAAAGTGATCCAAATCTCTGCTACCTCATCGGGTGCAAAGAAGTGCCCAATCATTTCAATGTTCGTGCGCAAGAAAGCCACGTTCTTAATGCCAGCCAACTCTGCTTGTTTGGCTCCTGCCCACATACGTGCACCTTTGATGTCGATGCCGATATAGTTCTTATTGGGATTGCGCTCTGCCAGTCCTACTGTGTACTCGCCACGTCCACAACCTAGTTCCAATACGATGGGATTGTTGTTGTGGAAATACTCTGTATGCCACTTGCCACGCATACCCACCACTGGACTATCCTCCACGCACTCACGTGCTCCGCACTGAAACACATTGTGGAAGGTCTCCATTTCTGCAAATTTCTTCAGTTTATTCTTTCCCATCGCTATATTGAATTGTTAGTCCCACATCCACGATTCCCTTCAGCCACTCTTCGCGCATACCTTGTTGGAGTACAAATCGATAGTTGCCTGCGCGCTCAAAGTGAAAATCGGTATAATACACCAAAGGCAATTGATAGGTGTTCATTCCGTTCCCTAACCATCGCCCATATTTATCAGCTAGATAGCATTCGATTGTATCGCGTTGTACTAGACTGTCTCCATACCATTCGTCCACAAACATCCATAAGTTTTGATAGTCATATGCTGGATTATAGCGCAGGTTGAGCAATATATCATAACTTGCCAGGGTATCATCTACACTAAAAGCATAGTTGAGCATAGAATCTTGGTGCCAGCCGTCCAGCCCAATAGCATGAGATTCTGAGTGCAGTTGTCTTGTCTGACAGGCTCCAAGTGTGGTGATGAGTAGCAATATAGGTACTATTTTTCTCATTGCTGTTGACTTGAGTTGTTATGTCGGTTTTGTGAACGATTATCTCTGTGTCGTCCGTTGCTATTTTTGTTATTGCGATGTGTCTTTTTCTTATCAAAACGTGTCAAGTCGTCTTGTCCTACTACATTTTGATAATCTATTTCCACCATCTCTACCGATGACTGTTTACCTCCTAATACAGCAGGTTTCTCACCACGGCAGTTCATGTCGATGATATCTTTGGCCATCTTTGCTGAAATGGTTTGCAAGTTCACGGGATGGTGTGCATCGGTGGAGTAGGTCACTTCCCCTTTCAGCGGGTCGGAAGAGAAATAGTAGTAGGTAGCATCTTGCGTTTCAAGATGTTGGTGACGCGATGGTAATTTCTTTATAGCTTCTTCGTAAATAGGTGTCTCGTAGTTTAGACAGCATTTCAGTTTAGCGCATTGACCAGCCAGTTTTTGAGGATTCAGCGATAGATTCTGCAATCGTGCTGCGTTTGTACCTACTGATGTGAATTGCGTCATCCAAGTAGAACAACAGAGCTCACGTCCACACGGACCTGTACCACCAATACGGCCTGCTTCCTGACGAGCACCAATCTGCTTCATCTCAATGCGCACACGAAAAGTCTCTGCATACACTTTAATCAACTGACGAAAATCCACGCGCCCTTCGGCAATATAGTAGAAAATAGCTTTGGTACCATCACCTTGATATTCTACATCACCAATCTTCATTTCCAGACCCAATGATTTAGCCAATTGGCGGGCTTTGATCATGGTTTCTTGTTCTTTGGCATGTGCTTCTGCGGCGCGAGTTAAATCCGCTTCGGTAGCTATACGCAGGATGTTTCTAATCTCGTAACGTTCGGTATTGATATGATTTTTCTTTATCTGAACGGGCACCAAACGACCAATCAGCGTCACTTCGCCTATGTCACAACCAGGGCTAGCTTCTACAATCACTACCGTGCCTTTCTCTAGAGGCAGGTTTTGCGAGTTATGATAGTAACCTTTACGGGTATTCTTGAATTGTACCTCTATGAGATCTGTTTCGCTACCAGTATGTGGCACATCGCTCATCCAATCCACAACGGGCAACATGTGCTGTGAATTGCGATTGCACGATTTTTTAGTGATTTGGCACGAACCATTGTTTATTACAAATGTTTCTTCCATACGATTATTTTTTTACCATGACAATCATTTGCAGACACAGGTCAAAGAAGATGATTTTGGCATTGCCGTTCTGAGCAATTTGTTGTTCTGCCTTGCCCAATTCGTTCATCATCTGTTCTACGTTGTTTTCATGAATAAACGGAGCGAACTTACTGGAGAAGTTTCTCTCAGCTTCCGTTTGATAGTTCATGTCTGCACAATGAAAATTATATATATAGTTTTCTCTTATTTGTCGTTGCGCATACTGCAAGAATGCTTTTTGTTTCTCTCGTCCTTCTTTGGCATCGGCCATTTCTAGACTCCATTTGCGCAGTTGCAATAGTGCACTATAGTCTTTTTTCTGTCCCACCAGCCATGCATTGCGCATCAGGGCTACAAAATCATCAAAATAACGATTGTTTGTCTCGTTAGCATCCACTTCTTTCATAGCAGATATATAGCTGCCATTGGCCATGTGCGCGATAGCTTTAGCTTCTCCGGAGCTTATGTGGGGATACTGTTTTTCCAACGCTTGGGCGATTGTATCTTCTTCTAATCTAGGGACACGCACTTCTTGTGTTCGCGAAATGATGGTGCTCAATAGCAACTCTGGTTGCTCGCTCACAAGCAGGAATAGTGTCTTTTGTGGTGGTTCTTCCAGCAGTTTTAGCAGTTTGTTCGCACAAGCAGCATTCATCTTCTCGGGTTGCCATATAATCATCACCTTATAGCCATCACCAAAACTCTTTAGCGATAGTTTGCGCAATATCTCGCTACTTTCTTTTTCGTAAATAATGGCTTGTTTGGTTTCTATACCCATCTGTTGATACCAGTCATCAAGGTCAAAGTATGGTTGAGCTAGTATCATTTCTCGCCATTTATCCATATAGCTATCGCATACGTCCCCACTGTCGCTTTTCACGATAGGGAAGGCAAAATGCAGGTCTGGGTGCTGCAACTTTTGATATTGCAAACATGTAGGACAAACGCCACACGAGTCGTCTGCCGTACGATGAGGACATGCTATGTACTGTGCATAGGCCAATGCAAGGGGAAATTTTCCTACGCCCATGCTACCAGTAAACAATTGCGCATGCGCTATACGCCCTTCTTGTACGGCTAGCCGCAGTTGCTTCTTTGTTTCATCTTGTCCTATAATATCACAAAATCGCATATTACCACAAATTAGATTGCAAAAGTAGTAAAAAAAATACATATACGCAAGAAAATTGAATGAAAGTTTACTTTCATAGGTGTTTTTTTTGCACATATACAATATTTTTTGTACCTTTGCAGCGCAATCTGTACTATCCAGATTACCAAGCGTAAGGGGATGTTTGGTTTTGACAGCAGGTAGAACAGGTATGTAAGCATGCCGAGCATGAATACCGCTCGTAAATCGGGTTCGCCAATATAACTGGCAACAATACTGTAGCTCTCGCTGCGTAATCGAAGTATAGTAGATTCGCCTAGTTTCGGCACAAGGTGCTGAACCGAGACATCGCTCCAAGCCAACGTCCAGAGGCTGAATGGGTTAAGCGGTGCGGAAATATCGGGACTGGTTGTTGCAGGCTGCGATGCAACAATGAGATTTTAGCAGATAAGGCAATAGTTGGTGGCTTGGGTCTTGCTATTGCTCGAAAATCTAGGCCAAGATAAGCATGTAGAAAGCATATTGGTTCCTTGTTTGGACGCGGGTTCGATTCCCGCCATCTCCACAAACTTTGCTGCGGTGCAAATCCATACAAAGTATGGAAAAATAAAAAAAGGAGCTCAACTGACGTTGAACTCCATTTTTTTGGCTTTTTTCTACTGAATTACTCAGCAGCAACTTCTGCTTCTGCAGCAGCAGCTTCTTGAGCAGCCTCAACAGCAGCTGCAGCAAGTGCATCAGCAGCCTCTTGACGCTTCTTAGCTACCTCAGCAGCTTTAGCCTTGTTTACTTCTACTTCTTGAGCGAGCAATGCCTTTGCAATAGCAGCTTTCTTCTCTGCCTCTGCTTGGCTGATCTTACCCAATTTAGCATCTTTTTGAGCCTTCCATGCATCGAAACGCTTTTGTGCCTCTTCTGCAGTGAAAGCACCCTTAGCTACACCACCGTTCAAGTGCTTCATCAACATCACACCTTCACCAGAAAGGATGTTGCGAACAGTGTCTGTAGGTTGAGCACCTACGTTTACCCAATACAAAGCGCGCTCAAAGTTGAGATCTACTTTTGCTGGGTTGCTGTTTGGATTGTAAGAACCAAGACGCTCAATAACTTTGCCATCACGTGGCGAACGGCTGTCTGCTACTACGATGTGGTAGTAAGCGTAGTCTTTGTGACCATGACGAGCCAAACGAATTTTTGTTGCCATTTGTTTGTTGAATTATGGACTACAACTGCACGAGTTGCTTGCCCGGGTTAATATTAATGGTATGCTCTTTACACGAAAGAGCCCGCAAAATTACTACATTTTTTTGAAGTGACCAAATTTTTTTTGAATTTTGTGCATTTTAGGGCTACTTTTTGGCTCGTTATGCCAAATCTACTCTTCGTTTTTCGTGCCAACCTGCCATTATAGCGATTTACATTTAATGCGGAAACGGATGTGAAAACAAATAGCTGCTAGTGCCAGACCACAGATGAATCCTACCCATATTCCCACTGCACCCAACTGCAATGGGAAGGCACAAATCAATCCTACCGACAGACCTACCAAGATATATGCCACAAAAGCAATCAGCATGGGCACTCTCACATCGGTCAATCCGCGCAACATAGCTGCCCCCACTGCTTGCAATCCATCGGCATATTGGAATAAACCGGCAATGATAATCAGTTGCGATGCAATGGCAATCACTTCTTGATCTTCAGTGAAAAGCATAGGGATATAGTTGCGCAAACTGATCATCAGTGCTGCACCAATAGTATTCATCAGCAGTACCAAATGAATGCTAGCATTGCCAGCCATACGCACGCCATGTATGTTACCTTCACCCAACTGATGCGATACCCGAATCGTGGTGGCCGAACCAATTCCCAGAGCCAACATAAACGTCATATCCGCAATCTGGTTGGCCACTTGATGAGCCGCCAAGGCCTCCTTGCTAATCCAACCGATAATCACGAATGAGGCAGTGAAGAGAAAAGTCTCTAGCAGGGTCTGACCACCGATAGGAAAACCAATCTTGGCCAGTTCACGAATACGCTTCCACGAAAAACGCTCCCATGCCATGCTCAGATAAATACGCCAGTCTTTGCGCAGAGCCATTACTGCCCAGAAACATAGTGGCATGCCGATGCGCGAGATGAGCGAACCAAGACCCGCACCCGTAGCACCCATGGGTTCGAAACCCAAGTTGCCATAGATAAATACCCAGTTCAAAAGGATATTTAATCCGTTCATTACTAATGTAATCACCATCGCCACCATCGTATTGCCCAAACCTTCAAGAAACTGCTTGAAGAACGAGAAAAATAAAAAAGGAACCAACGAGATAACGATCAGTATGTAATAGGGACGTGCTACACGAATCACTTCGGGATCCTGACCAAAATAATCCAAAAAAGGAATACAACCACCTAGCAGTATAAGCATCAACCCGCTCAGTAGCACAGTGAACAACATGCCGTTCTGGAAGAGAGATGAGATGTGCTTGCGAATAGCATTCGTGTTTTCCGGTGCTTGTGCTAACTCTCCTACTTGAATACCTACTAGCGGTGTGATACCCATAAGAGCACCCATCGCAAAAACCATCACCGTAAAAAAGATGGCATTGGCAAAACTCACCGCAGCCAAATCTACGGTAGCGTAATGACCCACCATCATCGAATCAAAAAAACCTACCAGCGACGCTCCTAACTGAGTGAGCATCACGGGTAAAGCTACTTTCAAGTTACGCTTGTAATAGGGTAGATATTCCTTAAATGAAAACATACTAAAACCAATTTGACTGCAAAGATACTGCTTTTTTTCGAGTCAGGCAAATATTCTAGCTAGAAAAACTACTGCCTGCTCTCCTACATACCATCACGCAATTCTTTTTCACGGAAATTTGCATAAATGAAAAAATTGTTGTAACTTTGTCGCCGATATGAAGAAACTAGTTATACTTTTCATGCTGGCAGCTTGTCTTCTTTCTTGCCAGCGCAAGATGTACGTAGCCCAAGCTACGGGCGAGATACTCATGATAGATAGTACCTTGGATGCCATCCAAGATACGGCGTATCTGAATCATCTTCTCCCTATCAAGGAGGACCTTGAGCACCAGTTGAATATCCCTATCGGCTATGCGCCAAAGGCTTTGGAGGTGTATGCTCCCGAATGTCCTATGCTCAATTGGGCCAGTGATGCGCTGTGGGCTATAGCTAAACAACGCTACCCTGGCCATGTGGATGTAGCTGTAGTGAATATTGGAGGTATGCGAAGCGAATGGGCGGCAGGGGATATCACTTTCCGTCATGTGTTCGAACTCATGCCTTTCGATAATATGCTGGTGGTGCTCACACTCCAAGGGGGCGACTTGCAGCAACTCTGCGAGATTTTTGCATCTTCGGGCGGACAAGGTATAGCAGGTATGCGTATCAAAACCTTCGGCGATCCGGTCATGCAGCAAGAGGTGGCTGTCACTATCAATGGCCAACCGCTAGATTATTCCAAGACTTATACTGTAGCCACTAGCGACTACCTCAGCCAAGGCAACGATGGTATGATTCCGCTGAAGAACCACATCGCGTTGTGGAACTCCGAAGAGAAGATCCGCGATCTGTACATCGAGTATATAAAGCAAGTAAAAACAGTAGAGGCCAAGGTGGACGGACGCATGGAAGTCTTCCCCCGCCACTAACCTCATCACCTTATCACCTCATCACCTTATCACCTTATCACCTTATCACCTCATCGCCTCATCACCTCATCGCCTCAAAAAAACGAATATGAAAAAGATTTATATGATATTCGCACTCTGTAGTGCATGGGTAGCAGGAATGGCCTGCACCAATTTCCTGGTAGGCAAGAATGCCTCTGTGGACGGCAGTACGATGATTTCCTACGCTGCCGATAGTTATTCATTGTATGGTTTCCTGCATTTTGCTCCTGCAGCCGATCATCCAGCAGGTGCGGTGCGCGAAGTCAAGGATTGGGATACCGGCAAACCCCTTTGCACGATTCCTCAAGTGCCTCATACCTACAGCGTGGTGGGCAATATGAACGAGCACCAACTCAGTATCGGTGAAACCACTTGGGGTGGACGTCCCGAACTGGAGATTGGCGAAGGAATCGACTACGGTTCGCTCATCTATATCGCGTTGGAGCGTTGCAAAACCGCCCGCGAAGCCATCAAGTGCATGACCGACCTCGTGGCTGAATATGGCTACGCTAGCAGCGGCGAGACTTTCTCTATAGCCGACCCTAACGAGGTATGGCTCATGGAGCTTATCGGCAAAGGCAAAGTGGAGAAAGGTGCTGTATGGGTAGCTACCCGCGTGCCAGACGACTGCATCGCAGCGCATGCCAATCAAGCACGTTTCACCACCATCAACTTCAAGGACAAAGAGAACTGGATGTGGAGCAAGGACGTGGTGTCTTTTGCTCGCAAACAAGGCTACTTCCAGGGTAAGGACAAAGACTTCAATTTCCAAGAGGCATATGCGCCATACGACTTCTCTGGCTTGTACGTATGCGAAGCACGCGTGTGGTCATTCTTCCGCCAATTCTCCGATGATATGGACCAATACTACGACTTCGCTACAGGCAAAACTTTCGTCGAAACAGGCGGTAAATACGCAGGTGAGCGTATGCCACTCTATATCAAACCTAATCACAAAGTCAGCGCACAAGAACTCAAAGACTGCATGCGCGACCAATACGAGGGTACACCGCTCGACATCACCCAAGGTCCTGATGCTGGTCCATGGAATAGCAAACTGCGCTATGGCTCACTGGGCTTCCAATACGACTCCGTACAATATTGGTTCGAGCGTCCTATCGCTACCCAACAAACGGGCTGGTCAATGGTAGCACAGATGCGTGGCTACGAGGGTGCTGATGCTGGCGGTATTCTGTGGTTTGGTGTCGACGATGCGGCTACTTCGCTCTATGTGCCTATGTATAGCACTATCACCGCTGTGCCAGAGTGCTTCCAAGAAGGCAATGGCGATATGTATATCTATTCACCTACATCCGCATGGTGGACCTACAATATCGTAGCCAACTGGGCATATACCAAGTATTCGGCTATGTTGCCTGATATCCAGAAGGTGCAAATGGCATGGGAGGATAAGTTCAATGCACAAGTGGCCATAGTGGATGAAGCTGTGGCTGAACTGAGTGCTGCGGATAAAGCCGCATGGCTCACCAAGTACTCTTGCACCCAAGCGCAGGAGTCTACTGCCGCATGGAAAGAGCTAGGTATATACTTGTTCGTCAAGTACCTAGATGGCCAACAACGCAAGGAGAAAGATGGTCAGTTCCTTCGCAATGCTTATGGTCTGCCAGAAGGTCCTAACCGCGTACCATACCCTGCGGAGTACTTGCAAACCATCCACGAGCATGTAGCTCACGAATAATTTTATAGTTTAGAGTTTCAAGGCTGGACGGCAAAGCCATATACTCCTCGCCTTTCACCTCTAATCTTTCACCTTTAACCTAATATACAAATATGACTATCAACGAATTACAACCCCAAGAGGTTTTCTCTATTTTCCACGAGATTACCCAAGTACCTCGCCCATCGAAGCGCGAAGGCAAGATTATCGAATGGCTCAAGGCGTTTGCCGTAAAGCATAACCTAGAACACACGGTGGACGAAGCAGGTAATATCATTATGCGCAAACCTGCTACTCCTGGCTACGAAGACAAACCAGGCGTGATCCTCCAAGCGCATATGGATATGGTGTGCGAGAAGAACAACGACACCGTGCATGATTTCGACAACGACCCTATCCACACCTATATCGATGGCGATTTTATCAAAGCCAAAGGTACTACCCTCGGTGCGGATAATGGTATCGGTATGGCGCTCATGTTGGCGGCTATCACTTCCGACACCCTGAAGCACCCTGCATTGGAGTGCCTTTTCACCGTGGATGAGGAAACGGGTCTCACAGGTGCTTTCCGTCTGCAAGACGGCTGCCTCAATGGCAAGCAACTCATCAACCTCGACTCCGAGGACGATGGACAAGTCTTCATCGGCTGTGCAGGTGGTATCGACACCCTCGCCAAAATGCACTACTCGCCTATCGCCTTATCGCCTAATAGCCTCCTTGCCTTAAAAATCAAGGTCGGTGGCCTCATGGGTGGTCACTCGGGCGATGACATCAACAAAGGTCGTGGCAATGCCAATAAGATTCTCGTGCGTTTCCTCTATCAACTCCTGCCTTTCAACATTCAACTTTCAACCATTAAAGGCGGTAACCTCCGCAACGCTATCGCTCGCGAAGCAGAGGCAGTCATCGCTATCCCTATGGCATGCAAAGAGGATATCCGCGTGATGCTCAACCACTATATCGCTACTATCGAGTCTGAGATCGGCGATGTAGAAAAGGACTTCTTCATGACCCTCGAGACCACCGATATGCCTGAGTTGTTTATCCCTGAGGCAGAGGCCAAACGCCTCTTGCAAGCGCTCTATGCTTGCCCTCATGGTATGATGGCTATGTCGAAGACCATGCCTGGCTTGGTAGAGACCAGTACCAACCTCGCTAGTGTGAAGATGAAAGAGGATGAGAAGGGTGCATATATCGAGGTGAACACCAGCCAACGCTCTTCTATTGAGAGCAAGAAACACGACCTGAAGCAGATGGTTGAGTGTGCTTTGGCATTGGCTTGCGACGAGGTGACTCACGGCGACGGCTACCCAGGTTGGGCGCCTAACCCACAATCGCCATTGTTGGAAGTGACCAAGAAAGCATATCAAGACCTCTTTGCTGCGGAGCCAAAGGTATTGGCTATTCATGCGGGCTTGGAGTGCGGTTTGTTCTTGGAGAAGTATCCATATTTGGATATGGTGTCCATCGGCCCTCAAATGTTCGGTGTCCACTCGCCACAAGAGCGCCTAAACATCACTTCTACAGGCAAATGCTGGCAATGGCTCCAACGTGTACTTGAGACTTTGTAAACGCCTCTGCACTTTAAACACTAAACAATAGCGTCTCGTAAAGATGCGTTCACTAAACATAAACGCCTTTTTGCTCATGTGCAAAGAGGCGTTTTCTTAAGATTTCCCTTTCTCATCCTTCCTTGATACCTTTCCCCATTTCACCGAGAGACAACCCTGAGACGAACCTGAGAACTCCGACTCAACTCCTCGCCTGCAAAAGTGCTTTTTCTTAAGATTTGCGCCTGCCATTGGCTGTTCCGTCCTCGGCGTACATGCCGAGTACTCCCCACCTCTAAACTCAGCGGGGTCCCCGATAACGCTCGTGGCGTTATGGGGTGCTCTTAAACAGTAGCGAAGCGTTCACTAAACTGCCGCTTCGTTGTTTGCCTTTACACCTTACACTATACACCCCACCCCAGAAAAATCGCTCCAAAAAGCGATTTCCCTTGCTCAATTCAAAATAATTCACTACCTTTGCACCGCAAAGGTCAATCAACAAGAGATAGTATCAGTAGCACATGACTAACAAGAAGTCCATACGATTCTACAACGACCATAAGGTACGCGCTATCTGGAGCGAGGAAGAAAACAAGTGGTATTTCTCCGCTACAGATATTATTGCAGCTATCAACGATGAGCAGGACTATGTGAAAGCAGGTAACTATTGGCGTTGGTTGAAAAAGAAACTTACATCACAAGGTATTCAACCCGTGAGTGCCACTCACGACTTCAAATTCCAAGCTCCTGATGGCAAGATGCGTAAGTCGGATGTGTTGGATTTCGAAGGCGTTGAGATGGTGGCAAAAAACTTTCCGAATACGCGTGCTACCGCTTTTCTTGATTGGTTGACTTTCTCCGATAACTCTATCGACGGACAGAGTCGCAAGAAGGCATATACTTTGTTTGAAAGCGGTATATTGGATGACATGCAAGTAGGCACTATCCAATCGCTGCAACAGATACACGCTTATCTCTTTGGTGGATTATACGACTTTGCGGGGCAGATTCGCACCAAAACCATTTGGAAAGACGGCACGCTCTTTTGCCGTGCAGAGTACTTGCGCTATAATCTGGAGCAGATAGAGCAGATGCCTCAAAGTACTTTCGATGAGATTGTGGACAAGTATGTAGAGATGAATATCGCCCATCCGTTTATGGAGGGTAATGGCAGAAGCACTCGTTTGTGGTTGGATTTGATTTTCAAGTCGTCTATCAAACAATGTGTGGACTGGAGCCAAATAGATAAGAAGGCTTATTTGCAAGCCATGCGCCTGAGTACGACAGATAGTTATGCTATTCGCGAATTGCTCCGCGGTGCGATGACTGACCAGATTCACGACCGCGAGATCTTTATGAAAGGTATTGATTATTCGTATTACTACGAGCAGGAGGATTAAACTATGATACAACTTGAGACTTGTAAACGCCTCTGCACTCTAAACATTAAACAATAGCGTTTCATAAAGACGCGTTCTCTAAACTGAAAATGGCGATTTTTCGCCATTTTCTTGCATTTATGCAAAAATTGTTGTAACTTTGCGAGCGAAATGTGAAACCCTATAAATTGATGTATTATGAAAAGAATGTTTTTTATTGCAGTTGCTTTGTTTACCCTGTCCACATTGGTTGCTAACATTAATATTCCAACAGAATTTGATGGTATAATATTGGGATACTCATCAAGTAAAGAAGTTAATGAACTATTAATTTCAAAAGGTTTGCAGTTTTCTACGGAAGCAGTTGACTCTATTGCTCCAGACGTTTACGAAGTAACATATAAGGGCAAATATATACATGAAGAAATGTGCTTTGATGGTTTAATGACTCGTTACATGAATGATACATTGACACTTTTGTCTTTTATTGGGGCTTGTGATAGTGCATGCGTGGATTATGCTAAGCCATTTATTGAGAATATACATTCAAGGTATGATAATTTAGCTAGTGCTGATACTACTTTTTTTGTGATGTTGGCTATCAGGGATTCTGATGGATTTGCCACATGGTCACGTACAGATGATGAGTCTATTGTATTAACTATGCACAGTGATTCAATTTGCGCATGTACATATATTGCCGAAAAGCGGATTTTCGAGATAGGCATAAACTTAGCATTTGAAAAGTTTAAACAGGCTTCGCCAGATTATGCAGAAGAAAATAAGGTATATGGAGTAGGTGGAGTGAAATTTGGTGATTCTAAAGCGTCTGTCAAGAGTGTTATGTATACCAAAAGTGATAGACTAATTGAAGAGGATGCGCATAGCGTGTTGTTCGGAGATGTAAAAATTGGAGGAGTTACGTACGATTTTGCAAGATTCTATTTTAGTTCAAACCAGTTGGTATCAGTTAATCTTCAAAGTGCATTCTATTCATGGCGCAAAGAGGAAGCTCTTATGAAATTTGAGAGTATAAAAAGTCAATACGGACGAAAATATAGCAACTTAAAAGAACTCAAAAATGACGATGATTTGAAAGGATACAATTGTGGTGCCTATATTGACGGTTACGATTACATGCCAATTCTAATTTCATTCCAGAAGTCATTGAGCAAGGGTGGTGATATCATGTATTATGTAGAAGTAGATTATTACAACCATCGTACGGACAATTTATATGATGATGAGATTTAAGAGGAATTAGAAATAAAGAAAACAAAGAAAATAGAGAAAATAACAAAAAAAATAAACTTTTTTCGACAAACTGACATGGTTTAGCAGTTTGATATAGTAATTTTGCCGCCGATTTCAGAAAATAGCAAACATAATAAAACAACATTTAACACTTCAGTATATGACTTTCACAGAAGCCAAACAGCAATTTGATGCTCAATATGGCAATTCAAATGAGTTTCAGAATTTCCTTCCTGAACATTTGTCAATTAACAAGCAAACTTGTTTTCGTAAATTGGATGGAAGTAAAAACGAGCAGTACTATAAATGGCAATTTTTATCAGCAGTAGTACACTCGGGGTTGTTTCCAAAAGATTTAATAGGAACAGAAGTACATTTCCCTAAAGGAAATAAATCATCTGCTGCGATTAAGTTAGATGCAGCTATATTTGATGATGCCAGCTGGTTTGATAAGTATAAAGATTATCACAACAACAATGATGCAGATGCCCTTGATTGGCTTCGTAAACATCTCATTGTAGCTCTTGAATTTAAAAAAGAGGATGGAAAAAATGTTGCTGAAGTTTGGGATAAACAACTGAAAGCATATATGCGTGAGTCCGAGGCAGACTTCTGCTTAGGTGTTTTGTACGACACGGAGCGTTTGTATTTATTCCGCAAACACAACAACAAATATTTGCGTTATAGTGAGGAATTTAATACCAAAGGAGAGGAAAGTAGCACAAAAGAACTTTCTTTACATCTTCCTGATAGTTATCTAAACATTCCAAACCTTGAACATGTAATCAACTATGCAGATAGAAAGCAAGTTGATAGAAGCAAGCGAACCATTCACGATTTGGATGTGATATCTGGTGTGCAATCAATACAGATTACAAATGCCATGTCTGCTATTTTACGAAAGTTGGATTTACTGAGCATGGTTGATCAGTTTGGCTTTACCATTCTTATAAATATATTAGCATTAAAAATCTATGATGAAAAACAGAATGAGAAATTTCCAACTCGTCATCTACAATTTTATGTCACTTCAGAGGAAGTTGAGTACACCTCTCTAGCTGATGCAAATGTTCAAAAATTAATAGCCAGAATAAAAGCGCTATTAGACGAGGCAAAGGCAGTATATTATCGTATTCTGTCAGATAGCAGTCTTGATTTCCGCAATGAAAACCATATAAAGATTTTAATTGAAGTTATTTCTCAATTCCAAGATTATTCTTTTGTTCGTTCAGAGAAAACCGATCTTTATCAAATGGTGTTTTATAAATTTGCAGATCCTTTTTCAAAGGAGCAGCACGCACAATTTATTACTCCATTGCCTATGATTAACTTCTTGGTTAATATTGTCAATCCTCGCAACGGCGAATCAGTTATTGATCCTACAGTAGGTATCGCAGATTTCTTATCTGTTTCCTATGTTAACTCCCATAGTAAATTAGATGATAAGAATATCTTTGGCATGGATATCGACGACCAAATGGTCCGTCTTGCAACTTTGAATATGCTGCTCAATGGTGATGGTAATGCCAAAATCATTTCACAACCAGGACTTGGTTCTATTCTTTCTAAATTTGATGTACAGGGCGAACCACTTGATCTTATCCCAAGTATGAATAAAAACGGTAATTGGGATAATCGTCCAGATAACAAACAACTAAAGAAATTTGATGTGGTGCTTACCAATCCACCATTTGGAGAGGATAGAGCATTTGCCCCACAAACAGAACAAGATAAGGAGGTTATCCAATGCTATGAATTGTGGAATATCTATGGTGATAATGTTTCAACTGTTGATACACAAGAAAGCGATTCCAAGAAAAAAAGCAAGAAAGCCACCTCTAAACTTAATAAGATTGATATGGGAGTAGTTTTCCTTGAAAATGCTTATCGTATATTAAAAGAAAATGGACGTTTAGGTATTGTTTTGTCTAACTCTATTGCAAGTATCGATGCACACAAGAAAGCACGTCAGTGGTTAATGGATAAAATGCGCATTGTTGCTTTGTTTGATTTACCAGCAAATGTATTTGCAGAAACTGGAGTAAATACAACTATTATTGTGGCATACAAACCTAAAGCAGAGGAATTACAACGTTTGAAGGAACAAAATTATGATATATTTGTTCGTGACATCAAGAATGTTGGATATGAAGTAAAAACAAGCAAAAGAGTAAAATATTTTGCTCCGACATATAGAATCAATTACGAAACATTCGAACCAGAAATAGATATAAATGGTAATGCTTGTTTGGATGAAGACTTTACTTCTACTATAGCAGATTTCAGACAATGGTGCTTAACGCAAGAGCAGACATTACAAGAATTATTTATTAAGGAGAAGTAAATATGAATAATTATGTAAGAACACCAGATGCTGTCCATTATGATGACATCATAAATAATAATTTGGTATTATCTTCTTCGTTGTTTGTTCAGTTGGTAATGCCTAATTCTAATTATAAGAAACTTTCTGAATTTCTTACTCGACCACTTAATCGTAAAGATTTAGGCACAGAGGTTGGCTCATTAAGTTACATCAAGCAATCTCCCAAATATTTTATCCGAACTAAAGCATTACAAGAACATTCATTTCTACCAGATTTTAACTCAGAAACATGTCTGCCTATTCTTCCAAGGGAATTTGTAAACATGCACCTTAAAGAGGGAGATGTAATTATTTCTAAAGATAGTAATATTGGTGAAGCGGTTGTTCTTGATAGAGATTATCCCAATTGTATGTTATCGGGTGCAATATATAAATTACCAATTAAGTCGGAATGGAAATATTATGTTCTTTCGTTTTTAAAACATAACATATTTCGCGAACAATTAGATGCTATAGTTCCTAAAGGTGCAACAATTAGACATGCAAAAACAAAGTTTCTTGATTGTCTTATTCCTTTGCCAAATACTGATTTGGAAAATATTGTTCAATATGTATCATTGCTCACACAGGCTATCATTAATAAAGAGAAACTTATTAAGCAACGTCATGCTGATATTCTTAAACTAATTGATGATGAACTTCGAAATAATCAAAAGGCCAATGTATTTAGATATAATAATCCAAATATCAACGATTTACAAAAAGTAGGAAGGTTAGATGCTTCATTATATAGTGTTTTTTATCAAGAGAATATATTTCGGATAATAAACTACACTAATGGATATGCGCCTTTGACCGAGCAAAAGCTAAAATTATATCCTGGTCCAAGTTTAGAATTAAAACTACTCGGAACACGCATTGATAGTGATAAATATATAAATGGTTTTTATCGCTTAATTACTCCGAAACAGATTACTAATTATGGAACTGTAAAATTCGAACAGTATATTGGAACTCCTGCAAAAATCAAAAATATAAAATATGGGGATATATTGTTTGGTGAAAGTGGAACAGGGAGAACTTTGGTATATCTGGATAATGATGGTAATTCAATAAACAACGCACATGCACATGTACTAAGAAGTGAATTACCTAATGACTTAGAACGCATAATAACTATAAGAAGCATTTTACAGTACTACAAGGAAACTGGTCTTACAGACTGCCTTACAGTAGGTGGGGCTGGGGGACATTTATCTCCTTCTTATTTTGATAGATTATTTATCCCTAATTTTCCTAAAATAAAGCAAAAAGAAATTGCGACATTATACTATAACCCAGCAGAATATAATGCAAATGATTGCACAATTGAGTCTTTTCTTGATTATGATACCGAATACAATAGCAAAGCAGGTATTTATGAATTAGATAAGACAGCGAAGCATCTGAAGGAATTACTTGATGATGCAATTGATAAAATTGTAAAAAATCAAGAAGTAGAAGTTAAATTTTAGAATGCAGAGTAATCCTCAAAAGAGAAAAACAGATAAAGAAAAGTTGTTTTCTAAAATTCGAGAAGAGAAGGTGACATTATTCATCGGCTCTGGTTTTTCTATTCGTGCAGGAGCTCCGTCTGCTCGTGATATTGTCAAAGCAATCAAAGATAAATGCCCACAAATTGAGCAAACGGAATTAAAGGATGTTGCGAGAGAATATACGCAGCGCAACAATGATGATAAAGAGAAGTTGATAGAAATACTTCGATCTATCTTCCCCCAACATGCTTATTGTGATGATAATCAAAAAGCATTAACAAGACTTCCTCACTTTAAACAAATATTCACCACAAACTATGATTCGTTTCTAGAGGATGCATATGTAGAGAAATGCCATGTTATTCGCCAAGAGGAAGACTTGAAAGATTGTAATGGTAAAACTGTCCAAATCTATAAATTGCATGGAGATTTTGTTAATAAAAATGATATTGTTATAACAGACGATGACTATAATGACTTTTTTGATTTCAAAAAGAATTCTTTAATTTGGTCACCTTTGAAATTAGCCATGATGAACACTCATATGGTATTCATTGGATATAGTCTTGATGATAGTAATATATTTCGGATTATACAAAGTATCGAAAATCTTTATGGTACATCCCCCCGTGAAATGTACATGATTACGCCCTCAGCAGAAGAATATAAGGCAAATCGTTTAAAGAAACATAATATTAAATGGATACAAAGTACTGCTGAAAACTTTTTGGCTGAAATAGAGCAAATCATACATGAAACTATTTTTAGTGATTATCGTAAAAAGAAAGTTTCTAGCAGTACATTTATAGATTTCTGTCATATACACAATATAAATCCTGACATCAGAGAAAACGAACAAAGTAACGAAATTGTGAAAATGCAAGGATATAAAGGAAATGCGTTAAATAGAACTATCTCGGTTAAAACTGCTTATAATCCACTTGTAAATTTTGATTTTGAAAAATCTGGTCCAATAACTGATGATGGCCCATTAAAGGGTAAATATGCAATTACTATTCCACAATCCGATTTGTATGCATTTGAAAGTAGAGTCAACGGTATTAAATACTTAGGAAAAGAAGACATCGCTAATCTCTATCTAATGCCAATACCCAATATCAGAAAAGTTAAAATAAAAATTCCAGAAAGGAAGTTTATAGGGACAGTTAATTGCTCTATCCTTCAAATGTCGCCAACATCCTACTCTTGTACATTCGATTTTGACATATGTATATTTACATTGACCATATCTCGTAAAAATACTTATGATATCCAATTAGTGAATATTAATGTAGAAACAAAAGATATATACATAAGTCAAGATAATGCATTACGGTGGATAGAAGTAATAGATGCAATATTTAGCGGAGAAAAAGTGTTATTCCCAGAGTTAAATAATCTACAAATACATGTCAAAGAGAAACAAGAACATCCCTTTAATTGGTTTAAGAAATACTATGAATATGTGCAAGTTATTGAATTGAAATCGTCTGCTTCTTTTGTACAATATAATAATTTTACTCCAGAAAGATATGATGCTGCAAAAAAACTATATCATTGGCTAACTCATAAAGAAATATGTCACCTATCACCAAATGGAGGCCCTGAAATCACCTTTGAATATACAAACGAATTAGAATCTAATGAGTTACTTCAATCATCGTCAGAACGTTGTTGGGGAATGGCTATTTCAAAAGATATCGCTCCCATATCTTTTAATGGACAAACTTTTATTATACCATACGATTATGTATATTTTAATAATTGTAATATAGTAAAAATAGAAAAATTATCTAACGGTAAAATAAAAATGCGAATTAGAAATAATGCACCTATGTATCAAGAGATATTAACTTCATCTCCAAGATTTCAAGATTTTACAACTCAAGACCTAATAACTGTTACTGTTCAAGATACTGATTTTTAGTAGATAGAAAATCAAGAATATTACAAAAAAGAGGAGAATTTAATGTGTAATTTATAAACATATACCATTAACAATGATTTTTTCTTCACACATACCTGATATTCCTAGCGATAATCCCTTTGTTAATGATTTGCTTGACAGAGAGCAATATGCAGATGTTTTGACTTCATTGATAGACACATCAAAGAAAGGCTTCACTATGTCCATCAATGCCACATGGGGATATGGAAAGACTACATTTATTCGAATGTGGGAAGCTAAATTACGTGCACAAGGATATTCAACTGTGTATGTTAATGCTTGGGAGAAAGATTACATACAAGATCCTTTTGCTGTGGTAATGTCAACAATATGGGAACAAACGCAAAAGCAGAATGAACACATCAAAAATATCAATGAAGCAATAAAAGGGCTTGCAGATATAACCAGTAAAATTATTGCATATAAATACATTGGAGAAGCAGCTTTAGATTCTATTAAAAAAGGGCTTAGCAATGAGATGTCATGTTCTTTTGTTTTAAACGACTATATTGAGCATATTAAAAAGATAGAAGAGTTCAAAAAACAATTATCAGAATATGTGAAGCAATTACAAGCAGAAGAAGGTAAAAAAGAAAAACTGATCGTTTTTGTTGATGAATTGGATAGATGCAGACCTACATATGCAATAGAAATGCTCGAACGAATAAAGCATCTATTTACGATAGAGAATGTTATTTTTGTGTTGTCAGTAGACCAATCGGTCTTGCATGAATCTATTAAAGGCTTTTATGGTAGTTCTAGTATCAGTGCCGAGAATTACCTAAGACGATTTATTGATGTTGAATATTGCCTGCCAGATCCATCTATAGAAAAGTTTATAGAATTCCAAGTAAAATATCACGAATTAGATAAGTATATTTCTAAACATACTCCACATCCATTTTTTACACATGATAACACAGATTATAGCGTGCTGTTTAAAGATATCGTTGATATTTTCTTTAATGCTATCTCTTGCAGTCTACGAGATATTGAAAAATATTTTAATCGTTTAGAATGTGTTATACGAACCCTCAAAGTGGATAGAGGCGCCTTCTTTGTTTCTGTGTTTTTAACATATACCTATATGTTAAAAAAAGATATCTATCATAATATTACTGAGTTCAAATATACAGATGCAGAATTATTACATACTATAGAGGATTTACTTATTATTGGTAAAATACCATTAAATACTGATAATGGTCAGTTGGCTATAGGTATTATGATGGAGTTGGTTTTAATTTATCGTACTGCTATAGAATCTCAGCATATAGATAATGACAATAGATTGACAGATCTGTCATTATTTGAATCTCAGCATCTTCTGAACTTAAATTCTAAAAATGTCTTTAGAAATGATTATAGACCTAGAATATCATTAGAACAATATATCGATAAAATTGAACTGACCGAAGCAATTCAGTAAAATATAAATATCAAACTCTACCAAATGACCGTAGATGAGAATGCGTTTCGATTAAAAGCGGAAGAAATAAAATAACATGTCTATATTCCTTAAAATATTACTAGCAGCTGTAAGCACCATCTTTTGCATTGCAATGCTATTTTCTGTATATGGAATATTGAAACGTCGCATGTACCGTAATCAGCGATATTTGGGTATGAATAGCGAAAAAGTAAAATATCGGCAGAAAAAACGAAGAAAAAAAATAGAACAGGTGCAAGAAGAAATGTTTGAAGAATTTGGTAGGAATGAAAGCAAGATAGAGCAAGAAGAAACAATCGTTCTCACAAAAGAATTGATTAAAGCAGCAAGAACCACCAATGGAGGGCTGACAAAAAAGCAATTAGCAGCAATTGGTGTCCCATGGCCTCCGCCAAAAGGATGGCAAGAAAGTAAAATTGGCACAATGATTACAGAAGAGCAATTAAAAAGATTCCAAACAATCGAATACGCTACCAAAAAGAAACGAAAAAGAAAGCCGCATTCAATATTGCCTTAAACATTACACTATCCCTCACATATTCATAATTACTCACATACAGCTTGCTCCTTTTTTCTCACGAAAAAGCAGCAAACCAAATAAAAAAAAGGAGCAAGTCAAAAAGTGGTTGTTCGGAATTTCCAAACAACCATGTAAGACTTAGTGGTTCCACACCCACTTCCCTCTCCCCTCCCCATAAAGTTCATATATAGCTTGCTCCTTTTTTCTTAAAAGAATGAAGCCTCTGCGACAAAAAAAGGAGCAAGCTTGTTGTGTGTTTCAATAATTTTGTGTACCTTTGCAGCAAATATCACACAGACTATGGCAAAAGTTCGCATCACCGCTATTCGCCAAACGATATATACTGATCTAATGGCGAAATATGAAAATCCCATTGAACACGCATGCAGCGTGCGAGAAGGACAACAATGGATATCCATCGATGGCAAATGCCCAGAAGGGTTATGCTTAGCTGCATGGGAATCTATGCGTCAGTTTGTGGAGCAACTATCTCAAGGAAAAGGCAATTTCTACGACGGATGGATGCAAAACCCTATGAGTGCCATGATTAGCTGCAACGATGGATTCAGACCATTCAGTTTCTATATTGAAGCGATAGAAGAATCAACTCAAATGCTAGAACAACCATCACAACCATTCCCTCCTACCCAGTCCACAGACAAAGCTGAAGGACGTATACAAAAACTAATACTGGCTATTGGCGATCAAACCATGCCACGACGACAGATCATCGCATATTTGGGTCTGAAACAAAGAAGTCGCCGTAACTTCATGGATAACTATCTTCGTCCTGCTATTGCCCAAGGTTATGTTGTTTTGGCTTATCCTGACTCTCCAAACAAACCCGAACAAGCATACCGCCTTTCTGCCAACGGTCTACAACGCTGGGCTCAGTTAACTACTACTAACATGCAATAACCACATGCACATTGCACCCGCTCTCATCTCTATCATCCTCTTCTGTTTCACACTCCAATCCTCACCAATAGCTCACATACAGCTTGCTCCTTTTTTCTCACAAAAAAGCAGCAAGCTCAACAGAAAAAGGAGCAAGTCCCAATAAAATCATCATAAAAACCGAATCCATCCCCATAAATCATATAAAAATGCAGAAAAAATCACTTTTCTGCATTTTTTCTTTACATACTGACAAGTTTTAGCAGTTTGATGTAGTACCTTTGCAGCATAAAACAAAAAACATCCAACATTATGGCAAACGAGATTGTATTGTACCAACCAAATGAGCAAATGTCTTTGGAGGTAAAACTAGAAAATGAAACAGTGTGGCTAACACAGCAACAAATAGCAGATTTATTCGGAGTTAAAAGACCTGCTGTAACCAAACACCTTGGTAATATCTTTCGTGAGGGAGAGTTAGACGTCACTTCAGTTAGTTCCATTTTGGAACATACTGCCGCTGATGGGAAAATATATAGCACACAATTTTATAACTTGGATGCTATATTGTCCGTTGGTTATAGAGTGAATAGTAAAAATGCAACCTTATTCCGCCGTTGGGCAAATCAAGTTTTAAAAGACTATATGCTCCGTGGCTATGCTGTCAACCAACGAATCGTATATGTAGAAGAATACTTTGACAAACGCTTGCGAGCGCATGAACAACGCATCGAAAATGTGGAACAAAAAATCGACTTCTTTGTCCGTACAAGCCTACCTCCCCACCAAGGCATCTTCTACGATGGGCATATCTTCGATGCCTACACCTTCATCAACGACCGTATACGCGAAGCCACCACACGCATCATCCTCATTGACAACTATATCGACGATAGTGTGCTCACCATGCTCGCCAAACGAGCCGACAATGTGACTGCTACTATCTATACTAAGAAACCATCCGCACAACTGCAACTAGACATCCAAAAGCACAACGCACAATATCCTCCGATAGATATTATCGCCTTTGACCGCTCACACGACCGCTTCCTCTGCATCGACGAGACTGTCTATCACCTCGGTGCCAGCATCAAAGACCTCGGCAAGAAGTGGTTCGCCTTCAACCGCATGGAAATGCCCACAACCGAACTATTGCAAAACATACAAACCACATACCAATCTCCACCTTCGTAAATCACGATACCAATGCCTACTAATGACCTTAACATAGAATCCAAACTCAATTTTACCAAACGATTAGGTGCGCTCATCAAAGGACACCAACAGGAAATGCTGCAAGTACTCAATGAAAATGAGGACTTGCAAACTCTTGTTGGGCAATTATTAAAAGAAAACGCCACATTAAAGAGCCAATTAGCAGACGAGAAAGCAAAAACTACCCAACTCCAAACCGAGATAGCACAACTCCGCAACCGCCCTGTACATACCAATACCTATATCGAAAACGAATACATCAATCAGCAACATAATTATTCCCAAACAAATCAATAATACAAATTTTACTCAATTACAACTATGGAACAACCCAATCGTATCATCAACGTAGCAGGTGACTACGTGCAGTCTAAACATGTGGACTACGAAATCAACAATGTCGAAGCAGGCGGCATCGGCATCCAATTTGTCAGTAATCCCAAAACGACAACTACTACGGCAACTGTCCGATTAAGAACGCCTAAATTACATACCACTACCTTCACCTATCGCTATTGGCAAAAATCAACAATGCCAATTACTCAACTTTATCAATGTTTACTTCAGGCTAAATGGATTGCCTTGGATACCAATCCCGATGATTTTCTTGCTATTTTCTCTGGAGCAGATTCTACAGCGCGAGTAAAATGGATAGGCAAACCATCCTATTTATATGGTCTCATCCGTCGTGCGGTAGAGCAAGAATTGATTTCCATACCTGCCAACGCAAAGTTATGGCAAATCGTAGAAAGCCATTTTGTAGATAGTAATAGCCGTTCTTTTCACAATTTACACAAGCAAAAAGAATCAAAAACAGCAATACCAACAATAGAGACAATGCTTAAAATACTGCAACCTTCGGCCTAATCTTCGCGCGAAGAAAAAAATTTTCAAAAAAATCACATTAGTGGAAGACTTTGATTCACAAGGTCTTCCACTTTCTTTATATCCAACGAACAACACTATTTTTCCCAATCTTCGGCGCAAAATCCCTTCCGCGCCGAAACTTTTTGCAGCATTATTATAGAAACGCGTCCACAGAAAACACACCACCGCAGAGTGCAGCTACAAACTCGTCAACCGCTACATTTACTTAAGATTCAGTGATGAGTTTTTGGATGTTCCCAAAAACGAAGAGCGGTGGCAATATATTGCGGAGCACTTTGTAATAAGTTTGGATTTATAAGATTTCTCGAGCCCAAACTGGGCGAGTAGGAGATATTAGTATTAACCTGTAAAAAATAAATTAAGTATGAAAACAAAGAACATTGTCATCATCTCCATTCCCTGCCAAAGCGCAGCCGAGATGCTCCAAGCCAAAGAGGCAGTCCTCTTTCATTTGGAAACCCTCAATCCTGAGTTCTCTGCCGAGGGCACCACCCTCACAATCAAGGTCGTCCCTCTCGACCCTCAACTCTTCCTTCCTGACGAGGCATGCGACATCATCCGCCAAACCCTCGCCCAGTCCCTCACCTTCAACCACTGCTGGACCTGCACCCTCCAGAGCATTGAACCCCTGAAACCCTAAAACAAGCGCCATCGGCGCATGAAACTATTAACCTTATTCATCAACCCCGCGTAAGCGTATCCGTGCCTATAACCTATCACCTATAGCCTGTGCGCTCACGCACCAACCCCTCTCACGGCATAGAGGATTCTGAACACCGAGTATGAATATCTAATTTTGTTTTGCCCACCAATGCAACGCGTTGCATTCATATGGGCAAAAACAAAAGATGATCATTGATTTTTAAGTATTTTTGTAGCAAGCGTAGCGCTGCGTATTTTTGTTACAAAAAACATCTTTGAATAGTCATCAATTGTCTTAAATTTATACTCCCGTTCATTGCCGAACTAACATGAGTAAAATCAAATTAGAAACCCCATTCACATCTTTTCGTGGAAAGATCTGCAAACACTCCGACATTATCTTCAAAGAGATGTACGGTAATCAATTCACTTCGCAAATCTGCAACCCACGTACCAAACCTTTTTCAGAGGCCGAGTTAGCGCGCCAAGAGAAATTCCGTCAAGCAGCAGCTGCTACCAAAACTGCTCTAGCCGACCCAACCACTCGTGCAACCTACGAAGCCGAGTTCGAGGCACAAACCAAGTACAAATCCCTCTATGGCTACGTCTTTGCTAAAGAAATGGCCAAACTCTAACCTCTCACCTCGCGTTCAACAAGCGGATCGCGATGACCAACGACCCCGTCGTTGTTTAGGCGACCGCTGCCTCCGCTCCTCCCAAAAATCAGCAGATTTTCGGGAACCCTAAAATTAACTTTAAACCTTAAACTTTAAACCTTAAACCTTTTAACCCCCTCCGACGGCATGGAGGAGTCTCCCTCTTTAAAAAAACTAACGAGAGCCACGTGGGCTCGAGTTAAGAGTGGAGGCACCTCGCGCCCCAATGTCGCCTAGCGATATTCATTGCGCGAGATTGCCGAACACGATGGCACAAGTAGAATATGCATTCCCTGTGGAAAAGATCCACGGCAAAGTGAGCAAGTCTCACAAAATCGGCTTCGCACACCGTACCGCTTCGAAGCTCAACTACACCACTACTTATGGTAAGCGTAGCACGCCGTTCTCTACCGATGAGGTGGCACATCAGACCAAGTTCGCTGCTGTGGCAGCTGCTACACGCTTGCGTATGCAAGACCCAAGCAAAATCACGCAAGACCAAGAGGGCTTCCGCGAGCAATCGAAGTACAAGAGTATGTACCAGTATGTCTTCAACCTCGAATGGGAGGCGTACCAAGCTGGCTGAAATGAACCGAGTGCGAACTAATTAGCTCCTTGCCCTAACGGGCAGAAATCTTATAAATCTTATTTTAGTCGCAATGCTCCTCAAAGTACTCCGTAATCCATTACCACCTCTCCGCGTATCGCCCTGAGCGATACTTGTGCGATGAATCTTATAAATGTGGCGGTAAACCACTTAAAGACAATCCAGAGTCGATAGTTGCTTTGTTTATTAAGATTAAGTGAGCTTTTATCGCGCAGCGATGATTAGTCATAGCGTAGCGTTATGACGAAAAAGCGAATGGTGGCAATCAATTACGGAGTACGCAGAGCGAGTGTAACGAGCTAAATGAGATTAGTAAGATTTCTTGGCGCTTGCGCCATAGGAGATAAAATTTCGACAGTATGAAAAATTTATCTGAGATTCAAAAAGAGCGCCTCATGAAGGCGATTAAGTACCTTGCTGTGGCAGTAGCCACGGCGATAGCGATGGCCTTGGGACTGACCTCGTGTAATGTGACGCGCACGATCACCACGGAAAGCAAATCCGTGACTAAAGGTGATACAGCAATTATCATCCAGTCCAAAACCATCGAATCCTACAATGCAAAGAAAAATTAGGGGTGCCTACAAGATGCAGCTTGGCTGCTAATCTCAGCCTTTTCACCTCTAAAATGTAGCGCCTTTGGCGCATTCTCTTACCTAGAGATGCGTTATCCTTACATCAAAATCGCTCGCGAAGAGCGATTTTGTTTGCATAATTATAAAAAATGTTGTACCTTTGCAGGAGAAAGTAAGTTAAACCCACAAAACAATACAACCATGAAAAAACTGTTATTACCCTTGCTACTCGCAGCATGCGCCTTGACAACCGTGGCGCAAGAGGCAGAGCCAACGCACAACGAAGCGGTGCAATACGTTGTGAATAATACCCCCGTAGCACCCGTGCGCGAGGAACCATCCCATGCCGCTGAACAAGCTACACAGTTGCTCTTCGGCGATGTGTGTGAGATAGTGGAACGCAAATCGGGCTGGACCAAGATACGCGCGACCAGAGATGGACAAGTGGGATGGGTGACCTCCTCGATGATGACTGCCGTCAGCCAAGAGGACGTACAACAACGAGAAGAGAACCGCAAGGCCAAGGGCGAAGGCGTAGTAGCCATACCGATGGCCGTGGCTACCAACAAAAAGACCGGTGAGAAATGCATGCTGACCATCGGTACACGATTGCCTAACTACAAGAACGGCAGCTTCGAAGTGCTGGGCAAACAGTATAAGATAGACCCCAAGGGCGTTTATAGTCTGATGTATAAAGACGAAAAGGTGCTGGTGAATGGCAAAGAGGCGACCGGAGAAGACATGGTGCGCATAGCCAAAACGCTGCTGAACGTGTCCTACCTATGGGGCGGAAAGAACATGATGGGCTACGACTGCTCGGGCTTTACACAAACAGTATATAGCGTCTTTGGCATCGACATACTGCGCAATGCTCGCGAACAAGTCACACAAGGTCAAGTGGTGAACTCGTTGGCAGAAGCACAACCAGGCGATCTGGTGTTCTTTGATCATGCAGACCGCGATCCGAATGCAACAAGAATAACACATGTTGGTATGCTGATTAGCCAAACGGAAGTTATCCATTGCGCGGGTAGGGTGCATGTGGCGAAGATAGACGATATGGGTATCCGACTTTCCAACGGCAAACGATCACATCATCTAGCACAGATCAAGCGGTATTTATAAGCAAATAATTCCTTGGTAGGATTAGCGAGCGGCGGCTTTCTTCAAGGCAATCGTATATGCTTCTCGATAGAAGGAGAAGAAGTTCTTCCATTCGGCTTGCAATGCCAAATGGACTGCTGCCTTGCGAATAGCAGCCGTCTTCTGGGGGCTGAGCGAGAGGTAATACTGAATCGTATTCGCAATATGGCCAACCACATCCGTCGTATTGCTATCGTTGCGGTAGATAACCGCCACACCTTTATCAATCGTAGTACATCCCTGCTCCTTGCACCATACGCCATAGCCACTCAGACTAGTAGTGATAGTAGGCACATGGAAAGCCATACTCTCCAGTGGCGTATAGCCCCATGGCTCGTAGTAGCTTGGGAAGACCGTCAAATCTAAACCAATAAGCAGATCATAATAAGGCAGATTGAGTACGCCATCGTTGCCATTGAGATAAGTAGGCACAAATACGACATGCACATTGCCCACCGTGAAGTCCTCGCGGTCTAAGTAAGGAATCATGACAAAAGCCACCACTTGTTTCGTGCCTTTTGCTGTATCTCCTAATCGCTTCATTGCCTCCAAAAACACATCGATGCCTTTGTTCTTCCATTCGAAGCGACCAGCAGTGCCAATGAGCATATCGCTGCCTTGCGCATCAATGCCTTTAGCGCGTGCAAGAGATATCAATGTGTTGCGTGCACGTTTGCGTGCAGCATCGAAATCCTTGCCTTGTGGCACAAAACCTTGCTCGAAGCCATTGGGCGTGACAATATCTACGGGTTTATCTAGCAGTTGCTTGCATTCGCGGGCGGTGATATTGCTCACGGTAGTGAAGCAGTCAGCATAATGCGCCGCTTTCTTTTCGGCAGAGTGCTTGCTGACCATATTCAGTTCCTGCGCCATCTGGTCACCTTGGAAACCATCAAAGCAGTCATAGAGCGGTTTTCCATTGCCTGCGATACTGCGACCAATACTGGTGGCATGCGTGGTGAAGAGCGTACCAATAGCAGGACAATGTTCGCGCAGATAAAGGATAGTGAAAGCAGTTTGCCACTCGTTGCAATGCATCACGGTAGTAGGCATATCAAGATGGCGATATAAACTCTCTGCCACTTGTCCAACTGCATAAGCAAACAGACAACTCTCATCATAATCGCCATAGGCAGCATGGCTCTGCACACCATACTTTTCCCACATATGACCGAAGATTTGGTCTTTCTCTGCCCACAGCTCATCCCACTTGAGGAGCACAGCAATAGGTTGCCCTGGTACTTGCCAACGGCCTACGCGTACACCACGAGGACGCCAGCCGCGCAGAAGCGTCTTGCTCTCCTTGAAAGTGAGATTGGAGTGTTCACCGAAATCGGGACCGAAGAAAATGACTTTATCTTTGTGTTCGGCTTGCATAGAGGCAGCACGCGTAGAGAGAACGGCATAAATGCCGCCAACACGATTGCATACCTCCCAACTTGTCTCGAAAATATACTGAGGCTGCATGGGATTATTGTGGATAATTATTGACTACGATGCGGTCAATATTGTTGATATGGTTATACAATACTGGTATGGTAGAGAATTGATTATTCTTGCTCTTGATGAGTGGCATAGCTTTCATACCATCAGCAGTAGCCCAGAAAAGGAGACTGCGGAATGGATCTACATAGATAGCACCCGTGGCTTCTGCATCAATAGCCGTAAGGTTTTGTCCATTGAAATTAGCTACGAACAGCCCTTCGGGTGTAATGATATACCATTTTTGTGCCATGGCATCAAGTTGCATGCGCAACACCTCTTGCTCAGGGAAGATAGTACTCATTTGGCTAGCATGGAAAGTGGTACCATTGAAAGTAACCACAGTATCCGATGTCTGCTCTAGCAAGAGGACATTGGATTCTAGCGTATTGATTTGCGCCTCCTCTAGGCGTTCGTTAATGATACGCTGGCGCATAGTAGAACGATCGGTAAGCATGTAAACCAACGCAGCAGCTTTGCTCTCGTAGATATGCAACGAACGAGCAATTTCATAGGTCGTGCCGTTTTTATTGATTTGGAGAGCAACCTCCATATCCTGATTATACGACGTGAAATACACAGTAATAGCCTTGCTATTGAGGTTACCACTTACCAGTACGCAACCCTCAGGTAAGGTCCATTGATAGGATAGGGTATAACCATAAGGGTTGTACACATTTGCTGTGAGCTCTACATCTGCATAGTGACAAATAGAATCGGTAGAGGTAGTGAAAGTAGGAATAGTATCGTACACGGTGATGGAGTGGCTGCAGGTATTGTACTTAGCACTATCCACAACTAGTGTAACGAGATATGTACCTGGTTTGGTGAAAGTATGGGTAGGATTCTTGAGAACACTGGTGACATTGTCACCAAAATCCCAGTTCCAATCCTCTCCCGCACTACTAGCGTTATTGAATTTCACCACTTGTCCAGCTCTGGGTTCGGTAGGTGAAAATGTGAAATCCACTTCCACTTTCTTGCATCCGATGATCATCATCGCTAATGCAAAGCATATTATAATCTTTTTGTTCATATCATGTTTATTGTTTGTTTCGCCACCAAGTAATCTGCCTCTTGGCATAATGACGCGAGTTTTGTTTAATCATTTCAATCGCTTTCTCCAGTGTCCATTCGCCGCGGAAATACCTAAGTAGCTCTTTATAGCCCACGGTATTGATGCTATTGGGCAATGTGGTATAGTCGAGTTCGATAGCAGGGTCAAGCGGAATATTGAGTTGCAGGAAAGCAGCTTTAGCTTCTTGCAGCAATCCGTTCTGCATCATCATATCCACGCGCTGATTAATGCGCTGGTATAGTTCTTCTCGTGGTCGTTCCACCATAACGTATTCGATCTCGAAATCGCTGCGCTGTACCGACTGGTTGGGTTTGCCTTTTCTCCGAAAAGCAGAGTAGGGTTGGCCACTAGCCAAGCAAATCTCTAGGCAATGCATGAGTCGTTGTGGGTTCTGCTGGTCCACTTCCTCCCAATATTGTGGGTCGAACTGCTGCACTTGCTCTTGAAGCCAAGTCATTCCCCATAGCTGGTACTGCTCTCGCACGCTCTGGCGGATGGAGTCGGGCACTGAAGGCATTTCATCAAGCCCATTGCATAGCGCATCTACATACATCATACTGCCGCCCACTAGCACCACTGTATCGTGCTGTGCGAAGAGTTGCTTGAGCAATTTCTCGCAGTCGCGAGCGAACTGTCCTGCGCTATAGGTGTCGTGCAAGCCCAAGAATCCTACCATGTGGTGCTCTACTAGCGCTTGCTCTTGGGCTGTAGGCGCTGCGGTACCAATAGGTAAATCGCGGTAGATCTGACGTGAGTCGGCGCTCACGATGGGGCAACCATACTGCTGAGCGAGCGTAATAGCATGTGCTGTCTTACCCACCCCCGTAGGTCCTATAACTACCACGAGACGTGCCATTAGAACATCGATCCGTCGTCGAAACTCAGGTCTTGGTAACCTTCCATGTCAAGATCGCCATCATCGTATTGGCTATCGCCATAGAAGTCATCATCAATCTCCCAATCGTTGCTGGTCTTACCAGCAGCAATAGAATCATCGGCTTGCAATTGCTGAGGTGCATCGCCCGTTTTCTCGGTGCAACTAACTCCCATGCACATGCCAGGAAGTACCTCGGAAAGGCAACCAAAGAAATAGCGTTCAAACATTGGGTCGAACACGTAAATCATGCGTTGTCCACGTTCCTCAAGCAGCTCGCTCAAACGAGTGGATTCCATGACCATATTGTCGTACTCAAAGTTGCTACCCATTTCCACGAGAGTCACCTCTTGTCCTTTCTCCCAGCGGTCGTTGCACATGAAGAATGAGGTGATCTGATCATCGGGATAACCTACACTCTGGAGAATAGCTTGATGCAATTCGAGGAAAGTAGCGTCGCTATCGGCTTCAAATACGCGACGGAAATCATCAACTTCGTCGCAAGAGAATACGATTTTGTATATCATGTTTCAAAAAATTTATACCGAATACTATTATTTAGCGTGCAAAGATACTACAATTTTTGCAATTACGCAACCTTTACCCTCATTTTTTTTGTATAACAAAACAAAATACATTCATTCGTTTGTTCATTTGAGAAAAAAGTAGTAATTTTGCAGGCAAAAGCAGAGTTATATGAAGCATTTTATTGTTCTAGCCGAGGCCGGCGACTTTATTGGAGAAAAGAAATTGATAGCGGCACATCTGTGTGGCGAATGGAAAGGTGAGCAATGGCAAACGCCAGACGGCATAGTATGGGATGTGATAGTGACGGGCGTGGGTGCGCTGAATGTGATGCATGCACTGCGCGAAATCCCTACAGATTCGGTTTTGCTGAATATAGGCTATGCTGGTAGTGCGAACTTTGAGATAGGCAGTACGGTACAGGTGAATGAAGTACGCCTGAATCATCCGAATGTGAATTATCCAGAGCCAGAACTGCTTTTGAAAACTGTAGATGTGGCTTATCTAAAACAACCAGACGCATGCACAACTGCTGTATGCTATAGCAATACCGATTTTGTACTGCAATCCGATTACAAAGATTGTGTATTTGATATGGAACTGGCTTATATAGCAGGTATGGGATTCGCTCATCTCTCATCGCTCAAGATCGTAAGCGATAACCTGAGTCTGCACACCTATCGCGAGGTGGCAGCAGGAGTGGAGCAGAATCAATGATGAATATACTGCTTGATGGCGATATCGTTGAACTGTTTGCGTTCGGCATCCTGCCACCATCCCCATTTATTGAAATACTTACACATATTCACTACATGTACCCATAGCATGCGCATGCTATGGTAGGATGCTTTGGCGTGGTCGTGGACGATAGTGACATGCGGATAGAAGAGCGTAAGATAATCGCGGTGGATACGGCGTGTAAGGTCCATATCTTCGGGATACATAAAGAAACGCTCATCGAAGAGTTTAGCTTTGCGTACTGCTTCGGTGCGGAGCAGCATGAAGCATCCGCTCAAGTATGGAATATTCATGATGCGGTTGTAGCCAGACTGGCGCAGTTCGTAGCGCTGATTGCGGTGCTCCATCCAACTGGCAGGAAGGAATCGACGACCGAAAACATCCAATGGAGTGGGCAGGAGTTTGCATAGATATTGCAACTCGCCATTAGGGTAAACCACTTTGGGGACCAAACAGCCAACCTCGTTGTTCTGCTGGATGAAAGTCACGAGCGTGGAAAGAGCTTCGGGCGTGATAATGATATCGGGATTGATGACGAGGTGGAAAGGCACATCATCGTAGATACTCTCGCGAAAAGCAATATTATGCGCAGCACCATATCCAATATTTTTATTGTTGAAGATATAGTGTAGTTTCTTGGATGAAATGGGCAATTCTTGGATAGCTGTGGGGGAGTTGTCTATCCAATAGATATGGTGTACACCATCGAAACCGAGTAGGCTTTGGGTAAGCGCTACTACTTGTTGCCATAGGGGCTTGTATAATACAATAGAGATATTAAGCATAGTATTATAGAAGTTCTGAGAGTTTATCTTTATATCGTTGAATAATAATTTGCTGGTCGTAGTTTTGAAGTATATGTTCTCTGCCTTGTTGGCCAAAGAGTAAACGTTCGTGATCCGAGAGAGAGAGCATATGCATCATACAAGCAATGAGTGTATTAACCTCTTGCGCTTCGCACAAGAATCCGCTTACACCATCCAGAACGATTTCTTTACATCCAGGTACGTTGGTAGTGATAATAGGGCGCTGCATAGATGCGGCTTCGAGCAGTACGCGTGATATACCTTCACGGTAGGATGGTAGTACGATACAAGAGGCCTCGTTGATGTACGGACGAACATCTTGTGTCTCTCCCAAAAACTTGATTACGCCGCTTTTTTCCCACTCTTCCATCTGCTGGAGATTAACGCATGCGGGGTTACTAGCACCTAGTTGACCGAGAATATGGAACTGCACGTTTGGATGTTGTTTTTTTACCACTCTGGCTGCATCCACAAATTCGCCAATACCTTTGTCCCATAATACGCGTCCAATGAAAAGAAAAGTGAAAGGCGATGTGGGAGCTTGGGATGACTGGTAGAAAGTGGTATCCACACCTTCGCCATTTAGTACACGCGTCTTGAAAAGGGATACGATATTTTGCTCTACGAATAAGGTCTTGTCGTCTTGGTTGAGGAACCACACTTCTTTCGCATTTCGTAGTGAGCATGAATACAAGAATTTGGAAATACGATTGATCCATCCTTTGCGTAAGAAAGTGTAGCCCAGTCCGGTGATGACGGCGATGTGTTGACTGCGTGTGCGAGCGGCCGCCCATCCTCCGTAGATAACGGGTTTGATGGTATAGTGGAAAATCAAGTCGAAATGTTCTTTTAGATAGACTTTTTTCAGCGACTGTACCAAGCGGAGATCAATGAAAGGATTCATGCCTTTGCAATCAATTTCGATAGGGATGAATCGAACGTTGGATATCTGGAGCAGGCGGTGATTGCAATCTTCGGGCGCAATGACTACAATCTCATGTCCTAATTGTGATAACGAAGAGATTACTCCCATGCGAAAATTGCACATGGTTTGAAGGCTATTACCAACGAAAGCAATTTTACTCATAATGGTTTGCAGAAGGATTGTAGTAGTTTTGTTAATTGTTGACTGGTTGTTTTCCAACTATATCGAGCCAATCGTTGTGTCTGGCGCTCAATGAGCGATGTATGGTCGGATTGCTTGGTGAAATGGAGGATGGAATCGGTAATATCTTGTACATCGTAGGGATCAAAATATATAGCTGCATCGCCAGCAATCTCGGGTAATGATGCTTGGTTGCTTAGTAGCAAAGGTATGCGATAGAAATATGCTTCCAATATGGGAATACCAAAGCCCTCGCTCAGCGAAGGGAAGATGAGCGCTTGGGCATGGCGATAATAATTGGCTAGTGAACAATCTTCTTGCCATCCTGTGATCTGAATAATAGGGCGTTGCCGATTGAGCTGCTGTACCAACTGTAAATGTTTTTTTGAGAGCATGCTGGTGCTACCGATAAAGACAAAACCCCAATCGGGAGGTAGTTGGTGGCTGGCACGTTGGATAGCTTGGATGAGGCGTCCCCAGTTCTTATGTCCACGTGAACTGCCTACGTAGAGAATGTATTTGCTAAATGGAATATCCTTAGGATAACCGCAGGTTTCGTTAGCAAAAAATAGCAGATGTTCCCATCCTTCATAGATTACCCGAAGTTTATTTTCGAAATGTGAACCATGGTAGCGCAAGATTTGGTCGCGTGTGTATTGTGATACGGCTACCACTTGTTGAGCACGTTTTAGTCCTACGCGAGTCACAAGTCGGAGATACCATCGCTTAAGCCAAGATAAATGGCCGAGTTGTTCGGGAAATTGCTCGTAAATAAGGTCGTGAATCGTGTATAGGGCGGGGATACGCAATGCCAGAGGGAACTGGTTGCTAGGAATGAATGCAGCATCAAAATGGCGGTGCGAACGCAGGTAGCGAGCAAACTGAATATCGCGTAGGGGTCCGATAGGAGCAATATCTACCTCCTCGATATGGATGCCTTTCTTGTTGTATAGTCGGAGATATAGCTCTGGACATTCGTTGGGACGTACCAGAAGGGTATAGTGATAGCCCTTGGTAAGTTCCCAAGCAAGCACTACGTTGAGGATGTACTGCGACAAGCCATCGATATGATTGGAGATGGATGTTCCATCGATGAGTATATGTTTCATATATATCGTCTGATACAAAACTTGATGAGTAGTAGAAAAGTGGAATCAAATAGCATAAATCGATGATGAATAATCATCCACATTCGTGTGAGGAATGACTGCTCTAGCATTCGCAGGAAGATAGTAATGATCTGTGCGTCGTCGCCGGAAAGTTCTCGATGAAATCGAGCAAAAAACGCCGCTAATCCGTCCAGATGCAATCGACTAACGAGTGGCACATGGCGATTTTGCCATAGCAGTTGTATCTTTTTTCGGATGCTTCCTGGTGCTTGTCCAGTAAGGTTGGAAGCATGCTGCCGGTAGTACATGAGCGATTGGTGGAGGTAGTGCACTTGTCCGAAACATATGCCGGTGAGTAGCAAAGCATGGTCGTGCATAGCATATGTAGCAAGGGGAATGCGCAGATAGGAACACATGGCTTGATTGAAAATAGAAGATGCGCCTTGTATGCCCGTATTGAGAAATAACATTTGGCGAAGCGTGGTCGGAAAAGTCAGCGTGTTCTTATTGGATAGTATGCCTTGCTCGGGGTTCCATAGATAAGCATTGGAATATACTACTTGAGGAATGGTTGGGTCGTATTTCTGAATCTCGGCAAGCATTTTTTCTACTTTATTGGGCAACCATATATCGTCTTGATCACAGAACATACAAAATGGGGCAGAAGCATATTGAAGCATGTGGATAAAATGTCGAGCTACCCCCATATGCTGCTCTTCATCCTGGATAAGCACAATACGTTTATCCTCGTGGCAAAGCCGTTGGATAATAGCAATGGTGTGATCCTCCGAACCATCATCGTGCACCAATAGTCGCCATTGGGAAAAGGTTTGCGCCATGATGCTTCGTATTTGTTCTTCTACGAATGCTTCGCCGTTGTATGTAGCAAGTAGGATGTCTATCATTGTTTTGCCGTATTGCGTTCAAAGAGGTGGAATTTGCTAATGATATAGGGTATGACTGTAGCAATCAGGTATTGAATATTTTGCGATAGTACAGTAAAAAAGGTATCGCCGATGAACTGCATGACAATCGTTCCTGACAGGATAGCGTATAAAACGAGTGCGCACTCGCTTCCATCTTCAGCTGTCTTGAAGAGATAGCCAAAAATTCCACCTAGGAGAATAGCAAACAAAATCACACCCGTTATACCAAAGTCCTTGTAGTAAGGATAGAGGGCTGTATAGGTATTAGAACCAAAGACATACTCGCCCACTTCTACGCGCTTGAATTCAAGAATCGGATTTACAGGCTTGGTTTTTCCGTTATCGATTTTGGCCTTAATAGCATAGTATAGACGGAATGTATTTTCGCCGGGCGCCTGAGCCGATCGGGGTTCTAGATTAGTATTTAAGTTGCCTAGACTGCTAGTCATATATAAAGCAGCAAAATGTTTTGGAGTGGTATATGATCCTCGCAGTTGTTGCACACCGACAAAGAGAAGAAGCAGAAGCCCTGCACCTAAAAACAGTTGTCGCAACCGAAAACGACGACGCTGACTGAGCATAATGGCACTGGCTAAAAATAGAATCATGAAATTCATCTTTCCCATGGAAATAAAAGCATAGAAAATATTGATGAGTAACAAGAAAATGATGCGCCCAATATTGCGTTTGCTAGCGACTTGGAGTTCCAAAATATAGCTAACCATCCAAAATAGGACGAAAAATGCAGTCGTACGTATGCCATTCACTCCTTCTACATTGGCATCGCGGAGTGCACTAAAAGGATTGCCTCCGCTATGGATAATAACCAGGATAACTTCTATGATCATCACGGGAAGTGTACATAGCGAGAGGTAATAATAGATGTCGCGTGCTGTATGACTGGAAGGTACATCGCAGAAAAGTGGTTTAATATATATAGACTGCATAACCCATGCAGATAAGCAGAAACCAGTAAGCCAAAACGTGATAGCTTGAACCACTGCAGGTGAAAGAGGATGCATACCATGATCGATCCACGCATAGGCAATAAGACTAAGTAGCCATACCCCGCATAGCAACACCGTAGGGGCATACCAGCGGCGGCGTGAGAAGATAAGATTAAATACAAATAATAGCGTACAGATGGCAATGGATAGTGTCATAGCGCTTGATTACTCTTTTCACTGCAAAGGTACAACAAAAAATGCACATACGCAAATACAATAGATTTTTTTTAAATTTTCGCGATTCATAGTTAGGATTTAATTTCTGCATAAGTGGAAAAATAATGAAAGGAGATTTTTTGAATATAAAGATTTTGTATATTCAAAAACTTGTTGTACCTTTGCATGGTTTTTGTAAGATAGAAAAGAAACAAAAGCATACAAAATACAAGAAAATGCGTACAAAAGATTTAATAGCAAAACGTGAACGTCGTGAGCGAAAACAAGCGAGAAAACAGCGAAATAACGTTCTTCCAAAACAGATGCAGGATGCACCTGTCAACGAAAAATATACTTTGCCTACTACGTTTCCAGATGAGGTGTTGGCAGAATTGAAAAACCTTCCTTCTTCCATCTCCATGGAAGAGATACTACGTCGTCGTGATATGCGTGATGTATTGACTTTTACTATTGACCCAGCAGATGCGAAGGATTTTGACGATGCATTATCTTTTCAGGTGATGGAATCAGGCAACTATCAGATTGGTGTGCATATTGCCGATGTGACCCATTATGTGGTAGAAGGTAGTGCTGTGGATGAGGAAGCATATCAGCGTGGAACAAGTATTTATCTGGTAGATCGCGTAATCCCAATGTTGCCAGAGCTTCTGTGCAATGAATTATGTAGTCTTCGTCCGAATGAAGAAAAGTTATGTATGTCAGTAGTACTAGAAATGGATAAGGAAGCCAAGGTATTGCGCCATAAAATTTGTAGAACGGTGATTTGTTCGAACCATAGATTAGCCTACGAACAAGCGCAAGCCATATTAGATGGCGAAAAGGACCTGGATAGCAATATGGTAGCAGAACTCTCGGAGCCATTGTGTGTACTCAATGATTTGGCGCAAATATTACGGAAGAAACGTTTTGAACATGGTGCAATTAATTTTGAGACTCCAGAGGTTCGCTTCGTTTTGGATAAAGAGGGTAATCCTTCGGAGATAATGTTCCATCGTTCCACTGAGGCTAACTTCTTGATCGAAGAATTTATGTTGCTAGCTAATCGTATTGTAGCTGCAGAAATAGGCATGCGGGGCAAGAAGAATGAGGAAGGAAAAAAAGAAGAAACTAAACCGTTTGTGTATCGTGTGCATGATGTACCCGATCCGGAGAAAATAGTAAAGTTAGGCAATTTTATTCGTCAGTTTGGTTTTCATCTGCGTACTTCGGCTAAGCGCAGTGTGCAGAATAAGCACATAAACACCTTACTATCTGATTGTCAGGGTAGTAATAGTCAAACCCTCATAGAGACTTTAGCAATTCGTGCGATGGCAAAAGCGGTATACTCCACCTCTAATATAGGTCACTATGGTTTGTCTTTCCCTTATTATACGCATTTTACTTCTCCTATTCGTCGTTATCCCGATATGATGGTGCATCGTTTATTGTCCCGCTACGTATTACAATCAAAAGTGGATTGCCGTCATCAAAAAGAGGTGTTGGAGGAGGCATGTGTGCACTGTTCAGATACAGAACAAATGGCGCAGATGGCCGAGCGTGATTCTATCAAGGAAATGCAGGCGCGTTGGATGAGCAATCATATAGGCGAAGTTTTTGACGGCATTATTAGCGGAGTGACAGAGTTTGGATTATTTGTACAACTGAAAGATACGTTAACGGAAGGCTTAGTCCCAATCCGTACCATTGAACCACATGATTATATGCAATACGATGAAGAAAACTATTGTCTAATAGCGGCTCGTAGCGGTAAAACCTATACCTTATCCGACAATGTGTGTGTGCGTGTGGTAAAAGCCGATGTGGAGAAAAAGCAGATTGATTTTGTACTAGTCGAAGAGAGTAGGTGAGTCTTTCTCAAATTGCTTGAGCACATTTCTCATGAGTGCCTCGCGTACAAAGCGCGAGCGATTGCGCACACCATATCGTTCGCAATAACGATCCAGTGCACGCATTTCGCTATCGTTGAGCATAATACTCACACGATGGTTACGTGCCTCGCGAATACGTGGACGGCTAAGAGAATGGATAGGTGTTTTGCTTTTTTTCATTGTCATTTAAAATTGTATGCCTATTTTTGCGCCAAGACAAAGTATTGGGCAACCAATAGTGTTATTGTATGGTATGTGGTTGATTGTTTCGGTAATGGTAATTTGTGTTTGTTGCCATTGTGCTGTAGCTGCTACTGACACACTGCTATTTTGATTAATGCGATATCCCCATCCTACATTGATACCCGTACAGATACCACCGCTCCAATGCCTCTTAGTGGCAAATCCATATCCTATTGTGGCTGCAACCATTGGATAGTGTGGCGTATTGCGGGATAAAGGTATAGCCCACTGAGCGACCAATTGGAGTGGAATCCATGAATACGTTTCCTGTAATCCAAATAGGGTATGATATCCGATGCTACCACCAAGGAATATATCTTTCCCCTGTATTTGATGCGTGCCCAACGCAGCATCAAACTGAAAATTACCACCCCATCCTATGTAGGGCACATATGCAGCTCCAGCCTGCACCTGAGCTCGTATTTCAACCGCTTTTGATGGCGTTATTGATGCAGTTTCGGGGGTGGAGATGGTAGGTGCTTTTTCGATTCGGATTTCAACTACTTCTTGTTTGGGATATTGGTAGCGTGATCCATCTTTTTTTCGCAAAATGATTACTTCCTCGTTGTTAAGTAGTATCTCTCCCTTTATACTTTGTCCAGAACGCAACACCACAACCTCTGCATGGGCAGAAACTATGGCTACGATAAATATGATTGCTATGTATAATAGTCGTTTACCCATACTAGGTGAAGTAATAACCGCATTTCAGTAGTGATTAGTGACCCCGCTGGGATTCAAACCCAGGACCTTCAGAACCGGAATCTGACGCTCTATTCAGCTAAGCTACAGGGCCTTCTCGGTAGAAACTAATCTCTTCTTCCTACCAAGATCATAGCATAATAAATAAGTGTTCCTAGAGAAGCTAATGCAGCTACTACATAGGTGTATGCTGCGCTACGCAATGCTGCTGATGCCATTGGAGTGGTTTGATTATCGGTGATACCAGCACTCTCTAGCCACATGATGGCTCGACGACTAGCATTAATTTCTACAGGGAGAGTAATGAAGGAAAATAAAGTAGTCAATCCATAAAGAATTACTCCTGCAGCAAGTAGTTGTGGAAAGGAATTAATGAGCAATATACCTCCCAATAAAATCCATGTCACCCATCTTGATGCGAAGTTGACCACAGGAACTAGTGCAGTTCGTATGTTAAGTGGGCTATAACCATAGGCATGTTGCAAAGCATGACCACACTCGTGAGCAGCCACTGCCGCAGCTGCTATAGAAGCTGAATTATATACAGATTCTGATAGATTGACCGTCTTATTACGAGGATCATAGTGGTCTGTAAGGTGCCCGTTGGTGCTGATAACTTGTACATCTGTGATTCCATTATCACGGAGCATTTTTTCTGCTACTTCACAACCGGTCATTCGCAATGGAACTTGTGCATAGGTCTTGAAACGATGATCAAGTAGAGCACTAACAGCCCAACTGGCAAGAGAAATAATAATAAATAAAGTCCAATACATAATAGTTAAAAATTTAAGTTTAGTTGTTATTATTGTTTCGTTTTTTTCTGCAAATCTTGCAGTGTCCATAAATGTACAACGAAAAACTATGAGGTACGAAATTACTCCATTTTTTATCGGCCAACATACGTGTGATAGTAGAATGATTGACTTTACTAACACGTCCACATTGCTGGCAGACAATGTGGACAAACGATTCTTTCATTACAGATAGTTCGTATTGCGTAGTTCGCACTCCGAATTCCTTCTCAAGGCGGATGATGATATTCGCTTTTTCGAAAAGGAGTAATGTATTATATACCGTAGCTCGACTGATAGCAAACTCTGTTAAGCTGTCGCGTAACTCATGTATCGTAAACCGCTGCAACCTACATACGGAAGTTAGGATTATCACTCGTTCTGGAGTATGCTTTAGATGATGCGCATCTAAATAATCATTGAGCAAGTCAGTAGATTTTTTTAGTATTTCTTCCTTTTTTTGAGGCATTAAATATCCTTGATGTAGGCACGACGGCGTTTGTGTATTTTGTGTGGAAACATCTCCCAGTGTGTCTGGTTTTTATTGTTGGTTTCTAATATCGATGTTGTCTCTACGCGTTTGATACCATATTTAACGAAATATGGATGTTGGTCTGCAATAATCACCGCATTCAAGCCTTTATCTTGATAATCAGGGCGAACAGCTATAATCAATAAGTCAAAAGCTTCCATTTCTTTTGCTCGCAAAGCTTTTAGCATATGCCGCCAGCCAAATGGGAATAATTTTCCTTTGCACTTACGCAATGCTTCTGAAATATCGGGCATACCTACACCCACACCTACAACTTCATCTTTTTCGTTCACAACAACTGTGACAAAATCAAAATTCAGGATAGGGAAGTATACGTCGCAATAATACTTTTTCTGACGTTCGGTCATTGGTTGGAAATTGTACAATTTTTGGTATGCTGCATCAATAACATCCATGTATTGTGTTCCATATTTTTTTACCAATTCTTTGCAGTCTTTTACCTTGTCTACACGCACATTGCTACGTTCACGAACAATCTTATCCATACGGGCAAAGCGCTCTGGTAACACCTCTGGAGGGTAGATTTGGTATTCAATCCAGTCGGCTTCTTTCACCAAACCATAAGAGTCCATATGGCGCACATAGTACGGATAATTGTAAAGTGAAGCCATAGGAGCGAGGTGCTCATAACCTTCTAAAAGAAGTCCTTGATGATCAAAGTCAGTGAATCCTACAGGGCCGTTGAGCTGTTCCATGCCTTTAGATTTTCCCCATTCTACTACGGCGTCTAAGAGCGAATGACTAACTTCTTCATCGTCAATAAAATCAATCCATCCAAAACGAACGTGTTTTACATTCCATTTGGCATTAGCTGCATGATTGATAATTCCAGCAATGCGTCCTACAGGACGACCATCTCGATAGGCCATGAATAGAATATGTTCACATACCTCGTGTGCAGGATTAATTTTTGCATCAAAAGTGTTGAGCTCGTCTTGAATTAATTGTGGGCAAAAATATTCACAATCTTTATAAAACTCGTTTTCGTACTTTACGAACTCTTTTAGACCACGACGCGTCGTGATTTGTTTAATTTCTACCGCCATAATGCTTAAAAAGTGTACATTTTGGCTGCAAAATTACAAATAATTTCTAGAAAAACAAAATATGTCGATATTTTTTTGTAATTTTGCAGCCGATTTTATTCTATTTGGTAAAAAAAGTGAAAAATGATATGAAAAAACTATCATCAATAGCAATATATTGTAGTAGTTCAAATAAGGTACGTACATCGTATATGGATGCAGCAGAGCGATTGGGTGCTTTATTGGCAGCAGAGCATATTCGTGTAGTATATGGTGATGGAGGAATAGGATTGATGGCTGCGGTAGCTCAAGGAGCCTTGGATGCTGGCGGTGAAGTGCTAGGGGTGATTCCGCAATTCATGGTGGATCAAGGATGGAATAACCCTCGTAGTACACGCACTATTGTCACTCAAACCATGCATGAACGTAAGGCAAGAATTTGCGAAGAAGCAGATGCTATGGTGGCATTACCAGGTGGAATAGGTACATTTGAAGAACTGCTAGAATGTTTAACTTGGAAGCAGTTGGGACTACATAGTTGTCCTGTGGTGATACTGAATACTGATGGTTATTTTGATCGTTTACTAGCATGTTTAGATTATATGGTGGAAGAGCAAATGATGCGTCCGATTCATTGTAAAATGTTTACAGTTGTAGATACACCCGAAGAAGTCGTACCGGCAATTATGGCTACTCCAGATTGGGACCCAAATACGCGTCGATTAGCAGCGTTATGAAGATTTAGACATAAAATAACATACTATTGAATGCCATTCAACATATATCATCAATGTATTCGGCCACATGGGTGGCTTGGTTGTTATTCATCTTGCTTATATTGCAAGTGATTAATCAATCTACTCAAAACAATTTGGTAGTAGTGTTGCGCAATGTGTTTAGTCGCTCGGAACGCTTTTATACGAATCAGACTCGAAATTGGATGAATGAAATAGTATCTACTATATTTAGTACAGGAGTCTTAGGGTTGGGAGTGTATATATTGGTTAACCAAAGTGTTGTGATACGTTTTTTAACTTATTTGCAGGTGCTAGGTATAGTGAGTTTGGTATATTTTTTGCAGTTATTGTTGGTGCATGGGGTGGGATATGTGTTTTTATCGCCAAAGAAAAAAGCAAATACAATAGAACAATATAGAGGGATACGCACGATAGTACCTTTGCTATTATACCCTATCCTGCTACTTGCAATAAATTGCCATAACATGATGGTTATAAATGTATTGTGTATGCTAATTGCGCTGATTTTTGTGGGACTTTTACTTGCAAAATCGTGGGTGCTTTTTAGCCAAAATATGCGCTCTATTTTGTATATGCTATTATATATCGTGTATTTAGAGGTGATGCCATTGGCGATTATTGTTTTTTGGGTACAAAAGGTAGTGGTAATGTAGTACTCAACTATTATGTAGACATATGAAAAAAATTAAAAATATTCTAATTTCTCAACCTCGTCCACTTTCCGATCGCAATCCGTATGCGGAGATCGAGAGCTCATTTGGTGTGGCGTGTGATTTTCAACAACTTATTCACGTAGAAGGGATTCCTATTCGTGAGTTTCGTGACCAACATATCTATCTTGAGGAGTACACGGCTATTATCGTAAGTTCACGCTTGGGTATTGATCATTTCTTTCGCTTGTGTGAAGAAGCACGTTTCACTGTTCCTCAAACAATGCATTATTATTGCATCTCAGAGGCAGTTGGCAACTATTTGCAAAAATACATTCAATATCGCAAACGTAAAGTGTTCACAGCGGAGAATAATCGTTTTGAAGATTTATTGCCTGCTATGTTCCGTCGTCCTAATGAAAAGTATTTGATGGTAATGTCGGATGTGCATAATGATGATGCGATTAATATGTTTGCAGAGAATAAAATATCAGTTCAGCCTGCTGTGATGTATCGTACAGTAGCCTCCAAATGGGCTGAAGATAAACCATTTAATTACGATATGGTGGTACTTTTTACTCCATCAGGTGTAGCTGCGCTGAAGAAAAATTTCCCAGATTGGGAACAAGGAGATACTGTGATAGCATGTTTTGGAGCAAACACCCATGCTGCACTGAAGGAGGCCGGGTTCCGCGTAGATATATCGGCTCCATCGCCAGAATGTCCAAGTATTACCACAGCCATTAAACGATATTTAGAAGCACAACAATAAACGAGTTATCATTTTGCGTCACACGTTTCCTAAATCAGAGAAATTGTGTGGTCGAACATCTATCGACCACTTGTATCGCCATGGAAAACGTTTTGTGGCTTGGCCATTGCGTGTGACATATACTTCTTGTAGAGATGTAAATCAGGTCCTTGTTTGGGCTCCTAAATCACTATTCAAGCGCGCAGTTCATCGAAATCATTTGCGCAGACTAATACGCGAAGCTTATCGCTTACAAAAGGATGTATTGGATAATGTTGTGCCCGTGCAGATGGCATTCAATTATATTGATAAGGAACAGCAATCGTTCGAGGTTATTGCTAAGGCAATGCGGAAGGCTCTGCAAAGAATAGTAGTGGATTTATCGTCAAATGATAAAATAGATAGCGATGAGCATTAGGACCTTCATACGGAAAATATTTTTGATACCTGTATATTTCTATAGGTATTGTATATCCCCTTTAACGCCACCATCGTGTCGATATACACCAACGTGTAGCCAGTATATGGTGGAGGCCGTGATGAAATATGGTGTATTCAAAGGGGGATGGTTGGGAATAAAGCGTATTATGCGTTGCCATCCATGGGGAGGTAGTGGTTATGATCCAGTGCCATTAGTATTAATAATGATGCAATTGATATATTAAGTATAGATGCGTATTGATATTCTTACAGCTTGTCCTGAACTTTTAGAGTCGCCACTCAATCACTCTATTGTTCAACGTGCCAAAGATAAAGGTTTGGCAGAAATTCATGTGCATAACTTGCGGGATTTTACCTTGGATAAACATCGTAAGATAGATGATTATGCTTTTGGTTTTGGTGCAGGTATGGTGCTACAAGTTGAGCCAATTGATAGAGCGATTAGCTATCTTACTAGTCAACGTCATTATGATGAGATTATTTTTACAGCACCAGATGGAGAACGTTTTACTCAGCGCGAAGCTAATGCCCTTTCTCTGAAAGAAAATATTATCATTTTATGCGGTCACTACAAAGGTGTAGATCAACGAGTACGTGATCATTTGATTACAAAGGAATATACAATAGGTGATTTTGTGCTTACTGGCGGTGAAATGCCAGCAGCTATTATGACTGATGCCATAATACGCCTATTACCAGGAGCTATAGGTGATGAAACTAGCGCGTTAAGTGATAGTTTTCAGGATGGATTATTGGAACCTGGTGTATATACTCGCCCTGCTGAATATAAAGGCTGGAAAGTTCCGGAGATATTACTTTCTGGCCATCAAGCTAAAATTGAAGAATGGCTCTATGAAGAGTCTCTGCGTCATACACGCGATAGACGTCCCGATTTATTAGAGGAATGACTGTAGCCAATCATACACGCGACAGATGGGAAATCCCATCACGTTGAAGTATGAACCTTCCATGCAAGTTACGCCTACATAGCCAATCCATTCTTGTACTCCATATGCGCCAGCTTTGTCTAATGGAAGGTATTTTTCTACATAATAGTCTATTTCTTTGGTAGTGAGTGTGCGGAATGTAACATTTGTGCAATCTACTAGTTCATCGTGTACCAGTTGCTGAGTTGTGGCATCAATCCATGTAAAGCATACCGCAGTATACACTTGATGTGTATTTCCACTTAATAGATTAAGCATTTGTATGGCTTCTGCTTTTGATTGAGGTTTCCCTAACATCTGCTCATTGAGCCATACAATCGTGTCTGATGTAATAAGCAAATCATCTTTAGTTAAATGTTGCTCATATGCGCGTGCCTTCGCACGTGATATATGAAGAGGTATATCGCCCGCTTTTAGGGTTGATGGAAAAGATTCATCAGCATCAATAGTAATACATTGAAATGGGATATCCAACCCTGCCATTAATTCACGACGACGTGGACTTTGACTACCCAGAATGATGTTTCTCATAAAATAATTTATAACATCAGTAGATTTTGTTGAATTACGAAGCTATACATCACTCCAATGAACATAGTAAACTTTATGACTACTTGTGTGCGATGAATTTCTTGTGGCGTTTTAGCAGCCCACAAAAGTATGAGAGAGCATATGATAGGAGTGATTATACCGAAAATGACATAGCGTGTAGAAAGAGTTCTCCACTCATGGGGGAATGGTAATATGTAAAATGCAATATACGTGATAAGTGCTGCGGTAATTATAAGAATGATGCTCACGATAATTTTTGTGATTTTATCTCCCCATACGATAGGAATAGTGCGACATTCCATTTCTTGATCTCCTTCTTTGTCTTCGATGTCTTTCACCATTTCACGCGCTAGTGTGATTAGAAAAGCAAAGAGTGAAAATCCACTAGTCCAAACATATAATTGTCCTACAATGGGTGAATATACAAGGTTCTCCTGATATAGATGACATAAATAATCGGCGTTCGCAATTGCTACTAGCAGAGGCACTATTGCCGATATAAATGCTACGACTATATTACCAATTAACAATTGACGTTTATAACTAGCAGAATAAAACCACAGTAGACCGGGTATGACAATGAATATCATAACTAATGTCCAACTTCTAGCCCACCATGCTACAACTAATCCCATTATCACGCCCAGTATAGTAAGTACCTGAAATAGTCGCATTGCTCCCTCTCGAGAGATGTAACGCGTCACTACCAAATCTTCAGGATGATTAATGCGATCAATTTTCACATCGAAATAATCGTTAATTATGTATCCACCGGCTGCGATACAAATAGTGCTCATTATTAATAATGTAAGCACCCACCAGGGCATTTGTTCATAGAATTGCGCCAATTGGAGTAATGGAGTAGCCACCCATTTTTCCATTACATATAGTAATATGGCTATAAATAGCAAATTGCCAATGCGCAATAGTTGAAAGTATGGTTTAATACGCTCTGCTAATTGTTTCATATAGCGTTTATTTGATTTTCAGTATGACACCCTTCCATGCAGGTAAGGTGAGACATACGGGTGTATGTGGGGAAAAAGGAAAAGTATATGGCGTATTGGTGAGCAAATCTATAGCATCTACCATAGTGTACTCTGCTTGTTGCAAATGTTGAAATGCATCTTGTGGAATGCGTACTTGCACATCTACTTGGCGATCATCGAAGTTCAGAACTACTAGTAGTATGTGGTGTTTGTATTTGCGAATATACGCATACTGCTCATGCTTGTTAAATCCGTCTTGTTGAGCGTAGACCAAATCGTACATTTCGCCTTGTGTGATTGCTTTTTCTGTTCGTGCAATCCGCAATAATTGGCGATAGAAAGTTTGTAATTTGCGTTGTTCGTCATCTAAACCTGCACCATCAAACTTACCATGATTGGCCCATGCTTGCAAAGATTTTATCCCCCAGTAATCGAATATTGTAGTTTTTCCATCCATGCCAGAAAAACCCTCTGCATCCATGCCTTTTTCCCCCAGTTCTTGTCCAGCATAAATCATTACAGGATTCTTTCCAAGTGTTGCTGCTACAATCATTGCAGGTTCAGCACACATACCTCGTCCACAAAAGAATCCGCTAGCGATACGTTGTTCATCATGGTTCTCCAAGAAATATAGCATATGATCACGAATATCATCTACGTTTTGCCATTGTAGAGTGATTCCTTCTGCAGACCAATTCTTACTGGTCACGCCGCGTAAGTAATCGTACATACCTACTTTATCGTAGAGATAATCAAATCCAGCAGCTAGATACTCGCGATATAAATTTGGGTTGTATACTTCCGCAATAAAGAGTATATTTGGATATTTTGCTTTCACTTGTGGAATTACCCATGCCCAAAAAGCTTGTGGTACCATTTCTGCCATATCGCATCGAAAACCATCTACTCCTTTGTTTGACCAAAAGAGCAAAATGTGCAACATTTTATGCCAAGTATTAGGTATTGGGTCAAATTGTTGTTCACCACCACCTTGGTAAAATACACCATAATTAAGTTTGACTGTTTCATACCAATCATCTTTTGATGGATGGGCAGAAAAGCAGTCATTCCCTGTGGCGCGAGTGGGGTTTTCGGTATAGCCTTCTACATCAAATGAGGGAGCAAATGGCTGGTGTATATAATAAAAATTGTTAAGTGGTGAGAATGCCCACTGTGGGTTATCTGTTGCTCCCAAATCTTCTACCCCTTTGGGTTTGCATGTTGAATGGTATTCACGTGCTACGTGGTTGGGCACAAAATCAATAATTACATCTAGTTTAGCTTGGTGACTGCGCTCTACCAATTCTTCAAATTCATGCATTCGACGACGTTTGTCTTCGCATATGTCGGGGTCAATATCATAGTAATCGGTAATAGCATAGGGACTTCCTGCTTTACCTTTGACAATAGAAGGTGTATTGTGTTGAGATGTGGCATGACGTATCACACCAGTATACCATACGTGCGTAGCACCCAAATCGCGAATAGCGCGAAGGGCTTTGGGAGTGATGGCATTCATTGTGCCACAACCATTTTCTTGTAACGTGCCAGCGTAGCGTCTCGTCTCGTTGTAATTGGTAAAAGTACGTGGCAATAATTGATAAATAATAGGTTTCAAGGTTCAGTACATATTTAAGGGAGTAGCTACGTTCCCGTAGCTATCTCCTCGTGGATACTTATTTTTGTTCTATTAGCAGAGTGCCATGGTATCGGATGCAATCATCCACTCTTCATCGGTAGGAATCACGCATACCGTTACTTTACTATCTGGAGTAGAGATAATTGCTTCTTCACCACGGATGCTATCGTTTTTAGCTTGATCAATATTCGCACCTAGATATTCCAATCCCTTAGCAATTTCTCCACGGATATATACGTCGTTTTCGCCTATACCCCCAGTGAAGACTACGATATCCACACCATTCAATGCTGCAGCATATGCTCCAATGTATTTTTTTACGCGATAAATGAACATGCGGCGTGCAAGATCAGCACGTTGATTGCCTTCTTCAATGGCTGCGGCAATGTCACGAGCATCGCTAGAGACACCACTCACACCCATTAGTCCTGATTTCTTATTTACTATGTTAGAGAATTCTGCTGTGCTAAGATTTTCTTTATCCATGATATAAGTAGCAGCACCTAAATCCACGTCGCCAGCGCGTGTACCCATCATAAGACCTTCAAGTGGAGTTAAGCCCATTGAAGTGTCCATTGATTTGCCATCATAAATGGCTGTACAACTACCACCATTACCAATATGAGCAGTGATGATTTTCTTTCCTTCAGGATTTATTCCTAGGAACTCGCATACACGAGCGGAAACGTAGCGGTGAGAAGTGCCATGGAAACCATAACGGCGGATGGCATATTTTTCATAAAGCTCGTATGGTAAAGCATACATATATGCCTCATCTGGCATAGTTTGATGGAAAGCCGTGTCAAATACAGCTACTTGTGGTACACTAGGCAATGTCTGCTCAATTGCTTCAATACCTTTGAGGTTGGCTGGGTTGTGCAAAGGAGCAAGCTCAATACATTTTACAATCATCTCCTTTACCTCAGGTGTGATGAGTACAGATTGGTTGAATTTCTCTCCGCCATGTACTACTCGATGACCAACAGCATTAATTTCTTCAAGTGATTGCAAACAACCAATTTCTTTGTCAATCAAACTATTGAGAATAAGTTGAATTCCCACTGTATGCTCTGGCATGAGTTGCTCGATTTTTACTTTTTCCCCATTAGGCAATTTTACTTGCAAGAATGAGTCTGGCAAACCAATCTTCTCTACACCACCTTGCGCCATGATAGCGCGCGTTTCCATATCAAAAAGTTTGTACTTGATACTGCTACTGCCGCAGTTTAATACTAAAATCTTCATATCTACTATATTTGTGTTTTTATGGTTAATACTATTTACTTATTCTCTGCTTATTTCATTCCAATAGCTTGGTTTGCAGTAATAATGACCATTTGTACGATATCTTGTACTTTGCAGCCTCGGCTAAGGTCATTAACAGGAGCTGCTATACCTTGCAAAATTGGACCAACTGCGTCTGCGCCAGAGAAGCGTTCTACAAGTTTATATCCTATATTACCAGCTTGTAGATCAGGGAAAACAAGCACGTTGGCTTTACCTGCTACGGTAGAGTCTGGAGCTTTTTGTGCAGCTACACTCTCCACAAGCGATGCATCTAGTTGGAGTTCACCATCAAGTGCCAATTCTGGTGCCATCTCGTGTGCAAGGCGAGTTGCTTCGGTGACTTTATCCACCAATTCGTGTTTTGCACTACCCTTGGTAGAGAAACTGAGCATTGCTACTCGAGGTTCAATACCGCCCAGGGCGCGAGCTGTCTCAGCTGTTGTAACCGCAATCTCGGCTAACTCCTGCGCATTAGGGCATGGATTCACAGCGCAATCTGCGAATACGAGGAAACCATCTTCGCCAAGTTGTTTGGCTGGTGTGAACATAAGGAACGCACCAGATACGATGTGTACGCCAGGACGAGTTTTTAGGATTTGGAAAGCGGGACGTATAGTGTCGGCAGTTGTACCACGAGCTCCTGCTAATTCGCCATCTGCGTCGCCATTCTTAATCATCAAGCAACCCAAGTAAAGTGGATCTTTTGCTTTCTCTGTTGCTTGTTCTATTGTCATGCCTTTTGCTTTGCGCAGTTCGTACAGAAGAGCTGCGTATTCAGGCATTTTAGGATCGTTAATAGGGTCCACAATTTTTGCCTCTTTGATGAATTCATAGCCTTTCTCAGCTGCCATTTCGTAAATGCGTTTAGGATCACCTACGAGAATGATTTGAGCTACTTTATCTTTCAAAAGGATATTAGCAGCTTCTAGAGTACGTGGTTCGTCGCCTTCTGGCAATACGATGCGCTGAGGATTCTCTTGCGCACGTTTGAGCATTTGTTCTAAAATATTCATAACGCTTTCATTTATATTCCAAAATATATTTATCTGGTAGAGCATAAATCTCCAAATAGACTGCAAAGTTACCAAATTATTTGGAGATTTGCAACAAAAATAGGAAAAATTTGCTTTTTTCTGTGTTTTTCTTGGTCAATTCAGAAAAAATCAGTACCTTTGCACTTGATTTCGAATAAGGGGTCCTGTAGCTCAGTTGGTTAGTAGCACCTGACTCATAATCAGGGGGTCCTTGGTTCAAGCCCAAGCAGGACCACAAAAAGAGTTGCCAATCTTGGCAACTCTTTTTGTTCTTCATATACTATTCCTTCGGCAAAGGTTTGGATTTCTCTGGTTAAAATATCGGTGAGGTTCCAATCAAGTTCCAATCAGGTTCCAATGGAAATGGATGGCAATTGGCAGGCAAACGCCTGGCAAATAGTTTAGAATTTCCAGCGCGCACCAACCAAGAAATGGATACCTTGCGATTGAAAACCATAGAAGATCTCATCCTTACGGTTGAGATAATCGTTGATTTGGAGGTAAGCACTCAGCCAGCGATTGAATGCATATTGTCCACCTAGACTAAGTTGAATCATAGGCTTGATCTGCTTATCTCCCTCAGATGTATATGCCCAGCGGCTTCCCGCGAAGTAGTTGTCGGAGTAAATGCTCCATTTAGAGTCAATATGTACGTCTATTCTAGCGCTAAGATCCCAGTTTGGACGGTCATAGGCTACTTGGTGTAGCTCGGCAGGCTCTACTATTGCTTGTTTGGATGGCTCAGTTGGTCTGTAGAAATAGTAGTTACCTTTGACATTTAGTTCTACAATATCGCGGTAGTGGTAATGCAATGCGCCACCGATTTTCCATTGTTGGTAATTGCATAGTCCGAGTTCGTAAGTAGCAGATGTTACATGTGTCGAATCTGGTGGAATAATAGGAGGCATGGTATTTTTCCATCCGTATTCGGATATATTGCTTACATTAATGAATTGATCAAACACCATAGCATAGCCTCCGTAGATGTCTATCAAGAGTGTCTTGGAAGGGCGTAGCTTGAAACCGAGAGTTGCGTCAATAGGGGTGTAAGGTGCAGCATGTGAGTCATCATATTTATAGGAAACATAGCGATTGTATGCATAAATTTCCTCCATTGCTGCCGTACCGTATGAGCCCTGAATGTCTGCATAAAGATGGAAAAAACGATTGTTTGTATGCCAGTCGAACTGAATATTGGGCGATGGTGCAAAACTAAGTTTATCACTGTTTGTGAACCATTTATTTTGGATAAGAGGATCAATATTCAAATCTAAATTTACACCAACATGTAACAATAAATTATTTTTCTTGTACCTGTAGAATGGTTCGATTCGAAGAGCATGGTGTGGAGTAATGTATAAATCTTTTGTACTAGAAGTAGTAGAATACAAATAATTTTGAACATTTGCATTGAGACCTGCTGTATGGGTGTCGTTTGACCATAATAAATTGATAAGTGAGCGTACTTGATGTTCGGTTTTCCAAGGTGCAGCAACTAGTAGTTTATATCCCGTTTGAATGCGGTATTGGATAGGAGTGTTACGCGTCGAAACAATACCAGCATTGGTATTTGCAGCCCAAATGTTATTCCTGTATTCGAATCCATTTATAGTAAACCATTTACTAACTTCATTGTTTGTGGAGATATGTTGTTTATATTGCCAATACTCTTGTGCTCCTTCTACATTGAAATAGATATCAGCGTTGTTGAAATGATGAGTGAAATCCATCCCAATTTTAGACTGTGATTGTGCATCTTTTCCCCAATATGCATCGTGGTTGGCATAGAGGTGAAGGTCATTATTCTTTTTATGCAATTGATACCCAAATAACAAATGTGTGTTTCGGTGGCCTACAGCTCCTTCTAACACACCGTTCAATGTCGCTTGAGGCGTAAAATTGGCCTTTGTTGCTTGCAAAGGGTAGATGTTATGTCCAACCGACAAAGGCGCTGAATATGTGGAATATACTACGGGATTGAGTTGCAAATTATGTTGCAACATCAATGGACGTTGATTGATTTTCCCTGCACTCTGGATCACAGGTTGGAAATCACGTTCAACTGTCACTACACGATTAATCGTAGTGTCGGTCTGAGCATAAACGCCCATGCTCAGTATAATACATATAACTATAAAAATTTGTTTCATAGTTGCACCTCCTCGTTTGTGGATGAAGTTGCTCCTTGCTCCTCTAGTTGAGCGAGTTTTTGCATAATAATATCTTGAATATCATCCTTTTGTCGATAATTTGCCTTCAATGCCAGTAAGTATTGCTTTGCTTGGAAAGTATCGTTGCGTTGTACATTAATATCAGCCAAAAGAATCATACTTTTAGCCAACCAGTATTGCTGTGTGGTTTGCATTTTTGTGAATGACATCACTTCTTGTTCTGCCATATCCATTGATCCTAATTGGAAATAGCAGTAAGCCAATTGATATTTTGCTTCCGCTCCCATAGCGGTTCGCACTTCTTTTGCTAATGGTGTGAAATCTACCACCGCAAGTCCATATTGTTTTTCCTCCAGATAGGCTTTAGCACGGCTGTATAGGGCTTCTTGGCGGATATCTTCAGCGAGGCTATTCAATGCGAGCAAGCTACTCGCTGTTTCAATCACTGAGGTTTTATCGCCAATATTCTGGCTGCATCGCAATATACCTAACATGGCTGTAGTACGTATGGACGAACTAGACGCCACTTCTTGCAACCGTTGGAAATAATAAAGCGATGTACGGTATTCTTTTTTGTCGTAACTCAGTTCTGCCACTCGAATACATGCTTCTTCCATATAGGGATTTCCTGCCATATCAGCCAATGCGCTATATTGGTCAATAGCAGCATCGTATTGTTTGAGGCGATAATAACTATTTGCTGCATAATATTGTGCCGTCATGCAGTATCGGCCTCCTGGACAGAAGGATGTAAGATAGGTGGTCAATCCCGCAGCTGCTTGCTCATAATTTCCCATCATGTATTGAAGTTCCGCAGTCACATAGACTAACGAATCTTCGCTGGTTGCAGCTTGCATATTGATCTTATTTAGCGTTTTGGTGTATGCCAAATAGTCGTTAATCTGGTTTGTCTCCACATATACTTGCTCCAAACCCTCAAGCGCAGCATATGCCTCTTCGCTACCTGCATAGCGGCTGATTGTATTTTTATATGCTTGTATTGCTTGGTCGTATTGCTTTTGTATGCGATAAGTCATACCCATTTCCAATGCAGCTTTGGCAGCTTTGTTGCTATTGGGATATTCTTCTATGAGTTGCTTGTAGGCATCTATTGCTTCGCTATTTTGGTCTAATTGCAGATGTGCACGAGCTATCTCGTAGAGAGCATCGTCTGCGTAGTCAGAATGTGGAAAACGTTGTGTCAATCCTTGCATCGTCTCAATCTTGTTGGGATAACGATGAAGCAATCCTTGTGCATAGCCCTTTTGGAAAAGAGCATAGTCAGTCCCAGCGATATCATATTGAGCTACACGTTGATAGGTGGTGATAGCATCCTCAAATTGACGATTATTGAAAAGACAATCACCCAAACGATTGAGAGCATCAGGATAGGTAACTAAATTGCTATCCGCTTTGGCTAGATATTGGCGGAAAGTATATTCGGCCTCTTTCATCTGCTGCTGATTGAAGAGAGCATAACCCTTGAGATACTTAGCAGATAATTGGTTAGGTGATTCAGCCAAATTCTCTTGCGCCTCGTATTGAGCAAGATCCTCCAAACATGCAGCGTATTGATGCATACGATATTCAGTTTCAGCACGTACAAAATAAGCTTCTGTTTGATATGCAGAAGGCTTGTTGGAATAATCAATTACTTGTGTCATCCATGTACATGCATCTTGCATTTTCCCTTGTATAAAGGCATCCATACCCAATTGGTAACGGAGATATTGTTTAGTATCTTCCATTTTTGTGTTGGGTGTCTTGATCTCCAGAAGTGCGTCTAAGGCAGCTTGATAGTTCTTGCTGTTCAAATACATATCAGCCATCAGCGCATATATTTTGCTAGCATATTTAGTATTGGGGTATTCTTGAAGGAAATTTTTGAAAGCGGTGATACTTTCACCCAATGCTGAACCTTGTAGGTAGGTGATTTGCACGTAGTTGTACATTGCTTCTTCACGCAACTGATCGTTTAATTGGAAACGCATTGCTGCAGCATATGATAACTTAGCTTTTTCTTCGTCCCCCACACGCAAGTAGCTGTGTCCCAAGTGGAGATAAGTACTTTCCGATATGGAATCTTGTTGTTCTTTTACATCTTTGAGGTAGTCAATGGCATTCGGATAGTTACCTATCATATAGTTGGCCATACCTAACAGATATATGTCATTGCGCATAGGATCTTTCTTTTGCTCCATGCGCATAGTATAGTATGTATCCAAATGACTAATGGCATTATCGTATGCACTGTCCTGATAGTAAATCTCTCCCAACATACGATGTAACTCGTCGTTGTGGGGATTTTTAGGGAAATCAACTAGCAATTTTTCAGCGCGATCATATATCTGGTCGTATTGGTGTTGCGCATAATGAATCTGTACAATATAATATGGTGCAACCTGTTTGTAACTTCCCAAATGCTCTATTTCCATAAACTTAGCCATAGCATGGGGGAAGTCTTGCATGCAGTAGTAGCAATATCCCGCGTAGTATTTTGCGTGAGACGTATATTGTGTAGTCTTTTTTTCTAAATGTAAAAATAGGGGTAGAGCTTTTTCATATTCCTCCATTTCCAGCAAGGCGTATCCCCAATAGAAATACAACATTGGCTCTGTGCTACGCGATAAATTTTTAGCTTCTGTTTTTTCAAATACCTCAATGGCTTGTTTGTATTTCTTTTTTTCTACGTGAAGCACACCTTCCATTAACTGCACTTCGTCAATATATGGGGTGTAGGGATATTCTTGTACATATTTTTTCAGGCTGTTAGATGTTGTATTGAGTCGTTCCTGAAACTGTTGTTGTACATTACGGAAATCGGTTTCGTAGTCTTGTGCAATAGTACCGCAAAAACTGCCTACTGCAAAGACTATCACCATGAATATTCGTTTGCTCATAATCATAAATGTCTTATTTTCTATTCTTGCGACGCTTACGTTGCATGTTACGCTGACGATTGCGATTGATAGATTGCAGAATGACCACAAAGATAATCAGCGCCATGACAACCAAAATAAATACTATCAACGCAGGGCTCAAATTATCACCTTTTACGCGTGACCACATTGCTAGCATATCTTCAGTCATCACGCCACAATCGTGCATTAAGGCGCAACGTTCAATCACGCGTTGATCAGGATAAAATACTTGATTAGCATGCACACTATCTGCTCCTTCACCAAAGAAATAAGTTAAATTGGCTGTTTGGGTGATTGAAGAATCATTGGCCCATTCCAAAATCTCAGGAGAAGCAACTACGCTCACATAACCAATCTCTTCCATATTCAGAATTGCATTCTCGGGCATACACATGTAGTTGATGAAATAACTAGCAGCTTTGGTGTTGATGGCGTATTTAGGAATACACCAGCCGTCAAACCATACGTTACTACCTTCTTCAGGAACCAAGTAATCCAGTGAAACACCTACATTAGCGGCCTCGTCAATAGCCCACTGTGCATCACCTGACCAGCTTAAATTCATCCATGCTTTACCCTTGGTCATCTCCTCTTTGCCAAAGTCCACTTCCCAACCTGCGATATTGTTTTTCAGTTGATTGAGATACTCTTCTACACGATTGATGCGTTCATCTGTTACATTGGCCACAAGTTCATCACGAGTCACTTCGCCGCGAGCGATTTCCTCGCGATATACGTATAATACTACCACCGAATAAATATCGCGGAAAGCATTCTTCATGAAAATTTTTCCTTGGAAATTTGGGCTTAGCAAACCGCTCAATGAACGAATATCTTCTGCCTTCACCAGAGAAGTGTTATATAGCATACCAGTGGTACCCCACATGTATCCTACAGTATAGTCCGCCACACAGATACTAGAATCTGGTGCCATTTGTTGGAATTTCTCCACAGCAAAGGGTGATACCAATTTGGTATAATCTGGTGTTGTTCCAAAATCCTTGTTGATAGGTTGCAGCAATCCTTGACGCAACATACGTTCAATGATATATTCGGATGGACAAATCACGTCATAATCCTCATGACCTACTTCTATCTCGGTGAGCATTGATTCGTTGATATCAAAAGTTTGATACAGCACGTTTACTTCTTCACCTGTTTGCTCTTTGTACCACTCAGGGAACTTATTGAGCACATTGGTCATATCTATGTAGTCTGCCCAGTTATAAATCTTCAGTGTATGCTCGCGATCTGCAGCATGCATGTTAGACACCAAAAATACGGGTAGCACCAATGTGGCTACAGCAAGAATGAACTTTTTCATGTCGTTTTGTTTTGTTGTTTATGGGTTCGTATATTCATTATTATCAGTAGAATCAAAATAGTCAAGAATATTAGCGAGAACAACGGACGGAGCTCGGGGGTCAAACCTCCTTTACGTGCATCGGCATATATAAAGGTGGATAAGGTTTCCAATCCGTTGCTACCTTTAGTAAAGAATGTCACGCCAAAATCATCGATACTCAGCGTTAAACTCAAAATAAAACCGCTAATCATTCCAGGCCACAACTCGGGCATCATTACCTTGCGCAGAGCTTGGAAGGGGGTCGCTCCCAAATCTAAAGCTGCTTCGTAAATGTTGGGATCCATTTTACTCAAACGGGGTAACACGCTTAATACTACATATGGTGTGCAGAATACTACGTGTGCGGCTACCACTGTACCAAAGCCGCGACTGATGCCAAGAAAAACGAATAGCAAGAACAAACTGATACCCGTCAAAATATCAGGGTTAATCATTGGAATGCTATTTAAAAACGTCAATGCCTTACGCCCTCTTGGATGCATGTAATAAATACCAATAGCTGCTAATGTGCCAAGGATAGTAGATATCACAGCTGCAATCAGCGCTATAATCACGGTAAAGAATATTGCGCGATACAAGTTAGGATCCACTTGCACGTTTGCTGCCACATCGTAACCCGTGAACAGGTTCTGATACAGTCCTAAAGTGAAACCTTCCCAGTTGCCAAACACTTTACTTTTTGTGAAAGAGAATATGATAATTAGCAGAATAGGAGCATACAATACCACTAGCAGGAGCCATAAATAAGCATGTGCTATGATGCGTTCTCCTAGTCCGCGTTTTTCTATTTTTGATTTCTTATAATTTTCTAACATGGCTCTATAATACTAAACACTTAACGATTAATATCTTCTTTATCACCACCGAAGAAACTGGTTAATCCGATGATAATCAACATAATCAACGATAGCGCTGCACCATAGTTCCACATGCCTATACCGCCCTCACCAAAGCTTCGTTGGATCAGCGAACCGAACAAAGTCACCTTGTTATGTGTAAGCAATTCGGCGATGGCGAATGTAGAAACGGTAGGCATAAATACCATCACGATACCCGAGTAGATACCAGACAGCGACAGGGGCAGTGTCACCTTGGTAAACACCTGCATACGGTTTGCTCCTAAGTCGTGTGCTGCCTCTATCAGATTCATATCCATTTTCTGCAGAGTGTTATAGATAGGATAAATCATGAACGGCAAAAAGTCGTACACCATACCAAATAACAAAGCACCTTCGCCCAATGGCAAACCGAACATGTGGAACAATTCTACCGTCGCAATCGTACGAAGCAAGAAGTTAATCCACATAGGCAAGATAAATAGCATGGCCATCACTTGCGGAGTCTTGAACTCTGCCAAAGCCATAATATATGCTGCGGGGTAGCCCAAAAGCAAACAAATAATCGTGGTAATTAAAGCAATAGCTATTGAATAGATAAATGTATTGATGGCTTCCGACTTAGTAAAGAAACTCACGAAGTTTTGAATTGTGAAATGTCCTTCAGGGTCGGTGAATGCATACACACCAATCAGTATCAATGGCAATAGCACCAAGCACACAAGGAACAGCGCATAGGGCCATGCCCATGTGCTTCGTGACTGCAACACCATTCTTAATTTACTACTTTTCATCTCTATACTCTAAATAGTAGCCTGTAGGGCGTTCACTAAACTGTCTTTACTTCTTTTTTGTACAATCGAATATAACTTGGAGCCACACGTATGCCCACGCGGTCGCCATCGTCCCATACGTCATTCGTATCTACATAAATATCATCACCATCATCAGTGCGAATGGTCAAGTGGTAGTGATTGCCTTTGTATAGAATGAAATATACTTCGCCGCACAAGATGCCATCCTCCTCATCATCTTGTAGATTCACACGATTGAAATCCACTTCCACTTCCACTTCTTCGCCCACTTCGAAACGGTCGGCTACGCGCTCTGGAATATCCCACTCTTCATCCAAAAAGCGCACGCGATTATCTTCCAGCACTTCACCGTCGAAGGTGTTGCATAGGCGCTCTTTCTTCATCACTTGTATATCTTCGGGCTTTACCAATAATCCAACTTTAGTTCCTGGCTCAAAAGCGTGGTAATCTTGAATCATTAGTTCGTAGCCGTTATCTGTCAAAACTGTCATTTCATAGTGCACTCCTTTGAAGATACAGCTCTGCACTTCGCCATGCAATGCCCATGGACTATCATCTTCATTCACCACATTTTCCTCTCTCAGCTTTCCAATATACAAATCTTCGGGACGAATTACCACATCCACCTCAGTATCTTCGCCAAAACCTTTGTCCACGCATTCGAAATTTTCGCCGCAGAAATTCACCACTTTGTCTTTCACCATAGTGGCATCCAAGATGTTGCTCTCGCCAATAAAATCCGCTACAAAGCAATTTTGTGGCTCGTTATATACATCAGTTGGTGTGCCAATCTGCTGAATCTTGCCCTCGCGCATCACTACCACGCGGTCACTCAAAGTCAGTGCTTCTTCTTGGTCATGAGTCACATAAATAAATGTGATGCCCAATTTCTTGTGCATCTCGCGAAGCTCCATCTGCATGTCCTTGCGCATCTTCAAATCCAATGCTGCTAATGGCTCATCCAGCAACAATACTTCAGGCTCGTTGATAATCGCACGAGCTATTGCTACACGTTGTTGCTGACCACCACTCAAACTAGATACATCACGGTATTCATAGTCTGTCATGCCAACGGTCTTCAACGCCTGCTTCACCTTTTTTTCAATGACTTTCTTATCCAACTTCTTTAGCTTCAGACCGAAAGCCACATTGTCATATACGTTCAAATGGGGGAAAAGCGCGTACTTTTGAAACACTGTGTTTACATCGCGCAAATGAGGAGGCATCTGAGTCACATCCTCACCATTTAACAAAATATCGCCTTCCGTCGCTACCTGAAAACCTGCTATACATCGTAGCAAAGTTGTCTTTCCGCAACCAGAAGGACCCAAGATTGTTACAAACTCGCCTTTCTTTACTGAGAGGCTTACATCGTCTAAGGCAAATTTACCATCCTCAAACTGCTTGGACACGTGATTTACCTCAATGATATAATCCGATTTCTGCATTTCTTTAACTTACTATGGTACACTAAATGAATAACCCATAAATTCCTTTTTTGAATTTGGGCGCAAAGGTACAATAAAAATCGCACATACGCAAGCAAAAACGTATATTTTTTCGAAATGATAGATAAATCTATCCTTCCTCTTAATCAAATGACCACCCCTTTCAACTAAATATTTCGTCCTTCCTGCCTCAAATATTCCGCTCTCCATGCACAAAATATTTGCTATCTCTAACCAAAGTGCTCGCCATCTTAGTCAAATCTCCTACTTGTTTTTCCCTTTAGTCTAGTTAGTGATTAGTTAGTGATTAGTTAGTGATTAGTTAGTGATTAGTTAGTGATTAAGCAATCATTACCCTTTTTTCGACGAATAACGCACTAAATTTGCGTATCTCAGAAAAATGTAGTACCTTTGCACTCGCAACCAAATATTTTGAAAATGAATCGTATCTCCACACTGTTTTTTGCATGGCTTTTTTCGCTCTGCATAATGGCTCAAGATTGGGCACAACATAATCGCTATGATGCTCAAAATGACTCTGTTATTGGACGTCCTAAAGCAGTGCTCATGGGTAATTCTATTACCGATAATTGGGCAAAATTTCATCCTGAGTTTTTTACTGAAAATAACTTTGTTGGAAGGGGAATCAGCGGGCAGACTACTGAGCAGATGCTTTGTCGTTTCCAATCCGATGTTATTGCATTGCGTCCAAAGATGGTCATTATCATGGCGGGAACCAACGATATTGCTATGAATAATGGCTATATAGCACACGAACATATTCTTCAGAACATTCAGTCAATGTGCGAGTTAGCAAAGTATCATCATATCAAGCCAGTCCTCTGTTCATGCCTTCCTGCTGCGGGATTTAAATGGCGTCCAAACCTCTCGCCTGCATCAGAAATTATCCGACTCAATGAGATGATTAAAGCGTATGCTAAAGCAAATAAAATAAAGTATATTGATTACCATTCTGCACTTAAGGATGAAATAGGAGGATTGCCTAAAAAATATGCCAAAGATGGTGTCCACCCTAATATGGAAGCCTATGCCATTATGGAAGAAATTCTACTCAAGAGTCTCTAATTAATTCTTCCGCAAAATTCAAAATTTCTCCTAGATTATGCCACTTTTTGGGTGGATTGGGCTCGATTTTTGACCAAAACGGCAGAAATTTTACTGTTTTTTGATAAAAAATTTGGTCAATCAAAAAAAAAGCAGTACCTTTGCACGCTTTTTCGCGCGTCTGCGTCCGCATAACTGACGTGGAGTGCTAAAAGAAATAATAATTTATTAACTTATTAATCAACTAAAACATTATGTTAAATCATTACGAAGCCGCTTTCGTGTTGACTCCCGTTTTGTCTGAACCACAGATGAAGGAAGCGGTTGACAAATTCGAGAACCTTCTCAAGGAGAATGGCGGTTCCATTCTTAACCGTGAGGAGTGGGGTTTGAAGAAATTGGCTTACCCTATCCAAGGCAAATCAACGGGATTCTACGCCTTGCTGCAATTTGACGTTGAACCCGAAGTGATTGCAAAGCTCGAGACTGCATTCCGTCGTGATGAGCGCGTATTGCGTTTCCTCACCACACGTCTTGACAAGTATGCTTTCGAGTATGCTGAAAAACGTCGTAACGTTAATCTTAAAAAAGAGGAGGCTTAATTATGGCACAGAATGACGAAATCCGCTATTTGACCCCAAAAACTAATGAGGCAAAGAAGAAAAAGTACTGCCGTTTCTTGAAATCTGGCATCAAGTACATCGACTACAAGGACCCTGAGTTCTTGAAAAAGTTCCTTAACGAGCAAGGTAAGATCCTTCCTCGCCGTATCAC
>JAZSEB010000011.1:0-27009 GCA_045531475.1 Paludibacteraceae bacterium
CAAGCTAAAGAAAAACTGATTCTTCTGCGTAAACAGACATTGGTTCTAGAGTTATTAACACATGTACTATCACAGCCGACTGCTAGCATCCCCAAGCCATTCACGCATAAGGAGCAGATTGTTATGCAGTTTATTCAGTCAGTAGTAAAGAACCATACCACAGAGCGACAGGTGGCTTTCTATGCAGACCAAGCGGGGTTGACGCAACGGTATTTCTCCTCAATTGTGTCTGAACGGCTAGGCATGACGCCTATTGAGATTATCACCCTTGTGACAATAAATAATGCTAAGCGCCTTTTGCACGAGAAAGGAGTACAGGTTAAGTCTGTAGCGGAACAATTGGGTTTCCCTGAGCAGTTTACTTTCCGCAAGTATTTCAAAACACATACAGGCATGTCGCCAAAAGAGTTTCGCAATCTAGGCACGAGATGTGAAACATGGAATTCTGACCAAAAATAGGGCGCTTTTCCCCTATTAGGACTGCCCAAAGAGGCGATGAGGTTATAAGGTGAGGTGGCTATGGAAGTGCTGCATTTGCTCTTGTATCTCATCGCGGGTGTGGCGGAAGGCGGTGAGGCGATCTTGCTCGGTGCCTTGCACTAGCGATGGGTCGGCGAAACCGATATGCAGTCGTTGTGCTACTTTGCCCATAAAAGCAGGGCAGGATTCGTTGGCACCACCACAAACGGTGATGACATAATCCCACTCCTCGTGCAAATACTGCGATACATGCGTCGGGATGTGCTGTGAGATGTCTATCCCTATCTCCTGCATTACCTGCACCGCCATTGGATGTACCCGTTCTGCAGGTTGAGTACCTGCGGAAAATACTTGCAAAGTTGGGTCAATGGATTGCAACAAACCGTGTGCTATTTGACTGCGGCAACTGTTGCCTGTACACAAAATCAATACTCTCATAATAGCCAATTAAATAAATATCCCGAAAGGATGATTAACAATGTCACTACTCCAAAAAATATGCCAATCAGTCGCCACGTCATTACTTTCTTGAGCATAGTGGCTTCTGGAATAGAGAGTCCGATGATTGCCATCATAAATGCAATGGCAGTGCCCAACGGAATGCCTTTGGCAACAAACACCTCAATAATAGGTACAATACCCGCCGCATTGGCATACATCGGCACTGCCAATATCACTGCCAACGGTACGCCCCACCAGTTATCGGCTGCCAAGTATTGCTCGAAGAAACCTTCTGGCACATAACCATGCATAGCAGCCCCAATACCTATACCAATAAGGATATATAGCAGCACACCGCGCACAATACCCCACGAGTCGCGGGCAATCGTTGGCAAGCGACGCAAGAAGGGTGTTTGTTCTGCTTGCCATTGTAGGCTCTGCGTGCTGGATTGTTTTTGGGCTGCTTTCACCCAATCACTTAGGTAAGGCTCAAGGTGCATTTTGCCCAAAATGAAACCTGCCACCATCGACAACAGCGTTCCGCTGACTACATAAATCAGTGTGGCTCTCCAACCGAACGAACCCAAGAACATTGCTACAGCCACTTCGCTCACTAATGGCGAAGCGATAAGAAAAGTAAGGGTAACGCCCAGAGGAATACCGCCTTTAGTGAAACCAATAAACAGCGGAACCGATGAGCAGGAGCAAAATGGAGTGATACCGCCGAATAGGGCTGCCAGAAAGTAGTCCAGTCCGTATAGTCGGTGTGTACTGAGGAATTGCCTCAGTCGCTCGATAGGGAAATAGGCATTGATAATGCCCATCAGGAAACTAATGCAAAAGAGCAATAATATAATCTTGATGCTGTCATAAACAAAGAAATTGACAGCTATGCCCAAATGGGTGGTGGCGTCTAATCCGATGACGTGATAGATCAGCCAGTCTGCAAATCGTTGAATCATAGTTATAGGAATTGAATGATGATATAATACCCTCCGATGCCGATGAATAGTACAGCTACGAGGATGTTGAGTATGCGTTGAAGCGATTGTACCTTGCCCATGACGCGCCCGATATTCTGCATGCTATATGCCAATAGGAAGCTAACCAATACCACAGGCAAGGCAGTCGCTATGGCAAAGAGTAGGGGCAGTAACCAGCCCGCAGTAGTGGTAAGAGCGAGGGGGAGCAGTCCTCCAAAATAGAGTACACCACTGGTGGGGCAGAATGCCAAAGCAAAGGTGCATCCCATAACGAATGCTCCTATCGCTGTAGGCGATTGGTTCTGCTGTTTCCAAAGCGATATAGATGGCAGGCGTAAGCGGTTGCCCAGCAGCAAGACTACACCCACAAGCAGCATGATGGGACCTATTAGCCGTTCGCCCCATAGCGCGAAGAAGCGTTGCACACCAAAGGCATTGGCTCCTCCGTGAAAGACAATCATCAGTAGCCATGCCAGCAAGGTGTAGGCTGTCACGCGACCGAGTGTATAAAGAAGTCCGCTGAGTAGTACCTGATGTTTGCTCTCGATGTGTTTGCTCAAGTAGCCAATCGCTGCAATATTTGTTGCTAAGGGGCAGGGCGAGAGTGCAGTGATAAGCCCCATCAGTAGGGCACTTAGCCACGCCATGTGGCTCTGATCTAAAAGCAATTGCAATGTCTCCATAGTGCGTTAGGGTAATAGTTGTTGGATATGCTCGTTGAGCAGTTGCAGGAAGCGTTCGGGCTCGGTGCGTGCATAGGCAAAAGCCTCTTGCGTGAGGTCAATGCGCTGATTATCACGATGAAGGATAAGCGACGACCATGCCACTTGATAGTAGTTGGCAAGGGAGGTATTTTGCGGATCGCTCAGGTCAACGGCTTGATAGATAATCTTATCGCCCAAGTGCTGCGCATAGTTGGCTTGCAGGACTTGCTCGGTCGTTTGTTCGATTGCTAGGCAAGTAGGACAACGTTTGGCGGTATGGAAGTAGTAGATGTGTAGTTTGCCGTCGTTTGCGATATTTGTGTCTGTGGTCTGGCTCTTATTGCCGACACAACTCATGAGAAACATGGCAATGCTTGCCAATAAATACCATCTTTTCATGTTGTTGGGGTTAATAGGTTAATAATTGCTTGTTTGCTGAGTAGCCCTGTGGCGATTACTTGACCATCGCGAACGAGGGCGGGTAGGGCAAATACTTCGTACTGGAGTATCTCTTGGATGTCTTCTACTTTGCTTACTTCGGCTTGAATGCCCATTTCTTCTACTGCTTGTAGCAGATTTGCGTGCAAGGTCTTGCATTTGCTGCAACCTGTGCCTAATACAATTAGTTTCATGTTGGTTAGAATTTTGATGATTTATATTGTTGTTTGTATTTTTACGAACAATTAGAGTGTGAGTATGTTGAAGAGTCCACATTGGGGTGGCTATCTTTAGGTTGAAAAAGTTTTAAGAGTTCTAAAGGTTACTGACAACAGCAGTCGTTGGCAGAGGTGTTTGTTTTATTAAGTGGTTGGTTGATAAACTCTTGCAGTAGCATTTGTAGGAGCAACCAATTCTGCTGGTTGATACAATATTTCACTTTGGCACCTTCTACGGTTCCTTGAATTAGTCCTGCTTCTTTTAGAGCATTAAGATGCTGACTAACAGTAGCTTTTGCAATTGGTAGTTCTTCTTCTATATTGCCGAAGTAGCACTCCTTTCTGCGTAGGAGGAATTGGATAATCGCAATGCGCGCAGGGTGTGCCAATGCTTTGGTATATGTTGCCAATTGTTCCTGTTTGAGAGTGTATGTCTTGTCTGTCATAGGTATTTGTTTACTGTATTAAATGGGTAATTATTCGAAATTGTTCGCAAAGGTACGAACAATAATTGACATAACCAAATTGTTGTGTGATTTTTTAGAAACTTTAACAAGTTAGGCGATGAGGCGAGAGGTTAGAGGCAGGGTTTATCCCATGATTTGTGTTTGTCGGCTTCGGTGATGGGGCGGATTGGGCGGCAGGGATTGCCTACAGCCACTACATTGTCGGGGATGTCTTTTACCACAACAGAGCCACCGCCAATGACTACATTAGAGCCGATCTTCACCCCTGGCATCACATGTACGCCTGCTCCTATCCACACATTATCGCCCACCGTGATGGGGTAGGCATACTCCAAACCTTGATTGCGGCGCTCTGCATCAATGGGGTGACCTGCCGTATAAAAACCGCAGTTGGGAGCAATAAAGACATTGTCGCCAAAAGTGACTTTGGCACCATCTAGAATGACAGTGTTGTGGTTGGCGAAGAAGTTCATTCCTACTTCGATATTATGGCCATAATCGCACCAAAAGGGTGCTAATATGCAGCAGTTGTCGGATAGTTTGCCTAACATTTGCTGGAGGATCTGCTGTTGGTTGGTTTCATCAGATGGGCGTAGTTGGTTGAACTGAAAGCACAGATATTTAGCCACTTGACGCTCACGAATGAGTTCGGTATCGTAGTTCGCATCGTACAGCATCTGCTGTTGCATTTTTTCTTTCTCGGTCATAATGGGAGGAATTTATACTGCAAAGGTGGTGCTTTTTGTTGATATGTGCAAGAGAAATCGCATTGAAGGGCGATTTTTGTACTAGTCGTACGACATACCCGAATAACATTCGTCAAGCACCCCAAAACGCCAGAGCGTTTTCGGGGACCCCGCTGGATAATAAAAATAGCTGAAGATAAGGATGGTACTTCGGTGATAGCTGCTTGAAAATACGCTCATCATTCGGCGAGATTCCGATGAGATTCCGATGAGATTCCGATGAGGTTCCGATGAGGTTCCGATGGAGATAGGTGGCAAATAAGTGGCAGATAGGTGACATACAAAAGGGAAACAAAAGGAAATAGGAGAAGAGAAAAAGAGGCGCAATTTGACTTTATTACAAAAAAAATGCGCATTGCGCTTGCGTATGTGCGAAATTTTTACTACCGTCGAGGGCACCGACCTCGCCCTTAAAAAGGGCTCGCCACCTCGAAATTACGTTCGCGAAATGCAGCCCATACTACTCGCGTTCGGCAATCGGATCGCATTGACCGCTGACCTTGTCAGCAGTAGGGCGACCGATGCCTCCGCTCTCCCCACTCACTCACGAAGTTCGTGGGGACCCCATAGTATATCACACATTTTGAAATATGGCTGTGCCACTTCATTGAGCCATCACCTATACACTCTCTTGTGCGTAAACTCCCAGCGAGCGCATAGGTAATAGCTCAAATGATAGATAAAATCTATCTTTTTTCAAAAAAAGTGTTCGTTTTCTTGCGTATGTGCATTTTTTGTAGTAACTTTGCAGCGAAATATGTGGTTTCGCCAATATGGCGGGCTGAAAAGCGCGAAAAAACTGCTGAATAACATGTTTTGAAGCTAAAAATCAAGAATTGAGAACAAAGACAAGGATTATAACAAAGATTGATTATGAAAAAATTGAATATCGCTTTGGTTGCTCATGATGCCAGAAAACAAGAATTGGTGAAATGGTGTACCTTTAATTCGTGTATTCTCAAACATCATAATTTATTTGCAACAGGTACAACCGGTAGTCTCCTTGCTGCTATTCCTGTAGATTCTGAAAACACCGAGTATCCCCTCAAAGATATTACCCTGCTGAAGTCTGGACCACTGGGCGGAGATCAACAAATAGGTGCAATGATTGCCGAAGGGAAATTGGATGCACTGATATTCTTTTGCGATAACCTCATTACGCAAGGACACCAACAAGACGTGGGAGCACTAACACGATTGGCATCATTATATAACATCGCATTTGCGACTAATCGTACAACAGCAGATATGATTATCACTTCTCCTCTCTTCGGCAGCGAAGAGTATGAACGGATAATTCCTCTATCTATCAAATCATACGAAAATAGAAAATTAACATTAAAATAAACAAAAATACTAACTTTTCTAAAATCATGGCAGAAGAAAAATTGAACATGTTAGCCGAGTTTCCCGCCATCTCTACCAAAGCATGGAAGGAGAAAATCGTAGCTGACCTCAAGGGCGCCGATTTCGACAAGAAACTCGTATGGCGCACCACAGAAGGCTTCAACGTACAGCCTTTCTACCGTCAAGAAGACCTCAAAGGTCTGAAAACTACTGTATCTGCACCAGGTCAATTCCCTTACGTGCGTGGTACTAAAACCAACAACGAGTGGGCTATCCGTCAAAACATCTGCGCTTGCAAGAACGCTCGCAAAGCCAATGCAAAAGCGTTGGACGTATTGAGCAAAGGTGTGAACTCGTTGGGCATCTGCTTGAACGCAGAGAAACTTACCTACCGCTACATCAAGACATTGCTTGAGGGTATCCAACTGGACAAAGTAGCACTGAACTTCAGCGTATGCGCTTGCAAAGCTCCTCAATTGGCAAACATCTTGGTTCGCCTCGTAGGACGCAGCGGATATGACTTCAAAGCAGTGAAGGGTAGCATCAACGTGGACCCAATCAAGAACATGCTCCTCAAAGGCAAACCACTGAGCCGCGAGAAAGTAGCAGAGAAAATCGTGGCTACCGTGAAAGCAGCAAAGACATTGGTGAACTTCCGCGTGGTAGGTGTGAACTCAGTAATCCTGAACAACTCAGGTGCATACTGCGCTCAAGAGTTGGCTTACGCATTGGCTTGGGGTGCTGAATACATGACCATGATGACCGAGGCAGGTTTGCCAAACTACTTGGCTGCTCGTGAGATTCGCTTCAATATGGGTATCGGCGGTAACTACTTCATGGAGTTGGCTAAGTTCCGCGCTGCACGTCTGCTCTGGGCAAAGATCGTAGAGGCATACAAGGCTCCTATCTTCACTGCTGCATTGAAAGACGCTGCGAAGATGAATGTTTGCGCAGAAACAAGCCGCTTTAACATGACCATCTTTGATGCATACGTAAATATGCTTCGTACACAAACAGAGACTATGTCTGCTGCATTGGCAGGTGTGGATGAGATTGTGGTTACTCCATTCGACGCTACCTACGAGGTACCAACCGAGTTCGCAGAGCGTATCGCACGTAACCAACAACTCCTACTCAAAGAGGAGTCACACTTCGACAAGGTGGTTGACCCAGCTGCTGGTTCATACTACATCGAGAACTTGACCAACGCTATCGCAGCTGAGGCATGGAAGCAATTCCTCGCTATCCAAGAGCAAGGCGGTATGTACGAGATGGTGGCCGCAGGTAAGGTACAAGAGGCAATGGCAGCTAACTTGAAGACCCGTCTGAGCGACGTGGCTAAACGCAAAGAGGTATTGCTCGGCTCTAACCAATTCCCTAACTTCACCGAGAAGGCAGGCAAGAAGATCAAAGAGACAGGTTGTGGTTGCGGTTGCTGCAAGACCAAACCAGAAGGTGCTATCGCTACCTTGCCAGTGGCTCGCGCTGCTGAGGAGTTTGAGACCTTGCGTCTGGAGACCGAAGGTGCAAAGAAACAACCAGTGGCATTCATGCTCACCATCGGTAACTTGGCAATGCGTATTGCTCGTGCACAATTCTCTTGCAACTTCCTCGCATGCGCTGGTTACAAAGTAATCGACAACAATGGCTTCAAATCTGTGGCTGAGGGTATCAAGGCCGCTCGCAAAGCAAAAGCAGATATCATCGTACTATGCTCAAGCGACGACGAGTATGCAACATACGCTCCACAAGCATGGTTGCAACTTGAGGATGCAAAAGAACTCTTTATCGTGGCTGGTGCTCCTGCTTGCATGGAAGACTTGCAAAAACTCGGTATAGAGAACTTTATCCACGTTCGCGTAAACGTACTCGAGACACTAAAGAAATTCAATGCTCAACTTCTAAATAAATAATGCGATTATGAAACCAAATTTTAAAGATATTGATATCAAGAAAGTGGCTGCTTCGCATGTAGAAGGAGCCAATGAAGCTAACTGGAAAACACCTGAACTCATCGATGTTAAGCCAGTTTATACCAAAGAAGACCTCGAGGGTATGGAACACCTCAACTACGCTTCAGGTATCCCACCATTCCTCCGTGGCCCCTATAGCGCCATGTATCCATTGCGCCCTTGGACTATCCGCCAGTACGCAGGTTTCTCTACAGCAGAGGAGTCTAACGCGTTCTACCGCCGCAACTTGGCTTCTGGTCAAAAAGGTCTGTCTGTAGCATTCGACCTTCCAACTCACCGTGGTTACAACGCCGACAACATGCGCGTGGTAGGTGATGTGGGTAAAGCAGGTGTAAGTATTTGCTCACTTGAGGACATGAAAGTGTTGTTCGCTGGAATTCCATTGAACAAGATGTCTGTGTCTATGACTATGAACGGTGCCGTGTTGCCAATCTTGGCGTTCTACATCAACGCAGGTTTGGAGCAAGGCGCTAAGCTTGAAGAGATGGCTGGTACTATCCAAAACGACATCCTCAAAGAGTTCATGGTGCGTAACACCTATATTTATCCTCCTAAGTTCTCAATGAAGATTATCGCTGATATCTTCGAATATACCTCACAAAACATGCCTAAGTTCAACTCTATCTCTATTTCTGGTTACCACATGCAAGAGGCAGGTGCTACCGCAGATATTGAGTTGGCTTACACCTTGGCTGACGGTATGGAGTACCTCCGCGCTGGTGTGAATGCAGGTATGGACGTAGATACCTTCGCTCCACGCTTGTCTTTCTTCTGGGCTATCGGTATGAATCACTTCATGGAGATCGCTAAGATGCGTGCTGGTCGTATGTTGTGGGCAAAAATCGTGAAGTCGTTTGGCGCAAAGAACCCAAAATCAATGGCATTGCGTACACACTGCCAAACATCTGGTTGGTCACTCACTGAGCAAGATCCATTCAACAACGTAGGTCGTACCTGTATCGAGGCAATGGGTGCAGCGTTGGGTCACACCCAATCATTGCACACCAACGCACTCGATGAGGCCATCGCATTGCCAACTGACTTCTCTGCTCGTATCGCTCGTAACACACAGATCTATATCCAAGAGGAGACAAAGGTATGTAAGGCCATCGACCCATGGGCAGGTTCTTACTACGTAGAGCAACTCACCCAAGAGCTTGCAGACAAAGCTTGGGCACACATCCAAGAGATTGAGAAGCTCGGCGGTATGGCTGCTGCTATTGAGACCGGTATTCCAAAAATGCGTATAGAGGAGGCAGCTGCGCGCACACAAGCACGCATCGACTCTGGCGAGCAAAAGATTATCGGCGTGAACGAGCACCGCTTGGCTCACGAGGATCCAATTGATATTCTTGAGATCGACAACACTGCTGTTCGTGAGGAGCAAGTGGCTCGTTTGCAAGAGCTCCGCGCTCACCGCGATGAGGCAGCTGTGCAAGCTGCGTTGGCAGAGATTACTGCTACTGTACAAGAGTGGGCAGATGGTAAAAAGTGCTCTAACAACTTGCTCGCTTTGGCAGTTAAGGCAGCAGGTCTGCGCGCATCATTGGGCGAGATCTCTGACGCTTGCGAGAAAGTGGTTGGTCGCTATTCAGCAACAATTAGAACTATTTCAGGCGTGTACGCATCAGGAACTAAGAATGACGAGTTCTTCGTTAAGGCACAAGAACTCACAGCAGAATTTGCTAAGAAAGAGGGTCGTCAACCTCGTATCATGATTGCTAAGATGGGTCAAGACGGTCACGACCGTGGTGCTAAGGTGGTAGCTACTGGCTACGCTGACTGCGGTTTTGACGTGGATATGGGTCCATTGTTCCAAACTCCTGCTGAGGCCGCTAAACAAGCTGTTGAGAACGACGTTCACGTTCTTGGTGTATCTTCACTTGCAGCTGGTCACAAGACCCTTGTACCACAAGTGATTGAGGAGCTCAAGAAACTCGGTCGCGAGGATATCATGGTTATCGCAGGTGGTGTAATCCCAGCGCAAGACTATGACTACCTCTACAAGGCAGGTGTGGCTGCAATCTTTGGCCCTGGTAGCCCAGTGGCTAAGTCAGCTTGCACCATCATGGAGCTTTTGATGGCTGAGTAATCATTCCGTAACATATTCATCTGGAGGGCATGCCCTCTGGATGTTCCAACTGGGAGAGTCAGCTTGGTTGCTGGCTCTCTCTCTAGTGAAAAACAGTTTAGCGTTTAGTGGGCGCTTTGCTATTGTTTATTGTTTAGAGAATAATCGAATATATGAAAACAATTCGTGATATATTTCGTATAGGATATGGTCCAAGTAGTAGCCATACTATGGGACCACGCAAGGCAGCAGAGCTCTTTTTAGAGCGTTATCCAAATGCCTCAAAGTATCAAGCACATCTGTATGGAAGTCTTTCCGCTACAGGTAAGGGACACTTGACCGATGCTGCAATCATAGATGTAATTCCATGTGTGGAAATCGTATGGCATGATGAATTTCTGCCATATCATCCTAACGGAATGCGCTTCTGTGCGTGGAACGAGAAAGGTGATTTGTTAGATGAGTGGATTGTATATTCAGTAGGAGGTGGCGCATTGGCGGAAGATCCAGCCTCATCGCCTCATCGCCTTATTGCCTCATCACCTAATGGTGAAGCGGTGATCTATCCACTTACACGTTTGAGCGATATCAAGGATTATTGCGAAAAGATGGGATGGGATTATTGGGAGTATGTGGAGCACTATGAAGGCAAAGAGATATGGGACTATCTACGCGAAGTATGGCAAGTGATGCGCGAGGCTGTAGAACGCGGATTGGATCATGAAGGCGTATTGCCTGGTCCGTTGCATCTGCGTCGTAAAGCGGCTAGTTACTATATCAAAGTGGCTGGATATAAAGATAACCTCCGTACACGTGGTTTGGTGTTCTCGTATGCCTTGGCTGTGAGCGAGGAAAACGCATCGGGTGGAAAAATAGTGACGGCACCAACTTGTGGTTCGTGTGGTGTATTGCCAGCCGTATTGTACCATACATGGCGCTCGCGCGACTTTTCTGAGACGCGTATTCTGCATGCTCTTGCTACGGCGGGATTGATAGGCAATGTGGTAAAAGAGAATGCCTCTATCTCGGGCGCAGAAGTGGGTTGCCAAGGAGAAGTGGGCGTGGCTTGCGCAATGGCGTCAGGCGCTGTAAATCAATTGTTTGGCGGTACATTAGCACAGATTGAGTATGCAGCAGAGATGGGCTTAGAGCACCATTTGGGTATGACTTGTGACCCTGTGTGTGGATTAGTGCAGATACCATGTATTGAGCGCAATGCTTTTGCTGCGGCGCGTGCGTTGGATAGCAATATGTATGCTGCATTCTCGGATGGTACGCATAGCGTTTCATTTGATCGAGTGGTGGATGTGATGAAGCAAACTGGACATGACTTGCCATCGCTGTATAAAGAGACCGCTCAAGGAGGATTGGCAGCTATTGCGGAGGAGAAAAAGGGCTGAATGTATAAGGATTTTAGAAATATAGAAACACCGTTTTATTTCTACGATACAGCGTTGCTGCAAGCGACGCTGGATGCGATACATTCAGAAATAGATGCCTATCCTCAATTTCGTGTGCACTATGCGCTGAAGGCCAATGTAAATCCAGAAATATTGCGTTTAATTCGAAATGCTGGATTTGGCGCTGATTGCGTGAGTGGTGGAGAAATCCAAACAGCTATAGAAGCCGGATTTCCAGCGAGTTCGATAGTGTATGCAGGCGTAGGGAAAAGTGATAAAGAGATCATTCTAGGCCTAAGAAATGATATATTTTGCTTTAATGTGGAAAGTATTCCTGAGTTGGAAGTGATCAATGAACTAGCTGTGCGCGAGAACAAGATAGCGTCGATTTGTTTGCGAGTGAATCCTGATATCAAAGCGCACACTCATACTCATATACGTACAGGAGTAGCAGAGAATAAATTTGGCATTGCTTTTGACGAAATCATGTATGTGATAAAGTTGGCAAATACTATGTCCAACATCACATTTAAAGGTTTGCATTTCCATATTGGTAGTCAAATCACGGAGATGGACGATTTTATATCGTTATGCATGTGTATCAATCGTCTTCTAGAAATGATGGAAGTAGAAGGAATAAAGGCAGAGATAATCAATGTAGGTGGAGGTTTGGGTGTGGATTATGATACCCCTCAGATGCATGCTATTCCTGATTTTCATGCGTATTTCCAGACTTATATCAACAACTTGCAATTAAGGCCATGGCAAACATTGCATTTTGAGTTAGGGCGTTCTGTGGTAGCGCAGTGTGGAACACTATTCACGCGAGTATTATATGTGAAGAAAGGTGTGCAGAAGCAGTTCGCAATAGTAGATGCCGGAATGACAGATTTGATTCGTCCTGCATTGTATCATGCACATCACAAGATAGAGAATATCAGTTCTACTGCTAAGACATATGAGTATTACGATGTAGTAGGACCTATTTGTGAATCAACGGATGTATTTGATAAACAGGTAGGTATGCCCACAACGAAACGTGGTGATATGCTGGCAATACATAGTATAGGTGCTTATGGAGAAGTGATGGCATCACATTATAATTGCAGAGCATTGCCAAAAGCATATACGGATAAAGAAATATAGAATATGTAAATAAAAAAGAATGAGCCAACTGGCTCATTCTTTTTTATTTACGAATAGGATCGCATGTGAGTTCGATACCTAACTTGCGGAAGATCTTACGATCAACTTCGGATAGCATAACTGTAGAATGGACTTGACAACCAGCTAATTGAGGAAGTGCTTCTAGGGTTTTTCGACAGTCTTCGTTATGCAATGATAATACCGATAATGCTACTAGTACCTCATCAGTATGTAGACGAGGATTACGCCCCCTAAGGTAATTGATCTTAGTATGTTGGATAGGTTCGATCATCTCTTGAGGAATGAGTTTTACATCGTGGTCGATGTCAGCCAAATATTTGGTAGCATTAAGCAAGAGAGCAGCACTTGAACCCAATAGTTCGGATGCCTCTGCTGTGATAATTTTTCCATCATGCAATTCGATTGCTGCGACTGCTATAGCACCTGTGCGTTCTTTGCGCTCATTGGAAGCTATAGTAGTAGGACGGTCAGCCGTGGAAATACCCACTTGCTTGAATAGTCGTGCAATACGATTGACGACTGCCTCATTGACATCGCCATTAGCTAAGTCATTCAAAGCATGATAGTAACGACGGATAATCTCTTGCTTGCTTGCTTCACTACACGCATCATCATCTTCGATACAGAAGCCAACCATGTTTACTCCCATATCTGTAGGCGATTTGTAGGGGTTATGACCATAGATACCCGTGAATAACGCATCTAGCACAGGGAAAATCTCCGTATCGCGATTATAGCTAATGGCTGTTGCACCATACGCCTCAAGGTGGTAAGGGTCAATCAAGTTAACATCATTTAGGTCTGCAGTAGCTGCCTCATATGCCATATTGATTGGGTGTTTGAGGGGCAGGTTCCACACAGGGAAAGTTTCGAACTTGGCATATCCTGCTTGATTACCTCGTACATGCTCGTTGTAGAGTTGCGAGAGGCAAACCGCCATCTTACCACTTCCAGGACCAGGAGCCGTGACAACCACTAATGGGCGAGTAGTCTCTATATAATCGTTTTTACCAAACCCTTCTTCCGAGTCAATGAGTGCTACGTTGTGGGGGTAACCGTCGATAGTATAGTGGTAATACGTGGTGATACCCAGTCGCTCCAATCGTTGACGATACATCTGTGCGGACGTTTGACCGCTATAGTGAGTGATTACCACGGAGTTGACCACAAAACCACGATTCATAAACTCATCACGCAAACGCAGTACATCTACGTCATAGGTGATACCCAGGTCTTGACGTACTTTGTTTTTCTCGATATCGGATGCGGATATGACAATTACAATCTCCAGTGTATCACGCAGTTGCGTGAGCATAGTGAGTTTGCTGTCTGGCTGAAAACCAGGCAGTACGCGACTGGCATGAAAATCATCAAAGAGCTTACCCCCGAGCTCCAAATAGAGTTTGTTGCCAAACTGCGCTATACGCTCTTTGATATGCTCCGACTGTATGCGGATGTACTTCTCGTTGTTAAAGGGAGTCATATTTGTTATTATTCAGGATTACAACCATCAAAGCAGTAGGTGCAAACCTTGCACTTTGGCAGACCAATAGCTGCAATAAGGTCTTCTATCTTAGTGTATTTCAATGACTTGAGAGAAAAACGATCACGCAATGCACGTATCATACGTTGATACTCCAGTGAATCGGTAGTGGCATATGCCTTGATACGCTCTGGATTATTGGCTGCCTCTTCACCTTCTAAATCCGCAATGATACGGCGTGTGATGAGTTCCATGTCCGACTTCGATGTGGTGAAGTTCGTGAATGGACAGCCATACATTATGGGTGGACATGCAATACGCATATGCACATCTTTGGCACCTGCTTCTATAAGACAACGGGTGTTATCGCGGAGTTGTGTACCACGCACGATAGAATCGTCGCAGAAGAGCACACTCTTGCCACGTAGGATAGAGTAGTTGTGAATGAGTTTCATCTTAGCAACGAGGTCGCGTGTGGCTTGTTGCGATGGGGTGAAAGAACGTGGCCAAGTAGGGGTGTACTTGGTGATAGCACGCTGGTAAGGCACGCCCGAAGTGTGCGAATAACCAATCGCCATAGCAATACCTGAATCAGGAATACCGCAGACAATATCTGCTTTCACATCATCGCTATTACCCATAGCATGACCGCAAGCATAGCGCACTTGCTCTACATTGCGACCTTCGTAGTCGGAGGTGGGGAAGCCGTAATACACCCAAAGGAAAGAGCAAATCTGCATCTTGTCGTTGGGTTTGCGCAATTGCTCCACGTGGTCAGCATATACGCGAACAATCTCACCAGGGCCCATGAAATACTCCGTTTCAAAACCGAGGTTGAAGAAAGATGAGGACTCGCTGGCAATCGCGTAAGCATTGTTTCTTTTACCTAATATAATAGGTGTACGTCCCCATGAGTCGCGGGCAGCGATGATACCATCTTCGGTGAGAATAAGTATGCTGCATGAACCTTTGATTTGCTTGTACACATTCTCAATGCCGTCCACGAAGTCTTTGCCCTGTACGATGAGCAAACCTACTAATTCTGTGGGGTTTACGCGTCCGCTACTGAACTCCGTTAGGTGCATGTTTTGATCCAACAAATGGTTGACTAATTCATCCATATTGTTGATCTTGCCGATGGTGCTGATAGCAAACCGACCAAGGTGTGAGTTGATGAGCAAAGGTTGTGCATCGGTGTCGGAGATGATACCAATGCCAGCGTTGCCACTAAACTCGTGTAATTCATCTTCGAACTTGGTTCGGAAGTGCGAGTTTTGTATGTTGTGAATGCTTCGTTTGAAGCCCCTTTCTGTGTCGTACGTTGCCATACCCGCTCGGCGTGTACCGAGGTGGGAATGGTAGTCGGTGCCGTAGAAGACATCGGTGACGCAGCTTGCTGTTGAAATAGTCCCGAAGAAACCTGCCATTTGTTTAAATTTCGTTTATATTGTTTCTTAATAATCTTATTTGTTGTTAATGATTTTTTCACTCTTCACACTTCCATCATTCATGCGATGTTGTAGGATATACATTCCATTAGGAAGATGGGTGGCATCACGTTCATCACCTATGATAGTTTGTATCAATTGACCGCTTATAGTATAGATGGAAGTGGATACAATCACGTTGTTTTCTAGGTTCTCTACGCCATTATAAGTTGCATCCTCATAGGTTGAATTAGCATCATTTGAAGAAGATATTTTGGGTACTATGCGCTGAGGGGCTGCAGTCGCTTGTGTGGTTGTGGGGGCATCTACTTGGATGTGTAATTTACTGCCTGCCTTCGCATGGAAACCTGGTTTTAATATAACTTTATCCATACCTCTTAAAGTTACATTACTTCCTGTTTCAAGTACGACATCACCATATGGTTTTGCATCTGTTACTGCGTAGCCTGCTGTAATTTCGGTAGCATATTCATATACCTCTTGTCCTGATAGATACACTTGATTTTGAATATGTTTAGGCTGTGCAGCTAACACGGCAGCGTAGGCATCTACTAAGCCGTACCCCATCTCTTCATGCCAAGTACCATTAGGACGTCCTTCTTTTTTTGTATAGTTATATCCGCCTACTTTTTGTGCGGTTGACTCAATGATGTTAGCAACTTGTTTTGCGGTAAGAGTTGGATTGACTGACAATATTAACCCTGCAACAGCAGCAACATGAGGACAAGCAGCGGAAGTGCCATTAAAACTAGATGTATAATCGCTAGTATTATCAAGTCCTTTCTTCCCTGTCAAATCAGTTGTAGGGATTAATACACCAGGAGCCATTATATCTAATTCAGGACCGAATTGGCTTCCCCATTTACTTTCTCCATCGCATGAGATTTTACTTTTACGTTCACCACAAGGAGATATAGCTCCTACTGCAATGATACGTTCATCGCTATTTGCAGGATATGCTATTTGATTTATATCATCGTTACCTGTTGCAAAAACTACAACACAACCTAATCCATTACGCCCCTTTTCTAGTGCATAATCAATGGCCTCGTCTATCGCCGTTAGATTCACTTTACATCCCCATGAATTACTAATTACTGCTGCGCCATTATCTACAGCATAGCAAATTCCATCACCTCTGTTCTTTCGTATAGATTTATTTGAAAAATCGTGACTAATGGACATAAGTTTTCCATTAAAGATTCCACTTATACCAAGACCATTGTTAGAAATAGCTCCTATAATTCCAGCGCAGGCAGTTCCATGTGCACCTCTAAGATTGCTTGATATTTTTTTCTTGTCTATATCGTAATTTGGTCCCCACATATTTGTTGTTAAATCAGGGTGATCATATTGAATCCCTTGATCCAGTACAGCAATTATGACATCTGATAGTTCAGGAACTATGGAACAAGCACTATCGTAGTTGATATCAATGCCACTAAACATTATATCATATTGACCTGTATTTCTTAAATTCCATTGCTGATCAAATAAAGAATCATTAGAAAATAAATCGTTACCTTGCCAAAAATCAGGTTCGGCATATTCAAACAAGCCTGATTCATAAAAAATATTTGCCATCTCAACAGCATTTCTATCACAATTTATGCATGATAATACATACCACAATGGTAAATAATTACTATGTTCAACTATTAATACATCATTTAGAGATGCATATTCTGCTAATAAGTCAAAATCATCACTATCTTTAAGTTTTATATAGAAATATTGGGAAGCAAATATATCATCCATTGCTTCAGAAAGTTTAAAGGTTGGTACAGAATATATGACTGTAGATTGATCCAATTCATTATACTGTGCGTCTGATATTACACCGCTATATGCAATTTTTTCGATTGTTGGTATTAGTGTAATGCTTGAATCTATCACTATTGTATCAAGATCAAGACCATTAGACAATTGATTGACAATTACGTATTTTTGATTCGATAGAATTAATGGAACTCTTTTGTTTCCATACCAATAATGGTCTTGAGAGAAGATAGGTATAAGATAAACTAAAGAAAAAATCAGTATTATGTATTTTTTTATCATAATCTTTCCTCCTTTATCAATAATAGTATACATTTTTCATTACTAACGGATAAAATATAGTTCCGTTATGAGAAAATTGATTTATCACTAAAATACTATCATTTACTACAAAATCAGTTCTAAATTCAAATGATGTATCAGGAGCATGCAGTGAATCTATCGTAGGATCTGCATATATGAATAATTGACCGTCGCGCACATAATATTGAAAGTCAATGTAAGTTCCAAGCCAAAGGTCAGGAATGCCCAAGCAATACTCTAATACACCATTGGCTTTAAACGTCAGTTCGAAAGAAGGTGTGTTCTCAAAAAGAAGTGTGTCATAGGGATAAGGATAAGTATCCCAGATTTCTAATGTATCATACCAGACTTGACAAAGCAACTTAGTCAATTCTATATCCGACAATGTATCCATTGTATCGTACCAGTCTTCAAACGTAACACTATCCACCTCAGCCACCGCAAAACTCGTTGGCACTCCATCCTGCCACACTTGCATTTGTCGTTGAGCAAATGTAATAGATGTGATTGATAAAAACAATCCGAAAAATAAAACTTTTTTCATAATAATTCGGTATTTTAAGGTATCAATTATGAATCACTTTCCTTGCGATATATCCTTGGCTTGTTTCTAAGAACAGAACAAAAACTCCCGAAGCAGGCAGAGCGATGCTTGTTATATCTGTAGAAGCAAACCTTTCGCTCACAAGCACCTTGCCTGACATATCTATTAAATACAAATGCTTAATAGTGGCATCACTTTTTATTGTTAGTATATTGCCCGATTTAGAGATATGAATGGAGTTAATGTTAACATTCTCAACAGCAGAAGTATTATTATCGCTAAAAGTAATTTTCTCTACATTATCCAATGGTAAGCGGAATTCGCCTTCAGAAGTAGTTAGCACCAACACATCTTCTTCAAATGTAATGTACTGGATACTTACTAGTGAGGTAGATTGCTCCGTCCCATCGACCTTTTGCACATGCAAACTATTTGGTTCTTGTGCAAATATCCATGTTGGTATAGACAACAACAATGTAGTGAAATAAATGATGACCTTTTTCATAAGATATTATTTCACATAATTTTACTTATTCAACTCTGCTTCTAACGCCTTTATTCTCTCCTCCTGTTGGAGAATATAGAGCGTCAACTCCTCTATCTTCTGCAAAAGTTGTGTTTGCAATTCATTAATGCCCACACCATTCTCTTGCATCTCTTGAGCTGATTTAATTTCTGGCAAGTGCTTGTTTTCTTGAATAAAAGTCTTTACCTCGCTCAGTGGACGCAATTGATAATCATCAGCAAAAACAAAGTCAGCACCAGTCGTACTTACGATAATCTCACTTGCACGAATATTACCATCTGCAATAATACTATTGGCATGAACTGTACCTGCTACATCCAATTTGTATTCAGGATCATCCACGCCGATACCTACTTGACCAGAACCTGCGGTCATAATCACATCGCCATTTGATGTATAGCGGTTGATATATACATTGCGATTACCATAACCGTTAGGATTACCACTAAGAATCAAATAGCCCTCATTACTACCACGAATCATACCACCACGAGCAGAACCAAAGCAAGTGTATTCATTATAATCGTCACCCAAGATAGCTGTCACCTTGGTACCCATAAAATCTTGATTACCTGATGTGCTAAATGCACCCGAAACAACCTCTACATCACCATTCAGTAAGATAGATTCGGTAGAAGGGTGCTCATCTATCACTGCAAAACGAACGGTAATAGCAGGATCTTTTGGCTGATAAGCGTAATCTTCTGGTATGTTGTCTATTACAAATGTGAAGCCGCCTGCATTAACGAGGGTATCAACATACACACCAATATTAAATTTCTCATGATTACTAATAATGTCTTCTGTATCATTTACATAGAGAGAAATTACTCTATCTATTGCCCCTTTGAAATATACACTATTGATACGAGTTACTTTGATTGTTTTGTTTTGAGGAATTTTAAAGGTAAAAAAGTGTTCCTCTCCATCAAAGTAAGTAGAAGTAATCTTCAATTCTGCGCTCAAACTATCTTCTGTATAGACAATAGCAGAAGAATTATTTTCTGCAAACAACGATGCACAAATCAATGTGCCTAACACAGCGAAAAGAATCTTTTTCATGATTGTAATATTCTTTAAAGTTTATTATTTGGATTACTCGTGGTTGAAGTTATAAACCACTCCACTACGAGATGTTAGAATTCTATAATCTAACAACCCGCAGGGTGGTCTAACAACATAGTGGTCTAATATCTAACAGCCGCAAGGCGGTCTTATTATTTTGCAAAATATACGTTCAAATTCTTCTCAATACGAGCGGTGAGGTCTTCGGCGGTAGCATCGAGGACGAGTTTTTCGCCTGTGATACCTTCGTAGAGTTCGATATAGCGAGCGGTGATACCTGCCACTACTTCATCGGTCATCTCTGGCACTTGTTGTCCCTCTTTGCCTTGGAAACCGTTGTCCATTAGCCACTCACGCACAAACTCTTTGGAGAGTTGCTTTTGTGGCAAACCTGCCTCAAAGCGCTCCTCGTAGCCCTCTGCATAGAAATAGCGGCTGGAGTCTGGAGTATGTACCTCATCCATAAGAAGGATTTGATCGCCATGTTTACCAAACTCGTATTTGGTATCCACAAGGATTAGTCCTTGTTTAGCAGCAATCTCTTGTCCGCGAGCGAAGAGAGCAAGGGTGTATTTCTCCAATTGCTCGTACTCTGCCTCTGGGATAAGTCCTTGAGCGATAATCTCTTCGCGAGAGATATCCTCATCGTGTGCACCAATCTCGGCTTTGGTGGTAGGAGTGATGATTGGGGTAGGGAACTTCTCGTTCTCGCGCATGCCCTCTGGCAATTGTACGCCGCAGATCTCACGCACGCCGCTCTTGTAGGCACGCCATGCAGAACCGCAGAGGTAACCGCGCACAATCATCTCTACAGGATAACCCTCGCAACGAACACCTACGGTTACCATAGGGTCGGGAGTGGCTTGTTTCCAGTTAGGAACGATGTCAGCCGTTGCATCGAGGAATTTAGCCGCGATTTGGTTGAGGATTTGGCCTTTGAATGGAATACCTTTTGGCAGGATAACATCAAAGGCAGAAATACGGTCGGTGGCTACCATAGCGAGGCAGTCCTCACCGATGAAATATACATCACGCACTTTGCCGTGGTACACATTGGTTTGACCTGGGAAGGTAAAGTTAGTTGCTGTTAAAGCTTGCATAAAAACAAATATTTATTTGTGACAAAAATTATTATTCGCTCCAAAAATTGTAGTATATTATAGAAAATTATCCAAAATTATTTATACTCTTCCTACGATTGGATAGCTTGTCCAAAGTCTTTATAGCATTTGGATTCTTCCGTAAATACCGCTGCAAAGGTACGAATTTTTGAGCATATTCGCAAGCAAATGTGCAAAAAGTTTTGCGAGAATCTATATTTTGCTAAATCGGGTATGAAATTCCCTGTGAGTTTCGGAATCACCATAGGAGATCTGTGGGACTTCTATGGGCTTTCGGTGGCTTTTTTGCTGCGAATAAATATGCTCCTACTCGCTTCGCACAGAAATCTTATAACATGTAGTGACCTAGAAATTGATAGTAAAGACAATTCATGACAATTAAAATCGACAATTAATGACAATTCTATAATTATTTTTTGTTTGCCCAAATGAATGCAATAACACTGCATTAGTGGACAAAACAAAAATTATATTGTCAATTTGGTGGGAGGCAATATGGACACGCTTCTATAATAATGCTGCAAAAATCTTCGGCATTTTGGTAGTTTTGTGCCGAAGATTTGAGAATTGTGCTTTAAAAAGGTGCTTAAAGCAAGCGGAAGGTGTTGATTACCAACGCCTCCCGCTTGAGTGATTTTTTTTGTTATTTTTTTCTTCGTGCCGAAGATTGTGCCGAAGGTTTATAGCTATCAATCCAAATCAATACAAGAAGCCAAACAACCAAAGCGGAATTTTATTACCTAAAGCATATTCAATATCATCTGCTGCAATAAATGCGTTATCAGCATTAGCGATTTGTTTGCCATCTTTGCTAGCTCCTCCGACCTCAATCGTGTACTTGCGATCAATCACAAAATCACCTTGTTTAGCATATTCCACAGAGTGTGCATAAGACAATTGATTGACAAAAAAGGTCTCTCGCTCCGTACCAACCTCTACATTTGTCAGCGAAAGGGCATGCAACAAATTGCAGTTCTCCAAATAAATCTTATCTGGTTTTTGCATGCGTTTAAGATTGAGCATATCACTATACAACAAGTTAAGCAGTTTCGCGCGATGCAGGTGTGCCAAATAAGTAATAATCGTATTGCGATTCAATTCTGCCGTTTGCGCCATCTTGCTGATGTCCACTGCAAACGGTACACCACTACTTACCACAGAAAGTAGGCTTCTCAGTTTGCGCACATTAGCAATATCTACATTGCTGAGTTGAGGCAACTCAATCTCAAGAATCATTCCCACCACTTTTTGTACTTGTGTCAAATAATCAATACCATCTTCGACAAAGAATGGATAATATCCTTCTTTAAGGTATTGCGAGAAGTATTGCAGGGGTTTGCATTTATCTACGACTTGCTGTGAGAGTTCCAATCCGTGCTGCAAGATATCCTCCAACGACATAATGGGCAAATGTATATTTTCCTTAATGCTTAAATACTCACGGAAAGAAAGTCCCTGCATGTCATAACTAACGCATCTGCGGGATAGGTCAGCTTCTGCATTTAGAATATTAAGCAATGAGGAACCAGTGAATACGATTTTTAACTCAGGGAATCCGTCATAGATATTTTTGATTTCACGGCTCCAACCTTCATATTTATGTACTTCGTCCAAACACAGACATTCGCCACCTCGTTTATGAAACTCCTCCGCCAACTCCAAGAGCGTATGATGCGAAAAGTACAGGTGATCCATGCTGGCATATAATGCCTTTTGTGGATTTGAACCGTATGTTTTTTTGATGTGTTGAAGCAACATGGTTGTTTTGCCTACGCCACGCGCACCACGAATGGCAATCAATCGAGACTGCCAATTGATTTGTTCCATCAGACTGCGCTCAAATGGGGCTTTTACATGCGATAAAAGTCGTACATGTTGTGCTTGAAGTTGTTCCATAATTCACTCTTTTCTTGAAAATCGCTGCAAAGGTACAACTTTTTGCTTAATAAAACAAGCATTTTGAGATAAAAATTGCTCATTTAATTAAGCATTTTGTATTTTTGTATATTCCGAATTGCTATTATTACTACGGTTTACATCTTATAAGATTGGAGAATTTGGAGGGTTAAATGGTATATACCATATGCGGAAAGTGTAGTGTTTGCTAAGCTTCCCGCGTGAGTGTATTTTTTCTGAAAAAAGTTTTCGCGTGCCGAAGATTGTGCCGAAGAATGGCAATATAGTTGCTTATTATTAGATACAATGCCATTCTTGCGTAAAGGTAGCGCAAGGGTAGCGGGTTTAGTTGTGCTTTCTTAGTTCATGTATTCTCTTTCGCTCCTCACGAGCGGTTTCGAATTTCTTGTATAGAACAAATCCATGCATACTGCCATGGCCTGACATACCTTCTACTTGCTCTATCTCTTGTTCTTCTTGCTCTTGGAGTTTCCATTCTTTTAATTGGAACTGTATATCCCCAATGAGATTGCGTAACCAACGAAATGGAGTACGCCTATTTAAAGTATATACTTGGACACCATAATTTCTTAAGGCGTTGTTTATCAATTTTATTATTGATTGATATTCTTTTTCTACGCCATAGTCTAAGTAGTATTCTGTTGCTCCCAAGTGTACAAGATCTCTCACTATTTCAGGAATGCGTTGTGCTGCATTGACTATACTTTTTTCTGGACAAGCATAACGATGCACGATAACACTGCCATTGACTTCGCCAGAATCGGCAGAATCAGCAGTAGGCATATCAAATATATTGACTTCTCCTAATTGCTTTAAGCAATCTATCAGTTCATTTAGAACGCATGATTTCCGTTCTGGACTATATTGCCCGACCACAACATAAACATCTTTTTTCATATCAATCTATTCCTTTTAGTTTCCGTTTGATTTGTATAAGCGCATTTATCGTTTCGCGCACAATCCAACTATCGCGCAAACGATAATGTCTTTTGTTTGTCCAGCTACCTGCAAAATGATGAATACAATATGTATTTTTAGTTTTACGCATTACGCGAGTAGAGGTTATTGGCGAAAAATAATCGTGTGTGTAAATTCGTAGTCCATATACATCTACATATTGTTCTTTTCTACATGGGATAAAACCTTGTTCTACAAGTTTCTTTCCCATTCGTTGGACATTTGTGGTCATGTCAAATGTTCCATCTTCACGAACAAAACGAATATCATCATACAATGTAAGCATATCTTTGACCCATTTACATTGTGCTTCACAACCCATCACGCAAGTGCCTGGCAAATGTGCCAGTGACTCTTCTAGCCCAATAAATGCTATATTATTTAGTAAATCTTCAAATGATTTCAACACTTCTACATCTGTATCCAAATATATTCCACCATGTTGATTAAGTGCCCACAGCCGTACATAATCAGATACAAATGCCCATTTTTGTTCACGATATGCCTCCTGTACATATATGGGTGCCGTTGCTATTGAGAAATTGTGTTCATTCCACTCTTTTATTTCCCAATCAGGCATCAGCGTTCGCCATGTTGCCATGTATCGCTGCAAATTTTTAGGAATCGATTTCTCCCCAAACCAACAATAATGTATTATCTTAGGTATCATTTGCGTTTACTGTAATACCATTTAGCAGGTAACCAAACTAGCCATGGATTGTTTATCATAAAGGTTTGTAACACACGCTTCATATAAGGTTTGATAGCATAATCCCATCCAGCAGCCTTAATCCAAGCATAGTCTAGAGGATATATACCCTCTTTGCGGAATTCGTCTAATAATGCTCCATACTCTTTCAATGTTAGTTGGGCAGAAATAGCATTACGTACTGTGCATACCCAACGCATGTATTTAAGGCGTTCATACGGAAATATTTGATTGGGACATTTCTTGGCAATAAATTCCTTACGATGTCGAATAGCGAGCAAACCACTCTGAATCAAAACTCTTTGCCGTTCAATGGGCTGGCTATGAGTATGACTAAAGTATGAAGAAGTGTAGTAATTATAGAGAGGTAAATCTGTAACAACAACTTGCGATGCTACACTATAAAATGCCCCCATAAAAGCATCATCCTCTCTCAAATGCAAATCGGTATAAAAATGCACGTCATTCTCTCGAATAGTAGAAGTCTTAAACACAGCATCCACCACATGATAGTCTGATATATCATAACGATTCAGTGCTTGCGCTTTCCCAGATATAACCTCTACTTTCATATTATAATCAGCAACAGAATTATATACGCATGGTGCATCATGATGCAAGGAATGTATTTTATATTTCACAATGTCGGCTGCGTTTTGTTCTGCTAATGTAATCATTCGTGCAAGCCCAGATTGTGCAAGGTAATCGTCAGCATCCACAAAAACAATATATTTTCCTCTTGCTTCTTGCATTCCCAAGTTTCGCGCAGAAGAAACGCCTCCATTGGATTTGTTGATTAAACGCACATTCGGATGCGTAGCGGCATATTTTTCTACAATCTCTGCACCATTGTCTCTACTGCCATCATTGACTACGATGATTTCGCAGTCAGGATAATCAATACTATCCAAACAACGCACAATAACAGGTGCGCAATTGTACATGGGGATAACGACTGATAATAGCGGATTATTCGAAGATTTTGTGTTTTGCATGGTTAATAATTTTGAGCATTGAACCTATAGGATATAAGAGGATTAGAGATAATGTTGGGTATTGTATCAAGATTTTTACGATACCTGACCATTCCATTTTCTGTAGTTCGCGCAGCGTGTATGTATGTATGCGTCGCAACTGCGAGTTAAATGTTGATAGAATTTAAAATAGTTATTTACTTTCCAAATCTTTTTCATTCCTCCAATGATATTTTGTCTTCCGTCATTTTCCATTATTTCGGAAAATTTAGATGATTTGCTTTTGTAAGAATGAGCGTCACGTATCTTTCGATAACCAAATTTAATCCAATCAGCACGATTGATATAATGTTGGCTGTGCGTTATAGAAGTAGGGTTCATAACCCAAGTGTAAATAGGGATATTTAGTATTCCGACTTTATTAGCATGAATCCAATGCCATGCAATCCAATCGGAATCTTCCATTACTACATTTTCTTCGTATGGTCGTGATACTTTCTGCAAAAAGTTGCGCTTATAGATATTAGCCCATGGTGCGAGATTATATCCCGTGACAAAATATTGCTCGCAAAACTCTTTGCCACTTATTATTTGCTTATCTCCCTTATCAATACCATATTCTCGTATATTTTTATCTTCATGCAGAATGGTGTAGTGACACGCCAACATATCTACATCATGTTTTAAGGCAAAGTCTAAAGCTAATTTGGAATTATTGGCTATAATTGTGTCGTCTTGATCTGCGAAAGCAATATATTCTCCTTTAGCCAGTGCTATCCCAGTGTTCTTCGCTCCGCCTTGTCGTTTGTTCACTGAGTGTTGAATAATTCGAATATTTCTATACTTTACTAAATAGTCACTCACTATACTCTCAGCAGACATAGGCGAGCAATCATCTACAATTATTATCTCCAACTCATTTAGATCTAATCCTATAGCCAATATACTATCCAAACAATGATGAATAGTGTCTTGACCATTGTAGAATGGTATTATGTAAGATAGTTTCATGTCTCTATCGCCTTTAGTGAACAATATGGACATAAAAAAAGCGTGAAACTTGCACTATTGCCGTTCCACAAACTGAGGCTCTCGCATTGCCTTTGGTATTGAAACGACAACGCGAAGCCCACGCCGAATATAAAATATACTCTCGTGCTATATCATAGTTAAGGTACGCGTGTGCGTAATACATATATACGCAAATGGCGTACCAAATAGGCACAAGAGGGATAATCTATATCCCGTAGGGCATCTATCGTTGCTAAGTTCTGAAAAAAGTTTGAAAGTTGCGAAGTTTCAAGGTGTCAGAACAGAGCGTAATAAACGCCTTTTATTATGTCTGCTACCCTCCGCCGATGATGTACAGACATCCCTCGGCGCAGGTTCACGGTGCAAAGGTACAATAAAATTTGCGGATGTGCAAGAAAATAGCGATTTTTTTTCGCTATTTTCAGTTTAGAGGACGCTCGTGGGGCGAGCTACAGTTTAGAGTGAGAGGTGAAGAATACCCGAATATGATTCGGGATTAATAAACAAAGCCAAGAAACATTTTTAGGAAATGAGTCAACCTTTTTAGGATGGGAGACAACTTTTTTAGGTTATCAATCTTAATGTCTTATACTGAAATAGGTTTACTCATAAAATGAACAAAAAGTATCAATTATTAAGATTCAAGTTTTATGAAGCGAACTCTAAATCGTTATTCTCCCTCGTTCAAGCAACAAGTTTTGGATGATTATTTTCAG
>JAZSEB010000015.1:0-7167 GCA_045531475.1 Paludibacteraceae bacterium
GTGCAAAGATACACTTTTTTCTTGACTCTTGCAAGAAGTAAGCCATGTATTGAGCGTGCGTTGGGGAATTTTCCACTTGGTATAACATTCCACTTGACTCATACCTGACTGAAAATAATCATCCAAAACTTGTTGTTTGAATGATGCAGAATAACGATTTAGAGTTCGCTTCATAAAACTTGAATCTTAATAATTGATACTTTTTGTTCATTTTATGAGTAAACCTATTTCAGTATAAGACAAAGTGCGTTTTGTTAAGTGAAGGAGTGCGACGGAACGCACTCCGAGTGAAGCACCCGAAGTGTCCCCACACTGAGGAGATAGTGCGAACATAGAATGGCGTACCCTACGGGGTCCCCGACCAATTTCGTGAATTGGTGGGGTGTTGAATCGCGGGTACGCAGCCGTACGGCTATAGGGTAGTGCCGTACAGGTTAGGCACGACCGCCCATTAATTAAAATCATCCGAAAAAATCACCATTTTCTTGCATATCTCAAAAAAAAGCACTACCTTTGCACCGCAAAGGTCAAAATAAACGAACAAGGTATGCTACAACCACAAGCCAAACAACAATTGATTGGACTCTTGAAGCAGGAACAATGCTTTTGGTCTTATAGTCCTGATTCTATCGATAACATCTCAGATGATATATTGATAGAAAAGGTTTTGTTGTATCTTGACATGCCAGAGATTGACCAATTGTTTCAGATATATCCCTATCAGAAAATAAAACAAGTTTGGTTGGACAAATTGATTCCTCAATTGGATTATTACTATTCGTTGAATCGTTTCTTTGCATGGTACTATTTCAAATCTAAACGCCCCGACCAATATGTAAAATCTATGGCAACACGCCGTTTCAATCGAAAGTTTAAATGATAGGTTTAGCCCCACATACTGGTAAGATTATTGATGCAGTAGCACAATTAGATTGTATCCGTCCGTATTGGCTAGTCGGAGGTACTGCGTTGTCATTGCAACTGCACACACGCCAAAGCGAGGATTTGGATTTTCAAAAATGGCGCACATCTGAGGATGAAAAGATGGAGGTCGCTTGGGATGTGATAGAAAAAGAGTTGTCCACTATCGGCGAAATTGAGCGCAGAGATATTTACGACTTTGACCATGTGGAGTTTCGTGTTGCGGGAGTAAAATTCTCTTTTTACGCATGCGATAAATACTCCCCAGTACAAAACGAAGTCATCTATCAAGGCAATATCAAATTGGCTGATGTGATGGCTATTGGTGCGATGAAGATGGAAGTGATGCTCAGAAGAAGCAATTTCCGTGATTATTATGACATCTATTCTATTCTGCAAACGGGTGTAGATATTCATGAATTGATGAATCATGCGTTGCAATACTCGCGCCATCGTCTCAAGAGTAAGAACCTTTTGTCGATGCTTACGAGAGGTGAATTGTTTGCGCAAGATGCCAATTTCCATTTGCTAGAACCTATATATAATGTATCTGCTCAAGAAATTGAGAGTTATATCAAAACTTGTTTAACCAAATAAAACAACTTATCACTCATCACTCATAGTTTATAGTTAATCCGCAACGATACCGTTGCCCGACATATTTAATATAGCGTTATAAGCCCCCTGCCATTTATGCAAAATTCGCATAAATGGCATTTTTATTTGCACTACTCTTGCACATCTCAAAAAAAAAGTGTATCTTTGCGCCCAAATATCAAGAAGCATTAGCATGCGCAGCAACGAAATCTCATATTTCATCTCTTTTTGCATTGAGCAATACAAGCAAAAACACCATTTGACAGGCGAGCAGGCAATGCTTGAACTGGACAAATATGGCGTATTGGAATATCTGGAGGAGTTTTACGAGGTATTGCACACGCAAAGTGCGCAATGGATTGTAGAAGATATTGACAACTATATCAATCAGCGAAAGCAATGAAAGTTTATCACGGCTGTTTAGAGTGTGTTGATACACCTGAGATTCGCGAACCTAATCGCACCCTTGATTATGGTAGCGGATTTTATACCACGACTTCGTATGAGCAAGCCGAGGAATGGGTGCGTAGAAAGATGAAGGGCAACCGTGCAGCCAAAGGCTTTGTCAATGAATACGAATTGGACATAGATAAGTTGCAATCAGTTAAGTGCTTGCTCTTTGAATCTCCTACCGACGAATGGATTGATTTCGTGATGAACAACCGCCTCAACAAGGACTTTGTACACGATTATGACATTGTGTATGGTCCAGTAGCGAATGACCGTGTTTATACGTGCTTTGCCTTGTACGAAGGCGGATTGATGAGCAAACAAAATTTGCTTGCTGAACTTAAGACATACGAACTCGTTGATCAATATTTGTTCCATACAGAACACGCATTGCAACTATTAACATTCACCCAAGCGCACGAGATACTCTTATGACCGAAGTGACCCAAAATAATTTGCATTTGCTTTTACCTTCCAAAGTGAGTTGGTTGGCAGATATGTTGTGTGCAGAGAAGCATATCACTGTCATTGAAGCCATGCGCTTGATATATTCTTCTGATATGTACAAACAATTGGAGCAAGAAAGCACCAAACGCTGGCACGAAGGTCCTGTCGCTTTGTACCAAGAATGGATGAAGAAATAACAAAACAATACTAACCCATTAAATTACTTTATAGATCATCACTCATAGTTTATAGTTAACCCGCAACGATTCGTTGCCCGACATATTTCATATAGCGTTATAAGCCAAACTTGAGTTTTTGAAACTTCGACACTTTTAAAAACTTATTATTTGTTCAAGTCACGGTTTATGCACGCTCACGTTATCAGCGTGAGTTTTCCGTGCGTAAATTTGAACAAATAAGGTAGTCGAAGACCTCAAAAACTCAAATGAAGCGAACGAAAGTTCACGCTTTTTGTATGTATATACACGAAATCACATTAACAAACAATAAATTAAATATTAACCAACGGAGTGTGCCGAAAATCCGACAAAGAGTAGGTGAATAAACAATAACAATTATGGAACAACAAAAAATTGACATGTTTCTTGCGCAAAATGCAGAGAAACTTCCTAAAGACAAAATTATGGTTCTTCAAGAGGCATTAGCAAAATTAGACGATTCCCAAGCAATGTTCGTCCAATCTCTTGACTTCAAAGATCCAACCACCATTCTGATTATCTCAATTCTTATTGGTAGTTTGGGAGTTGATCGCTTTATGTTGGGTGAAGCGGGGCTTGGTGTTGCTAAATTGCTTACTTGTGGCGGATTCTATATTTGGTGGATTATTGATATGGTTAATGCAACAGACCGTACTCGCCAATATAATTATAAGAAGCTACAAGAAGCATTGATGATGCAAGGTATTACGATTTATTGATATAATGAATAATTCAAATAACATCGTGCTACTACGTTTGAGGAAGTACTTCTCAAATAGTGACTTCATGAATGTCTCTGCCAAACTTTCCAATGCGGATAATACAACGTTATGGAGAGCCCAAAGTTTGCCATACAAAGATCCTACTATAACTCTCATTCTAAATTTGATGATGGGATTTGGAGTCGGAGCATTTTATGTAGGAAAGGTTGAGTATGCTATAACGCAATTAGTTTGTTATTTAATCTTTATTCCACTATACGTTGTAGTGGAACTTGAGCTTAATGATAGCATTGGATTGGCTATACTTTTCTGCTTAGTTACATTCATAACACTTGGACTATTTATAGCAGGTGTAATTAATGCACGCAAATGGACCTTTGAATATAACTACAAAAAGTTTGCAGAAAGCATTCCAACGCTATAAGTTATTCGTAGGAATTACCGCTATATTGGGATTGGTGTTTTTAGCGTTCATATTTATGGAGCACATACCAATCCCAATTGGATGTCCTTTTAAAACTATCACAGGTATTCCATGCCCAGGGTGTGGGGGAATTAGAGCAACGCAGTTTTTGTTAAAAGGCGAAATCTTGAACGCTTTATATACAAACCCACTTTCTTGTTTGTTTTGTCTGCTTTGTGCAACACTTCCCTTTTGGTCATTCTATGACTGTTATAATGGGAAGCAAACACTCAAAACATTCTTAACAAAAAAATGGTCTAATGGGATATGGCTCATTGTTGGAATTATTATACTTTCAAATTGGATTTGGAATATCATAAAACATCTTTAATATGGGAAACTTACATAAAACATTGGCTACAGGGAAAGCCAAAATTTATTATGAACTTGAAGATGAGTTTGAATCTGTGGGAACACGTTTCGTAAATTGGGACATGCACTACACAGCAGCTCATGCAAAAGGATTATGGTTATGTGGAAATGTAGCCAATAACAAACCTCTTATTGTGGGACTTGTACCTTGGAGTAATATATCAAGAATGATTGTTGATTCGAAAAATGAACGCGTTTATATTGAAGTAAAAGATTTGCAATCAATAATTGATAATGCAAGTACAGATTTTAAACTCTATAAAAAATCTTTTACACATCCAATGAGCGATACCAGTCAAATGGCTATTGCTCTCCCTATAGATCTTTTTAGTGGTAATATTCTATATGATTTGCAAAATAGAATTCCTACTGAGGTACGTGAGGAGAAACTTACCGATTCAGAAAAACTACGCTCAACAATTTTTACCATTATCGGAATTGTTGCTATTGTTCTTGTGATTGCTAGTTACTTTATGTAATCAAAATACTTTATTATCAGTTGAATACTAGAATATGAAACAAGAACTTATTACGAACTTTTTGACGCAAAGGAGCAGCAAACTATCAATAGAAGACTCTATAAAAATCCAAAATCTTTTAAGGAGTACAGCTGATGAAGCATATCCTATTTTAATGGCAGCAAAAACTTTCTCTAATATTTGGAAGATACTACTATACATTATATCAGTAGTTTTATTATTGTTTTTCTGTAGTTGGGCGTTTGAAGCATTTGACACATATCCCAGTGTAGATTGGGAAGGTGTGGAAATTGCAATACCATTTTTAATTGGTGCAATTGCAGCATTGATAGGTGCGACATCTATAAAGTTAAGAAAGAAAAGAATGTTTGAGAATTATCTTCGAATTATTCTTGCATATCAAATAAACTAATCTTTCAGTACAATCTTCGGCACTCGAAAACTTTTTTCAAAAAAAATACACCTATGCGGAAGTTCTTATAATACAGCAACTTCCGCATATTATTCACACCTATTCTTCTTTCAAAATCATAAATCTTCGGCACAAAACTCCTTCCGTGCCGAAGATTTTTGCAACATTATTATAGAGACACGTTTAAAGAAGTCACCGAAAGCCCATAGATATCCCACAGATCTCCTATCGTGGTCCCGAAACTTGTAGGTAATTTTCGGAAAAAACATAATCTATCATAAAAATATTTGTCTATATCACAAAAAAGTATTACCTTTGCAGGGTAAAAATGCGGATAACCGCAAAAATACCCCACAAAGTATGAAAATCGAGCGGAAAAGACACCTACAAAGACTCATCAATAGTCGAATCACTTCCTTTTAGATAGAATAAATCTATTATAATTAAGCCAAACTTTCGGCATAACTTTCGGCACAATCGTCTTATCTCGCCCAATGGGCTCGAACGATTAATCGCAAGCGATTCTTCAGCACGCGAAAACTTTTTTCAAAAAAATACACTCACGCGGGAAGCATAGTAAACACTACACTTCCCGCATGTTGTATCTACCATTTCACTCTCCAAAATAACCAACCTTCGGCACAAAACCATCAAAATGCCGAAGATACGGCAACACTATATTATATAAGAGGCACACCGAAAACGGAAAGGTGAAAAGTGAAAACGGAAAACTGAAAGCCACAGAAAGCCCATAGATATCCCACAGATCTCCCTATTTTTTCTATACTTGCGCTGTTCCTCAGAGTGGGGACTCTTCGGGCGCTGCGCTCGGAGTGCGTTCCGTCGCACTCCTTCAGGTCCCGAAACTTATAGAGAACTTGTGGGACTCGCGCTAACGTAGCTACTTATCCGATATTGCTTCTTCCCCTTCGTGAATTTACCATACTGAATAGCATTCACAGGGCAGATATGGAAACATGCCAAGCACTGCGTACAATGATTGCTCCACTCTGGACGACCATCTGCCAGCGAGATATTATGCACAGGACACGTCTGTTCGCAACGCCCACAGGCGGTGCAGGCATCGGTTGTGAAGAATGGCTCGGCGGTGAGTTGATACTTATTGAAACTACTACCTATCACATAACTCTTGAATCGTGCCAATGGTCCTTCGTGGCAGTCAAAAACATGTTGTTGCGCCTTCAGTTGCTCCACAATCTGCGGCAATCGCTCTTTGGCAGCAGCAATCTTGCGAGCAGCCACCTCATCGGCATCAATGCCAAAGCCAGGGAACGACACATAGGTGTTAGGCATCACCACCGAATAACCCGCATGGCATTGCCATCCACGTGCAGTCACCGCCTCACAGAAAATATCCGCCGTCTTGCCTGCCTCCGCTCCGCAAGTGCACACGAAATACAGATAATTGGGCGCACTCATCTTCACACGACCAATAAAATCCATCACCAATTTTGGCGGAGCCCACGAATAAACGGGAAACACAAAGCCCACCTTTTCATCGGGCTGAATATCCAACTGCTCATCCACATAATCAGCCATCTTAACGAGCCGTTCGCCCAACTGTTCTGCTAACACTTGCGCCACCCACGCCGAGTTGCCTACTCCAGAAAAATAGAAAATCATATCGTTTATCTTATTATTGTACACTCTGTTGATACGCCCGAGGCGACATACCCGTATGCGTTTTGAAATACTTGCGGAAAGTAAACTGCTCAGGAAAACCTAGTTGCTCTGCTACCTGCTTGACCTGCACACCTTTCTCGTGCAAAAGACGCTTGGCATTATTGATAGTCACAAGAGTGATAATCTCAATAGGCGTCATGCCCAGTCGTTCAGACACAATTGAGGAGAAATACCGTTGCGACAACCCCGCTTGGTCTGCATAGAAAGCCACCTGCCGTTCTGTGGTATGGTTCTTTACTATTGACTGAATAAACTGCATAACAATCTGCTCCTTATGCGTGAATGGCTTGGGGATGCTAGCAGTCGGCTGTGATAGTACATGTGTTAATAACTCTAGAACCAATGTCTGTTTACGCAGAAGAATCAGTTTTTCTTTAGCTTG
>JAZSEB010000024.1:0-264354 GCA_045531475.1 Paludibacteraceae bacterium
GTGCAAAGATACACTTTTTTCTTGACTCTTGCAAGAAGTAAGCCATGTATTGAGCGTGCGTTGGGGAATTTTCCACTTGGTATAACATTCCACTTGACTCATACCTGACTGAAAATAATCATCCAAAACTTGTTGTTTGAACGAGAGAGAATAACGATTTAGAGTTCGCTTCATAAAACTTGAATCTTAATAATTGATACTTTTTGTTCATTTTATGAGTAAACCTATTTCAGTATAAGACACGACTCAACTCCTCGCCTGCAAAAGTGCTTTTTCTTAAGATTTGCGCCTGCCATTGGCTGTTCCGTTCTCGGCGTACATGCTGAGTACTCCCCACTTCTAAACTGAAAATAGCGATTTTTCGCCATTTATTTGGATATATGCAAAAAAAAGTTGTATCTTTGCAGTCGAAAATGATATTGGTATGAAAAAACAGGTTATTTTATTCATTGTAATGTGCCTTAGTTGCACGGGGTGCGTAAGCGATTATTTGTATAAACACCATCCAGACAACTATTATTTCAACTATGTAAAAGCAATCTTTGGTCGCCCAGAGGGCCAGTATCGACTGGCTCGCCATTTGTACAACCAAGGCGATATGGAGCGCTGCTACAAGTGGTGCGAACGCGCTGCCGAGAACGGGCTGCCTAATGCGCAATACCAGATGGGTATAACATATGAGTTTGCGGATGGATTAGAGCTAGATTTAGACAAAGCCATCTATTGGTATGAACAGGCAGCATCGAATGGCTATCCTGATGCAGCAGCGCAACTAGAAAAAGCTAAGCAGAAGAAAAGTCAACAATAACCCCACAAAAGCTTACCTTTTGCATTATTACATTAAATTATGAGTCGAGTGGGTGTACTCGACCATAAAATCGAAAAAAAATAAACTTTTTTCGACAAACTGACATGTTTTAGCAGTTTATTGTTGTAATTTTGCAGCGATTTTGAAATAAAGGATGCATTCCGAGTTCCGAAAGGACACCAACCGAGCTATCGCGTTCGGCAGCATAATCGCAAAGATTGATACGCGTATCAATAGGCGATATGCGCCTCCGCTCTCCCCAAAAATTACAAATTTTCGGGGGCCCCATATAAAAGAGCGTCAAGACGATGAGAAGTCACGGTGGTTGGTCGAAAGACCGATGCGAGCAAGCTAACCACTTGCTAAAACCCCAATCACTCTAAGATGTATCCTTATGACCACGCCAAGTGCATAGCATAAGGATTTTTTTGTTTCTGGAGGTAGTTTTTAGCAAGTATAACAATAATTTATTAACTACTAAAAACTAACATTTATGGAAACAAAATTCAAACCGTACGAGTTTCTCGTACTCAACATTCCTCATGCATCTACTAATATCCCGGAGGAGTTTATGCCGCCTCAAAAGTGGCATAAAAAGGAAAATGCGCTTCGTAAATATCAGGAACATGCGCGTTATCTGATTGACTATTACACCGACGAACTCTTCTCTGTGGAGGACAAACGCATTAAGCCGGTTGTATTTGACCTCTGCCGCACGCTTTGCGATGTGGAGCGTATGGTGAATGATCCGCTGGAGAAAGAGGGCTATGGTATTGTATGTAGTAAGGTAATGCAGTACGACCCAGGAGCAACTAAATGCTCGGTAGATTATAATCCAATTAGGTATGCTAATAACAAATCGCTATTGCTGCGTTATTTGGACTATCAGCATCGTTTGGCTACTGCTATCGTAAAGGCATCCTGTGATAGGCAATACTTAAACCCCAACTCCGTTCTGCTCATTGATTGCCATAGTTTCTCTTCTATGCCTACGGCATTGTGTGATCTAGGACCTCAAGAGGAGCAAGTGGATATCTGCCTTGGGTATAATGATGATGCTACTTGTCCGCCGGCAGAACTGATTGATTTCGTGGCGTCGTATTTCGAAGGTCTGGGCTATAGGGTAGGGCGCAATACACCTTTCTCGCATAGCAAGACGGTGGAATTTCCTGTGCCATACCATTCGTTGATGATAGAGGTGAACAAGCGCTGCTATATGAATGAGCAGACGCTTGAGAAGACGGAGGGTTTTGCCCGCTTGCGTCAGGCGATAGAGGGGCTGTATAGCCAGATCCTAAAAAACTAACAGTAGGCGCCTCGCGCCGTTCTCTAAACTGATAATGGCGATTTTTCGCCATTTATTTGCATTTATGCAAAAATTGTTGTAACTTTGCAGGCAAAAGAGAAAGAAATAAGAAAAATCAAAAAAACGCAAAAAAAATAAACTTTTTTCGACAAACTGACAAGTTTTAGCAGTTTGATATAGTAATTTTGCCGCCGATTCCAGAAATCGAGTATGTTTAACTTAAAAAATTACGGTTATGAACACGGCACAAACATTACTAATTCCGTTTGAGGAAAAATTTACAATTGTAGAAAACAAGGGATTTAAAGAGCCAGGTATCCCTTTCTACATGTTTAATGTGGCTCAGTCTTATGACAACTTTAATTGTTTTATAAATAAAAGGAATTATGGCGCTCCTATGAAGAGTAATGTAAAAACATATAAATCGCCACTTAATTATACTGGTAATAAATATAGAATACTACCGCAAATATTGCCACATGTTCCTAAGAATATAGATACAATGGTAGATTTGTTTTGTGGCGGAGCTACGGTTGGAATCAATATACCATGTAAAAACGTAAAATTTGTTGATAGTAATCCTAGAGTTATTGAATTATTACAGTATCTTGCTTCTTGCGATTTTAACAACTTGTTACATGTATTGGAAACGTTTATCGAACACTATCAGTTGTCTTACTCTGCTCAAAATTCATATGCTTATTACAAAGCAAATATTACAGATGAAAACTACAACAACGGATTAAAAGAATATAACAAAGAGGGATTTTATCAATTACGTCATGACTATAATAGCTTAATTGATAAGGACTCGGAGGTAGCAAATCAAATGTTATATTTGCTAATGGTATATGCTTTTAATAATGATATTCGCTTTTCAAAGTGTGGAGATTTTAATTTACCTGTAGGAAAAACTGATTTAAATAAGCAAAATTTAATAAAATTAAAAGAATACATAGATAGGGTTCAACAAATAAAATCTGAATTTATTTGTTGCGACTTTCGTTCTGAGCGTGTTAATAAATTGATTGATATAGCTGATTTTGTTTATATGGATCCTCCATATCTAATTACCGATGCTGTCTATAACGAAAGTGGAAATTGGGGAGTTCAGCAAGAGAATCAATTGTTAGAAAAATTAACACAAATGCTACACTCGAATAAAAAATTTATGCTCTCCAATGTGTTATGTAAAGTTAATTATGTTAATGAACCTTTAATGCATTGGATACAAGAGCATTTTAAGGATATAAAGGTTATAGATATAGACTATCACTATAAGGGCGCTTCATATAATAAGAAAAATAGAAATGCTAACGAACGAGAAATTATAATAATTCCAAAAAGGAAATAATATGATAGAAATCAATAATAGAAGATATATTGGAGGGAAGACAAAATTGTTGTCACACATAAAAGATGCAGTTTATACCTCTATTGATGGCGATTTTACTTTTGCAGACCTATTTAGCGGAACAGGTGTGGTTGCATATGAATTTGCCAAATTGGGTCACAAGACTATTGTAAACGATATTCTTTATTCTAATGTGGTAGCATATAAAGCATGGTTCTCAAACGAACCATATTCAGAAGAGAAACTCAAACAATATACGGATTTTTTTAATAGTCTGGAATATAGTAGTATTCAAGATAACTATCTCTCATTCATTTATGGAGATAAGTATTTTTCAAATAATGACGCAAAAAAAATAGGTTATATCAGAGAGTATATAGAAGAACATAAGGATTTATATACAGATAGAGAGTATTATATACTTTTAGCATCTCTGTTATATGCAGCTGACAGAATTGCTAATACTGTTGGACATTATGAGAGCTTTTTGAAAGCAAAACCTATTGATTCAAATCTACAAATGCAGATATTGGACTTAAAGTGTGTTCCTACCGCTGAGATATACAATATGGATGCCAACAACCTTGCATCTCAAATAGAAGCTGATGTTGTTTATTTAGATCCCCCTTATAACGCTAGGCAATACGTTAACTTTTATCATGTTCTTGAAAATATAGCTAGATGGGAAAAACCTAATGTTTTTGAAGGTAATTCAATGAAGTTTAAGAGAAACCATCTCAAGAGTGGTTATTCTCGTTCGGTAGCTAGTAAGTTACTCCAAGACCTGGTAAATAAATTAAAATGTAGAATAATTGTCGTGTCATATAATAATACCTATAACGCTCGTAGTGGAGCAAGTAATAATAAAATTCAAGAATCAGAAATAATTCAGATATTACGAAGTAAGGGAGACGTACACAAAATAGCAATAGACTATAAAGGTTTTAATGCTGGTAAAACTAACTTCTCAAATCATCAAGAGTACATATTTGTCTGCAAAGTTAAATAACAAATTACTAAAACTATGGAGAATGTCTTGTTAGAATACTACAAAACAATGTGGTCAAACGCTAATATTGCTGAACAATATTGGCAATGTGGTCAAAAATCATTTGGCAATATTTTATGGTTTATGAATACGAATTTTCGTACCATAGCACCTGCTTTTACAAATGCTTATCAAGAAATGTTAGCTGAGGAAGGGAAGGCTCCATATGAATTTCAATTAGTTGATACGCACCTTCAGACTAAAGTAAAGCAGTTAACTGTTCGATTAAGACAAGCATGGCTATATTATATAGATACAGAGGGGAAATATAGGCAAACCAAGAGAGGTTTAGTATTTAATGAGATAATGTCTGATACCGGATATACAGCAGAGGAAAAAGATGTGATCTGCTATATATTCTTATTGGCAGCAGAATTTAACAATATATCCAAATATTTGATTCAACGTACTAATGAAATTTTTCAATTTTATAAAAATGCGGGTTATACGGATTTAGAAATTTTATTGCTTCAAAAAGACTTTATAAAAACATCCAATGAAGATGATATTTCATTGTATGATCTGGCAAATTTAGATTATTTTTATATTGCAAATCTATATCGTCCATTCCGTTTGACAGACTTCTTATCTCAATATAAAAGAGCAACAAATGATGAGAAACAAGGATTGAAAAATTATGTTATAAAAAACCTAATAAATCATTCTAGTAATTGTATTTTAAGTAAAAAGTTTGAAACTAGCGGAAACTTTAACAGACCGATGCTTGTAGAGTGTGCCTGGATTTTATACATTACTAGATCACTTATCTTATCGGGACGAGTATCGTATGATCAATTTATTGATAGAGTCTTAAATTTATATGCAGAATTTTATACAATTCGCTGCGAAAAAATAAAGAGCCTTATATCGGAATATAATAATATCTTTGAAACTATTTATAACGTAGTCTATGATATTGAGGCTGTACAAAGTGAGAATACATTAAGTCAAACTGATTTGATACATTTGGGGGTTGTAGATCCTACTGACACAGAGGGGCAAATACAACAAAAACAAGTTTCCGAAGCCCTTAAACAATTAGCGAAAGAAAGTAGTAATTATCGTTGTATTTTAGAAGATATTGAAGGATGCAAGGAACATTACTTTACAAGTAAGAAGGAAAATCAAAACTATCTAGAAGTTCATCATTTTATCCCAAGAGAGTTTTCTTCGGAGTTTGATAGCTCAATAGAGGTTTTAGCAAACTACGTAGCGTTATGCCCATGTTGTCATAGAAAAATTCATCATGCTACTGATAGAGAGCGTAAGGGGATGATAACAAGTATTTATAATCAGAGAAAAGAGATGTTAGCACAAAAGGGTATTGTTTTACAACAGAAAAAAATATATGATTTCTATAAATTTGATAAGGAATAGTATATTTTTCGCTCGTTAATGAATCGTATCGTACTTATAGGCAACGGCTTCGACCTCGCACATGGCTTAAAAACAAGCTATGCGGATTTCATTGATTGGTATTGGAAAAAATGGGCAAATAAATTAATTGTTTGTCATAAATCATGGGAACGTGATGGATTATGTGAACTATCACTTGACTTAGAAGAAACAAGAGATAGAAGAGAAACATGGCAGTCTTTGCTGTATGCTAACATGCATGAGTATCAAGCGATGACTGGAATGGCGTTCTATGATTGTATTATGAGTGCAGGGCTCGTAATAAAGCAGTTTACTCCGTTACTTTCCGCTATCATGCACGATGTAACGCATTACAATTGGGTTGACATTGAGCGAATATATTATAGGTTACTTTGTGATTCATTAAAAGAAAATTCGGAAGTTACACCATCTGAACTTAACCACCAACTTGCGGTACTGACAGAGAATTTACAGGAATACCTTAATGAAATTCAAAATAAGGCAGTCAGAGAGTTTGAAAAAAAGAAGGGTATTCAGATGAAAATCTTTGAACCAATCAAACTGCAAGATATTTCAATTAAAGCATTAGCAGACATAAAGAACTATTTTCAAGAACGCTGTGGCAGTACGCACCTACTAGATTTGCTAGAAGATTATCAGGATTTAGGACTGCATAAACAATGGGGACTTGAATTACTAAGAATTAACTTTGAAACAGACCATTCTATTTATATGGAACGGGATGATCAGTATAATTTTAAAACTTTACCAGAGAATATATTGATGGTAAATTTTAATTATACTGCTATAGCTGACTTATATATTCCAAATAACTATCAAAAACTCATTACATCTAATCATATTCATGGAACTCTAGCAAATCTCCCCTCTATTATTTTTGGCTATGGAGACGAGATGGATAAACATTATAAAGAATTAGAGGAACTCAATGATAATGAGTATCTGAATAATGTTAAGTCTATCAAATATCTTGAATCAAAAAAATATCGTGAGTTACTTGATTTCGTAGAGTCTGCGCCATATCAAATATACATTATGGGACATTCATGTGGTAACTCTGACCGCACTTTACTCAATACACTATTTGAGCATGAAAATTGTGTTTCAATTAAGCCTTTTTATTATGTAAAGGAAGATGGTACTGACAACTACACAGAGTTAGTACAGAATATTTCGCGCAATTTTAAGGATAAAAAATCATTACGAGACAAAGTTGTTAATAAGGAATTTTGTGAAACTTTAATATAGAGAAAAATCATATTACCATGACAGGAATAGGTAAATTAGAACGCGTTGAATTACGTGAGATTTGGAAGCACGAGGAGTACGACTTCTCTTCGTGGCTAGCACAAGAAGATAATTTGAATCTTTTAGGAGATACCGTTGGATTGGATATTTGCTTAATAGAAAGAGAATCTTCTGTAGGCGGTTATTCCGTGGATATATATGCCGAAGAACAGGGAACAGGTAAGAAAATCATAATTGAGAATCAATTGGAGTTTACTAATCATGACCATTTGGGCAAGATCATAACCTACGCAAGTGGAAAAGATGCCAAATATATCATTTGGATTGTTAAACAAGCTCGTGATGAGCACAGACAAGCTATTGAATGGCTGAACGCACATACAGATAGCGAGATTAATTTCTTTCTTTTGGAGATAGAATTGTGGCGAATAGGTGATTCTTTACCAGCACCTAAATTCAATATGGTAGAAAGACCTAACGATTGGGTAAAGGAAGAAAGAAATACATCTGCAGAGATAACTGAAAGAGGTAAATTCTGTATCAGTTATTGGGAAGCATTTAGAAATTACGCTACTGCTCATCCCACTTTTACAAAAGAATTCAAACTGCGCCGCGCTCATAAACACTCGTGGTTTGATTTAGCTGTAGGAAAAAGTAATTGTCATATTTCGTTGAATGTACAACCTACAAAAGGAACGGTAGATATTGGCATATATATCCCTGATGATAAGAAATATTATGCAGAATTAGGTGCATATTCAGAGGAGATTGCAAAAATGTTTGACGGTGAAATAGTATGGCGTGAAGCATCTAAAGCGTGCCGCATATACATAATGAAGAGCATTGATTCAAACAATCAAACCAACTGGAACACAATATTTGATTGGTATATTCAACTGGCCCCAATATTTAAGAAGGTAACAAAGATGGTAAAATAAGATCCTTAACTAAACTTTAACCATGAATAGAATTGTACTTATAGGAAATGGCTTTGACCTCGCACATGGCTTGAAAACAAGCTATGCAGATTTCATTAATTGGTATTGGGAACAACTAATGAACCGTAAAAATAAGTAATACTATGAATTGCATAAATAAATTAATAATTTGGCTCAAATCTCATTGTAATAAACAAATCAACGAGCAAGCTAAAACCTCCAAATACCATAGTCTTACACCTATCAATTGTGTTGAAAATGGTGAGGTGTACATGGAGGCTTTGGAGCAAGCTTTGCAGCATCCAGATGTGAAGAATATTGCAATTACAGGTCCTTATGGTTCGGGTAAGAGTAGTGTTATTCGTACATTCTTTGCGAACCGAAACGAACATAAGAAATATAACCCCATTACTATCACATTAGCCAATTTTGACACAAGTGTTTTGGGTAAGCAAGGAAAAGAAGAAACAAACACTGTTCGGGCTAAAATTTATGGTGAAAAGTTAGAACAGTTAATAGAGCGTAGTATTGTTCAGCAACTATTTTATCATGAAAAAGATGAGAATCTTCCTGAATCGCATTTCAAGAAAATTCGCAAAGAAGCTAGGTGGAAAAAAATATTAGGTACGTTACATATTTTATTAATTATTCTTTCGGCTGTTATATTAGTATTTTCCCAAAAGTTTTGGGATTTACCATTACTTAAGGAGGTATCAGAACAATGTCAAAACATTGTTTTTATAACTGCATGGTTTTATGCCATTTTCGGAGGATTCACAATAATTTATGTAATCCGAAAACTGATGTTACAAGTTTCGGCAATGAAATTTCGTGTGGAAAATGCCGAAATCGAACTTAACAAAAATGCAAATAAATCCATTTTAAATCATTATTTGGATGAAATTATATACTTTTTCGAGGAAACAAGGAAAAATGTTGTGATTTTGGAAGATTTGGATCGATTTGAGCATTATGAAATATTTACCAAACTGCGTGAAATCAATTATTTAATCAATAATTGTGAAAAGGTATCCCACAAACAAAAAGTAGTATTCATATACGCATTACGTGATGATATATTTAAAGACACAGAAAGGACCAAGTTTTTTGATTTTATACTTCCTATTTTGCCAGTAATCAACTATTCTAATTCTGGTGAGATATTGCGTCGTGAACTTCCTGTAAAACCGAAAGCAGAAATTAAGGATAATTGTACAGAGATCGCAGAAGAATTGATAGACAATGTGTCGTTGTTTATTGATGATATGCGATTAGTTTATAATATTGTCAATGAGTATAAAATATATAGCGGAGTCTTATTAAAATCAAAATTAATAGCCAATCGATTATTTGCTATAATTGTATATAAAAATTTATATCCGCACGATTTTACTAAATTGGGGCAGAATAAAGGAGAATTATATGGGATTATTAGAGAACAAGTTAAAACCTGTCGTAAAGTGAATATCGAAAAAAATCAGAAACAAATTCAAGAAAAACAATTGCGACTAAAAGAAATCGACTCAAACGATAGAACGATATTAGAGAAGGAACTGAGATTAGTTTATTTAAATCAAATCGTCCAACATCAAAATCGGATATTTGTTGAATTTGATATAAATCAAAAGAAATATACTATTTCTCAATGTGCAGAAAATGAGGCTCTTTTTGAGCAAATCATATCAAAATCAAATGCACAATATACATACCAACAAGAAGGAAATTATTATAAACGTACGATTAATTTGAATTTTAATTGGGATGCGATACAAAAAGAAGTTAATCCTAAATTGACATATAAACAACGCTTAGCAATGCTTTGCCAATCGGAAGTAAATGCATTGCAACAGGATATTAAGAGTTTAGAACAATGTATAGAAGATTGTAAACAATGGACAATTTGTGATCTATTGGAACATGAGATATTAAAAATTGAATTAACGCCAGAAGAGACAAATGTACTATGCTCTAGAACACCAGAAAATGAAAAGAAAAAGGAGGAGATAGCCCGATTACAAAAACAACATGATTTTATTAGAATTGCTCTTTCAAACGATTATATAAATGAGAATTATTGGGAGTATATTTCTATCTTCCATGAAGGTAGTCTGACTCCATCTGACAAGGAATTTGTTATCAATGTTAAAGTTCATAGAAACACACCTTACAATCATCCACTAAACAGAAAAGATAATGTTCTAAAGGCATTAACAAAAGAGCATAGTACAAGATTGTTAGGAGAAACATGGGCGCTTAATAATGATTTGATGGATTATATTCTTTTAGAGACAAGCGAACTATATACTGCACCCTATTTAAGAACTGCTATACAAAAACGTGATTTTATTGTGCAGTATATTGATCGAGGTATGCATTTAGACTTGTTTTTCAATCAAATATGTGCTCGATGGCCTCAATTATGGCATTATATTTGCGAACATAAACCCAATGAGACTGATAAGTATTTAAGGTTGATACTCGAAAATACATTAGTTGAGAATGTTGTACTTATTTTCAGAAACAACGCAGAATATATTAACAGGTATGCTGATTTTATGCTTATGAACATTGACGAACAGAAAAAGCACGACTTAATAGATGAATTGAATCTGAAATTTAAAGAAATAAATCAGGAAACATCATTAGAAGATAAAAAGTATATATACGAAACATGGGCATTTGATTTACTCTCGAATGTTATACCTATTATCTTATCTGCTTTTCCACAATGGAATGAGCAGTTGTATAACACTCGAAATTATAGCTACATAAAAGAAGCATATCCTAAACTATTTGAATATATCCAAAATAATATTGAGAAATATATAGAAAATATATTTATACCTTTGGAAAAGAATCAATATATTTCCCAAGAAGATTTTGTTGAGTTGCTAAATAATGAAAACATTACAACCGATCAAAAGAAACAAATTATTGTACAATGCGATATAAGGATTGAAGATATTTCGATTGTAAATTCAATAGCTTTACGTGGAGAGATATGTTGCCAAAATAAAATGCAAGCTAATTGGAAGAATATAAAAGCTTTGGTATATTCAGAAGAAATAAATTTTGCAGAAGTATATACTAGATTCTTGAACAATGAAGAGAATGCAAGAAAATTATCAAATCAAGTTTTAGAAGAAGATACTAATCACGATGTGGAAGTAGCCTCTGCACTCATCCATAATCCTCAAATAACAGAAAAATCATATAAACTATTATTGAAAGCTTTCTCAAACAAATATCCCTTGTTTGAGAAAGATGGTTTAAATCAAAATAGGGTGAAGTGGCTAATCGAAGCGGGGCTTATTGAAGTAAATTACAATGCATATCACTACCTAAAACAGAATTTCTCTCCATTGCATCTTGATTTCTTAGAAAAACACTTGGCAGAGTTTTCGAAGATGAATTATCAAAATATTCAGTTTGATGCAGAGGATATAATGTGGATTCTCAATTCAACAATTATCATTGATGAAAAACAAAAAATAATCAATACGATTGTTGACACAAGCATTTTGACAGATGGCAATATTCTTGAAAAATTAAGTACTTTCATACTGAATAGTACGAATGATTATGTACCTAATGGCAATTTAATAGATCATTTAGCTATACAACATGAACTTCCAATAGATGTAAGAAAAACTATTTTTATAAAATACCCTCAATACGTGACGGATATTAAAGTATTCCTTACCAATTTAGGAGATCCATATTCTTCACTTCTACAAAAGGACATTGATACAAATATTCCAATAGAAGATGAAGTATTTTTGAAGACCTTACAAGAACATCAGTATATAGGTCGTTTCAAAAAAAGACGCAATCGTGAACTATGGATAATAAAAAAAGACGCAAAGTTATTTCGATAAATGTACATAACTACATAGTGTAGAACTTGATTTAACCAAGTAATCAATTTTTCTTCATCTTCTGATAACTTTTAGCAGTTTAAAGTAGAACCTTTGCAGCGAAATTTAAAAATACTATGATTGTAACAATAAACAAAACATAAAATATAAACTATATGGCACTACCGATTAATATAAATGATTTGCTCAATAAACATAAAGAAGAGAGCATTGGATATAAATAATTTAACTTGCTGGTAACTTGCTGCAGCGTTTGTTGTAGAATAAAATATTGTTGATAATCAATTTGTTATAGTTTGAATTTAACTTGCTGGTAACTTGCTAGAGTGTTTATTTGCATTTTTCTTTAGCCACTGACAACTTTTAGCAGTTTGATGTAGTACCTTTGCAGCGGATTTCAGAAAATAAGAATGTTTACTGCTTAAATCAAATGAATATGGATGCCTTCACAGCTGTCGAAAACAGCGATTCCAACCATAGAGACAATGCTTAAAATACTGCAACCTTCGGCGTAATCTTCGCGCGAAGAAAAATATTTTCAAAAAAATCACATTATTGGAAGACTTTGATTCACAAGGTTTTCCACTTTCTTTATATCCAACATACAACACTACTTTTCCCAATCTTCGGCGCAAAATCCCTTCCGCGCCGAAACTTTTTGCAGCATTATTATAGAAACGCGTCCACAGAAAACACACCACAGCAGAGCGCGACAGCAAATTTTTCTTCTGCTGCATTTATAAGATTAAGCGGACGAGCATAGCGAGTGCTAGCGGTGGCAATTTATTTCGGAGAACGCGAAGCAAAAAGATTTAATAAGATTTCTTGAGCGTAGCGAAAAGGAGTGGACCTGCACTAAAATAGTGTCAACTGGTATGTAAATACCTAAAAAAAGCTTCGAAGAACCAAGCTTTTATTATTTGTCTATAGGAGTGGTATCTTTGGTAGAAGGATGTTGGAGCTCTCGTTTGCGAACAAAATAGCCAATGGTGAACATAGGTATAAAGTCGGTAAAAGGTAATGACTCCTCTGCAAAACTAATAGCAGCCCCCACGGCACCCGTCTTGCCACCAAAGAGATAGTAGAATAGGAACGCCGCCAAAGGACCCCATACCACGTCTATCCATTCGCCCCATGCAGGGATGAAATACGAAACAATTCCTACTGCATCAAGCAGCAAACAAAGCCAAAGAGGGGGAAGAGATTTCATACATGATGCAATTAGTGCGCTACGCGCAGGTTGTGTTAGTTTTCCGTTCGATTATAGGCATCTACAATGCGTTTAACTAGGTGGTGGCGGACGATATCCTTTTGGTTGAACTCCACCATAGCAATGCCTTTGATATCGCGCAGGCGCTCAATAGCGTCTTTCAGTCCGGACTTCTGGCTAGCAGGCAAGTCAATCTGCGTAAGGTCGCCCGTGATAATCATCTTACCATGCACACCGAGGCGAGTGAGGAACATCTTGAGTTGGGCCGTGGTGGTGTTCTGCGCCTCATCCAATATAACAATCGCGTCCGCCAGCGTGCGCCCGCGCATGAAAGCCAATGGTGCAATCTGAATCACGCCACGCTCCATATATTCGTTGAGTTTGGCACCCGGAATCATATCTTGCAATGCATCGTAGAGCGGTTGCAAGTATGGGTCGATCTTCTCCTTCATATCGCCAGGCAGGAAGCCCAGTTTCTCGCCAGCCTCTACAGCAGGACGAGAAAGGATGATGCGCTTGACTTCGCGGTTCTTGAGCGCGCGCACTGCCAGCGCAATAGCAGTATAGGTCTTACCACTACCCGCAGGACCCACGGCGAAAAGTAGGTCGTTCTCCTCGTAGGCGTCCACCAGCAACTGCTGGTTAGCACTGCGTGCTACGATGGACTTACCATTCACTCCGTGCAGGATAAGGTTGTCTTGGAGAAACTCGTTGGGCTGCTCGCCATGCAGGAGCTGAAGGATCTGCTCCTCGTTGAGAGTATTGTTCTTGATACAGAACGCCTCACACTTGCGCAGATTCTGCTCAAAACGTGCAATAGCGGCTTGTGCACCGATAATCTTCACCTGATAGCCACGCGCCACAATGCGTACATCGGGATGCTGGTTCTTGAGGCAAAGGATATTGATATTGTTCACACCGTAGAAAGTGGCGGTGTCGAGTGCTTCGTTGAGAGAGAGAATCGTTTCCATGTCAGATTGGTTATCAAGTCCTTTTTAAACTTTAGACTTTAAACTTTAAACCTTAAACTTTAATCAGTAGCGCCTTGGGCGCGTTCACTAAACACCTTAAACCTTAGTCTTTAAACTTTAAACTATAAACTATCATACCTAGGTATTTCCTGCAGAAACTGGTACCGTGTAGGTGTTACTTGTGCTACGATGCTTTCGCGTCCGTTGCAGAGCATGAGCATGGGTACATGCAAGCTGCGGTTGTAGATAGCTGCTTGGTCAAAGACCTCTTGCGTGAGATGCACCGATGGCGCTTTGAACTCAATAAGCATGAGCGGTTGCATCTGTCGGTTGTAAACAATGGCATCACAACGCTTGTTCACCCCTGCTACCTCAATGGGCACTTCTACGGCTATGAGGTTGTGCGGATAGCCAAACTGATCTACGAGGAGCTGTAAGGTGGTCTGGCGCACTAGTTCCTCTGGCGTGAGGCGGACATATCGCCGCCTCCACGCACATAGAACATATTGTTTGCCGTTTTGAGTTCGTATCTGCATCGTCTCTCGCCTCTAAACACTAAACAGTAGCGCCTTGGGCGCGTTCACTAAACACTACTTCTGCCAATTATCTTTGAGCGAAGCGGTGCGGTTGAAGATGAGCTTCTCAGCAGTGGTGTCTGGATCCACTACGAAATAGCCATGCTTGAGGAACTGGTAGTTGTTGCATTTAGCAATACCGTTCACTACCTCTGGCGCATGCATCTCGGCTTTCATTGCACCCTCGATCTTGCAGGTGGTTACCTTCAAGCTATCAGGGTTGAGCAAGTCGCGGAAGTCACCTTCCTCTGCGGATGGGTTTTCGCAAGCAAAGAGGCGGTCGTAGAGACGAACCTCAGCTTCAAGGCAAGAGTTGCACTCTACCCAGTTAATAGTAGATTTGGTCTTGCGGTTACCGCCTTCGGTACCTGACTTAGAGTCTGGGTCGTAAGTGGCATACACAGTGGTGATATTGCCTTCAGCATCCTTCTCGCAGCCCGTCGCTTGGATGATATATGCCGCTTTCAGACGTACCTCACGGCCACCAGGGCTGAGGCGGAAGAATTTCTTATCGCCTTCCTCTTGGAAGTCACCACGCTCGATGTAGAGCTCTTTAGCAAACTTCATCTCGCGGGTACCCAATTCAGGATGTCCATCGATATTCTCTGCTACGATAGTCTCGCCCTCGCCCTCGTAGTTGGTGATAACGAGTTTCACAGGGTCAAAGATTGCGCATACACGTGGAGCAGTCTCTTTGAGTGTCTCACGCACGGTATGTTCGAGCAAGCCGAGGTCAATCATACCCTCCACTTTGGTATAACCAATCTTGTCGATGAAAGCGCGAATAGCTTCTGGAGTATAACCACGACGACGCAAACCGCAAACGGTAGGCATACGTGGGTCGTCCCAACCGCTAACCAATCCCTCTTTCACGAGTTGGAGCATCTTGCGCTTGGACATCACAGTATAGGTGATATTCAGTCGGTTGAACTCATATTGGCGTGGGCGGTAGTCGCCAGTGATGAATTGATCAATATAGTAGTCGTAGAGTGGACGGTGTACCACAAACTCCAGCGTACAGATAGAGTGGGTAACACCCTCGAAATAGTCGGACTGACCATGCGCGAAGTCATACATTGGATATACGTTCCATGTGCGACCTGTGCGGTGGTGAGGGTGGGTAGTGATGATGCGGTACATGATTGGGTCGCGGAAGTGCATGTTAGGATTAGCCATGTCAATCTTCGCACGGAGCACCATCTTGCCATCTTCGATTTCGCCATTCTGCATAGCTTGGAAGAGACGAAGGTTCTCGTCGATAGGACGATCGCGGTATGGCGATGCTACACCAGGTTCGGTAGGTGTACCTTTCTGCTCAGCGATCTGCTCAGCAGTCTGCTCATCTACATAGGCTTTGCCCTGTTTGATGAACTCTATAGCGAGGTCGTAGAGCTGTTGGAAATAGTCGGAAGCGTAATAGATATTGCCCCACTTGAATCCCAACCAAGCGATGTCTTGCTGGATAGAGTCCACATATTCCACATCCTCTTTGACGGGGTTGGTATCATCAAAACGGAGGTTGCACACACCGTTGTATTTCTCAGCGATACCAAAGTCCATACAGATGGCCTTAACGTGACCGATATGCAAGTAACCGTTTGGCTCTGGTGGGAAACGTGTTTGAATGCGTCCGTCGTTCTTACCTTCTTGTAAATCTTTTTCTACAATCTGCTCAATAAAATTGAGGCTTCTTTCTTCTATTTCCATACATTAAAGTGAAAACTGAAAGGTGAAAACTGAAAACTATTTTCAACTTCAGTGTTTTTATTATTAGTTATTATTCAATTTTGTCGTTTTAACACTTGAGGTAATAATTGCTATTATTTCCTTAAGTTCATTGTTTAGAGAATCAAAGATCTCAATATCAATTATTTCGCTCTCATATAGAAGTTCTAACCAATATTGTGTCTCGTCAGCTTCTTTAAGAGCAATTAATAATTTGTTTATAAAATCTGCTTTACTTTGTGCATTTTTTCTCTCTCGTGTATTTGCACCTATACTTGTACCTGAACGGAGAATTTGTTTTGAAAGGATAAACTCTCTTTTCTCCTCTTGTAAATACCGTGAAAACTTAACAATACGGACAGCAAAGGCTTTCGTCTTGAAATCTACTATATTTCCCATACTAAGTTTCACCTTTCAGTTTTCACCTTTCACTTTTCACCTTTCACCTTTCAGTTTTCACCTTTCAGTTTTCAGTTATATCCGCGGACGATGCCTCGTGGGGAACCCTTGACGAATTCGAGGATAAGGTCGCGCTCGGGGCTCTGTGGCAGTGTGTTCTCAATCTGCTCTACCGCTTGGCTGACATTCAAACCAGAGAGGTACAGGAGGCGATAGGTATTTTGGATAGCCGTAATCTGCTCTTGGGTGAATGCACGGCGGTTGAGTCCTACGGAGTTGATACCACAATAGGAGATTGGTTCGCGTGCAGCAATAATGTATGGAGGCACGTCCTTATTGATTTTCGATCCACCTTGAACCATCACATGTGCACCGATATGCGAGAACTGGTGTACCAGACTACCGCCACCGATGATAGCCCAATCTTCTACCACCACTTCGCCTGCGAGTTGGGTAGCATTGGACATAATGATATGGTCGTGCAAAAGGCAGTCGTGTGCTACGTGACAATATGCCATGATGAGGCAGTGGTTGCCGATTACGGTTTGGCCCTTGCTAGCAGTACCGCGGTGGATGGTTACAAACTCGCGGATGGTGGTGTTATCGCCAATGATGGCATATGTCTTCTCGCCTTTATACTTGAGGTCTTGTGGGTCGCCACCAATAACTGCACCCGAATAGATATGGCAGTTTTTACCAATACGTGTACCACTATAAATAGTGACATTATTGTCGATGATAGTACCTTCGCCAATCTCTACATCTTCGTGGATACAAGAGAAATGTCCAACCGTTACAGATGGGTGAAGTTTTGCTTCAGGATGAATAAAATTAGTCATTTTATTGTAGTTTTAAAAGTTTCAATATTTAAAATGCGGCGATGCCGCTTATTTCAACGATATCAACGTGGTTTATTGCACTACCAATTGGCGCAATCGTTTTGCGCATTGGGTGTTGAAAGTGTGACCAGGGCGGAGGGCTGCAATCTTGCCCTGAATACGGCAACCGAGCAACGACATGTCGCCAATGAGGTCTAGCAACTTGTGACGTGCAGGCTCGTTAGGGTAGTTGAGCGGACTGAGATAGCCCAATTTATTGGCATCTAGACGTGGTTGACCCAGTTTGTCGGTCATGTAGTCCAAGCCCTCTTGCGACATAGGTGTCTCGTAGATAACAAGTGCATTCTGCAAGTCGCCACCTTTGATGAGTCCCATACGCAACAGAGGTTCGATCTCGCGTACAAAGCAGAACGTGCGTGCTGCGGAGAGTTCGCGCTTGTAATCCGCAAGGTCGTGTATTTGGGCACTCTGCTCACGCAATATACCACTCTCGTATGCGATAGTTACTCCAGCTTCGTAATGGTCGCATGGCAGGATCACCATCTTATTGCCTCGCTCGGAGATATACTCAATGGGCTCGGTAACAACGAATACTTTTTGCTCGGCATCTTGCTCTTGCAAGCCCACTTTCTCAATGGACTGGATATAATATTTGGCGCTACCATCGAGTATGGGCATCTCAGGTGCATCCACCTCAATGAGGCAGTTGTCTACACCCATAGCATAGAGGGCAGAGAGCGCATGCTCCACGGTGGAGACTTTCCATGCGCCGCGTTCGAGTACGGTGCCGCGCTCGGTAGCGGTGACATAGTCAGCAATAGCTTCATAGGTAGGACGGCCCTCAAGGTCGGTACGACAAATACGCACACCCGTATTCTCCTCAGCGGGGAGGAAGGTGGCATGGATGAATAGTCCAGTATGTAATCCTTTCCCTTCAAAGGAGAAAGGCGCTTTTAATGTATGTTGTTTCATCTTTTTAATTTTCTTATGCGCATACTATACCATTATAGTATGAAACTCGCTGCAAAGGTAGTGAAAAAAAACGATATATACAAACAATAGGCTTATTCTGACAGTTTCTTTTCTAATTCTTGGAGTTTTTTCATCAGGTCAGGCAGTTGCTTGAACCCCACGCTGCTGCGGCGCCAATTCATCGCATCGATAGCTGGCGAACCCTGATACATACCCGCCTTGCGGACGCTACCTGCGATGCCTGATTGTGCACCAAACACGCAATTATCGGCAATCTCAATATGACCTGCTACGCCCACTTGACCTGCCAATATACAATGAGCGCCCACCTTCGTTGAGCCTGCAATACCTACTTGTGCACAAAGGAATGTGCTTTCGCCAACCTCCACATTATGTGCCACTTGCACAAGGTTATCAATCTTAGCATTGCGGCGGACGATAGTAGATCCCATCATAGCGCGATCGATGGTCGTATTGGCACCAATCTCCACATCGTCTTCGATGATGACATTGCCAATTTGTGGGAGTTTCTGGTTGACACCCTTTGCATCGGGTTCAAAGCCAAAGCCATCGCTACCAACTACTACACCAGCATGAAGGATGCAATCGTTGCCTATGACACAATTGTAATAGACTTTCACCCCCGAATAGAGGATGGTATTGTCGCCAATGTGCACATTATCACCGATATAAGTATGCGGATAGATTTGTACACCTTTGCCTAGTTGCACATTCTTTCCGATATAAGCAAATGCTCCGATATAAGCATCTTCGGGTACGGCAACACCTTCGCTGATGAAAGATGGTTGCTCTACGCCCTGTTTAGCAGGGTTCATAGCTTTGGCTACGATTGCGAGCAGTTGTCCCATTGCTGCGCGAGCATTCTCCACGCGGATAAGAGTGGCATTTGTTTCGCCATCAAAAGCGATGGAATCGGTCATAAGTACCACACTGGCACCTGTTTGAGGTAGATGAGGAAGGTACTTGGCATCGCAAAGGAAAGTGAGTTGTCCTTCTTTGGCACTCTCAATAGAGCCCACATCCCAAACTTGGCGATTAGCATCGCCTGTGATTTTACCGCCAAGAAGTGCGGCTATTTGTTGTGCAGAAAACTTCATAATAAAAAGTGAAAGGTGAAAACTGAAAATTATTATTTCATTCTAAATAAGTAGCGTTTTTGTGGTTTGTATGTGAGGGTTTCCATATTGAGCATATCGGAAGCCTCAGCTATATCGCGAACAGTACCATCCTTGAGAAGAATACCGATGGATTCGCCCTTTTCGCTATAGGTATTGGAAGTGGAGATATGCTCTACGAAGAAGTATTCTCCTTCCTCAGGGCTGATACCCAAACGAGTGGCATACTCTTGGCAAAGCGCATCGCTTTCAGCGCTAGTGAGTGGTTGCTCTAGAAGATGACCTTTGAAGAGGTTTCGATTGGTGAAACATTCACATAAGAGACTGAGGACCTTATCCTCACAGTTGGTCCACACCTTGATAGCAGAGAGGAGGTCGGAATCATCTAATTGGGCGTAGTGGGAAAGTAGGTCGTTAGGGGAGAGGTTAGAGCTTAGTGGTGATAGGTGAGGGGTAAGGAAATACTTTAGTGCTGGTGAAGAAAAAAGTTCTACTCCACTAGCAATCAGATGTTTAGCACGTGTGAGAATTTTGATGAGCAACTGTTCGGCAGCAACGCTAGTATGGTGGAGATATACTTGCCAATACATCAGTCGGCGAGCCACAAGAAACTTCTCCACCGAATAGATACCTTTGGCTTCTACAACGAGGTGATTATCTACTACATTCATCATCTTGAGAATACGCGCACTGGCCACACTACCTTCGGTAACACCACAGAAGAAGGAGTCGCGACAGAGGTAGTCCAAACGGTCTACATCGAGTTGCGAAGAAATGAGCTGATGAAGGAAATGCTTTGGGTAGTTATCTTGGAAAATATCTATTGCAAGTGTAAGCACCTGTTCATAGTTTTCCGTTTTCCGTTTTCCATTTTCACTCTCTACCTTTCCTATATCACTCCTAATCTCCTGCATCATCATCAAACTGATATCTTCGTGCGTCATGCCCTGGGGTAACATTCCAGCTTCTTCGAAGACGTGGGAGAAAGGTCCGTGTCCTACGTCATGTAGCAGGATGGCCGCCATGGAAGCAGTCTCTTCTATATCGGTGATATCCACCCCTTTCTCGCGGAGCGAAGTAATGGCTTCGTGCATGAGGTGCATGGCACCAAGCGAGTGTAGGAATCGACTGTGCATGGCACCAGGATAGACAAAAAAACTCAGTCCCAACTGCCGAATGCGGTTGAGACGTTGCATATAAGGGTGTTGCAAGATTTGAAATAGTACACCATCAGGAATACTGAGAAAACCGAAAACGGGATCGTTGATGATTTTTCGCGTCTTAGCCATACTTAGTTTCATTTTGTGGTCAATAAAAACATGCAAAGGTAAGCAAAATTTCGCATATGAACAAATTTTTGCCTATTTTCTTGCATATGTGCGAATTTTGTACTAATTTTGCAGCGAAAGTAAATACCAAGAAGAATATGAAAGTAATCAATTTATCGGAACAGCCATCGTTGCTAAATCAGTATTTAAAGGAGATGCGCAGTGTAGAAGTGCAGAAAGATAGTATGCGTTTTCGCAGAAATATTGAGCGTATCGGTGAAGTAATGGCAGTGGAAATTAGCAAACAGTTGACGTATACGGTAGAGCAAGTACAAACACCATTAGCCGTAGCAGAGGTGGAGGTGATGCAAGACCAAATAGTATTGGGAACACTATTGCGTGCTGGTCTGCCAATGCATCAAGGTTTTCTGAATATGTTTGACAAGGCTGAGAATGCTTTTATTAGCGCTTATCGCAAAGAAACAGTTGGTAGACGTGGAGAGACACAAATAGAGATTGTATCGGAATATTTGGCAGCACCATCTATCGAGGGTAAAACTCTACTTATAGTGGACCCTATGTTAGCCACTGGTTTGTCAATGGAGGTAGGGTATAAAGCGCTGTTAAGCCATGGAACTCCAAAGGCGGTGCATTTGGCATGCCTATTTGCAACTCCACAAGCAATAGCTTATTTATCGGAAACTATGCCTGCCGATACTACATTATGGTGCGCAGTGATTGATCCCAAGCTGAATGAGAAGAAATATATCGTTCCAGGTTTGGGAGATGCTGGCGATTTATGCTTTGGCAGCAAGCTATAGAGTGTATGGTGAATAAGCTAGGGAGATACATTTCTGGATATTGGAAAACGATAGTTGTAGCTGGCATGATATTATATGCCAGTTTGCTCCGCGATCCCCATTTTTCGTTACCGCCTGTGGCACATGGCGATAAGTGGGCGCATTTGTTGATGTATGCGTTGTTGGGGGGTATAGCATGGTGGGATAGTACGCGCTGCGGAGTGAAAGCATGGTGGCGAGTGTTGGTGGCAGTGGTATTGCCAATATTGTATGGAGGGATTATTGAATGGGTGCAAGGTCGGTGGTTTTATCCTCGTACAGGTGATTGGGTAGATTGGATTGCAGATGCTATAGGAGTACTGATTGGATGTGGAATCGTGATGGCGATATATGCAATAAACAATGCAAAAGATGACGCAAGAATGGCTGAATAGGATAGCATTGACATGGGCATTACGCCATCGTCAGAAGTATGCTCGTGGACTATTGGATATGCATGGTAGTGCCACAGAGGTACTGAAACATCTCCCAAACTTGGTGGATAGCGAAGCTGTGCAGCGTGCTGAGCAAGAAGCGCAGTTTATAGAGCAGCACGGGATAGCAATGTACTATTATCAGGATGCTAACTATCCCTATCGTCTTTCGCAGTGTGTGGATGCACCATTAATCTTGTACAGTAAGGGCAATATGGATGTTAATCCCAAGCGTGCAGTGAGCATTGTAGGAACGCGTATACCCTCCGAACGAGGTAAAGATTGGTGCAGAAAACTAGTGTTGGATTTGGCGGAGCAAGTGCCAGAAGTGGCCATTATTAGCGGCTTAGCATATGGCATAGATGTAGTAGCGCATAAGGCAGCATTGGAGGCTGGAGTGCCCACACTGATTATTCCTGCCCATGGCTTGGACCGTGTTTATCCAGCAGTACATCGCAATGTGGCAGTAGCATCGTTGCAGAATGGGGGTATCTTGACGGAGTATATGCATGGTACGGAGCCTGAACGCTATCATTTTGTGGCACGCAATCGCATTGTAGCCGGATTGGCCGATGCGGTGGTGGTAGTAGAGTCGAAGGAGCGTGGCGGTTCGTTGATTACGGCTCAGATGGCACAAGACTATAATCGTGATGTGTTCGCTGTACCAGGTAGATATAACGATAGTACAGCCATGGGGTGTAATCGATTGATTCAACAGAATCGCGCCCATCTGATTACTTGTGCAGAAGACTTGGTAAGCGCCATGCAATGGGAGGCTGAAGAGAAAAAAGTACGTCAGATGAGTATGATTAATCTACTTGAGGATTTATCGTCCGCTCAGAGGAAGTTATATGAAAAACTTAGTGAAGCGGAAGATGGTTGGCATGTGAATCAATTGGTAATGGAAACGCAAATGGCATATCAAGATGTAGCTACAGAATTAATGATGCTTGAATTGCGTGGGTTGGTGAAAGGTTTGCCAGGAGGTATGTGGCGCGTGGTAGATAGATGAAAATTGCTAAAAATCGATAGAAAACTTGCGTATTTGCAAACTTTTTCGTACCTTTGCAGCGAAATCCGTGAAATAACAAAAATATCAGAATATGAAAACTCTTTTAGAAAATTTAGGTTCGATTTTGGTTCTGCTTGGCGTAGTTTGCTTGGCAGTGTATTATTTTGGTGTACAAGTAAACGCTTTGCTTGTAGCAAGTATGGTGCTTGAGGTGGCAGGTGTATTTGCATACATCTTGCTCAATAAGCGTTTGAATTAAGCTTGTGATTATTCGCCTTTGCGACATCCAGTGCCACGCCTATCATGGGGTGCTGGAAGAGGAAAAAGAGAAAGGTAATACCTTTCGTGTGAATATCACGGTAGATATAGACGCACCTATAGGCATTGACTCTGACGATATCCAAGATACATTGGATTATCGTCGTTTGTGTGATATAGTAGAAGCAGAAATGCGTATTCCCTCTGATTTGATTGAGCATGTGGCATGGCGTATTAAGCGGTCGATTTTGGCGGCTTTTCCATTAGCAAACGAGGTGAGAGTGCGCGTGGCAAAAATGGCACCGCCTATGAGTTTGGCGATGGAATGGGTGGAAGTAGAACTATAAGTATAGTTTCGCATCAACTATCAATAGATACGCATCCACTATCAATAGATAATAACTAACGATATACAATTATGGCAGAGCATACTGATGCAATAAAACAACACTTGACAGGCATGTATCAAGACTGGTTCTTGGACTATGCTTCGTATGTGATATTGGAGCGTGCTGTACCCGCGATAGAGGATGGTTTGAAGCCAGTGCAACGTCGTATTCTACATGCAATGAAAGCAGTGGATGATGGCAGATATAATAAGGTAGCCAATATAGTGGGCCAGACCATGCAATATCACCCTCATGGTGATGCTAGTATTGGTGATGCTTTGGTGCAATTAGGTCAAAAGAATCTATTGATTGATTGTCAAGGAAACTGGGGAAATGTGCTGACAGGTGATGGTGCAGCTGCACCTCGTTATATTGAAGCACGATTGAGCAAGTTTGCACTGGATACGGTGTTTAATCCAAAGACGACACAATGGATGTTGTCGTACGATGGTAGAAAGAAAGAACCTATTCATTTGCCTATCAAGTTTCCATTGTTGTTGGCTCAAGGTGTAGAAGGTATTGCTGTGGGTTTGAACTCGAAGATTCTGCCTCATAACTTCTGCGAGATTTGTGATGCTGCATTAGCTTATTTGCGAGGAGAAACATTCCAATTGTATCCAGATTTTCCAACGGGTGGCGAGATTGATGTGAGTAGGTATAACGATGGCGAACGTGGTGGTGCTGTGCGTATTCGAGCAAAGATTCAGAAGTCGGACGATAATCGTACATTGATCATTACGGAGATACCATTTGGTACGACTACCACCAAGATGATTGAGACTATTACTCGTGCCGTACAGAAAGGCAAGATAAAGGTGCGTAAGGTGGATGATTTCACAGCCGCTGAAGCGCGTATAGAAGTGCAATTAGCTCCTGGAAGTTCATCTGATAAGACAATTGATGCCCTTTATGCTTTCACCGATTGTGAGGTGAATATTTCACCTAACTGCTGTGTGGTTCAAGATAAAAAGCCTATCTTTACGAACGTGAGCGATTTGCTTCGAATGTCGGTAGAGCATACAAAATCTTTGCTCAAGTGGGAGTTGGAGATTCAAAAAGCTGAGTTGGAAGAGCAGTATTTCTATACTTCGTTGGAAAAGATTTTCATAGAGAATCGTATTTACAAGGAGGAAGGTTATGAGACTGCTCCTGACAAGGAGAAACTGATTGCTTTTGTGGATAAGATGTTGGAGCCATGGAAAGCGAAACTGATTCGTGAGGTACGTCGTGAAGATATAGAGCGATTGTTTGAGATTCGCATGATTCGTATTACACGTTTTGACTCAAAGAAGGCAGATGAGCTGATGCGTGACTTGGATAAGAAGATCAAAGCGACCATCAAGAATTTGAAGAATCTAAATGATTACACGATTGCATGGTTCGACTCGCTGAAAGCGAAATATGGTCATTTGTATCCACGACGTACAGAAGTACGCAACTTTGCCAATATCAATATCAAGACTGTAGTGGAAGCCAACGAGAAATTGTATATCAATCGTGCAGAGGGTTTTATTGGTACTGCGCTTAAGAAGGATGAGTTCTTGTGTAACTGCTCGGATATTGATGATGTGATTATTTTCCACAAAGATGGTAAGTACAAGATCGTGAAAGTGGCAGAAAAGATTTTCGTTGGTACAGATATTATCCATATAGATATCTACCGCAAGAACGATCATCGTACCATCTACAATGCCATCTATCGCGATGGCAAGGGTGGCATCTACTATATGAAGCGCTTTGCGGTGACGGGTATCGCTCGCGATAAGGAGTATGACCTAACAATGGGTACTAAAGGTTCGCGTGTGATGTACTTCACTGCCAACCCAAATGGTGAGGCCGAGGTGATTCGTGTACAACTGAAGCCTGCATTGCATTTGAAGAAAGTGGAGGTAATCAAAGACTTGAGCGAATTGGCAATTAAGAGTCGCACTGCACGCGGTAATGTATTGACCAAATACGATGTGAAATCGATCACACTCAAGCAGAAAGGTCATTCTACGTTGGGCGGACGAAAAGTGTGGTTCGATCCTGATGTGCTGCGCTTGAACTACGATGGACAAGGTATGTACTTAGGTGAGTTCGTAGAGGATGATCGCGTATTGGTGATTACTAACACGGGCGATTATTATTTGACTACGTTTGAGTTGACTGCCCACTTCGAGCAGAATATATGGCGTATTGAGAAGTTTGACCGTGATAAAGTATGGTCGTTAGCTATGTGGAATGCCGATTTGGGCTACTATTATGGCAAGCGTTTCCAATTGGATGCACAACTGAAGGTGCAGAACATGTTGGGCGAGAATAGTGATAGCAAGATCACTGTCCTTACTGACCGTTTAGAGCCTATTTTCCGCATCACTTTTTCCGATGAGACAAAGTTGCCCGTTGAAGTGCAGATGTCGGAGTTTATAGAAGCCAAGTCGGCAAAAGCTAAAGGTAAGCGTTTCTCTACCCTAGACATTGCAAAGATAGAAGATATTACTCCAGAACCAGTTCCCGAAGAAGAGCCAGCAGAGGACGATGAGTCGATGGATGTAGAAGGTGATAGAGCATCCGAAATAGCTGAGGCTATTGTTGGGCAAGAAACGGAGAAGATAGTAGATGTACCTTTTACTATCACCAACGAAGTGCCAGAAGATAGCAAGCCCGTGGACGAGCAGTTGAGTTTATTCTAAACACAACGATATGTCGGAATCATTGATTATTCAAGCATCGACCAAAGCCGAGCGTTATGCGGACTTGGTGGTTCAATTGCGTTCGCTTATAGAAGGCGAATCGGATATGATTGCTCGTATGGCGAATGTGGCAGGTGCTTTGAAGGAAGTGTTTGGCTGGTGGTGGGTAGGTTTTTATCGCGTGATAGGTGATGAACTTGTGTTAGGTCCGTATCAAGGTCCTATTGCGTGCACGCGTATCGCGTATAATAGAGGTGTGTGCGGTACAGCATGGGCTAGAAAGCAAACGGTAGTCGTGCCCGATGTGGAGCAGTTTGCGGGACATATAGCTTGTAGCAGTTTGTCGCGTTCGGAAATTGTAGTGCCACTGAGGAAAGATGATGATGTGCTAGGCGTGTTGGATATTGATAGTGAGCAGCTGAATATGTTTGATGAAATCGACCAAAAGTGGTTGGAGATAATAGCCAATGAATTGATTATAGACTGAATAATGAATTGAGATAAATGATAGCCTTATCATCGAATATTATACTAAAACATTGGAGAATAGATACACTGTAAATGGAATGACACTCCAACTAGAAAGGTTATTTTTCTCTGACTCTTGTTGCCGTTTTGATACCTGTGCATATCGATTAGTGGATGATACCTTGTATATTGAAAACTTTCAACTATCACCCCTTGCAACTTGACTACCAACTTTTAATGACGTCAAATATATAAGAAAAAAGTAATAAGTATATCATAGTGAAAGTAAAACACTCGCCTGGAAAGGGCGAGTGTTTTTTATTCGTAGAGAGTAGATTTGTGATTAGGCAAACATATGGTTTACTATATTTGCTTTGTTGCAGGAAGATTGATATATAGATTATTGTTGGTTGATAATCTTCTCCGCTATTTGCACAGCATTAAGGGCAGCACCTTTGCGAATCTGGTCGCCTACACACCAGAAAGTGATGCCGTTGTCGTTTGCTATGTCACGGCGGATACGACCTACATACACATCGTCTGTTCCGCTGAGGTACAGTGGCATAGGGTAGGGGAGATTCGAGGTGTTAGAATCGGTTACTTCGCTGTGGGATATCTTGCCAAGGTGAGCAGGGTTGTCAATGACTTTCACACCTTTGGCATGTGCCAGTGCCTCTCGAACTTGCTCGGGAGTGAGTGGTTCAGCCGTTTCTACCCATAGTGCTTCGCTATGAGCTCGCAAAGAAGGTACACGTACGCAAGTGGCCGATACAGCGATATCGGAGTGCATGATCTTGCGCGTCTCGTGGTACATCTTCAGTTCCTCTTTTGTATAATCGTCATCTGCAAAGACATCAATCTGTGGGATGAGGTTGTATGCGAGTTGGAATGGGAACTTCTTAGGCGAAGAGGTGAGAGTGTGGTCAGATGATGCAGCGAGTAGGCGGTATTCTTCCTCCAGTTCGGCCATAGCCGACGCGCCAGCTCCAGATGCGGACTGATACGAAGAGACGTGTACACGCTTGATATGCGATAGTTCTTCAATAGCTTTGAGGCAGACCGCCATGATGATAGTTGTGCAGTTGGGGTTGGCAATAATGCGTTTTCCTCCATCTTTTAATGCTTGTTGTATATCCTGAGGGTTGATTTCAGGCACAACTAAAGGACAGTCATCATTCATACGGAAAGCGGAAGAGTTGTCAATCATGATAGCTCCATAGCGAGTGATATCTTCGGCATACTCCTTCGAAACGGAACCTCCCGCAGACACAAAAGCGATATCAATGTTGCGAAATTGGTCGCCATGCTGAAGTTCTTCGACCGTGTATTGTTGATTGCAGAAAGTATATGTGTTTCCTGCACTGCGTGCAGAACCGAAGAGTCGAAGACTAGTGATAGGGAATTGGCGTTGTTCTAAAATGCGAAGAAGCTCTTGCCCTACTGCGCCCGATGCGCCCACGATAGCGATATTCATATTGCGTTGTATTTAGAAGTTGCGGTATAACCGCTCTATTTGTGAAATCAAGAAGATAGAGCTGCTTGACCTAACGTCAAACAGCTCCATAAATAATTAGAGCAGAGAGATAGTAAGTTCCTCAGCTGCCTCAAAAGCAACTTTACCTTCGCGAGCCAACCAGCCCAAAGCGAGGTTCAAGTCGTCATTTTTCAATTTAGTAGCTTTCTTCAAAGCCTTCAAAGTGAGAGCACCACCTTGTAATGCGTTCCAGATTAAACCTGCGTTCTCACCAATTTTAGTTGTAATCATAATACCTTAAAAAATAAAACAGTTAATATATAAATACGGCAAAAGCCGCTTTTAGAATTTTCAAAGTTTCTTGAAAAGCAAACAAGCATTATGCCCACCAAAACCGAAATTATTGCTCATTGCATAACGGATATTGCGCGCTTGCGCTTGATTGAAAGTGAAATTGAGTTTGTAATCAATTTTTGTATCTTCATCTCCTACTTCATGATTGATGGTAGGAGTTACCATTCCATGTTGCATGGATAGAAGAGAGATGATAGCCTCGACTGCTCCTGTAGCTCCTAGGAGATGTCCTGTCATAGATTTTGACGAAGTGAGGTGGATGTTATATGCATGTTCGCCAAAAAGCTCTTGTATGGCTTTTACTTCTGCCACATCACCGATAGGGGTTGAGGTTCCGTGTGTGTTGATATAATCCATTTTTTCGGGATTAATACCAGCTTCGTTGATAGCCAGTTTCATGGCGTTTTTTGCTCCAATCCCTTCAGGATCGGAGGCCGTGAGATGATAGGCATCAGCAGTAAGGCCTATGCCTACGATTTCGGCATAAATATGTGCTCCTCGTGCTTTAGCATGTTCATATTCTTCGAGCACCAAACTGCCCGATCCTTCTCCAAGTACAAATCCGTCGCGTGAAGCAGAGAAAGGTCGGCAAGCCGTTTGTGGACTATCATTGCGTGTTGAGAGAGCATGCAAAGCATTGAATCCCGCTATGCCTGATACTTCAATAGCCGCCTCGCTTCCGCCTGTGAGCACTATGTCTGCTAAGCCCATACGGATCTGATAGCAGGCATTGGCAATAGCATGTGCCGATGAACTACATGCTGATGTGGTGGCAAAATTCACTCCTTTGAAACCGTAGCGGATAGCCAATAGACCAGAGGCCATATTTGTGATAATCATAGGAATGAAGAACGGATTATAACGAGGAGTGCCATCTCCAGCACCAAATCCTCCGATATTAGTATCTAAGGTTTTGATGCCTCCCATACCACTGCCATAGATCACACCGCATCGCAGGGCATTTTCTTGCTGAATATGGATTTGAGCGTCATTGATGGCTTCTTCCGCGGATTTGACGGCTAAATGGATATAACGATCATATCGACGCAAGTCTTTAGCGTCGACGAGATGAGAAACATCCAAATTCTTGACCTCACAAGCAAATTGAGTTTTGAATTTCGACACATCAAAATGCGTGACAGGTCCAGCTCCACTTTTTCCTGCCAAGAGGTTTGTCCAGCATGTGGGAACATCGTTTCCCAATGCAGTGACCATTCCAATGCCTGTAACAACTACTCGCTTTAGCTCCATATATGTTATCACACAAGAGCGAGTCTACGATGGAATCGCAAACTCGCTAAAGAAAAAGATGAATAGGCGTATTAAGCCTGAAGTTTCTCAATGTATTCGATAACGTCTTTAACAGTGTTAATCTTTTGAGTATCCTCATCTGGAATAGAAATACCAAACTCTTTCTCAAATTCCATGATCAACTCAACAGTATCCAAAGAGTCTGCATTGAGATCTGCAGTAAAGCTAGCTTCTGGAGTAACTTGTGATTCTTCAACACCGAGTTTATCCACGATGATTGCTTTAACTTTTGCTTCTAATTCTGCCATAATAAATTAATTTTTTTAATTAATACTATATGTTATTTTTTTAGTTTTCTTACAAAGAAAATTCCAAATCGGCTGCAAAGTAACAAATTTTTTTTGGAATTAACAAATTTTCCAACAAAAATGTATAGTTATTTATGCATTTTGAGTAATATTTTGCCTAATCTTGCTCCAGATTTACCCATTTGTGCCAAAAAAACGGAATCTCCTTCAAGATTTTCTACGTAGTGATTTGTTATCACTTTGTGTGTATGTGCACCGATGATTATATCGATATCTTTGGTAACTTTTGCTAATTGTGTGTCGGATAGCTGTGAGTCGTTTTCAAAGGTTCCCATATGGCTAAGGCATATCACTAAATCACAACGATAGCATTGCTTAAGTAGCGTAGCTACTTCTTGCGCTACAGGAATAGGTTCCAGATATTTTACAGGAGCAAAGTTCTTATCGGCGATTAATCCTTTTGGGTTGACTCCCAATCCAAAAATACCTATTTTTATACCATTTCTACGTATGATAGTATATGGTTTTACAATGCCTTCTAGCGGGGTATTAGTCACATCGTAATTAGCGCTTAATACTGCGAATTGTGCATTTTGTAAGATGGTGGCTAATGTGTCAACACCATTGTCGAACTCGTGGTTGCCCAAATTGACCGCATCATATCCCATACGGTTGAAAGCGTCTACTTCTACACGTCCATGATAAAAGTTGAAGTATGGTGTACCCTGCGAAAAATCACCCGCATCTACGAGCAAAAGGGCAGGATCTTGAAGGCGCTCTTGTTCAATGAGTCCCATACGACGCGCATAGCCAGCATGATTACCATCGCGTTTACCCTGAGTAATAGGTTCTATTTGTGAGTGGGTGTCATTGGTATGTAGGATAGTGATAGAAAGTGGGCTATTGCAAGCGGTGCATAGCCATCCTATCAGTATGGTGCTAATTACCAGATTAAAAGCGTTTTTGAATTTCTTCATGGGTCATTATAGTTATAATAGTTTGACCATTATTCAAGTATTGTTTTGGATGTTTCTGTATTAATTGAATAAGTAAGTCTCGCATTTCCATCTCGCTGAGTGCTTTGCCCATATGGATAGCCATGCGATCAGCCAGTGCAAGTGCCATGGTTTCGCGCCAATGTTGGTCGGCTGTACCTCCTGCATCCTGCACTTGATGAATCACCTGCAATAATGTTTCTACAGGGTTGGCTTGTCCCAATTGCACAGGTATAGCAGTGATGCTGTATGAAGTAGGAGAAAATTGGTCAAGTCCGAAACCAATACTTTGCAAGTCATCTATCATAGATTGCAGCGTGATAATATCTTGGCAAGATAATTCTATGATTTCAGGGAAGAGTAGGGTTTGCGTTAGTCCTTGTTGCTTCTGCAGTTGTTGTAGCAAGTCCTTGTATAATACAGCCATATGTGCTCGATGTTGGTGAACAAACATTATTCCGTTATCAGTAGGTAGAATGATGTATTTGTTTTGCCATTGCATCATAGGAGTGGCCTCGTTAATTTCAGGTAGAGCAAACAACGTAGTTTCTGTTTCTAGAGTGATATCCTGTCTTTTAGTTTGGGTATACAAGGTTTCCCATCCTTGTGCGTATCCGTGATTAGTAGTCTGCTTGAACGGACTATAATGGGGATTCACCTGTATGCGTGGAATGCTAATCTCTGCTGTATTTTGCTTAGGTTGAGGTATATCAATTATCGTTTCGCTGGTGAAATCCAGCGAAGGAGTGACATTGAATTTACCCAAAGATTCGCGTATAGTAGCTAGTAATATCTGGAAAATTGCTTGTTCGTCAGCAAATTTAATTTCCGTTTTTGTAGGGTGGATATTAACGTCGATGGCTTGCGGATCAACGTCGAAATAGATAAAATATGATGGCGCATGTTCAGCTGCTAACAGACCAGAATATGCTGTCATGATGGCTTTGTGAAAATAAGGATGACGCATATATCGTCCGTTGACGAACATGTATTGTTGGCTATTTTTGCTTGCTGTTTCAGGTTTGCCAATAAAACCGTATATATTCACTAGTTCGGTATTAGTAAGTATGTCTACTAAATGACTGGTAAAGGGTTTGGATGTATGTCCAAACATTGCTTCTATGCGTTGTTTGGTACTACTAATAGGTAGTTCGGAAATAATCTCATCATTGTTGATGAAGGTGAACTGCACTTCTGGGTTCACCAGTGCGATACGATTATATTCTGTAAGTAGGTTTCTTAGTTCGGTTTGGTCAGTCTTTAGGAACTTGCGTCGCGCGGGTACATTATAGAATAAGTTTTTCACGCGCATATTGGTTCCTACAGGACATTGTGTTGGTTCTTGTGAGATGACTTGTGATCCCGCTATTTCTAGGTGGGTGCCAATCTCATCCTCAGGTCGTCGCGTAAGCACTTCCACATGTGCTACTGCACATATACTAGCTAGTGCTTCGCCCCGGAAACCCATGGTACGCAGTTCGAAAAGGTCGGCTGCTTTAGTGATTTTAGATGTAGCATGACGTTCAAAGGCTAGACGTGCATCAGTAGGACTCATACCCTTGCCATTATCAATCACCTGCAATAGCGTTCTGCCGCCATCACGCACGAGTATGCGAATGTGTGTGGCATCTGCATCAATGGCATTTTCTACCAATTCTTTCAAGCATGATGCAGGGCGCTGAATAACCTCGCCTGCTGCAATTTGGTTGGCTACGCTATCTGGTAGTAGATGAATGATATCGCTCATAATAGATAGTAAAACGCAAACATTAGGAGTGCTAGTAGCGCAATCCAAAATATGAGTTTGGATTTGCGTTGATTAGCCACTTGGCGTTTTTTGAAGGTATTAGCCTCATGACTCTCTCTAAACGAACCACGATGAAGACGCGCAAGTTTATCCTTGCGCGCCTCCTTCTCTTTATCGTAGTAAATGGGGCGATAGTCCCACTCACGTGGTTTTGGTACTTTTGGAAAAAGAACCGACATTATTTAACGATTGCTTGGAATTTCTCGTCTGCTTGGTATTTTGCAAACTCGATATCCTTTTGTGCTTTAGCTTTCAAAGCAGCATTGCGTTGGATAGCGGTAGCGAGATTGCTATAAACAGCATCGCGGTCGTTAGTGCGAGCAGCTACTACGGCAGCCAAGTATGCAGTTGTTGCATTAGGTTTCTCTACCTTAGCCAATGTTTGGCGAGCAGCGGCATAATCCTCGTTCAAGATTTGTTGAACAGCAGCGTTGTTGCTAGCTTTGTTGCCATATGCGTTCTTTGCAGCAGCATAGTCACCCTTCATGGTGTAGAGGGTACCCATAGCAGCATTCAAGTCGCCTTCTGTACCAGCAGCTTTACCAAGGTATTGCTCAGCTTGTTTGAGGTCGTTTTCAGCCAATGCTGCGATACCTGCATTGTAGTTAACGTCAGCGTTGTTAGGCTCGATTTGCAATGCTTTTGCATAACTACGACGTGCCTCAGCTACATTACCTTCAGCGAAGTAGAGCATACCCATGTTGTTGTATGCGCGATACTCGTTAGGGAAGAGCTCTGCTACTTTCTTGTAGATAGCCATTTTCTCATTTGCATCGTTAGTAAGGGTAGCAGCGTAGAGCAATTCTTCAACGCTCAACTCTGCAGGATTGTTCTTTGCCAATGCAGCGATCTCCTCATCTGATTTACCAATTAAGTCGGTAGTAAGGATCAAACGGCTGCGACGCAATTCTGGTAAAATCTCGTCAGCAATAGTTTTGTAAACTGCGCTCAAGTTTTTGATTTGGGTTTCACGCTCTTCAGGGTCGGTGTACATGCTCAATACGCGGAGTACCAACTCTTTGTCTTGGATGTTGCTTGCTTCCATAGCTTTTTGGAAACCATCCCAGTCCTCTGCAGTGATATTTGACTCAATAGTAGCATCTACTTTAGCTTTCTTGAGTTGTTTTTGCAAATATTTTTGTGATTTAGCTTGACGAGCATTAGCCAACTTGGAGTTGAGCTCTACGTCACCATCTGGAGAAGCGTAACCAGCAACCTCCAATTTGTTGATAGCCTTATTGACGGTGGTATCAGCATCTTTAATAGCAGCGTGCAAGTCTTTCATTTCTTGAGACTTGAGTTCGGAGTTGCGCAATGTAGATTGTTGGATGAGGAAGTGGATATCAGCCTCTTGCATCTCTTGAATAATACGTTGGAACTTGTCTGGGGTGATTTGAGTTTTCACGTCAGCTGCCTCTGCCAATTTAGCAGTAGCTACCACACCGTCAGCAATTTTCATATCAGGAATCTCAACTACTTTTTTGCCTTTTACAGCAGTAAAGCGCAAATAGAGCTCTGATTTTTCCATAGCTGGAACATAGTCAAAAGTAGCATTTTGTGTGTACTTGCCACCCTCTTTGTAGGATACTACTTGGCCGTTCTCTTTAGCCTTCTCACCTACGTAAACTACTGATTTACCAACTGCTTCACCGCCTTCATATTTTAATACTGGGGTAACGGTCAAAACAGCATTCTTAGCAAATTTCTTTACAGGGAAAGTACCTGTGATCTCAGCATCCACTTGGTCGCCTACTACTACGAGTGGACTAGGATTAACGGTAACTGCTTCTGGTTGAACTGCGGTACCGCATGATGTCAGCACTGCAAGCGCTGAAATGAAGAATAGAATTTTTTTCATACGTTTGTATAATTATTTATTTTGTTGTTTTCTAATATCTTTCCTGCAAAAACTGTGCAATAAGCACACTATATCGGCTGCAAAGGTACTAAAATATTTGTAAATGAGCAACATTTAGGTGATTTTTTTGCAAAAATTTAGTATTTTTGAAGTTTTATTTGTAACTTTGCAGCGAATTTTGGATAAATTTTTGATAAAATGACTCTTATGAAGCAAAAATTCGCTGGTTTGATATTCTTTTCGTTACTGCTTGGTGCATGCGGACCTAGCGACGGAGAAAAAGCCCAGCAACTCGTAGATGATGCCTATATTTTAGTGCATGATGGACAATGGCGTCAAGCACGTTTTCTTTTGGATTCTGTGCATAATTGTTATCCTGGTGAAGTGACACAGCGTCGTCTAGCCAAAGCGCTAGAAGATAGTGTGGTTTACCTTGAAGCGCAGAAGAGTTTATTGTATGTAGATTCTATTTTACCTCCATTGGAGCAACGTGCAGATGTACTACTCAAGCAGTTCCGTTACGAGAAAGACGAACGATACGAAGATCATGGTCGCTATGTGCATCGTCTTCTAGCCACCGCTAGTAACACCTCACGTAATTTCTTGCAAGCTTATGTAAGAGATGATCGTAAAACCATCCTTAAGAGTTACTATTTTGGTCCTTCAGCTGTTCATCAGCAAACCCTGACGCTTTCAGCTGCAGGCGAAGAAGTACATTTTACAGGTACCAATCATTCTTTTGAAGCTGAGGGATGGCATGAGATAATGACACTAGAGGACGATCCTGCGCTTCGCTTGTTGAATTTCATAAGTGCGCATATGAAAGATCGCTTGCGTGTAAAAGGCGAAGGAGATAAACCTACGCGTACATGGGTATACTATCTCAACGATCAAGAAAAAACAGCTCTATCGCAGACGTACGAACTTGGTTGGCTGATGAAAGATATCTTGCAAGCAGAAGATATCCGTAATAAATCGCAACGACAGATAGAACGCTACGAACAAAAATACAAATAAGATGAAAAATGATTATTCTTCTATAGAAATTATGGCTCCTGTGGGTTGCTGGGAGAGTTTAGCAGCTGCCATAGAAGCAGGTGCAACGAGTGTGTATTTTGGTATAGAGTACCTGAATATGCGTTCACGCTCATCAGCCAATTTCACCACTCAAGACTTGCATACAATTGTCGAGCGTTGTCAAGCAGCAGGTGTGAAGACGTACCTCACCCTCAATACTGTGATGTATCCCGAGGATTTACCTCTTATGCGTGAGATTGTGGATCATGCTAAGGCGGCAGGACTTAGTGCTATTATTGCTTCGGATATTGCTGTACTCCAATATGCCCATGCCTCAGGAGTGGAAGTGCATCTATCTACTCAACTGAATATTGCAAATACAGAAGCATTGAAATTCTATGCTCAATATGCGGATGTAGTGGTACTAGCGCGCGAACTGAATATGGACCAAGTAGCAAGTATTTATCGCGACATCATTGAGCAAGATATCCGTGGACCAAAGGGCGAATTAATTCGTATTGAGATGTTTTGCCATGGGGCGCTATGTATGGCCGTCAGCGGGAAATGCTATTTGAGTTTGAATAACTTAGGGGCGAGTGCTAATCGCGGTGCATGTATGCAAATCTGTCGAAGAGGATATCTAGTCAAGGACAAAGAGAGCGACCTCGAACTTGAGATAGATAACCAATATATTATGTCGCCCAAAGACCTAAAAACTATTCACTTCCTCAATAAAATGCTCGATGCGGGCGTGCGCGTGCTAAAGATAGAGGGCCGTGCACGAGGAGCGGAGTATGTGAAGACGGTGGTAGAATGTTACAAAGAGGCTGTAGAGTTGTGGAAAGAAGGCAATGGGCAATGGGCTATAGGCGAAGAAGCAATAGAGGCGAAGATTGAAGAATGGAATACCCGTCTTGCGCGTGTGTTCAATCGCGGCTTTTGGGATGGCTACTATCAAGGGCAGAAGTTAGGCGAGTGGACACATAAGTATGGTTCGCGTGCTACGCGTAAGAAAGTGTTTGCAGGTAAATGTACTAATTTCTTTAAGAATATCTCGGTGGCAGAGTTTTATTTGGAAGCAACGAAAGAGATTAAAGAAGGTGACGAATTGCTTATTACAGGCGAAACGACTGGTGCGTATGAACTGGTTGCCAAAGATATTCACGATGCGAAAGGCGAATTGAGAACTGAGATTCAGAAAGGAGAATACTTTGCACTAAAGACGGAGAAAATAGTACGAAGGGGAGATAGGATATTCCTGCTGAAAGTAGAAGAATAAAGAAAAGGCTTGGCATTTTTGCCAAGCCTTTTTTCTTTTTGTCAATCTCTGAATTCTTTATTCAACATTAGAACGTTGCACCTGTGTTTTTCTCTTGGGCAGTCGCATCCACTTGATGTTGGTCTTGTAGCCACAGCCATGTGGTGTTGCTTTCTTTGCCGAGGTAACGCACTTTCGCTTTCACAATCTTGGTATCCGCAGGCACAGCAGTAGTGTTGTTATAAACGCGCCATTCGCCGTCATCAAGACAATAGAGAATTTCGCCGCCCTGCATGACTTTGTTCATCTTGAGTAGCACATGACTATCATCCAATTGCAACTGCGGATTGTCCACTTCTACGACTTTTATACCTGGTTGTTGAATGTGGAAATTGCGTCCCGAGGCGGCTAATTGAGGAACAAACACCTCATACACAAGATGGTTGTATTCGCTCAATGTGAGTGTGCTACGGTTGTTCCAAGCACGCTCTGCTAATCCGTAAATCTTAGGATAAATTTGCCACTCTACTTGGGTGAACGAACGAAGAACCTCAGCCCATAATTGTGCATTCATACCTATCACGTTAGGGTGAATCAGTGGCTCCCAATCAAACGAACGATACTCATCTGTATAGCCACCCCAGTTCAGTCCTTTCTCCTCGTGGTGATTACAGTATGCGAAGTCGAAGTACAAGCGGTTGGCATTTGCTAATACCACAGGATATCCTGCTTCTGCCATCTCCAAAGGCTTGGTATTGCTGTTGAGCCATGAATAGCAAATTGCTTTGCTCTCCGCAGGACAGAAGTGCGTTATTTCCTCCCAACCCATTGGTTGAAGGTTGTAGCGATTGAGGATAGCCAGCACTTCATCAATGAATGCCTGATGCTCCTCTTTAGTAAGTGCTCCCCTGGGCACTTCATCGCCGCCTATATTAAATATCTTCAGCGGGTGTCCTGCCTCTTCGTGCATCTTCACAATCTCTGTCACTACATGGTCAATAAACTCCACCGCATAGGGCTTCGTTACATCTATCACGTTGTCGGTGTAGTTTTGTGCCGACTTATACACACGTGCATCAAATGCACTGTCCGTCAATAGGTTACCCATTGCTTTTTTGCAAGCACGCATATGCCCTGGCATATCTATTTCGGGTATTACGCGTATGTGGCGCTCGCTCGCGTACCTTAGTAATTCGATATATTTCTCACGCGTGATGTAACCGTTGGCGGTTGTAGGCGCATTAGGGTCCCAACCACCGCAGTACATAGGCAATAGACATTCACTTTCATCTACGGTGTAACCACGTTTAGAGCCAATATCCGTCAACTGTGGTAATCCGGGAATCTCCAAACGCCATGCTTCATCATCCGACAAATGGAAGTGTAACACATTCAGTTTGTGGTATGCCATTATGTCCAAAATACGATAGATAGAGTCCACAGGATAATAATTGCGAGCTACATCCAACATAATACCACGATGGTGTAAGTCTGGGTAATCAGTCACTCTTCCGCATGGCACCATTTCTCCCCATTGTTGCAATGTTTGCTTTGCATAATACACGCCCGCTTCATCGCTTGCCTCAATCGTAATGCGCTCAGGAGCGATTATCATCGTATATCCTTCAGCCACCATGTTAGCATCGGTGCGAACCGCTATTTCTGCCTTCGCTACCTCACATACACCATCTGCATACGTTACTTGCTTTGGCTGTGGCAACAATGGCTGCACATCTCTTTTCTCTAAACTATAGCCCGCAGGGCGTTCACTGAACTGCTCATCACCTAATATATTCTCTACATAATCATACACGTATGGTCCATCTGCATAGGGTGTCTTCTCCCATGTCACGATACCGCGTTTCATCTGCTCTGGACGTGTGAATGGTGCATACGTACAAGGAATAGATATCGGTTTACCATTTTTCTGTTTCACCAAGAAGAACCCCTCTGGACGCGATGTCTGACGGATAACATTGCCCTTGAAACGTAGTTTGAATGTGCGACTACTATCAGGCATAAGTGTCTGGAAATCAGCAGTTGGAGTAATGCTATGATAGCTAGCTTGCAACTCTGTTTGCAGAATTTGGTCACCCTCTGTGTAAATAGGGTGGAGCGACATGTAATTGAAATACAACGTCCATCCCTCGTTGGTAATAGGTTTATCCGAAAGATTGGTAATCGTGTAATACAACTCGCATACACCAGGAGTTACATCATTTTTGCCCATTTCCCAATGAATGGACATAGGAGGATTAGAACTGCAAGCGGTTAGAGTAATGAATGCCACTACCGATAATAAGTGCACAAACGTTTTCATGTTTTAGAAAATTTAAGATTGCAATATGAAATAAGTTGATATGATTCAACCAAATTTTTTGCAAAGGTAAATAATATTTTTGATATGTGCAAATTTTTCTATTTCCAAGAATGTATTATTACCATTACGGAACCTATCTTTTCCTTATCTATTACGTAGGATATACGTAGGATATACGAAAGATATACGTAAGATATACGAAAGATAATACCGCTAATAAGTAAGGAATACCGAATCTCTCATAACACAGTATCCATTATCCAATAACCCGCAGAGTGTCCCTCACCTCATAGCATGGCATCCTATTAGTTGGTAAAAAAATACAAAAAAAAAGATTTTTTTCGAAAACGTTTGCAAAATCAAAAAAAAATTAGTACCTTTGTCACCGATTTATGGATGTAAGTCAAGATACAATCTTTTATATTAACTCTAAAATCTAATTAACTCTAAAATCTAATGAAAATGAAAAAAATCTTTATTTCTTTTCTCGCTCTCGTAGCGATAGTAGGTGTGGCAAATGCACAACGCACATGGGCTTATGATTTGAATTCCACTTCCGAAGGTGATGGTTACACCTTTGAGTTCAAATCAACAACAGCAGCAACAGCTGCTAATTTAGTTCTCATTGACGTAAACGGTGAGGTAGTATCAAAAGTTGCATTGCAAAATGTAGTTGCAGGCAAAAACACCGCTACTCTTACACTTGCTCAGATTCACAAAGACGCTTTGAATTGGGCAGTAGAACTCACAGGCGAAGTTATTGCTGAGTTTACAGAAATTACAGATGCTTCAAAAGGTATCTACAACTTCTATTTGCCACAAGGTGTAGCAGTGGATAACAATCCAGAGTCAGCAAGTTTTGGTACTATTTATGTAGCAGCAGCTACAGATGGTGCTTCTGATGGTGGTTCTGATCGTGCAGATACTCAAAAACGCGGTATCTTTATCTATGATCAAGAGTTGAACGAGTTGAACCCTACAAACGAGGGTATTATTCCTAGCAACGTAACATTGGGTGCTACATCACGCCAAGCTATGAAGCGTCTTGTTATCAACCCTGCAACTAACGAGGTGGCATTTGCTCACAATGCTGAGCCAATGGCAGTATGGGCTGTACCAGCAGAGAATGTAGGCGGCGAAGCTAAGAACCTCATCGAAGGCTTAGGTTTTACTAGTGTAAACGCTCTCTGCTTCGACGAGGAGGGTACTCTCTATGTAATGGAATCAGCAGGTTATCCTGCTCCAGGTTCACTCTACAAGGTAGCTAATGGTGTAGTTGATACTATATTTGCAAGTAATACACGTTTTGGTAATGCTGACATTGCTGTGGTTTCAGACAATCGCGGTGGTATTTGGATTTGCCAAAACCGCGGTCAATTGGACGCTTATAACCAACTTACTCACGTAAATGCAGCAGGTGAGATTGACTTTGAGGTTAATACAACCACTCCTAACGGCTTTGAGAGCATGAATACTGCTCGTGGTACTATTGCATACAACCCAGCAGAGGATATTCTTGCTATGAGTCTTGGTACAGGTTCTAGCATTGGCGCTTCTTTGTACAAAGTTACTTATGATGAGACTACAGGTGTTCCTGCTTTGACCTTGATTGGTTCTACTCCAGCTATGGGTAAAAACGTGGATGGTCTAGCATTTGACTATGCAGGTGACCTCTATGGTTTGTCTGCAAACAAAGAGCGCCTTTATAAGTATGCAGTTCCAACTACCAACAACACATGCGTTACACCAGCAATGAGCACATTGGTAATCAGCGGTGGTACCGACACTTCTATTGACAATATTGCAGTTTCCATGGACGCTCAAAAGATCGTTCGTAATGGTCAAGTGCTTATCATTCGTGATGGTAAGACATTTAACATGTTGGGCCAAGAAGTAAAGTAATCGTTCTGCAAATGTCAGCAATGGCAAAATAATACATACCAACAAACTGCTTGAATTCCTCAAGTGGTTTGTTGGTGTTCTTTCAATAATATATACACCTTAATAAATATAACACTAACAAACCATGAAAAGATTCTCTGTGTTATTCGTTTATGCTCTGTTTGCATTATGGGCAGTAGGACAAGAGCCTTATCCTAAACGTGAAATGCGTGCTACATGGCTGACTACAGTAGCGAATATCGACTGGCCTTTGTCATATACGATTGGTGAAGAAGCACAGAAAAAAGAGTTAGATGCTCTCTTGGACGCGTGTGTAAAGTTCAATATGAATACCGTATTGTTTCATATCCGTCCAGCATGCGACGCTCTCTATAAATCTAACTATGAACCTTGGTCAAGTTATCTCAATAATGGACGAGGGGTGGACCCTGGATGGGATCCTCTCCAATATTGTATTGATGAATGTCATAAACGAGGATTGGCATGCCATGGATGGATTAATCCTTACCGTTATGGCAAACGTGGTGGGTATGATTGGACGGGGAATGATGATACTACGCAATTAAATTATAAACATACACATCCTGAGTGGTTGTTATATTATGCGAATGATATTTACCTTGACCCAGGACAACCTGAAGTATTGCAGCAGATTAAAACAGTTGTTGGTGATATCATCAATAATTACGATGTGGATGGCATTCTCATGGATGATTATTTCTATCCATATGGAGGCACTTCGAATCAGGATGCTGCTAGTGTCGAAAAATACAAACCCGATGGCATGAACGTCGGTGATTGGCGTCGCCAAAATGTCAATAAAATGATTAAAGCAGTCTATGACACAATTCAAGCAGTAAAGCCATGGGTAACTTTTGGAGTGTCGCCTTTTGGCATTTGGACTACTGATAGTAGTGTAGCATCCAAACGGGGCATCACGCTGCCATATAATATCACAGGTGGTAATATGTATGCCGAAATCTATTGCGACCCTGTAGCGTGGTTGGAGGAGGGCACTGTTGATTACCTCTCTCCGCAATTATACTGGAAGATTGGCGGTGGACAAGACTATAAGAAGCTTAGCAAATGGTGGGGAGATATTTGCAATCGATTTGGTAAACATTTCTACTCTAGTATGGCATTGTACAAGTACGAAGATGGTACATTCAGCGCAACAGAAATCCGCAATCAATTAGTATATAACCGTACGGTGAAAGATGGCGCACCAGGTGCCGTGTTCTATAATACTCGCGCATGGAGCAATAGCGCAAAGTTGCGCGTGAATCTCACAAAGGAAACTGCGGAGTTCCACAAACCCGCATTGCCTCCAGCTATCAATTGGAAACATACGCGAGAGCGAGTAATGGTAGAAAATCTTACAATCAATGCAAATGTGCTGTCATGGACACATGCGGATAGCGATGTGCATTTTGCTATTTATGCGGTGCCAAACGATTCAATCAACCTACCAAATATCTACTCGCGTGGAGATATGTTAATAGGTGTTTCCTATAAAAATACAATTACTTTGCCTACTGAAATAACTGCAAATACGCATCAAATAGCAGTCAGTGTATTGGATAGGTACAACAACGAATATGCTCTGCGTATTTTAGATAAAGCATTAGGCACTCCAAAAGCTACTTCTGGATTAATTCCTACCGATGGAGGGATTAAACAATTACCATTCACCTTCCGTTGGAATGCTGTAGAAGGTGCTGATAGCTATATCATCCAGTTTGCTAAGGATGAGGCAATGACACAAATCGTATTCGCACAAGAACTAACAGAAACTTCTTTTGAAACCAAAATGCGTAAGAATTTAGAATATCTTCCATTTGGTGACTATTATTGGCGAGTGAAAACACGTATCCCTAACGCAGGTGATACATGGAGTGAAGTGCAAAAAGTAACACTCTCTATAGAAGATGCAGTAGAAAATATACACACTACCCCACCATCTACCAAATGGATAGAAGATGGGCAAGTGTATATTAGGCAACAAGGCAAAACCTTTAATATATTAGGTACTATCATTAGCAAATAAACAATAATAAAATACCAATGCTATGCGTAAACTTACTTTATTTCTAAGTCTGGTGCTGGCTACCATGCTTATAGCGCAGACTACCGTTAGTATCCAAGATCAAAAGATGTTGGTAACCAATGGAGAACACAATTATGTATTAGCTCCCAACGGAGACGACGCAAGTTATTTCTGGGCAAGTGTCTCGCCTGATGGCAAGCACCTTGTTTATGTTACTGCCAAATATGGTACGTTTGTATGTGACATCAACGGCGAAAACGTCCGCTCTATGGGACGTATGAATGCACCTAAATGGTTGGATAACAATCATGTGGCGGGTATGCAAGAGTTTTATAAAGATCACGATGAGATTGACTATATTCGTTATATATCTCGCTCCATTGATGGAAAAGTAACTCGCGACCTAACGCAAAAAGAGCAAACCAACTTCATCAAGGCTGAAGAGGCGCGTCTTGCTAAGGAAAAACAACGTCAAGCAGCGCGCTTGGCAGCGCGCAAATATGCTGCTGAAGCACGCACTGATTTGAGTGGCTTGAAGATTTATGTCAATGCAGGACATGGTGGCTACGATAAAAACGACCGTAGTTGTTGGACTATCCCTGTTCCTGAGACATGGAGCAATCCTGAAGGTTATTGGGAGAGTAAATCCAACCTTGTAAAGGCCCTGGCACTTGAAGAAATGCTCAAGAAAGCAGGTGCTACTGTAATCATGTCACGTCATACCAACAACTCTGGTATTCGTGACCTCGAATATTATCCAGGGGCTACTGAAGCAGAAAAAGCTGAGTTGCGCAATGGTGATGACCGCGATCTAAGTGCAATTGCAGAAGAGGCAAATGCCAATGATGTGGATCACTTCCTATCTATCCACTCTAATGCTTTGAATGGTCGAACCAACTACCTGCTTATGCTCTATCATGGCTATAACGACCAACCTACTGTTCCTCTCAGCGATAAGATGGCTGAAAGTAGTGGTAATATCCAAATACTAAACCCTCTAACCGTTTGGACAAGTCCTAAACCATTGTTGCGTGGTGACTTCACTTTCTATGGTGATGATATGGGACTTGGTGTCCTTCGCCCTCTTACTGTTCCTGGTTTCCTTAGCGAAGGTAGTTTCCACGACTATGCACCAGAAACACACCGCCTAATGAACGATGACTACTGCAAACTCGAAGCTTTACGTATGTTCCAACACTTCCACAAATGGTTCAATGCTCCTCTTCCACAAACTGCTACTATCAGTGGTTGGGTAAAATCAAGCAACGAACTTGTGGACGTATTGAACGAACCTAAATTCGTATACGTACAAAACTCTGATGATCAATGGTTACCATTGAATGGAGCAAAGGTTGAACTCTATGCAGGTGATACAAAAGTGGCAGAAAAAACTACTGACAATTGGTATAATGGTATATTTGCATTCTACGACCTCACCCCTGGTACCTACAAATTGGTGGTTACAAAAGACAAATATAGTACCTATTCAGAAGAAATCACTGTTGCAGCAGAGGAAATTGCTGGTGTAAAGGTGCGCTTGAAGAATATTCGCATGCATGTGGAGGATTATCCTCAAGTGGATAATGATGCTGTAGCATTGGATAAATACGAATTTGAATTAGTAAACGAAATAAAGACCACACCTAATAACATTACGCGCGCGTTGTACCGCAATGGTAAGTGCTATTTGTTAGTAGATGGCAAGATTACGGAGTATTCACTCGATTTCGCAACCAGCAATGCATTGCCAATGCCTGCGGGAGTGGAAATTTGCGATATGGGCTTTACTGCGGACGATTACCTCATCGCGAAAGTAAAAGACCAAGGTACCTTCTATACATGGGATGAGAATATGCAAAACCCTACTTTGCTATGCGGTTTTGAGGGGGTAACAGGCAATTCCTTTGCAGTAAAAGGTGCACGGTGGGAAAGCAAGTATTTCCTTGGCGAGGGTAGTACTATGTATCAATTATCTTATGATGAGGACACAAAGATGACCACAATGCACCAAGAGACATGGTCAGAAGATTTAACAGGTAAACAACTCATATATTCTCCTCTAAATACAGTAGAGACTATTGAGGGCGCTTCATTCTTCCGTTATGCTGACCATGCATACATGGCACGTCCTACACATAATGCGAATCAGTTCCAACTCTATGATGTTACAGCAGGTATTGCTGACGCGAAAGTTGCAAGTGATCCATATCCAGCCATGGTTCCTACTGATGCACCTAATACACATACAATGGCATGGGTGGATGGTTATACTATCCATATCATGACAATTGCTGAAGGCTATGGCATGCAACACTATCAAACGCTTTCTTCAGCGGTGGCAAATATCTATGCAGGCGAAGTGGATTACGATGGCAAAAATTTCATCTTCCGCCTCAATGAAGATGCTACTGATGTGACTATCTCTATTGAGAAAAACAACGAGATTGTTGCTACACAAACTGTTGGTGCTCTCAAGAAAGGTCTTAATAAAGTGGCAAACCCATTCGGCAAAACTGCTTTTGACCACTATAGCATTACTGCTACAGCACGTCCTATTGCTTTCCCTGTGAAGATTAGTAACGATGATGAGATATTCCAATTCTATGCACCACGTGGTGTAGCGGTAGATAAAACTCCTGCCAGCCCATACTTCGGTCGCGTTTATGTAACCAACTCAGTGGCTGGACAATGTACCGAAGGTACTGCTGATTCGTTCCGTAATTCTACAATGGGCGTCTTCGTGCTCAGTAGCGACTTCCAAGATATCACTAATCAAGGGGCTAATGCTTGGCATGGTAATATCGAGTGGGGAGAAAATAATACAGGTACCAACTATCAATGGGCACTTACTCGTCCTGCAGTAGCACCTAATGGTGACGTATTTGTACCTAGTTCATCTTATACTTCAGCAGGTATTTATATCATGGAAGCTGCTAAACCAGATGGAACATTCATCACGCTATTTGGAGGTAAGCGTAGCAAAGCTACAGGACAATTGAAATCTGGCAAAACGGTAGTCACCAATCCTATTATGCACTGTTATGTAACTGGCTTAGGCAAAGATGAAGTACTTTATACCTACGACCGTGATAACTCAATGGGTACTGTCTATAGCAATATTATGCAGTACAATATCGGACAAATTGATAGTCTACCTTGGAAACAAGCACCTACAGCTACCATCTACAAGGATATGACAAATGTGTTTATGGAAAATGGTAGTGGACAATTGGCTTACGACCAACATGGAGGCTTCTTTATGAGTCAATACCGTTACAACTCAAGCTATGCAAAACCAGGACTACTTCACATTAACGCAAAGGGCGAAGTGGACTTCAATATCTCCAACAATGGTGTAGATGCTGTACAGCAAGGTGGTATGGCAGTCAATGCAGATGGCTCTTTGGTAGCGTTGGGTACTGAGTATGGTACTGTAAAGATATGGGAAGTTGAATATGATGCTTCTGGAGCACCAACTCTCACCGAGAAATATATCATCAAATGGAGCGATGCTGATGTCGTAACCATGGGTATGGACTTCGATGCTGCTGGCAACTTATATATCGTATCAAATACCAATGAACGATTGATGGTATATGCCTTGCCAAATACAAACAATACATACACTACCCGCGTGCCTCTCAATCGTGAGAAATATCCACGTGTAACGGGAACTGAAAAACCAGATCCTGGAGTAGAAACTGGTGTTCGTACAGAGGGATTAAATGCATATACTTCCAATATGTCTTCTGCTGCATTGGAAACGGATAACAAAGTGATTATTACCTATACGCTCAATGCACCAGCTGCAGGTTTATCATTGCAAGTATTAGATGAAAATAAGGATGTGGTAGCTACCGTTCCTATGAATCTTGCTGAAAACCGAACCAAAGGTTCACACCGTGTTGAAGTTAGTTTGGATGGTATAACACCTGGTACCTATAATTGGGCTCTTCAAGCTATCAGTTTGCCGTTACCAGAAGAGAGTGAAGCATTCTGCGCAGTGGATAATCTACCTGAAAAAATGATGGCATCTAAAGGTCTTGCTATTGACAATGATTACAATTCTCCATATTTCGGACAACTCTATGTGGCAGAGTCAAGTGGCGACAAAGTGCTTGAAAATAAAGCAATTTATATCTACGATGCTACAATGGATATGGTTGAGAAAGTAACTTCAGACAAGTGGGCTGCTGCAGTTAGTGCTCCATGTCGTGTTACAGTGGGGCCTGACCATCAGCTTTATATTTGCGAATGGGCAGACGTATATCCTAATAATGCCTATATCATGGATCCTGCTAATCCAACTGAACTCACCCCAATATTCGATGGTACACCTGCAGAAAATGGTATTTATACAACTGCAGATGGTAAAGACATTCATGGTAGTATCAGCCATATTTGGGTAGAGGGTATAGGTGCAGACCGTGTAATCTACACATTCGATGAGGATATCAATATGGAGGGACTGGTTCACCCTATGGGCTTGTATCAATACAATATTGGCGAACTCGCTACTCCATGGGAACAAGCGCCTAGCAAACTAGTATTTGATAATGCAGACTTCCTCCAACAAAATGGTAATAGTTTTATTCAACCTGATCAATATGGTTGGTGGATTAGCCAAGACCGTGCAACAGATAATGCAGAGATTCCTGCTTTAATTCATATCAACAAAGATGGTAAAGTGGACTTCAATTCTGCAGGAATCCTTGGAGGTCGTACACGTGGTGCACTTGGATTTAATAAAGATATGACTATGATGGCTACTGCTATTACGGGTGGTATCCTTCTTTGGAATGTGAAATATGACGCTGCGGGTGTACCTTCATTGGAGGCCGCTGGTCGTATTGAAACTAGTTTTGCACAATCATGTTGGAATGTGGTATTCGATGTAGCAGGCAATATCTATGCTTCAGGAGCAGGTAGTGTAACTGCTTGGGCTTTACCTTCTGCTGATTACACTTGTGTTATACAAGCACCTGATGGTGATAAACTGACAGTTGTTTTAACTGATGTAGACAATGTAATTGCTGATGATCCTATTACTAAGACAGGTATTTATACCGTTACTGGGCAATACCTCGGTACAGATGACAGCAATCTACCTCAAGGATTGTATATTATTAACGGAAAGAAAGTGATAAAATGAAACGATTAGCATTTTTATTCATTGTATTGGCTACTGTGTTGGTAGCCAATGCCAATGTAATTACTGGTACGGTAACTGACGTACAAGGCGAACCGCTCATCGGTGTGAGTGTGGTAGTCGCAGGTACATCTGTTGGTACCATTACCGATTTTGATGGTATCTACTCTATAGATGTAGATGCAACCGCACAACTTCAATTCTCTTATATCGGTTATACTACTGTTACCGAAATAGTGGGCAACCGCACAACAATCAACGTTGTGCTCAAAGAGGATACTCGTGTGTTGGACGAAGTTGTTGTTGTTGGTTATGATACACAACGTAAAGCCAATCTTACAGGTGCAGTTGGTTCCATCAGTGTAGAGGATCAACTTGAGGGCCGTCCTATCGCCAATGTAGGTACTGGTATGCAAGGTGCAGTGGCTGGTCTTACAGTTACCAATTCATCTGGTCGCTTGGGTGATACACCTAAGTTCCGTATCCGCGGTGCGGTAGGAACATTGCTTAACGAAGATGGTAGCCAACCTCTCATCCTTGTAGATGGAGTAGAAATCAGCGATATATCGATGATCAACTCAGATGACATCAAAGAGATTTCTGTTTTGAAGGATGCTGCTTCATCTAGTATCTATGGTACACGTGCAGCGTTTGGTGTAATCCTTATTACTACCAAGTCAGGTAGTGGAGTAGATGCAAAGTTCCGTGTGAATTATTCCAATAATTTCTCATGGGCAACTCCTACTGCATTACCGGAGATTGCGAAATCATATATCGGTGCAGAGATGGCATTAGATGCTCGTAATCGTCGTTCTCCAGGTACAACTATTTTCCAAAACGCATGTGGATTGGTATGGGATGCAGATGATATTGAGATGATGCGCGAGTGGGATCAAATGTTCAGTGGCATGGATCTTGGACCAGAGATGGTAGAAGGTCGTGACTTCATACTCAAATCAGGTATCCCTCATTTCTATCGCAGTTGGAATGCAGCTAATGAATACGTAAAAGACTTTTCTTTCAGCCAACAACACAACATGAGTTTCTCTGGTACTGCAGGCAAAACCAACTACTATATGGGACTCAGCTACATGGGACAAGGTGGTGTAGTAAAAGTAAATCCAGATTCCTATAATCGTTTCTCGGTTAACTATTCTACTGATACCGAAATCAAACCTTGGCTCAAAGTACGCAGCAAGGCACTCTATACACGTACCAATCTCGAGACACCATTCAATTTTGGAACTTCCTCTTATGATGCCTTGTACTATCTCTATCGTTGGCCATCAATCATGCCATATGGTACCTACGAAGGAACTCCATTTCGTAACTCTGTTACCGAAACAGCAGCAGCTAACATGGATAGTGATGTCAAAGACTATATGCGTTTCTCTGTAGGTGCCACATTCGTGTTGGGTATTCCAGACTTGACATTTGATATTGACTACACCTATAACCTTGACAATCAACACATCACCCAACGTGGTGGTACTGTGGGTGGTTGGGATTTCTGGAGTGGTGGCGGTATGGCATTAGTAGAAAACTGGGCTGCTTCTTCGCGCAACAAAATTGATAAATATCAATACAACCGCAACTACCATGCAGGTAACGCAGTAATCCGATACAAACATACATGGAACGATGCACATAGTCTTAATGTCTTCGGTGGTATGAATATTGAGTACAAAGAAGTTGATTATTTCAATGCTGAGATTCGTGACTTATTAGATCAAAGCAAGCCTGAGATTTCTCTAGCTATCGGAGATAAGTTTATCTATGGTAGTCACACATCTTGGGCTATCATGGGCTTCTTCGCTCGTGCTAACTATGCATACAAAAATCGTTATTTAATTGAGTTGAATGGTCGCTTCGATGGCTCTTCTCGTTTCCCAATCGACCAACAATGGGGATTCTTCCCTTCTGGTTCTCTCGGATGGGTAGCTAGCGAAGAGAATTTCTGGGAAGTACTCAATCCTTATTGGAGCTTCCTCAAGATTCGTGCTTCTTATGGTTCTATTGGTAACCAAGACATCGGCAACAACCGATTCCGTGCTATTATGGCATCTAGTAATAGCGGATGGATTGTAGGTGAAACTAACAAGCTATCATTCGGATTGCCTACTGCATTGGCAGAAGGATTTACTTGGGAAACAATTAAGACCATCAATTTGGGTCTTGACACCCGCTTCTTCAACGATGACTTGGGTGTAAGTCTTGATCTTTATCGCCGTATCAATGATGGCATGGTGGTGGGCGGAAGTGAAGTACCAAGTACGTTTGGTGCTTCTGCGCCTTATGAGAATGCTGCCCAACTCACTACCAATGGTTGGGAATTGGGTATTGATTATCATCACCGCTTTGCTAACGGACTCCGATTGAATCTATCTGCCAATGTTGCTGACGCTGTTACAATCGTCACTAAACACCCTCGCAAAACTTCATCTGTCATCGATGGCAGCAATTATGAAGGTAAAATCTATGGCGAGATATGGGGATTCACTACAGATCGCCTTTTCCAAGAGAGTGATTTCAATGAGGATGGAACATTAGTAGATGGCATTGCTTCACAAGTATATTTTGAAAATAGCAATGGCTACAATTATAAATATGGTCCTGGAGATGTAAAATATGTGGACTTGGATGGCAATCATGAAATTACATGGGGTGATAAAACTGTGGACAATCATGGCGATTGGAGTCGTATAGGTAATGCTACACCACGCTATGAGTACAATTTTAAGATTGGAGTGGATTGGCATGGAGTAGATCTCAATATATTCTTCCAGGGTGTAGGTTCGCGCCAATATTGGGCTACAGGTACGATGATGATTCCTGGATGGAACTTCTCTGAAGGTACATACTATGCTCACCAAACCGATTATTGGACTCCTGAAAATACGGATGCATACTATCCTCGTTTGACCGAGACCAATCAACCAGGTCAATATTCTGCTGCTGGCTTCAACTTCCTCTGTCAAACACGCTATCTGTTGGATATGAGTTATCTTCGTCTCAAAAATATTACATTGGGATATAGCTTACCGGATAAAGTGTTGAAGAAAATGCACTTTGAGAAGTTCCGTGTATATTTCAGTGCTGAAAATGTGTGCGAAATAGACCATTTAGGTGATTTGCCAATTGATCCAGAAACGGCCACTTCTGCAGGTGATGGTGGTGCAATGGGATTCGGACGTATCTATCCATTTACCCGCCAACTCAGTTGCGGTTTGCAAATATCATTGTAATCAAAATCTGAAATATTGAAACTTTCTAATAGTATGAATATGAAAACAAAATATATTTCTCTATCCGTTTGGGCGGTATTGTTAGCTCTTACGATGACTAGTTGCGATGGATTACTCAACCAACCTCCTTATGATGATTTTACAGATGAGGAGTATTGGCAAAACGAGGACCAAGCACGTACCTATATGTATGGTTTCTATACTTCTGTTTTCTCAGGATATGGTACAGGCACCTCGCATGGTCCATTCCTAATGGGACAAACATTAAATGATGATTTCGCTTCTGATGTAGAGCAAAAAGATTTGACACCGTTGGTAGTACCAGAGACTGACGGCTCTTGGAGTTTCAGCAATATTCGCAAAGCTAACTATGCGTTGGCTAGCATTGAGCGTATCGATGCTACTCCTGCTGCCAAGAACCATTGGCGTGGTGTGGCACGATTCTTCCGTGCTTGCTATTATAGCAACCTTGTCTTCCGCTATGGCGATGTACCTTGGTATGACCGAGTGCCCAAATTGAGTGATCGCAAAGAGGATATGGATTATCTCTATAAGGATCGTGATCCACGTGCGTTTGTGGATTCATGTATCATGGCAGATTTCCAGTATGCTATGGATAGTGTACGCGAGAATGATGGTCCTATGCATATCAACCGCTATGTGGTAGCTGCTATGGCATCACGTTTCATGTTGCGCGAGGGTACTTTCCTCAAGTATCATAATATCGATGCCCATTTGGCAGAACAATGCTTAACAATGGCTAAAGGTGCGGCAGAAGTGGTGATGAAGTCCAATAAATATGCTATTGCACCTTCATATAACGCACTCTTTACAAGTGAAGATTTAGGTAGCAATCCTGAAATTATTATGCATCGTCATTATGTAGATGGTGTCTTGGCACACTCTACACTTGCTTATTCTTATACAGAGGCACAAGCAGGATTGAGTCGCTCACTGGCAGAGGCATTTGTTACAAGCGATGGCTTGCCTATATATTTCAAAGATGCTAATTGGCTAGCAACAACAGCAGATGATTTTTTTGCAAACCGTGACCCTCGTCTAACGCAATGTATTCGTCCTAAATATTGTATTAAAGGATTAGACAACAAACCATTTAACTATGCACTTTCTGGCTATTCTTGGAATAAGTTTATGGATGATAGCAAGGCTGATAAACCAGAACCTACTTGGGCTAGAGAGAAGAATATTACCGATGCACCTTGTGTACGCTATGCAGAGGTGTTACTCAACTATGCTGAGGCTGCATACGAATTACATTTGCTCACTGGAGCAGCGTTTACGCAAACAGACCTAGATAAGTCCATTAACCTCATTCGTGCGCGTGCTGATGTCAATTTGCCTGCTCTGCAAATAGTAGGTGATCAACCAGCTATTAATGGCGTAGTATTTGACGACCCTAAACGCCTTGAGATTGAGCAAAATGCTGATGGCGGTGTAACCCCTGCATTGCTTTGGGAAATCCGTCGCGAACGTCGTGTGGAATTATGTATGGAAGGATTCCGTCTCAATGACCTCAAGCGTTGGTGCAAACTTGATTATTTATGGAATGGTTGCAATCCTGATATTCGCTATGGTGCATATATTCGCTTGAGCGACTATCCAACTAGAGGAACTGAGGTGGTATTAGAAGATCCTAATGCTACGGAAGGTTATATCCTACGTAACACACTCGGCCAACGCAGTCGTCCAATTAAACGCAATTATATTAATCCTATTCCTTCTGGACAAATCACATTGTATAAAGCCAAAGGCTATACATTGTCTCAAAATACAGAATGGGGATGGTAAGATATTGTAATAAATCATACAAACAATATAAATTATTTATCAATCATGAAAAAGAATCTTTTTTTCCTTAGTATTGCCATGTTAGGCGTACTATTCGCAGGTTGTAAAGAACGTGAATCTCAAGATACAATTGAGGCTCTCATCAAATCTATCTCCATCAAAAACACCACGTACAATGGTGAGGTGGATAACACTACTTACACTGTGACATTCAACGAAGTAGCGGCTGAAACAAACATCGAGGCAATTCAGTTTACTACCAAACTTTCGTTGGGTGCTAAATTAGAGAAAGACACCTATGACTTTACCCAAGGTGCTTCTGAAGATGGCAAACAATTGGTTCAAACCATCAAGGTTATCAATGGTACCAAGGAGCAAGCTTACACCGTGATTATCAATCTTTCAGACCCTACATCAGATCCAATGCTTGATAAGTTGGTAATGAAGAAGGCAAGTGATGGCACAGAAGTAACTGCACAAATCATTGATGGTGTACTCGCTTTGGGTATGCCAGAAGAGACTGAAGCTACTTTTGTTAGCATCTCTGTTATCCCTGCACGTGCTACATATAAGTTTACAACCATGCAAGACGATAAATTGACTGCTACTAATCCTGGACAATTAGAAATTGAGTTTATGGGACGTAAGACTGTAATGGATATCACTTTCAAGAGTGCTCCCACCCCTGGAGTGGATATTGCATCGGCTGTAGTTCATGATTTTTCTGTAGCTACTATGAATACTCCCGCCGAGTTCGCAGCTGAGAACACTCGGGGCACTGATTTCGATGGTGAGCATGTACTCGTAGTATCACGCAATGAAGATGGTTCTGCATTTCCACACCTCTACAAAGTATCTGATCTTTTGGCTAACAACGCTGGCAATAAGATTGCTCTCAGTACTACTGGTGTTGAGGGTGGTACACACGTCGTAAGCTCAGGTAGCTTGAATCATGGTCATATTTACATTTGTAACCTTACTACCGCTCTTAGCGCAGCTAATCCACTCAAAGTATATCATTATGCAGATGCTAACGCAGCGCCTGAGACCGTATGGGCTTGGGATGGTGTACTAGGTGTTACCGAAGATGGTGATACTATTGGCGCTCCCGCTCGTTTGGGTGACAATATTTCTATAAATGTGGACGCAAGTGGTAATGGTTATGCGTTCTTCTGCGGACAAGAAGGCTCTGCTGAGAAGGTTTACCGCGTACAAATCACCAACTTCACCCAATTCTCCAATCCTACTGAGATTATCCTTAATATTCCATTCCCATACTATGGCTACGTGAATGAGGCACCTGAAGCAGGTCAATATCTCTTCAAGAGCCACTATATGGCTGTTATCCGTTTGATGGATGCTAATGGTACTCCATTGATGGAGGATATCGAGTTGGATGCTACCGAGAGCGGTTTGAATCCTTGTGGTGGTGTGGATCCTCATGTGATTGTCTTCAACCGTGGTCGTTACCTTATTTTCTCTACTCCTTACAACAATGGTAAGCGTATTGGTGCAGGTCCTGGTTTGTTCGTACAAGACATCACCGATGGTGTGGACACCAAGTCTGCGCTCATCAAGTGGTCTGAAATGCTCTATGATGAGGAGTTTTTGTGGGAACCAACCTACCACTATTCACTCGACCCAACAGAGCCAGATGCAAACAAAACTGTTGCCGCATGTGCTGCACAATGTAGTGCTGCTGAGGTGGATGGTAAACTTGTAGTCTTTACTGCTGCTACCAAAGCTGGTTTTGCACTTATCGAGTTCCCAAAAGCTAAGTAATTATTCTATTGACTTTAAGTACGATACGGAGGTTGCCACTACAGACAACCTCCGTTTTTACTCAATAATTTGCATATTTAAGAAAAAAATAGTACCTTTGCGCAAAATTACACCAAAAATCATTTGCATGAAAAAGATTATCACTCTTGTTGCTTTTCTCTATGCTGCCTTTATCACCGTTCATGCGGAACGCGTTGTTGTCGGCGCAGAACAAACAAAGCAATATCTTCCTTTGCTCAAGGACAAGCGCGTAGCGCTTATGAGCAATCATACGGGTATCGTTATCCAAGGTAATGACACCATTCACACCCTCGATTTGCTACTCAAGCATGGCGTGAATGTCACTGCTATTTTCTCTCCCGAGCATGGATTTCGTGGTACGGCACGCGAAGGTGAGCATGTAGCAAGCAGCGTGGATGAAAAGACGGGTATTCCTATCCTTTCTCTATATGATGGCAAGAGCAAACGTCCATCAAAAGAGGCTATGGCTACTTTTGATGTGATGATTACAGATATCCAAGATGTGGGACTACGTTTCTACACTTATTATGTTACCATGTTCCGTCTAATGGATGCGTGCGCACACGAAGGCAAGCAATTCATTGTCTTTGATCGCCCTAATCCTAATGGCTACTACGTGGACGGTCCAATTCTAGACATGAAACACAAATCGGGTGTAGGAGCGTTGCCTATTCCTGTGGTTCATGGTATGACCTTGGGTGAATTGGCGCTGATGATTAATGGCGAAAATTGGTTGTATGACTCTTTGCAAGTGGACCTTACCGTCATTCCTTGTAAGAACTACACCCATCAAACGCTCTATCGCTTGCCCGTTGCGCCTTCGCCTAATCTGCGCAATATGTTGGCTATATATCTTTATCCTTCTGTTTGCCTTTTTGAGGCTACTCCGGTATCTTTGGGACGGGGCACAGACAAACCATTCCTTTGTTATGGGCATCCTAATTTCAATGCACCACGTACCGAACCTAGTGCTTATGGCCCTGCTATCACTTTTCTGCCTAATCAGTCCACACAAAAGGGCCGTATATGCGATGGTGTGGACCTCAGTGGTATGACCGAAGAGGAGGCTCGCCAAGTAGGATTCTCTTTGCGCTATCTATTGGATGCATATAAGCACCTTAATATGGATAATTACTTCTTTCGTTCGTTCTTCGAACTATTGGTAGGGCAAGATTATGTGCGTAAAATGATTATTCAAGGCAAAAGTGAAGAAGAAATCCGTTTGCGTTGGCAAGACGATGTGGCTAAATTCAAGATTCAACGTCGCCCATATCTCCTTTACGAAGAATAATATTATTAATCGCTAAATAGTAAACAGTAGCGGCTTTGCCGCGTCCACTAAACACCAAAACAATATGAATCCATTAACAATCCTTATTGTCATAGCATGCTATTTTGCACTGCTCTTTTTCATCTCCTATCTAGCTGGTCGCAAGGCCGATAATGCGGGTTTTTTCTCTGGAAACCGCAGCAGCAACTGGCTTCTGGTAGCCATGTCAACTATTGGTGCTGCTATTTCAGGTGTCACATTTGTTAGTGTACCAGGTATGGTAGCCACATCAGGCTGGGCATACATGCAGATGGTTCTAGGTTTTACGGTTGGTCAGATTATCATTGCATATGTGCTTATTCCTCTCTACTATAAGCTCAACCTCACGTCTATCTATCAATACCTGCAACAGCGTTTTGGTATGAATACCTACAAGTCAGGAGCTTGGTTATTTTTTGTGAGCAAGATGCTGGGGGCTAGTGTTCGCCTCTTTGTGGTAGGTGAGGTATTGCAGTTGCTTGTGTTTGGCCCATTGGGTATTCCTTTCTGGGTGAATGCCATCTTTACCGTACTCATTGTCTACCTCTGTACCTTCAAAGGGGGTGTTAAGTCGCTTATTTGGACTGACTTGCTCAAGACTTGCTGTTTGATTCTCTCCGTTGCACTCTGTATCTATTTTGTGTTGCGTGCAGGAGTGAATATCGAGGGATGGACATCTAGCGATATGACTCGCACTTTCTTCTTCGATAATCCTAAGGAAGGTACCTATTTCTGGAAGCAATTCTTGGCGGGTATTTTCCTTGTTATTGCTACCACGGGGCTTGACCAAGACCTCATGCAGCGTACTTTATCTTGTAAGAACCCTCGCGAAAGCCAGAAGAACCTTATCGTGGGTGCGATGATGCAGATCGTGGTTATTGGTTTGTTCCTTTTCCTCGGATTCTTGCTCTATTCTTATGCTAATCAAACTGGCGTAGCATTGGTTAATGCCGATGGTGCTCCGCTCAAAGGCGACGATGTCTTTCCATTCTTGGCTACAGGCAACTATTTCCCTGTTATAGTAGGTGTGCTCTTTATTATTGGTTTCATTGCTGCAGCTTATTCCGCTGCGGGTAGTGCACTAACTGCGCTCACTACTTCTTTTACCATTGATATCCTCAATAAGACGGCCGATCAGAAAAGAGAATCCGAAACATCTATCGCGCGCACGCGCACAGTTGTACATATAGGTATGGCTCTGCTTATGGCTATTTGCATCTATGTCATCCACCTCTTGAACAACGATTCGGTTATCCAAACCGTTTACAAAGTGGCTAGTTACACTTATGGCCCATTATTGGGAATGTTCTGCTTTGGTATCTTTACTAAAAAGCAAGTGCGCGATCGTTGGATTCCTGTGGTAGTGATCCTTGCACCAGTCATTACATGGATCATCGATGTTAATTCCGCTGTGTGGTTCAATGGCTATGTCTTTTCTCACGAGCGTTTGATCTTGAACGCATTGCTAACTTTCGTTGGTATGCTTTGCTTGCTCAAGAAGAAATAATCGCTTCTTATTACCATAAAAAACCGCCCTATAAAGGCGGTTTTTTTATTGTATCAGTTGTTCTACCAATTTGGGTACTCCCACGCTGGCTTTCTCTTGGATATGCTTCACGCGATGGCGGTACATCCCAAACTCGGGCACACCTGGATCTATAACAATAATTTCGCAATCTTGTGGCGCATATTGTAATAGCGATGCAGCGGGATATACATTCAGTGATGTGCCAATAACGATAAACATATCGGCCTTTTCCACGATCTCGCATGCTGTGGGGAAATAAGGTACACCTTCGCCGAAAAAGACGATATGCGGACGCAACAACGAACCATCTGGATGACGATCGCCATATTTCTGCTCCCATCCCTTAATGGCTACTGTAGCCAACTCATCGTTTTCCGAACGCAACTTCGTAATCTCACCATGCAGGTGCACTACGTTCTGGCTGCCTGAGCGCTCGTGCAAGTCGTCTATGTTTTGTGTGATGATACGGGTCTGAGGAAAATGTTCTTGTAACAACGTAATCGCACGATGGGCAGCATTGGGCACTGCTGCTAATGCATCACGTCGACGCATATTATAAAATTCTACGCAAAGCGCAGGATTGCGCAACCATGCTTCGTGCGTACATACATCCTCAATGCGGTATTTTTCCCACATGCCATCCGAACCTCTAAATGTGCCCAGACCGCTCTCTGCAGAGATACCTGCACCAGTAAATACAACAAAATTCTTCATATCTAGCTGATTTTTACTGCAAAATTACAAAAAATTTTCAAATGTGCAAAATTTATTGTACCTTTGCAGGGTGAAACTCTAGTGAAACGCAGATTATGACCATACTAAACATAGAAACTTCTACTTCATCTTGCTCCGCTGCCATCACCATTGATGGACAAGCTGTAGCTATCAGAGCGAACCTTCAAGGTGCTAATCATGCTAGCGAACTGCCCGTTTTTGTCGATGAGTTACTCGGCGAAGCCAAAGACCAAGGATGGAAGCTTGATGCGGTGGCCCTTTCTCAAGGTCCTGGTAGTTATACAGGACTACGTATAGGTGCTAGTATGGCCAAGGGTATCTGCTATGGCATGAATATCCCTCTCTTGCCTATCGATACTCTTCAGCTACTCTGTGCTTCGCTCCAGCACTTCGTAGAGCCAGAGGCACTACTATGCCCGATGCTTGATGCTCGACGCATGGAAGTATATACAGCGCTCTATCAACCGCATTCACTACAACGCATCTCTGATGTAGAGGCGAAGATTATTGATGAAACAGCTTTTGCAACCCAACTCTGCCAGCAGAAAATCTACTTCTTTGGCAATGGGGCAGAGAAGTGCACTTCGGTCATACAATCGCCTGCCGCACATTTCATTAGTGGTGTTTTGCCACAAGCACAATACATGGGACGTCTAGCAGAAATGCACAACGCACCACTGGATATCAAACAACTAGCATACTATGAACCTTTTTATCTCAAGGAATTCGTAGCTGCACCTAGTCACGTTAAAGGATTAAAATAATAGAACAATGAAGAGCAGATATTTTCTCATCCTATTGGTGATCACATCAATGATCTCATGTTCTACTCAAAAGAACACTTGGGCTACTCGTAGTTTTCATCAAATGAAAACAAAATACAATATCCATTTTAATGGAGAGAAAGCCTACAACGATGGCCTTAAAGCCATTGATGAAGCACACGAAGACGACTTCTCTTCCATACTGCCTCTCTATCCTGTTTCCGATCACGAGGCGGCAGAAGCCTCAGCTTCACATATGAATCGCGCCATAGAGAAATGCCGTAAGAGCATAAAACTGCATAGTATCAAAGCTCGTCCGACGAAAATTAATCACGATAAACGCCGTCGTGATCCCAAATACAAAGCATGGCTCGAACAAGAAGAGTTCAACGAAGAACTAGGCAAAGCATGGATGCTCCTTGCGCAGGCAGAGTTTCATAAAGGCGATTTTCTTGGTAGTATCAGCACCTTCAATTATATCACCCGCCATTATGGCTACGACAAGGATATGGTGGCACAATGTCAACTCTGGTCGGCACGAGCATATGCTGAAATGGATTGGCTATACGAAGCAGAAGATGTGCTTTCCAAGGTCAACGAAGAAGATTTATCGCGCAAGAGCGCACCACTATACGCTGCCGTTTCTGCAGATATTCTCATGAAAACCGGACGATACAAAGAGGCTATACCTTTTATTAAGATTGCTTTTCCAAATGAGGACAGAAAAGGTAATCAGCCACGTTTCCAGTATGTGCTCGGACAAATCTACCAACTTCAGGGTGACAAGAAAGCAGCACGCACGGCATACGAGAAAGTGCTCAAACTACAGCCCAATAGCGAGATGGATTTCAATACGCGCCTACGTTTGGCCCAACTAGAAGATAATGTTTCTTCCTCTGTCACCTTGCTTACCAAAATGGCTAAGCAGGATAAGCATAAAGACCGCCTTGACCAAATCTATGGCGCATTAGGAGATATCTATCTCAACCGTCAGGACACTGCCCAGGCACTTGCATATTACCAACAAGCTATCGAGGGTAGTACCAAGAACGGAATGAGTAAAGCTGTTGTACTCCTTACTGCTGGCGATATCTACTACCAGCACCGCAATTATGTGGATGCTAGCCCATGCTACAAAGAGGCACTAACTATTATTTCCACCGAGCACGACGACTACAAACGCGTGCAACGCCGTTCCGAAACCCTCGACCAACTCGTAGTAGAATATACTACGGTTGAACTTCAAGACTCGCTCCAGCATCTTGCTTCGCTATCTGAAGCTGAGCAACGCAAGATAGTTGAGCGTATCATTGAGGAACTTATTAAGGCCGAAGAAGAAGCTGCTGAGAAAGCTGCACTAGCTGAACGCGAGGCAATGAATGTTGGACCTCGCAGCGTGAATACTAGCAATATGCTTGGTGGTGGAGGGGCTAATGCTTCGTGGTATTTCTATAATCCTCAACTCATGCGCTCTGGTCAGCAGACTTTCCGTCAGCAATGGGGCAACCGTACGCTGGAAGACAACTGGCGCCGTATCAGTAAGGCGGCTACTAGTACTATGACCAATCTTGAAGGTACCGACGGCATGACTGCTATGCCTGATTCGGCTGCCACCACTACCCCGCAGGAAACCGACAATCATAAGCCAGAGTTCTATTTGCAGCAGATACCTAAAACCGATGCCGATTTCGTGCGCTCTAACCAGCAGATAGCCGATGCGCTATATAATATGGTGTACATCTATCGTGATGGACTGGGTGACCAGCATCTCAGCGACGAGGCTTTCGAAGATTTTTGCCGTCGTTTCCCTAATGACCCTCGATTGCTTGACCTCTATTATATGCAGTATCTCACGGCTCTAAAAGACCAGCGCACTATGGATGCGGAACGCTACAGGGCCGATATCCTCCGCCTCTTCCCCGAATCGCAAGAGGCATATATTGTGTCGCAACCCGACTATTTTGACCGATTGCGACGTATGGCAGCCGAGCAAGACTCTATCTACGAGTCCACCTACGAGTCGTATCGCAATAGCGATTTTGCGGCGGTGAAGAGCAATAAGTCCTATGTGGAGGATAACTATCCACTCACCCCACTTATGCCGCGCTTCCTTTTCCTCAATGCTATTGCTGTAGCTAAAACCGACGGACAAGAGACTTTCGCTACTGAATTGCGCGATATGGTAACACGCTATCCGGATAACGAACTAGCGGCTATGGCGAAAGATATGTTGGCGCTTATGGGACAAGGCGCAGAGAGCCAAGTTGATGGCGAGATGGCGTCGTTACAAGAACGTCGAGCAGAAGGGCAAACCGACGAACTCGCACAAGATACTACCATTACTTTTTCTGCTGAACGTCAATATAGCTCTTTCGTGCTCCTCATCATGCCACATGATGAGAAGCGCCTGAATACGGTTCTATATGAAGTGGCGCTATACAATTTTACGCAGTTCATGATTCGTGACTTTGACCTCAAGCAGATACCAATGTTTGCTGTGGGTAAGAGCGCGTTGCAGGTAGCTGGGTTCGATAGTCTCGACGATGCCGAGTGGTATGCTTCGATGCTCAAGAAGAATTTAGATATTATGCAAGTGCTCAAGGATAACGAGGTAGAAATCCTCTGCATTACGCAAACAAACTACGACCTCATTGGCAAGCATTTCACGTTTGATGAGTATTTGGAATGGCAAATCCAATAACTGATAACGCGAAAAAACAAAAAGAGTTGACATCTAATGTCAACTCTTTTTTGTAGCGGGACCCAGGATTGAACTGGGGACCTCATGATTATGAATCATGCGCTCTAACCAGCTGAGCTATCCCGCCATTGCTCAAAAGCGGGTGCAAAGGTACTACATTTTTTTGATTTGACCAAACTTCTTTGCAAAAATATTCAAAAATTCGTGATATTTCTTGTTTTTTCCCCCTAAAAACCTCGTTATATATACAAAAAAGACTGCTTCGTTTTATGAAAGCAGTCTTTTTTACAGGTAGTACTAGCGATTATCGCTTATAATTCTCCCACTTGGTGTTACGCATGTCGCCTGACTTGAGGAACTCCTCGTGCATAGCCAATGCGCAGCTCAGTGTATGAGGTGTATGTGCGGTCTTCGACATCTCCAAGTACTCGTTCAGCATTGGGCGATATTGTGGATCCACACAGTTGTTGATAATCTCGTGAGCACGTTGGATTGGGCTCTTACCGCGCAAGTCAGCAATACCATGCTCGGTGATGATAATCTTCACAGAGTGCTCGCTATGGTCGTGGTGGCTAACCATTGGCACGAATGCCGAGATAGCACCGCCCTTAGCGGTAGATGGAGTGGTATAGATGCTGATATATGCGTTGCGAGTAAAGTCGCCCGAACCACCGATACCGTTCATCATCTTCGTACCGCAAACATGGGTAGAGTTGATATTACCAAAGATATCTGCCTCGAGAGCTGTGTTGATGGTGATAAGACCTAAGCGACGAGCCACCTCTGGGTTGTTAGAGATCTCTTGTGGACGGAGAACCAATTTATCACGGAAGAAGTCGAGGTTGTCGAGGATTTCTTGGAGCTTATCAGCACCAATAGTCAATGAGCAACCAGAAGCGAACTTCACACGACCCTCTTTCATCAATCCTACTACAGAGTCTTGGATCACCTCGGTGTACATCTCAAAAGCAGGGATGTTCTTGTTCTCGCCAAGAGCACCTAACACAGCGTTAGCGATATTACCCACACCTGATTGGATAGGCAAGAAAGTTGCAGGAATACGGCCCTCTTTCATCTCGTTCTCGAGGAAAGCAGCCACATTTGCACCAATCTTAGCGGTAGTTTCATCCAGTGGAGTGAAACCACCTACCTCGTTAGGACGGTTGGTCTTCACCACAGCTACGAGTTTCTCTGCAGGGATAGTCACGCAGTCTTCGCCAATACGGTCAGAAACGGTATATACAGGTATCTCGCGACGTACAGGTGGGTCTGCTGGCTCGTAGATATCGTGCATACCACGCATGGATGCAGGCATTGCTTCGTTCAATTCTACGATCACCTTGTCTGCCAAACGGCAGAAGGTAGGTACGTTACCTACACCTGCGGTGAGTACAATCTCTACTTCGTCACCTTTCTCTACTACTTGGCATGCCTCAACGATAGCGAAGTCTGGCTTTGGCATAAAGCCGTAGCGGAGGTCTTGCGCGAGCTCAGAGAGGTGCATATCGTAGTAGTGTGCACCTTGCGCATTGAGCTCGGTGCGGAGGTCTTTGTTACCTTGGTATGGAGTGCGGAACTCGATAGCGTGAGCGCGAGCGAGTGCACCGTCGCAGCTGTCGCCAGTAGAGGCACCAGTGTACATACCAATTTTATATGGTTTGCCTTCAGCGTGGAGTGCTTCAGCCATCGCAGCGATAGCAGAAGGCACGTCCTTTGGAGCGCCTGCAGGGGTGAAACCACCCATGCCGCATATTGCTCCATTAGGCACCAATTGAGCAGCCTCGGCGGCTGTCATAAATGGAAGAGCCATGATTACTCAGCTTTACCGTTTGAACCAAGAACGTTGATAATTTTGTGCTTGTAGAGCTCGGTCATGAGGTCACGAGCTGGGCCGCAGTATTTACGTGGGTCGAACTCACCTGGTTGCTCAGCAAACACTTTGCGAACAGCAGCGGTGAAAGCCAAACGGCTATCAGAGTCGATATTAATCTTGCAAACTGCGCTCTCAGAAGCCTTGCGGAGTTGCTCCTCTGGAATACCTACTGCGTCTGGCAACTTACCACCATATTGGTTGATGATGTCCACATACTCTTGTGGAACTGAAGAAGAACCGTGGAGTACGATTGGGAAGCCAGGGAGTTGCTCCATGATAGCGTCGAGGATATCGAATGCCAATGGAGGAGGAACGAGTTTACCAGTTTGTGGGTCAACAGTACATTGCTCGCGGGTGAACTTGTATGCACCGTGGCTAGTACCGATAGAGATTGCGAGTGAGTCGCAACCAGTGCGAGTAGCGAAATCTACTACCTCTTCTGGTTTGGTATAGTGGCTCTCTGCAGCAGATACCTCATCTTCTACACCTGCCAACACGCCGAGCTCTGCCTCTACGGTTACATCGTGAGCGTGAGCGTACTCTACTACTTTCTTGGTCAATGCGATATTCTCCTCGTATGGGAGGTGGCTACCATCGATCATAACGCTAGAGAAACCGAAGTCAACGCAGCTCTTGCAAGTCTCGAAGCTATCTCCGTGGTCGAGGTGCAAGCAGATTTGTGGCTTCTCCCAACCCAACTCTTTTGCGTACTCTACAGCACCTTGTGCCATGTAGCGGAGGAGGGTTTGGTTAGCGTAGTTACGCGCACCTTTAGATACTTGGAGAATCACTGGGCTCTTGGTCTCAGCAGCAGCTTTGATGATAGCTTGGAGTTGCTCCATGTTGTTGAAGTTGAAGGCAGGAATAGCGTATCCGCCTTTGATTGCTTTAGCAAACATCTCTTTGGTGTTCACCAAGCCAAGTTCTTTGTAACTTACCATAGTTGTAATTTGTTTTATTTATTGGTTAATATTCGTTTATTTCAATGTTATATTCACTCTACTGAGAAGATCATGTCTTCGAGGTAAGAGGAGAAAAAGCGGTTGCCTAATGCGGCACAGCCGCAGTCGTTGCGACCTACTTATTCCAACGACGTCGCCTTCTGGCGACAAAGGTACTATTTTTTTCGCACATCCGCAAGTTTAGAATTGATATTTTTGAAAAATGATATATGGATATATCAATCGAGGCAATGTATGTTATATCAATTGGATGTTAGAAATCGTAAAATCAAATTATAATGGAAGGTGCTTTGATGGCTATGGTTGGTATTTCTTGACGCGTGCATCGTGGATGACGCCCTTCCAATTCATACCGAAAGCAAAGTCATAGGTATGACCATCTGCATCAATATAACACTCCATATCCCTGCCTACATCCTCCAGCTGCTGCTCTACCGTCACCATGTCCTTGGGTAGCTGCATAGGCAATAAACCATAAGGTTCAGCATTGCCACAAAGGATATCCAGATACGCTTCATCCTTAATACCAAATCCCAATAACAAACCATCACTATATGGCTCAATCTCGGCAGGAACGAAAGGACGACCCGCTTGCATAAGCACGATAACTGGTTTATCGCCCATGAGTTCTTTAGTACGAACCACCTGCAACATATCTTCACGATTATACGAATAGTCACTCTTGCCCCAATAACTACGATTAGTGAATGACTCTTTCATATCACCACCCGCAATACTCACCGCACGCGCTTCGGTAGCCGTATAATCCTCGTACTGCAAACTGATAGGCACATATCCCGTCCCTCCCTCTTGAACATCCTTCTCCGAATAACCCCAATTGCCTTCTGGTGAAAAAATAAAAAGTAAAGCAAAATCCGCCTCATCAGGATTGTCAGTCAATTGGTAGTACTGATTTACCACAGCCGTATCAATCTGCCAATCATAATGGGGAATATTGGGTTTGATACGGCCAAAGAAAGGTATTGAAGCAGGATAATAACGCTTAGGGAAATACACTTTCGCGCCTTTGGCAATAGGCAATACCTGTTCATGGTTCTTGGGCATAACAATGGATTTGAGTTGTGCATCATATCCCTCTGCCACGAACTCTTTGCATCCTACCACCTCAGCCGTATGCACAGGATTCACGTAAGGGTTTTCAAACACACCCACACGGAAGAAATTCAGTAGCAGTCGCTCAGCGGATGTGCGGAAACGTTGCTCAGCACTCTCCGTTCCGAAGCGTTGGCACCATATCTGATAAGCCGCCAAGATGGGTTGCTTGTCCTTGTTGCCGCCAAACTGGTCACAACCCGCATAGATAGCCTCGAAATGGCGTTCCTCCACAGAGAGATGTTCTACTCCCCAAGGTTTACCATTCATGGTTTCTACTCTTGGGTTATCATCTGTAATCACCCAATCGGTACAAACCACTCCGTTGAAGCCATACTTTTCTCGAAGCAAGTCGGTGATGATATATCTGCTAAAGCCATTGCCTACATTCTCACCCGATGGGTCAATGCCATATGAGATAGTATAGTAGGGCATGATGGCCGAAGCAGTTGCCGTGGGACCATCCAATCGAAGCGCACCCTCCGTGAAAGGCAGGAGATGCTGTTCGAAATTATTACCAGGATACACCCCATATTGTCCGAAGCAATAATGGGCATCTCTGCCCGCTTCACCCGTTCCACCTCCAGGCCAATGTTTAGCCATACAGTTCACACTCTCTTTGCCCCATCCAGTAGGGCTGCCTTCTGTGGTCTGAAAAGCATCGGTATAGACACGAGCAATATCGGTACACAAGTCAGCATCCTCGGAGAAAGTGCCATAGAAACGTCGCCAACGAGGGTCAGTGGATAGATCAATCTGCGGAGATAAGGTGGTGGTGATACCCAAAGCACGATACTCAATAGACGCTATCTCAGCATGTCGGCGAATGATGTCCATATCAAAAGTAGCCGCCAAACCTATCTCACGAGGCCATTGCGAAATATCACCACCCGAACCAGCATTGAACTCACCATCTGCTTCGGTGTAATTGCGAGGGTCAGAACTATTGTTCGTAGGAATAGCGAAAGGTTGGGCTTCAGCAAAGGCTTGCATGTTATTGTGCCACAATGCCGCTGTATATGCATTTTTGACCTTTGTAACTAATATATGTCGCATCTGATCTTCCAACAGACAAGAGATAATCTGGTCGGAAAGCAAACTGTCGCTTACTACCATATGGGGACTATATAACATGAGTCCAGCAATCTGCTCGATACTGATTTGTTGTGCCAAATCATGCGCCCGCTCCTCAGGAGATAGACGCCAGTCCTCGTATGCATCCAATAATCCGTTGCGATTCATATCCTTGAAAGCATAGTCGTCTTGATACAATAGGGTCACACCCGACTGCGGATGGTAGCCAAGTTCGGGACCTTGCGATTGCGTGATGAGATGATACTGCGGAAATGCCTGTTCACGGATAATGTTCTGGCACGAAGTAGTAAATAGCGACAGAAGAATGATAGGGAAAATGCGTTTCATGGAAAGAGAAGGTAGTTGAGAAAAAACAGCCGCAGGGGATGCCTGCGGCTGCCGGGAAAATTATTTTGTAGTTTTCTTACTTGCAAGAATGAAGTACACAATCAGGGCAACATACGCCGCTAAGCCGACGAGGGCGGCACCATTGCTCGCAGCCCAAGCGTCTAAGTAGCACTCTACGCCGCAGAACTTAATCAATGCACTCACTACACCCATCAAAGCACCACCAGCAATGAAACCAGAAGCAATGAGTGTACCTTTCTCGTTGCGTGCTTGAGCCAACTCTTCAGCTTTCTCGCCGTCTTTCTCGCGCTTGCGGCTCACGAGCCATGCGATAGCACCACCCACGAGCAATGGAGTGTTGAGTTCCAATGGAATGAACATACCCAATGCGAATGCCAATACAGGTACACCCATGAAGTTGAGAATCAATGCAAGGATAGCGCCTGCAAGATAAAGCATCCAAGGTGCGCCTTGACCGCTCAACAATGGTTCAATGACTGCAGCCATTGCGTTGGCTTGAGGGGCTACGAGTGCGTTCTCGCCTACAAAACCATAAGTCTTGTTCAATATAATCATCACACCACCTACAGTAGCAGCACTAACCAGCGTGCCGAGGAATTTCCAAGTCTCTTGTTTGCGTGGGGTAGTACCAATCCAGTAACCGATTTTGAGGTCAGTGATGAAGCCACCTGCCATAGCGAGTGCGGTACAAACGACACCACCAATCACCATAGCACCGACCATACCGCTGGAGCCCTTCATACCGATAGCCACGAAGACTACGGAAGCGATGATAAGGGTCATGAGGGTCATACCGCTGACAGGGTTGCTACCCACGATAGCGATAGCGTTGGCTGCCACGGTAGTGAAGAGGAATGCAATGACTGCCACCACGAGGAATGCGACAAGTGCTTGCCAGAAATTGCCGAGTACGCCGAGCCAGAAGAACACAAGCGTGATAACGAGCGCTACAGCAATAGCGATAACCACGAACTTCATGCTCAAGTCCTTCTCGGTGCGGAGCGATGCCGTGATGACCGCTTTACCTTTGCCGCCAAGCTCTTTGCCTGCCAGTCCGACTGCAGACTTGATGACGCCCCAACTCTTAACAATACCTATCAGACCTGCCATAGCAATAGCACCGATACCGATATTGCGACCATAGTCCACGAACATCGTTTGTGGGTCCACTTCCGCCATGCCAGGGATACTGCCGAGCAATGGAAGGAGCACCCACCAGATGAAGAATGAGCCCGCGCAGATAACCGCTGCGTACTTCAAACCAATGATATAGCCCAGACCGAGCACTGCTGCACTAGTATTGATAGAGAAGACCAGTTTGAACTTCGCAGCCAATGCTTCGCCCCAACCCATCATGCGGGTAGAGAGCGATTCGGTCCAGAGTCCGAAAGTGGAAACGGCGAAGTCGTAGAGACCACCAATACCTGCTGCCCAGATGAGGGGTTTGGCTTGGTTGCCACCTTGTTCGCCCGAAACGAGCACCTGCGTGGTAGCTGTGGCTTCAGGGAAGGGGTATTCGCCGTGCTTCTCTTGTACGAAGTACTTGCGGAAAGGAATAAGGAAGAGAATACCGAGGCAACCGCCGAGCAAGGATGATAGGAAGACTTGCATGAAAGTGACGGTGATATCAGGGTATTTGGCCTGCAAGATATATAGCGCAGGCAAGGTGAAGATGGCACCTGCTACGATGACACCGCTACTGGCACCAATGGATTGAATAATCACATTCTCGCCAAGGGCGTTCTTGCGCTTCATAGCCGAAGAAAGGCCCACAGCGATGATAGCGATAGGGATAGCTGCTTCGAACACTTGACCGACCTTAAGGCCGAGGTAAGCTGCGGCAGCAGAAAAGATGACTGCCATGATGACACCCATGATGACGCTATAAGGCGTAATTTCGGGATACTCTTGGTTGGGTTTGAGAATTGGTTCGTACTTCTCGCCCAGTTTGAGAGGACGATTAGCGTTTTCGGGGAGTTGGATTTTGCTCATATGTTTTTGGTGTTTAGTGGACGGCGCAGAGCGCCTAATGTTTACTCTTTTCTTTAGAGGGTTATTATTCGATAGGTGAGGTAAGCGGCATAAGTGAGAAGGAGGAAGGTACCATGCCAACGCTTGATCTCGTGCTTCTTGGTGAGATAGACAAAGAGCATCACAAAGACGCTACCCAATGCAGCCATCAAAGCATCAATCTCCAGTCCGTGGTAGCCAGGCAATGCTTTAACGCATGCGCTTGTACCAAGGATGAAGAAGATGTTGAAAATATTACTACCTATCACATTACCCAGTGCAATATCGCAATTCTTCTTGAATGCTGCCATGCAAGAGGTTGCTAATTCGGGCAAGGATGTTCCTAAGGCCACCACAGTTAGACCGATAATTGCATCGCTCACACCTAAAGAGTGTGCAATAGAAGTAGCACTCTTGACAATCACTTCGCCTCCGACAACCAAGCCCACTAGTCCGCCAATAATCAATGCCAATGCACGTTTAGCAGACATGGGTTTGTAGCCCTCGTTGCTCTCTGTTTGTGGTGCGCTACCTATACCTTTGAAATTATGCCAAATGAAGATGATAAAGAAGATGAGCAGGATACTGCCACCTACACCCGAGATGAATCCTGCTTTACCTTGTCCGAGGTTAACAGAGCCCAAATCGTTAATAGATGGTTGGGTGATATTCAAATTGAACAAATGCTCTATTTGCAACCACGAGGGACTATTATACACCGCAAACAGCAAGACCAACAGTGCAGCCAAAAGACTCCAAGGAATATCAAAACGGCGTGTGGTTTTTTGCGATGAAATGGGGAATATCAGCGCAGTGAAGCCTAATATAACAAAGATATTGATGATGTTGCTGCCTAGCACGTTAGTGATGGCAATCTCGGTGCTTCCTTGTCCTACTGCCACCATGTTTACTACAAACTCGGGCATACTGGTACCGAAGGCCACGACGGTCAGACCAATCACAATATCGCTCACGCCATATTTCTTTGCTAGCCCCGAGGCACCATCCACGAGGAAGTCAGCACCCTTGATAAGGGCTACACAGCCCAAAATAATCAGTGGTACTGCTACCCAAAAGCCGCCTGTAGCCAACCAATTATCTAAAAAATCAAACATTGTTCAAAGTTTATACGTTAAACAAGAAGTGCATGATGTCGCCATCTTGCACGACGTATTCTTTGCCTTCGATGCCAAGTTTGCCTGCTGCACGGCAAGCGGATTCGCCACCGAGTGCGATATAATCTTCATACTTAATCACCTCTGCGCGAATGAAGCCACGCTCAAAATCGGTGTGGATAACTCCTGCACATTGAGGCGCTTTGCTGCCAGCACGGAAGGTCCAAGCACGTACCTCGTCGCTACCTGCGGTGAGGAAGGTACGAAGGTCAAGCAATGCATATGCTGCCTTAATCAAACGGCTCACACCTGATTCTGAAAGCCCTATTTCATCAAGGAACATCTGACGCTCTTCGTAGGTCTCAAGTTCGGCAATCTCGCTCTCTATCTTCGCTGCTACAACAAGCACTTGTGCATTCTCATCTTTCACTGCTTCGCGTACTTGCTCCACATAGGCATTGCCATTGACCGCAGAGTTCTCGTCCACGTTGCAGACATAGAGTACGGGTTTGCTGGTGAGGAGCATCGTCTCTTTTGCCACTTGCTCCTCGTCCTTATTCACCAGTTCCACAGTGCGAGCAGAACGGCCCTGCGAGAGCGCTTCGCGGTACTTGAGAAGCACATCCAATGCCACTTTGGCTTGTTTGTCGCCACCCACGCGCACTTGTTTCTCTATCTTGTGAATACGCGACTCCACGGTTTCAAGGTCCTTGAGCTGAAGTTCGGCATCAATGATATCTTTGTCGCGAATAGGATCCACGCTACCATCCACGTGTACTACGTTCTCATCATCGAAGCAGCGGAGCACATGGATAATAGCATCCGTCTCGCGGATGTTAGCCAAGAACTTATTGCCAAGTCCTTCGCCTTTGCTTGCACCTTTCACCAATCCTGCAATATCCACGATTTCAACGGTGGTTGGGATCACTCCACGTTCGGGTTTGCAAAGTTCGCCGAGCTTGATGAGTCGCTCGTCGGGTACGGTGATAACGCCTACGTTGGGCTCAATCGTACAAAAAGGAAAGTTCGCCGATTGTGCCTTGGCGTTGCTCAAGCAGTTGAAAAGGGTCGATTTGCCAACATTAGGCAAACCAACAATACCACACTGAAGTGCCATATATCTTAGTTCTTAATCAAGTTATGTCCAGTCATTTCTTTTGGTTGCTCTACGCCGAGGATGTGGCAAAGAGATGGTGCCACGTCAGCGAGGATACCATCTTCGAGTTGTGCGTCTGTGTGGTCCTTGCTTACATACACGAATGGTACAGGGTTGAGCGAGTGAGCAGTATTTGGCGAACCATCAGCATTGATAGCATTGTCGCAGTTGCCGTGGTCAGCAATAATGATGATCTCGTAGTCGTTCTTGAGAGCAGTATTTACCACTTTATCCACGCATTCATCGATTGTTTTGACTGCCTTCTCGATAGCAGCATACACGCCTGTGTGACCCACCATATCGCCGTTAGCGAAGTTGAGGGTAATATAGTCGTATTTCTGCGTGTCGAGTGCCTCGCATAGTGCCTCTGTCACCTCTGGGGCAGACATTTCTGGTTGGAGGTCATAGGTAGCTACCTTTGGTGAAGGAATCAGGATACGCTCCTCACCTGGATACTCTGCTTCACGGCCGCCATTGAAGAAGAAGGTTACGTGTGCGAACTTCTCTGTTTCAGCGATACGGAGTTGCTTTAAGCCTGCATTAGAAACAATCTCGCCCATGGTGTTTTGTACATTCTCTTTTGGGAAGAGGACATGCAGACCTTGGAACGATGAGTCGTATGGAGTCATGCAGTAGTATTGCAGGTTAGGGATGGTAGTCATGCCTTGCTCTGGCATGTCTTGTTGGGTGAGCACGATGGTGATTTCTTTCGCGCGGTCGTTACGGTAGTTGAAGAAAATCACTACGTCGCCCTCCTCGATAGTAGCAAGTGGTTTGCCATCACGAACATGAACGATAGGTTTGATAAACTCATCGGTCACACCCTCGTTGTAGCTCTCCTGCATGGCTTGAAGCATATCTTCGGATGCTTTGCCTTCGCCATGTACAAGGCAGTCGTATGCTACCTTCACACGCTCCCAACGTTTGTCGCGGTCCATGACATAGAAGCGACCTTGGATAGTAGCGATTTCACCGCAAGTAGCAGCAAGGTGTTGCTGCAATTGGTCAATGAAACCAAGACCGGACTTAGGGTCGGTATCGCGGCCGTCCATGAAGCAGTGGATGAAGGTTTGTCCGTCTAATCCGTAGGTTTTAGCGATCTGAGTGAGGTAGAAAAGGTGGTCGAAAGAGGAGTGTACACCACCGTTGGAGGTGAGGCCCATGATATGGAGCTTCTTGCCTGTCTCTTTCGCATAACCGAAAGCAGATTTGATTTCTGGGTTCTCCAGAATACTGCCATCCTTGCAAGCGCGGTTGATCTTCACGAGGTCTTGATATACTACGCGACCTGCGCCGATATTAAGGTGGCCTACTTCAGAGTTACCCATTTGTCCATCAGGCAAACCCACGTTTTCGCCACTAGCTTGTAATTGGCTATGAGGATACTTCTCCAAGAGTGAATCCCAATGTGGAGTAGGGGTGCAAGATATAGCATCGGCTTTAGATTTATTTCCGATTCCCCAGCCGTCGAGAATCATAAGTAATGCTTTTGACATAGTTGTATGTTTTTTAGTTATTATCCCAAGTAGAATGACTGATAGAATCAGCCAGTTATATTATCTTTCTCGCATTGCGCGCTGCAATTCGCGTTTATCGTCTGCTGCACGAAGGGCTTGTCGTTTATCGTAGGTATGTTTACCTTGGCAGAGTGCAATCTCCATTTTGGCAAAACCTTCATCGTTGATAAATAACCGCAATGGTACGATGGTTTTACCCGTATCTTGCACTTGTCGCTGCAGTTTGCGCAACTCTTTGCGTGTCATGAGCAGTTTACGGTCGCGTTTAGCTTCGTGGTTAGCATACGTGCCAAAGCGATATTCCGCGATATGCATTTGCTTAACCCATAGTTCATTACCGATGAACTGGCAATAGGTATCCACCAGCGAAGCTTTGCTTTCGCGGATAGACTTGATCTCCGTACCGAAAAGTTGGATACCTGCGACATAACGATCAAGTATCTCGTAGTCGAACGAGGCACGGCGATTCTTAATATTTACATTGCTTTTCAAACGCATAAAATCGTGCAAAGGTACAACTTTTTTCTCGCATACGCAAGTGCACACGGATTTTTTACAAGTTTTTTGGAGGATTGCCACTTCTGTTTGGCATAATTTAGGGCTAGTAAGACAGAAAAAATGGATGTAAAATAAAAAAAATTTGTGTGTTTGTAATTTTTTTTGTACCTTTGCAGCCGAAATTGGGTGAATGTGAAATTTTTACAGAATTATGTTAAGAGATATTTTATCAATTACTGGTAAACCAGGACTTTACAAACTAGTTAGTCGCGGAAATAATATGCTGATTGTTGAGTCGTTGCTTGACGGCAAACGTGTGCCTACTTATGCGCGCGACAAGATCGTTTCCTTAGGCGAGATTTCTATGTACACCATGGGTGAAGATATTGCATTGAGCGAGGTGTTGACTAAACTCGGTGAAAAGGAAGCATTGAAAGTGGCAAGTATAGATCCAAAGAAAGCGGATAATGACCAATTGCGCGATTACTTTGGCGAAGTGTTGCCAGACTTTGACCGCGACCGCGTATACCCAAGTGATATTCGCAAACTTATCCAATGGTATAACATCCTAATTAATGCGGGGATAACTGATTTTACTGTAGATGAGGAAGGCGAAGAAGTAGCTGCGGTAGAAGAGAAGAAGCAAGAAACAAAGAAACCTGCTCCAAAAGCACAAGTGAAGACTCAGAAAGCTGCAGCTTCATCCGCACGTACTGGAGTGGGCGCTAAAAAAGGTTGATCCTTCAGGATATTATCAATATCATAGAATCTGTAGCTCCCTTGAGTTTCCAAGAAGACTGGGATAACTCGGGACTGCAGGTGGGTAATCGCAATGCAGAGATAAAAGCGGCATTGTTGACTGTAGACGTAACAGAGTCTGTGGTCAATGAAGCTATTTCGCTGGGTTGCGACCTTATTATTTCTCATCATCCGCTGTTGTTTCGCGGCCTAAAGCAGTTGACGGGCAGCACTCCCCAAGAACGTTGCGTGGAGAAAGCTATTCGTCATAATATAGCTATCTATTCAGCGCACACATCAATGGACAGTTATCTGCATGGGGTGAGTGGTCGTATGGCAGAAAAACTGGGAATAGTGGACTATCGTATCCTTATCCCATCTGCCGCAGCGAACGAAGCAGGCTTGGGTGTGATAGGCACTTTACCTATGGCCATGAGTCGTGAAACATTTGTGGAGCATGTGGCAAAAGTGTTTGCATGCAAAGATGCAGCATTGCGCTGGGTGGAAGGCAAGAACGATCCGATTCACAAGGTGGCTATTTGTGGAGGTGCTGGTGCTGAGTTCGTGGAAGTCGCTATTACACAAGGAGCTGATGCTTATATATCAGCGGACTTTAAGTATCATGAATTGCAGAGTGCCTATCAGCGTATCACAGTAGTGGATATGGACCATTGGGTGAGCGAACATTTCACGCGGGAGATTTTTGATGAACTCTTGTCGCCATACGTGAAGACGTATATGGCACAAACAGATAAAAGCCCTGTGAGATATTTCAAGGGGAACGACTGAGAAAAAGAATATTAACATCAAACAACATACAATTATGGCAAAAGAAAAAGTAGAACAAGAGTTGACCGTAGAAGAGAAACTACGCTCTCTGTATGAATTGCAAACTGTAAACTCAAAGATTGATAGCCTGCGTATTTTGGCAGGTGAGTTGCCTCAAGAAGTGAAGGATATGGGTGATGAAATCGAGGGTTTGAAGACTCGTTTGACCAATATTGAGAATGGTATCAAAGAGTGTGAGACCGGTATTTCCGACCACCGTGTACGCATTGAAAATGCTAATGCTGCAATCTCTCGCTATAAAGAGCAACAAAACAACGTACGTAATAATCGTGAGTACGATAATTTGACCAAAGAGATTGAGTATCAAGAATTGGAGATTGAAGCATCGCAACGTAAGATCAAAAACTTTACTGCAGATCTTGAGAACCGTCAAGCAGAAAAAGCAAAAACTATTACTGAGATTGAGGATAAAACCGTTGATCTCAATCAAAAACGTAACGAGTTGGATGCAATCTTGGCAGAAACCAAGGAGCAAACAGAAAAACATATGTTGCGCGCTGCAGACTTGGAGAAACATATCGAAGAGCGTTTGATTACCGCTTTCCATCGTATCCGTAAGAATGCACATAATGGTTTGGCTGTTGTGAAAGTTGAACGTGATAGTTGCGGTGGTTGCCACAGCAAGATTCCAGCACAACGTCAATTAGATATCCGTTTGCGCAAGAAAATTATTGTGTGCGAGTTCTGTGGTCGTATCTTGGTAGATACTGAAATCGACGCGAAGAAGAAATAATAATTTGGTGTTTAGAGTTTAGTGCTTAGAGAAGATCCACACTATGGCAGAAGAAATCAAACCAACAAGTACGTACAACGAAGATAACATCATCCACCTCGACGATAGAGAGCACATCCGTCGTCGTCCGGGTATGTATATTGGTAAACTCGGAGACGGCAATCATTCCGATGATGGTATCTATGTGCTTATCAAAGAGACAATAGACAACTCGATTGATGAGTTTCGTATGAACGAAGGTAAGAGCATCGAGATTAGTGTGGGACCTGTGAGTGCAGACGATCCATTGAAAGGAGAGAAAGTGCGCGTTCGTGACTATGGACGCGGTATACCATTGGGAAAAATGGTGGAAGCTGTTTCTATCCTTAATACTGGTGGCAAATACGACACAAAGGCCTTTAAGAAATCCGTAGGATTGAATGGTGTTGGTACGAAAGCAGTAAATGCCCTTAGTGCAGAATTTATTGTACAAGTATGGCGAGATAATAAAACTCGCCGTGTGGTTTTCCGTCAAGGTAAACTAGTGGAAGATACTGATATCCAGGATTATAGCGGCAATGAGAAGCGTGGTACGCTGATAGAGTTTATACCAGATAACACGAAAGGTATATTCGAGAATTACCACTTCCGTTCTGATTTCATCGAGACTATGATGCGCAATTATGCGTATTTGAATACGGGTCTTACTCTTGTATATAATGGCAAGAAATACTCCTCGAAGAATGGCTTGTTCGACTTGCTTACTGAGACTATGACGGTTGACCCATTATATCCAATTATCCATATCAAGGATGAAGATATAGAAATTGCACTGACTCACACTAATCAGAGTGGTGAAGAATATCACTCCTTTGTGAATGGGCAACATACTATTCAAGGAGGTACGCACCAGGCTGCTTTCCGTGAGGCGATAGGTAGGACTATCAAAGAGTTCTACAATAAAAACTTCGAATTGAGCGATATCCGCAATGGATTGGTAGGCGCTATCGCAATCAATGTGTCGGAACCCGTTTTTGAGAGTCAAACAAAAGTGAAGTTGGGTTCGAAGGATATGTCGCCTGATGGCGGTTTGTCGGTAAATAAGTTCGTGAATGATTTTGTAAAGCAGCAATTAGATAACTACTTGCATAAGAATCCGGAATTAACCGACGTGATGTTGCAGAAAATCCAAGACTCTGAGAAAGAACGTAAGGCAATAGCGGGAGTGACGAAAGAGGTGCGTGAGCGTGCAAAAAAAATTATGCTTAACAACCCTAAGTTGCGTGACTGTCAGGTACATTTGAATGATGCTAAACCCACAAAATCAGCAAAAGATGCAGATGACGATTTGCGTGAGGAGAGTAGTATCTTTATCACTGAGGGTTTGTCGGCTTCGGGTAGTATTACCAAGAGTCGTGACGTACGTACACAGGCCGTATTCTCGTTGCGTGGTAAGCCACTTAACACCTATGGACTCAACAAAGTGGATGTATATAAGAACGAAGAGTTTGGTTGCCTTCAAGCTGCATTGAACATTGAAGATGGATTGGATAACTTGCGTTACAACAAGGTAATTATCGCTACGGATGCCGATGTGGATGGAATGCATATCCGTTTGTTGATGTTGACATATTTCTTGCAGTTCTTCCCAGAATTGGTGAAGAAAGGGCATGTGTATATTTTACAAACCCCACTCTTCCGCGTGAAAAATAAAAAGGAGATACGTTATTGCTATAGTGAAGAAGAGCGTCTTCAAGCCATAGATGAACTGAAACCCAATCCAGAGATTACTCGATTCAAAGGTTTAGGAGAGATTAGTCCAGATGAGTTTAAGGGCTTTATTGGTAGTGGAATTCGTTTGGATCAAGTGAGCTTGCGCAAGGAAGATGCAGTGGCAGATTTGCTCAGTTTTTATATGGGTAAGAATACCACCGAGCGTCAGAATTTTATTATTGATAATCTCGTCATAGAAGAGGATGTAGAATAATCCTTTTAGAAAGGTTGATATGATTCCACTGATATTATTTGTATGTCTAGGTGTTGTAGTGCTTGTTGTCTTTGAGGTGCGCGCACGTCGTGAACAAAAAACGAGCGCAGCGTCATCTGCGCAAGATGAGAAAGTTGAAGTTTCTACTGAACAGCGTGATTCAGACGACGGTTGCTGCGGAGAGCATTTAGTTTGTGAGCGCGAAACATTGCTGCAAACCAATGCGGAGATTATCTATTACGATGATGAGGAGTTGGACGCACTGATAGGTATTACAGCAGAAGACTATACTGCAGAACAATATCAAATGATACGCGATGTATTTAATACCTTGCAAGCCAAAGACGTTCCTGGATGGGTGCGCAGCATACAATTGCGTAATATTCAGCTGCCTTTAGATATCCGCGAAGAAGCGTTGCTGATCGTAGTAGAACGTCGAAAAGCATAGATTCCCCCGATTGTAATTATCATACTGACGACACCCAACCATAGGGTGTCGTTTGTTCCTATAGCATCTATCTGTTCGATATTCCATTCAGCTCGATAGGCTATAAAATAGAGCAATACCGCCATGGCATTATTAGTGAAGTGCATAAGTATTGGTACCCAGATACTACCTGTCCATGCGAGCATATATCCAAAGAGTGCACCCATTAGCATTCGTGGAATAAATCCGTAGAATTGCATATGGATAGCCGAGAAGAGTATCGCACTGCACCAGATAGCAAGGTGAGGAATGGCTGCGTGATTGGATGAGGTAATTACTCGAGGGGTGAGTAAACGTTGGAGTACCCCACGGAAAGTGAATTCTTCTGCTAGAGCAGGTAGTGCTGCCATGAGTAAAAGATTGATGATTAGTCCACCGAAACTGGAAATCTGTAAGAACTGCTCTGTAAGCATAGCGGCATTCTCTTCTTGGGTTTTCATCCACGATTCCAGTGGTGCGAGAAATGCAGGTAAGGTCATTTGCTGGTTAATATAGCTTAGTAGGTTGATGGCGGGTATGGCAATAAGCATTAGTAGCACTGCGTAGATGATAGTGCGTGAGGATGTGCGATGTATTTTTAACCATTGAAAAGGATTGTGACTCCATATGTATGCCATACATAGGGGTGGAAAAAGGAATACTGATGCAGTTTGTAAGAATTGTATCCATTTTAGGGACACAATGGATAATGGTTGCGGGAAGAGGAAGATACTGCCCATAGCAGGAAGAGAAAAGAGCATTACGCATCCTATCCATTGGATACATTTAATCAAAGCATGTGATTGTTCGTATTTTCCTTTAAGTGTCATATAAGTTAGGTTAATTAGTTTTATATAAAGTTTATATAAAAAAAGCAGAGGTTTGCAACCATCTGCCTTTTGTCGGGATGACAAGATTTGAACTTGCGACCTCCGGTCCCCCAGACCGTTGCGCTACCGGGCTGCGCCACATCCCGTCGTTAGAATGCGTCTGTCGCATGAACAATGCTTATCAAGCGTCCTTGGTGCGATAGCGATTCCTCCTCTTAACGTGGACTTATGAAGTCGTTGTTATTTTATTGCCGTTCGGCTTCATTATTCAATAATGATAACCGAAAGCGGATGCAAAGGTACTGCTTTTTTTTGATATGAGCAAAAAAAATCGCACTTGTAGTACGATTTTCTTTGTATATTAGGTAATTTTATCAGTGACCTGAAATCCTTTTTAGTACGCAATTGCAAAAATGACGCGTTGACTACTTGGTTTACCAGTATAGATGCATTTGCCTGGTGTTTTGTCGCCCTCGAAAGGAATACAACGGATAGTGGCCTTGGTCTCGGCTTTGATCTTCTCCTCGGTTTCTGGAGTACCATCCCAGTGGCAGAGCAAGAAGCCAGGTTTCTTGATTTCCTCTTTGAACTCTTCCCAAGTATTCACTTCGCGGGTGTTGGCAAGACGGAAGTTCAATGCCTTTTGGTAGATATTATCTTGAATCTCCTTGAGCAGGTTTTGGATGGTTTCTACGATATTATCAAAAGAAACAGTCTCCTTGGTCATGGTGTCGCGGCGTGCGAGTTCAATAGTGCCGTTCTCGAGGTCACGACCACCCATAGCAAGACGCAAAGGCACACCTTTGAGTTCGTATTCAGCAAACTTGAAGCCAGGAGTAGCTTTGTCACTAGTATCTACTTGTATGCGAATACCTAATTTCTTGAGTTCATCTACCATAGGATTGATTTTCTCCATGATAGCATCGAGTTGCTCTTGCTTCTTGAAGATAGGAACAAAAACAACTTGAATAGGTGCTAAGTTAGGAGGCAATACCAACCCGTTGTCATCGGAGTGAGTCATGATGAGTGCACCCATAAGGCGGGTAGATACCCCCCATGAAGTAGCCCAAACATACTCGTATTTGTTTTCATTGGTGAGGAATTGTACGTCAAACGATTTCGCAAAGTTTTGTCCTAAGAAGTGGCTTGTACCTGCTTGCAGTGCTTTTCCATCTTGCATCATAGCTTCGATAGAATAGGTATTGAGTGCACCCGCAAAGCGCTCATTAGGAGATTTTACACCTTTGACAACTGGGATAGCCATCACTTTCTCAGCAAAGTCAGCATATACATCCAACATATCAGCAGCAAACTGCTCTGCTTCCTCTTTGGTTGAGTGAGCAGTATGGCCTTCCTGCCAAAGGAACTCAGCGGTACGCAAGAAAAGACGGGTGCGCATCTCCCAACGCATTACGTTGCACCATTGGTTGCAAAGGATAGGTAGATCGCGATAGGAAGAAATCCAATTCTTATATGTGGACCAGATGATGGTTTCTGATGTAGGGCGGATGATTAGTTCCTCTTCAAGACGAGCTTTAGGATCTACTACCACACCTTTGCCTTCAGGATCATTCATCAATCGGTGGTGCGTTACTACAGCGCACTCCTTGGCAAATCCCTCTACGTGCTCTGCTTCACGGCTCAAGAATGATTTGGGAATCAGCAATGGGAAATAAGCATTTTTTACACCTTTTTCTTTGAAACGACGGTCTAATTCAGCTTGAATTGTTTCCCAAATTGCATATCCATATGGTTTGATAACCATACAACCACGCACGGCTGACTGCTCAGCCAAGTCTGCTTTAACTACGAGTTCGTTGTACCATTTCGAGTAATCTACTGCTCGAGAGGTGAGTTTTTGAAAGTTTGCCATTATCTTAGTTTATATTGTTTTCTTAGTTTTTCGAACAAATGTGGTTCTGCCTTTAATTGGTTAGAAACACGCTCAAGCCACCCTTTTTCGGAATCACCCTGCAAAGGTACTGCTTTTTTATTGATTGACAAAATTGGAAGCGAGAAAAATTTACAAAAAGCTTCTAAACACATCTCGCTAGCTCGCATTTTACCTAAAATAGAGTAACCAGCGATATGAAAAGATGCTAAATTTGTTTGTTGTAGTAGTGTTTTGTTGATATATGGTTCTCCTTCCCAACAATCAATGGCCAACTTTATATTTTTCCCTTGATTAGTAGAGCAATGTTTCAGTAGTGCTAATTCATCCACAATTCCTCCTCTAGCAGCATTGATGAGCAATAGATTAGGTTTACACTGTGCGAGAATATCTTCGTTGAAAAGGTGGTAGGTAGCGTGTTCTCCTTGATGGGTGAGTGGGGTATGAAGAGTAATGATATCGCAGCTAGATGCAATCTCTTTAAGTGGCTTTCCTATACCGAGAGGAGGGTCGGATAAAATTACGTTATATCCTTTTCTTTCTGCCATAGCAGCTACGAGTTTGCCTACGTGACCATAGCCAATTACTCCAATCGTTTTCCCACTATTCTCCAAGTCCAAAGTATTGAGCACTTCTTCTACGTAGTCGCAAACTGCTTGTGCATTACAGCCCGGACAAGATGTCCAATGGATGTTAGATTGACGGCAGAAATCTTGGTCGATATGGTCGAAACCAATGGTGGCAGTAGCTACAAAACTAACTTTACTTCCGTTGAGTAGTTCCTTATTGATTGCTGTACGCGTACGCACAATGAGAGCGTCAGCATTGCTTACGGCAACAGGAGTAATATCTTCTGGAGCAAGATGGTGTACTTGTACTTCACGTGGAAATACCCCTTCAAGGAATGGTATGCCTTTATCTATTATAACTTGCTTAATCACTAACTAATCACTAACTAATCACTAACTAATCACTAACTAATCACTAACTAATTTCTAGTAGTGAATATGTGTTCAGTAGGTGCATTGTTGCTATGGTATCAATATTGAATATTATCAATGAGCCGAACGGGGCCACAATACACAGTTACACAACCTACAGCATTGTGGAATGTATTTGTAGGTTTCAATGTGGTTTTATCTACTATATTGTAGTATTCCACCTCTAATCCTTGAACGGCATTTAGGGTATCAATAACTCGTTGTTGTACTTCTTCTACAGTTGCACTTTTTGCCCATTCCACCGAAGAAAATAGCGTTTGAGATATCGCTATAGCTGTTTGTTTTTCTTGTGAAGAAAGTCGTTCGTTTCTACTGCTCATGGCTAAACCACTCTGTTCGCGTACGATAGGGCATCCAATGATTTGTAATCCAGTGTATCGTTCAGCCATAGACGAACGTTCTACCATATGGCGTATGATAGCAAGTTGTTGGAAATCTTTTTCTCCGAAGTATGCGCGTGTGGGCTGAATAAAGTCAAATAGTCGGCTAACTACTTGTACTACACCATTGAAATGTCCAGGACGCATTTTACCTTCCATTACTTCATCTAATCCGTTGAAATCGAATTCAAATGCCGTTTCCATTTCCTCTTTGCTATACATTTCTTCAGGGGTAGGAGCAAAGACGAAGTGTACACCTAGTTTTTCAAGCAAAGAGGTGTCTTTTTGAAGGTCGCGAGGATATTTTTTCAGATCTTCTGCGTTATTAAACTGTGTAGGGTTGACGAAAACGCTAACAAAGCAAACTTCGTTCTCTGAGCATGCTCGTTGTATGAGTGAAGCATGTCCTGCATGCAATGCTCCCATAGTAGGAACGAAGCCGATAGTTTTACCTTGACGTGTGCACGCTGCTACTTGGCGAGCCAATTCTGATTTAGTAGTTATGAGTTGCATGATTATTGATTATGTCTCTATATTTTATTAAAAAAGCCTGCAAAGGTACAACATTTATGGGAAAAAAGAAAATTTTTTACAAAAAAATTATGTAATATCATTTTTTTTTTGTACCTTTGTAGCGGGAAATAATATCTTATTTTAAAATGTACTACTATGAAGGAGCCCAAACGTATTTTATTTGTGACGCAAGAGATCTATCCATACTTGGATATAGAGACGCCTATACGCTTGCGTAATCGTCAGTTACCCGAGTTCTTTCAATCGCAAGGATTTGAAACGCGTACGTTCATGCCAAAGTTTGGCGAGATCAATGAGCGTAGGAATCAATTGCATGAAGTGATTCGTTTGTCAGGAATCAATTTGATAATTTCAGATGCGGATCACCCATTATTGATTAAGGTTGCAAGTATACAATCGGCTCGTATACAGATATATTTTATAGATAATGATGTGTATTTTCATCGTCGCAAGGGCATTGTAGATGCAAATGGTAAAGAGTATAAAGATAATGATGAGCGTTGTATTTTTTTTGCCCGTGGTACGTTAGAAACCATGAAGAAACTACGTTGGACGCCAGATGTGATATATTGTTCTGGTTGGATGTCTGCTCTGGTAGGGTTGTATGCAAAGAAGGCATATTCTGATACACCATTCTTTGAGAATTCAAAGATTATTTTATCGTTGGATGATCAGGAGTATAATGTACCATTTAGTTCGAAGTTTGTGGATAAATTGCTGATAGATGGTATGTTGCATAGTGATGTGCGTAGTATCGAAGGTCTGCCCGTAGGTTATGAGGATTTGATGCGTTTGGCGATAGACAATGCAGATGCTTTGGTTATGTCGTCTCCAACTGTTAATCAACGTTTATCTAATTATGCCCAGAATAGTGGAAAGATAGTATTGCCTTATTCGGAAGAAACATATAAAGATGATTTGATGGAATTGTGTAATAGTTTGTTATCACAAGAATGAATTTGAAGAAAATGATATATACCATACTGGCCTTGTTATTGGCAGGTATGTGGTCGTGTAAAGATGATGTAATGAATGCAGGTGCTTCGGCATTGCAACCAGAAGATGATATACGTGTAAAGTCAGATACCTTCTCGGTGTCTTCGATGCTAGAAGCTAGTTCGGCTATTAGTGTTACTCCCGATTCATTTCTTTTGGGTGAGTGTGATACTCATTTTGGTACTATAAAAGCAGATATCCTCACTCAGTTTGCATGTCCTATTGGGTTTGAATATCCATATGCGGAAACAGCCGAAGTGGATTCTGTATGTTTATATTTGTACTATAATAATTGGCATGGTGCTGGTTTAGCACCAATGGGAATTACTGTATATGAAATGGACAAAGCGACATTAGATTATAATAGTCGTTATCCTAGTGATACAGCGGTGTCTACGTTTTGTAGTCTATCTGATTCGACGAAGGTTACGAAAAATTCACGTGTGGTGGTAGCGGAAGAACATACAGACTCTGCTTTCGTTTCATCTGCTACAAGTTCAGGATATTATATACCTTGTATCCGAATCAAGTTGTCGGATGATTTTGCAAGAAGATTTTTTGCGAAACAGGATTTCTCCTCACAAGAGGCCTTCAATGAATTGTTCAAGGGTTTGTATATCACCACAGATTTTGGTGGAAGTACTGTATTATATATCACTCAGATGAGTATGTCGGTATATTATCACTTCTCCTATTCTCGTCAAAACGTTCCTGATACGGTGGTTAGTGATGTAAAGAGTTTTTATGCCAACAGTGAAGTGCGTCAATTAAATAAATTTAATTATCCAGATAGAGAGCAAATACTGACCCAATATCGTCAAAATAAGGATATTAATTATGTGGTTTCTCCTGCAAATATTTACACTCGCCTAACGGTACGCATGGATTCTATTTTTGACCGTATGGAAGAGCAGTTAGGTGACCCAGAAGGTTATCGCGTATATGTAAATAGAGCAAACTTGACAGTGGATGTATTATATGATGCTAGTAAGGAAACCACACGTCCACGTGATGAGTGGGATGCTCCTGCAAGTTATATGCTTCTAGTATTAGAGGATAAAATGGAAACATTCTTTGCGAAGAATGAATTACCCTCCGATACGACTGCAATATTGAGTTCTCTTGGCATGTCGGCAGACACGTTGGGCAATGTGTCGTATAGTTATACATATGATTTATCAGGTATGCTCACGCAGCAATTGCGTAAAGCAGATCATGCAGAGTATCTCAATTTCTGTCTTGTTCCTGTAGCAGTAGAGACATCTGTGTCAACTTCTTCTACATCATCGGTTAAACAGTTGCAAACTATTTCTACCACATATATTCGCTCTGCGAGCAATAGTGAAAATCCGATGGATATAGAAATGGTTTATTCTGGTTTTAATAAAGCTCAGCGTTGATTATGAATGGTGTATTTCATAGAGTATAATGCATAAAAAAACCGATCAAGAGATCGGTTTTTTATTTATATGGATAATTGTTTTGCTGTAGGTTTATCCTATTAATGCTTGATAGCCCTCAGCATCCAAAAGGCTATCTAACTCAGCAGGGTTAATAACGCGAATCTTGATCATCCAGCCTTCGCCGTAAGGATCGTTGTTTACTAACTCTGGTTGATCGTTGATGGTTTCGTTTATCTCAAGTACTTCACCTTCTACAGGCATATTCAAGTCGCTTACAGTTTTCACAGCTTCTACCGAACCAAATACATCGCCTTGTGCAACGATTTCGCCCTCTGTGTTGATGTCAATAAAGACAATTTCTCCAAGTTCAGATTGTGCATAATCGGTAATACCAACGTATGCCACATCACCTTCTACACGAATCCATTCGTGTTCGTTGGTGTAACGAAGATTAGATGGAATATTCATATATATTTATTAATTAGTTATTGTTATTAACAAAATTAATGTGCTCCAACAGCGCTCATTGCGCAGCGGAAACCAATAGTGCTAGAAGATTTACTTTGCTCCATATAGCGGCGGGTTGTAGGATTCAGCCAATATATGCGGTCGTTCCATGATCCGCCCTTATATACGCGTGTGGTTTTGCCTAAATTTGGAGCCAGTACGTTTGTTGGATCGTATTTAATGTCATACATCTCTTCTTCTGAAAGTCCAGTGGTATCAAGAGGATAATCTGTATCTAACAATGAAGCTGCATCTCCATCTTTATAATCGCGTTTGTCGTTTTCAGCATCATATTCTACAGCAAGGCATCCAACTGGTGTCATGATTGGATTTCCTAATGAATCACGTTTAACAGTAGAATAAACATTACCGCGGAATGGATTGTACTCTGTAGTTTCTTCATATGTAGTTTCGCGATATACATCCAATACCCACTCATTTACGTTCCCAGCCATGTTATACAATCCGAAATCGTTGGCAGCAAATGCATTGACAGGAGCAGTGATTACATAACCATCGTTGGCAGCGCCAGCAATACCCATCATATCCCCGCGTGTGCGCACATAATTTGCACGCATCTTACCTTTAGCTGACTTACTTAAATCGCGAGTATAGTATCCAGACCATGGATAGATTCTACCCTCAGTAGGAATACCATCTTCATCAGCGATAGGAGCGAATGCTGCATATTCCCACTCAGCTTCTGTTGGTAAACGATATCCAATAACCATGATACCATCAGCACGATTGATTTTTCTTGCTTTAGCATAGGCGTCTTTTCGTGCATTTTTACCTTGAGTTGGGGCATATGAAGAAGACATTAAGTATTTCTCGGTATTGAATACAAAATGGTCGCGAACCCACTCGTATGGTAATTGGTACATGGTTACCAATTCGCCAGCACCTTCTGCTCCAGTATAACCATACTGAGTAGCCTGAGCAGCAGGGATTTGCACAGCTTGTTTTTCGTATTTTGCATATTCTGGATGTGCTGGGTTGTTTTTCAAGAAATTGTCAATTTCTTCAGCAGTGAAATATGCGTTTGGACTGACCATTTTATATGGTAATGCCTCGATGAATCCACCAGTTGTTAGAATGCGCTCGTTTACGCGGTCTGTACGCCATTGGCAATAAGCCATTGCTTGATCCCATGATACACCTACTACAGGGTAGAAACTATAAGCAGGATGGCGGAAATAATTATCTACGTATGGTTCGTTGTATGCCATATCGTTGCGCCATACCGTTGTATCAGGGAGAGTAGATTCTACCAATTGTGGATTACGCTCGCCAAAAACAAATTTCATCCAATCTACATATTCTTTCCATCCGAGGTTAGTTACCTCATATTTGTCCATATAGAATGGGCTTACAGTCAGAGTTCTGCGTACGCTATTGTGGGGAGCAGTGATAAACTCATCCATTTGTCCAATGGTAAATGAACCACCTGGAATAGATAGCATACCAGAAGGTATAGTAGAAGGAGCTCCAGCGTAAGCTTCAAAATTTGTGGTGTTCTTGTCAAAGGTTTTCCAACCAGTAAGGTAAGAGGTTTGTGTGTTTAAATCTCCAGCGAATCCACCATTGCAACCAACTAAGGTAACAACTAGACCCAAGAATAATGTTTTTGCTACTTTTTTATTCATAATAAACTCTTTAAAAATGTGCATATTAGTTTCAGCCTGCAAAGTTACAAAAAAAAAGTCAAATGACCTAAATATTTTATACAAAAAGCGTTGAAAAAGTATTTTTTTAGGGAAAATGCATATTTTTGTGGTAGTTTTTTAGGAAAATTGGTATAAATCGGAATATTTTTTGTAACTTTGCAGGTGAAATGGAAAGGTGCATTCGATTACATGGTCGATTATTAGATGTCTCTCACCCCAAAGTGATGGCGATTGTTAATTTATCGGCAGATAGTTTTTATACTTCGTGCAATGCTTTCGATGAAGAAGGATTGCTATCTTATGTTGATAATGTGCTAAAAGCGGGAGCAGATATATTAGATATAGGTGCCTGTTCTACACGTCCTAATTCTATTGCTGTAGGTGAAGACGAAGAGTGGTTGCATTTATCGCAAGGACTGAGTGCTATCCGTCACCATTGGTCACATATACCAATATCAGTAGATACATTTCGTTCTGGCATTGCTGAACGCGCCATTCATCATGGAGCTGATATGATAAATGATGTATATGGTGGATGTAAGGACGTGGCCATTTGGGATGTTGTTGCGAAATATAAAGTGCCATATGTATTAACACATGCAGTGGAAAATGCACCTCAGGAAGCTTCAAACTTGATTACGAGTCAGGTGTTGCGTTTCATGCAAGAAAAACTTGACTATTTGCACCAGCAAGGAGTAGCAGATGTGGTTGTTGACCCAGGTTTTGGTTTTGGTAAGACGTTAGAGCAAAATTATTCATTATTACGTAACTTAGAGATACTGCAATCGCTGCATTCGCCAATTTTGGTGGGTATATCACGAAAATCAATGTTGTATAAGCCGCTCCATGCGACGCCGAGTGATGTTATTCATGCTACTGTGGCGGCCAATACTCTGGCTTTGGAACGTGGTGCGAACATTTTAAGGGTGCATGATATAGATGCAGCAGTACAAGCTATCAAGATATACGAACTCACAAATATGTAGAATATGTACATAGGGATAAAAGACATAATTGATATTTTGTTGGTTTCAACAATATTATTCGGAGTGTATAGATTGTTGCGTCGTTCGGGAGCTAGCAATCTTTTTTGGGGAATTTTAGCATTCGTCTTTGCATGGTTATTGGTTAGTTATGTCTTTGACTTGGAATTAACGGGTGTATTATTTGAGCGTTTTGTTAGTGTGGGAGCGATTGCACTGGTTGTTATTTTTCAAACGGAGATACGCTCATTCTTTTATGGTATCGGAGCGCGTTTTAATATGGAACGCATACGTACACATTGGTCGAAAACACGCAATGCTGAAGAGGCACAGCGTCAGATTGATTGTATCGTGTTGGCATGTTCTCATATGTCGGCTTCAAAGACAGGCGCACTGATTATCATTACTAAGAATCAAGGGTTAAATGAATATGCTGATACTGGCGAGATAGTAGATGCCGCTATCTCTGTGCAAATGATTGAAAATATTTTTTTCAAAAATACGCCTCTTCATGATGGGGCAATGATTATTTCATCAGGACGCATATATGCTGCAGCTTGTATTTTACCTGTATCCAAACGACAAGATTTGCCAAAGTCTTATGGCCTTCGTCATCGAGCAGCACTAGGATTGGCAGAAAAAACGGATGCAATTGCCATTGTTGTTTCTGAAGAAACGGGTAAGATATCGGTGGCTCAGGGGAATACGATAAAAACGGTATCTACCAATGAGTTGGAGCATACATACTTAGCTCCTGCATATGGTGTAGAATATAAAAAGGATAATAATAAAACAAAATAAAATTATGACATTTCAACGAACTCTTGTAACTTCGGCTCTTCCTTATGCCAATGGTCCTGTTCACATTGGACACTTGGCAGGTGTATATGTACCAGCCGATATTTATGTGCGCTATCTCCGTTTGAAAGGCGAGAATGTACTTTTTGTGGGTGGTAGCGATGAGCACGGTGTACCTGTTACTATCCGTGCACGCAAAGAAGGTATCACCACCCAGCAAGTGGTAGATCGTTATCATCAAATCATCAAAGATTCTTTCGAGGGTTTTGGTATCTCTTTCGATGTCTATTCGCGTACAACAAGCCAAACGCATCATCAACTTGCTGCTGATTTCTTCCGTCATCTTTATGATAATGGAAAGTTTATCGAACAAACATCAGAGCAGTTCTACGATCCTGAGACTCAGGAGTTTCTGACAGACCGTAATATCCGTGGTGAATGTCCACGTTGCCATGCTGCAGGAGCATATGGTGATCAATGCGAAAAATGCGGTGCTACATTGTCTCCAGATGAACTCATTAACCCATACAATGCTATCAATGGTAATCCTCTGACTAAGAAAGAAACCAAACACTGGTATTTGCCGTTGGATCAGTATCAACAATGGCTTGAGGAATGGATTCTTCAAGATCACAAAGAGTGGCGTCCAAATGTTTATGGTCAATGTAAATCTTGGTTGGATGGTGGACTCCGTCCACGTGCAGTAACGCGTGATTTGGATTGGGGTATTCCAGTGCCCGTGGAGGGAGCAGAAGGCAAAGTACTTTATGTGTGGTTTGATGCGCCTATTGGCTATATTTCTAACACCAAAGAGCTATGCGATGCTAAACCAGAATACGGCAATTGGGAAACTTGGTGGAAAGACCCATCTACTCGTTTGATTCATTTTATTGGTAAGGATAATATTGTTTTCCATTGTATTGTATTCCCTACAATGCTTAAGGCAGAAGGTTCATATATATTACCAGATAACGTACCATCTAATGAGTTTCTCAATCTTGAAGGTGACAAGATTTCTACCTCTCGCAATTGGGCAGTATGGCTCAATGAATATTTGGTAGATTTCCCTGGTAAGCAAGATGTATTGCGTTATGTACTTACTGCTAATGCGCCAGAAACCAAGGATAACGATTTCACTTGGGCAGATTTCCAAGCACGCAACAATAACGAGCTAGTGGCTATCTATGGAAACTTTGTCAATCGTGCGTTGGTGCTGACCAAGAAGTATTTTGATGGGAAAGTGCCTGCTGCTGGCGTTTTCAACGAATACGACCAAGCTACTATTGCAGAGTTCCAAAATGTTAAAATAGAAGTAGAAAAACTGCTCAACGATTTCCGTTTCCGTGATGCTCAAAAGGAAGCGATGAATTTAGCCCGTATAGGTAATAAGTACTTGGCAGATACTGAGCCATGGAAAGTGGCAAAAACGGATATGGATCGTACTGCTACAATCTTGCACTTGGCATTGCAAATCGCTGCTAATCTGAGTATTGTTTTTGAGCCATTCTTGCCTTTCTCATCAGCCAAACTACGTCAAATGCTCTCGATGTCCGAACTTAAGTGGGAGGAGTTGGGTAATATCGATTTGCTCAAAGAAGGTCAAGCCCTTGGCGAGATTAGTCTGCTCTTCGAGAAGATAGAGGATGTCGCTATCCAAGCGCAACTCGATCGACTTGCTACTATCAAGGCTGCCAATGAGGAGGCTGAGAAGCAAGAAGCTCTCCGCAACTGGCAACCTGAGCCAATTAAAGAAGCTACCAATATAGATGAATTTGGCAAGATGGATATTCGCGTAGCAACCGTACTTGATTGTCAACCTGTTAAGAAATCTGAACGTTTGCTTCAATTCCGTCTTGATGATGGAATGGGTGGTCGTACTATCCTTTCGGGTATTGCACAAAGTTATCCAGATCCATCCGTGTTGATTGGCAAGCAAATCTTATTCATTGCTAATTTTCCTCCACGTAAGATGATGGGTATCGAATCGCAGGGTATGATTCTTTCTGCGGTAGATGCAGATGGCAAACTGGTTGTGACCACTGTTACTGCACCCGTTAAGAATGGTAGTCAAGTAGGATAAATAACCTGATATATAAACAAAAAATGAGGTCGTTCGACCTCATTTTTTTATATTCGCTCTAGTTTCGCATAGGTAACGAGCAATGTTTTCTTACCAACTTGATCAAATTGTATATCAATCTTATCGTTATCGTTTTCTCGATATACCGCTAGCACTGTTCCATTGCCGAATACACGATGGTTGACGCGATCATCTTTTTGCCATTCCGAACGAATAGCTTTCTTCTTTCCTTTTTCTTGCATACCGGTTGTACGAGTGAGGTGTGATGGGCCAGATATGCTAGGCATGTTGCTTACTACCTCCTTCTTGCTGCTGGATGACATAGGTTTTCGGGTAGGTTTTAATCCGTCGGTTTGTAGTAAGAATTGATTATCAATATCTTTCAGGAAACGCGAAGGAGTAGTGAAGTTCACTTGTCCATTGCGGAATCGTTGTCGTGCCCACATGAGGTAACAACGTTCCATGCTACGGGTAATGGCTACATACAATAATCGGCGTTCTTCTTCAATCTCACGCACGGTTTGGCAGAAAGCAGAAGGGAATAAATTCTCTTCCAGACCAACGATAAAATTAGTGTTAAATTCCAAACCTTTTGCTGCGTGAATAGTAAGTAGGGTAACACGCGCTTGGGTATCGTCAAGATGTTCATCTTGATCAGTAAGTAAGCTAACTTCCGATAGAAAATCTGCGATAGGTGTGAAGTCTATTCCTTCTTTTTTGCGGCGTTCGCAGAACTCATGGATACTGCTCAACATTTCTTCTAAGTTTTCCCAACGAGCAATACCTTCTTGAGTAGTATCAGCTTTTGCCTCGCGCATGATGCCACTTTCGGTTAGTATATCTTTGGCAAAGTCATAGGCATTTTTTGTTGCGGATTCTTCTGCGTAGCGATGAATCATTTGTGCAAACTCCAGCACTTTTTTCTGGGTGGCAACGGATAATTCTGTGCCCAAGTTCTCTGGAGCTGAAGCTATGTTCATCAGCGAACATTTATTGCTACGGGCAGCATCATATAGTTTATTAATAGTGGTCTCTCCAATGCCTCGTGTAGGGAAGTTTACAATACGCAAGAATGCCTCGTCATCGGATAGGTTGGTTGCTAGTCGCAAGTATCCCAACGCATCTTTAATTTCCTTTCGTTGGTAGAAACTAGTACCTCCGTATATACGATATGGAATGGATAGTTGGCGTAGCTCATCCTCTATAACGCGCGATTGAGCGTTCGTACGATACATCACTGCTATATCGTCGTAACTCAGGGCGCTGGCATTAAGGCGCATGAGCAGATGTATTTGTTGAGCTACTGCTTTGGCTTCATCGCGGTCACTCATGTATGTAGCAAGAGATATCCGTTCGCCTATTCGCAGTTCCGAATAAACGTTTTTTTGTATTTGCCCTTTGTTGTGTCTGATTAGGGAGTTGGCAGCATTCACGATGGTTTGTGTAGAACGATAGTTTCTCTCCAGTTTGAATAGTTTAGCATCGCTATAGCCCTTCTGAAAGTTCAGAATATTGCTGATATCTGCACCGCGGAACGAATAAATCGACTGTGCATCATCTCCCACTACGCATACGCGGTTCTCAGGCGCCGCTAGTTGCTTAACCAGCAGATATTGACTATAGTTAGTATCTTGATACTCATCTACCAACACATATTCAAACATCTCTTGATATTTCTTCAGTATATCCTCATGCTTTGCGAATAGCTGATTGGTTTTCATTAGCAGGTCGTCAAAATCCATAGCATTTGCGGCTTTCAGTCTTCGGTTGTATTCGATATAGATACGTACCATATCGTACATCTTCTCAAAGCGGTCTCTCATAAGATAATCGCGATTGGCTGCGTATTGATCAGGACCTTGTAATAGGTTCTTAGCCATAGATATTCTATTGTGTACTACTGATGCTTTGTACACTTTGTCATCCAAACGAAAATCTTTGATGATATGCTTAATTACTGATTTGGAATCTGTAGTGTCATACACACTAAAATCGCGTGTGTAACCCAATACTTCGGCTTCTTGGCGGAGCATGCGAAGGCACATCGAGTGGAATGTACCCATCCATAAATATCGGGCCGTATGGTCGCCTACTAGTTGACTAATACGATTTTTCATTTCTCGTGCAGCTTTGTTGGTAAAGGTCAATGCTAATATGCGGCTTGCTGCTACACCTTGTTCCAGCAGATATGCAATCTTATAAGTTAGCACACGTGTCTTGCCAGATCCTGCACCTGCAATCACCAAGTGAGGACCATCGTTGTACAATACAGCTTCTTGTTGAGAAGGGTTAAGTTCAGAGAGATTCATGATAAGTTTTGTTATTTTGCATGCTATTCAACGTGCAAAAGTACAAAAAAAATATGAAATATCAAAATAATTAATCAAACTTATGGATATTTGCGTTTTTTTTTGTACCTTTGCCACGATTTTGTGGAAAAGATATGTTGCCTACCGATTTTATAGAAAATCTTCATGAACTGTTGTCTCCTGTGGAGGTGCAGCAGTTGTGTCAAGCATTAGAGACAACGCCTTCTGTTTCTATCCGACTAAACGACAAGGTGGAGTATCTCACTTTTGATGCGGACACCGATGAAGTTCCATGGCATGAAGATGGCTATTATCTCAGCCAACGCCCTCCATTTACTTTAGACCCTCTATTCCATGCGGGCTGCTATTATGTGCAAGAAGCTAGTAGCATGTTCGTGGAAAAGGTACTGCAGCAATATGTCTCACGCGATAGCGTCGTGTTGGATCTTTGTGCGGCGCCAGGTGGAAAATCCACATTGATAAGTCAATATCTGGGCCGTGAGGGAATGCTAGTGAGCAACGAGGTGGTTCGCTCTCGTGTTTTTGTGTTGTCTGAGAACATCCAGAAATGGGGTAATGGAAATACGGTTGTCACTCATAACCAATCCGCAGATTTCGGAACACGACTACCAGGCGTATTTGATTGTGTGTTAGTGGACGCTCCTTGTTCGGGCGAAGGAATGTTTCGCAAGGATGACGTGGCAATAGACGAATGGAGCGAAGCAAATGTAGAGGCATGTGTGGCTCGCCAGCGTAAAATCTTGCAAGATGTATGGGATGCATTGCGTCCAGGAGGCATATTAATATACTCTACTTGCACGTTCAATCCTTGGGAGAACGAAGATAATGCTAATTGGATAGCCGAGTCTTTGGGTGCGGATATACTGGAAGTGCCCATTATGTCTGAATGGGGCATTACGCTGGGTAATCCGGGCTATCACTTCTATCCTCATAAAACGCGTGGCGAAGGGTTTTATATTTGTGTCTTGCGCAAGCACAACAAAGGAGTGGTGGCAGATAACCGACCATTTAAGAGTCGCCTTCCTAAATTCAAACCTCAACCTGCAACGGCAGTTGAAGGAAAAGAAATCATGCGTCAGTGGCTGCACCATCCCGATTGGTGGGAGTTGCGTCAGCAAGATAGGTTCGTAGTCGCATATCCTGCTAAATACAAAGAGTTTATCTGCATTTTGAGCAAGCAATTTATATGCATCAGTACGGGCTTTGGCTTGGGCGAGATTCGTGGCAAGAATATGGTGCCACAACATTCTTTGGCTATGGTGAAGGATTTCCGCAAGGAGGCATTCCCGCATATCGAGCTAACGCTGGAACAGGCACTTAGTTACTTGCGAACTGAAGCTCTTTCTTTTCCCGATGCACCTTTAGGTGTATTGTTGGTTACTTATCAACAAGTGCCACTGGGCTTTGTGAAAAATGTTGGCAATCATTGCAACAATCTATATCCGAAAGAATGGAGAATTCGTAAACTATGAAACGTCTTTTCCCTTTTCTTATACTCTTTTTTGCTCTCCCACTTTCTGCTCAGCAGTGGTATTTTTGGATTGACAAATACCACGAGGCAGAGCGTCCTTTTCTAAAAGAATCCAAACGGGTGATGGTAGTCAACAATGCGGTGAACCAACCTGCTGATTTTGGCCATTCGGTGGTTGTAGATGGCGTCCCCACTTCGCAAGAAGAGGTCGCACTGGATAATGCAGCTTTGCATTGCCTTTTTGCAGCGGTGCAAACAATGAACGAGAGTCTAGAGTTAGAGCAAGTGGAATTGCAGGAAAAAAGCCAAAACACGAGTCTAGATTTCTATTCGCGTCGCCCGCTCCCTACGAATATAGCGCAGCAGTTATGTGCTCAGTACGAGGTGGAAGCGTTGCTGGTTCTCAATCAATTAGTCCTCTATAATATCGTTGAAAGTTATCCCTCTAAAGGTACTTATTTTGCTTACTTGCAAGCATGTGCTCAAGCCCATTGGACGGTCTTTCACCGCAATGGTCGTCAGCATGTCTTCACGACTGCTGATACGCTTTTTTGGGAGAGTGACTTGGGGTATACACGTCAGGAGGTACTTCGTCAGCTCCCTGCTACACAGGAAGCGTTGCTGTATTTGGCACGTGAAGTGGGAGCCTCTACTGCAGAATCGCTGATAGGACAATGGTTGCCTGAAAAACGATATTTGTATGACTATGATAACGGAGTTATCAAAAAGGGTCTCAAAGCATCGCAGTACCAACGTTGGGAGGACGCTATTCGTCTTTGGTCCTCTGTCTGCGATGATGCCAATCGTAAGGTGGCAGCAGTAGCTAGTGCTAATATTGCTATTGCTTACGAGCTTTTGGGCGATTATGCTTCTGCTTGCGATTATGCCCAGCGTGCCATCCGCCTTTTCGGCGCTTGGAAGACGGCTTACGGTCGTCAGCAGCAAGTGAACATACGCTACTATCTGGAGCAGCTCCGAGACCGTCAGGCAAAGGCAAGCGCTCAATAACTTTCTGCAAGAATCGCTCAATCTTATTAAAGAATTGCTTATCTTCGGGGCTCACTAGTGTGATTGCCTCGCCTTTGTTTTCTGCGCGAGCGGTGCGACCGATACGGTGCACATAGTCTTCTGCATCGCGAGGTACGTCGTAGTTGATCACGAGCGGTATATCATCTACATCTATTCCGCGGGATACAATATCGGTGGCTACTAATACATCCACTTTGCCGTTCCGGAAGTCCAGCATTACTTCGTCGCGCTCTTTCTGCTCCAGGTCGGAGTGCATAGCACGTGCATCTATACGATTCGCACGCAGCGTACGAGTCAGCTCTTTCACCTTTTGCTTCTTCCCTACAAAGATGATAACTTTTTTTAGTCCACGCTCTTTAAGCAAGAGTTTGAGGAAATCGTTCTTTTGTGGTTCGTAAATATCAGCTGCTTGTTGCTTGATACTTTCTGGCGGACGTGAGATAGCTATCTGCACTTCTACAGGATTGTGCATGATGGCTTTTGCCATTTTGCGGATATTCGTTGGCATAGTAGCCGAGAACATAATCGTCTGGCGCTCTTTAGGCAACTTATTGACGATGGTCATGATGTCGTCATAGAAGCCCATATCCAACATGCGGTCTGCTTCATCGAGGATAAAATACTTCACACCCGAGAAGTCAATATCATAGATATTCATTTGGCTGAGCAATCGTCCTGGTGTAGCGATGACAATATCTGCACCCTTCTGCAAACCAGTCACTTGCGTGCCCCAAGCACCGCTATCGTTACCGCCATAGATAGCCACGGATGAGAATGGAACATAGAACCCAAAACCTTCCATTTGTTGGTCTATCTGCTGTGCTAGTTCTCGGGTGGGTGCCATGATGATGGCATTCAGGCGGTTGGGATCGTGGTTGTCGTATTGAAGGTTGGTGAGGAGGGGCAGGATATATGCGGCTGTCTTGCCTGTACCTGTTTGCGCACATGAAATCACATCGTGTCCGTCCAGTATCACAGGGATGGTCTGCTCTTGCACAGGTGTGCAAGTATCAAAATGCATATCCCACAATGCATCCAATACCTGATCTGATAATGCTAATTCGTCAAAATACATATCAAAATTTCTATAATAGGGTGCAAAGGTACTGAAAAATTTACAGATATGCAATAATCAGTGTGGAAAATGCCAATTTGATAGTGAAATTAAGAGAGAGGGTAAGATAAGCTTTACACCAAATTCATAAAAGACTAACCTTTCATGAGTTTAACAACTTTATAACCAATTTGACAAATAGCGGTGATAGCTATGCAGAGATATTTGTGTTTCAAGCATAACTTTGTCCACCATGTCCAGCAATAGGCAGGTTTTGTATAGTGGGTATAGTCAGAACGAGTGATATAAGAATCTAAACGGTCGTAGAAGGCACGCACATCTGCTATTTTAGGAAGTTTCATCAGTCGTTTGCACGACATCCATATATTCCAACTACCTCCTTCCTGTATGCTCAAGGCACATGCAGAAGATTGATCTTCTAATGAGTGATAGAACTTTAACATGCGCGTTCCAAGCAAGAAGTAGTCTGAGAAATGCTTGTATGAACTAGTATGGGTAGTTGAAGAAGCATTATAATGTACACGATATGCACATATATCGCTATACATCATGCGCTTAGCGTAATATAGATGTACTGCTACAAAATCTGAATCTTCAAATAATACATCTTCTGCAAATGGATAATTCACTTGTTGCAAGAAAGATCTACGATAGATATAGGGCCATGGAGCACTTCCCCAATAAGGATGTTTTATCTGCATTTCAGCGCCAGAGAAAATGCCCTCTAACGTGATTGGTTCTTTATCTGTAATCACTCCTTTCTCATTCACACTAACATAATGCATCGCTACCATGTCAAGTTGGTGTTTTTCTGCAAGTTGCAAGGCATTGAGCAGACCAAAATTTGTTTCATCATCACTATCTACAAAAACTATATACTGACCTTTCGCAATACTAACACCCCTATTGCGAGCAGCTCCTTGGCGATGGTTCTCTAATTGGCGAAGTAAAGTGATATTGGTATGGGTAATCGCATATTGCTCAACTACTTGTATTGTATCATCTTTGGAGCAATCATCTATGACAATAACCTCAAAATCTTGATCTTCTAAAGATAGATTATAAATACTATCCAAACAACGCGTGATAGTACTGCTCGCATTGTAGGCAGGGATGATGAAAGAGAGATGTTTCATAAATGTATTTATATTAACGGACAAACGCTCAATAATTTATCCAAATCAATGGTTGGTTTTTGCCAAGATTGTAAATGGTCTTGTATCACTTCCGGAGTTATAGTGTCAAAATTTAGTGGCTTAGATATATCCTTGTTAACCGATAAATAATAGTCTTTGAATTTGAAATTATCATCAGGATGGTTCTCGTCTAATGAGATCCAAACATTAGGTATTTCGTAGGCATCTGCGATGATTATTCCATGTAATGATGAAGATACAATTGCTTCGCAAGAACAAATATCATCTATGAAAGAATGCCATTGATAAAACCGCTTTGGATTGATTATCAATATATTACCCCCCCTAAAATAGTATTTAACTTAGAATATATAGCCTCGTTTGTTTTAGTGCTAACATGAAGAATTACTCCATACTTATAGCGCTTTTCTACATTAGGAGTATAATATCTTGGAAATAAGAGAGCAGGATCTCCATAAACTTCAGGACATTCAATGCCTCTCGAAAGCAATAATTGACGAGTTAATGGTCCCCGAACAGCTCGCACAGACAATGGTTTATCTATGGTATTCCAAAGAGGATCTTGTGAACTTAATGTTCCACTACCCCACACAATCGTATTTCTATCAATAGCCCATGGCAAGATAGAACCCATCATAGCGACAGTTTCTTTCTTGCAAGAAAATTTATAAGGAATGATTGACTTACCTGAAATAAGTTCGGCTAATTTTACGTTAACAAAATCGCCCCAATTATATGGCTTGATTTTGCTGCTCCAAGTGTAAATATTAGAATTTATCCAATACTTGAGTGAGATATATTTGGGTTTGATTAGTGCAGTAATGGCATACCTACACTTAAGTACTAGTGGATATCTCCAGAACTTGTATTTAGAGGGTATTTTCATGATGTTTTGTGGATGATGTTTAACTCATTGACACAAAAAAAGCGGTCATCTGCTAACAGAGGTCCGCTTTTGCACATATACAAAAAAAGCGGGACCTGCACTGTTGCTGTTCCGCTACTTGAGGCCTTCGCATTGCCTATAACTCTGAACAAGCAACACCGAAGCCCACGCCGATATGTATGCACACATACACACCCTCATGGTGCGTATGGAGATAGATATACATATCCCGAGGACATCAAAATGCTGCAATGTGTTGGAGTTATAATTGAAAGTTGCGAAGTTTCAAGTAGCCAATCACATAGCGTGTTATGACGCCTTTATTATGTCTGTAACTACCCACCCGAAAGACATAATCCCAAGGCGTGGGCTCATTACGGGTACAAAGGTAGTGAATTATTTTGGATTGAGCAAATAAAAATTGCTTTTAAGGGCGATTTTATTGGTATAGGGTGTAAAGTATAGGATGTAGAGCGTAGTGGGAAAGGCTGGTTTTGGGAATAAGAAAACTAGCCTATCCTTATTATATTCATTGCTTAATCACTAACTAATCACTAACTAATCACTAACTAATAACTAACTAATCACTAACTAAGGTATTTAGAGAGAAGAGAGAAGAAAGAGAAGAAGACGGAAGAAGAGAAGTAGGTAGAGAGAAGATAGAAGGAGAGAGTGACGGAGAGGGAAGAAGAGGGGAGAAAGAGAGAAGGAAACTATGAGTTATAACTGATAAACGGTAGTGTGGTGGACAATGTATCACAAAAACAGCAGCTACCGATGGGGTAGCTGCTGATATAATGATTTGATAGGAGGAAAGAACTCTCTATCTCGCATATGCTAGATATATTACTTCTCCCAGCCATCAAACACTTCAGGACCATACACATTGTCTTCATTAGCGTCATGAAGTGGAGCCCATAGTTGTGCGAAAAATGGATTCTTCTTTGCCACTTTATCCCATTGCCATGGACGAGCATTCTTCTCGCCTTTGTATGGATATGGCATACACTCCTCACACCAGTGGCCACCTAGCAATACCAATCGTGGTGTAGCGGTAAACTTATGCCCTTCAGCACACTCCCACTCCAGTGGAGTGTCCCAATCGCCTTGCACCATGTCTTTTGACAAGCACTTGCCTCCGCGGAAAGCCGCCGCTTTTTGCATATCCTCAATGGTAAACAATGCTTTGGGCTTTTGCTCATCGTAGCCATGGTCAAGCAATACATACTCCTCGCTATTGTGCGATACATCGGTATGCTTCCAATCTGGAATGGCTTTGTATGCCTCCAAAGTGCCATAATATGCACTGATGCGTTGGGTCTTGTTGTGCTTAATCCACCATTGCGTACCATGCTCCTTGGACATCGCCATGGCGTACATAGCGAGTTTCACGCAACGTGGGAAGAGTTTGGCAATCTTAGTCTTAGCCGCGAACTTGATACCCCATGGCACACTGTCTGCCTTAGCCATCTGCTTAAAATACTCTTTCACTGGCACGTTGGCGCGGAAGTGCAAGTAGTTCTCCAAGCGGTCGCCGTCGATATACCACATACCGTGGAAATTGCGTGTAGTAAACCACTTCGCCTCAAAGATTTTCTCTGGGCGAGGGCAACCAATAGCATCTAGCAACAAGCACTCAAACTCATAGTTGCTGATGCGGTACTCCTTGCCCGAACCTATATTGTAGTAGTTCTTCCAGAACTCCTCTGGTACCTCATCGCGGCAGACACGCTCCAGTAGTCGTCCGCTATCTTCTACAGTAGCCCACTCCAACACGCCACGGATTGGCACATGGAACATGATTGGGTCATAGTTCTTCAAGATAGCAGGGTAGAGGATACCCGACTGACGAAGTGCAACCCATTGTTTGATAGGCGAATTGGTGATGATACGCTCTGCTTGCGCTTTGGTTAGACCATAGTGGTCATAAGCCGATACGCAGATAGGGTCGCCAGCACGTCCCCAATGGAGTGGCTCGCGGCGGTCACCCATCTGAGCGACACTACCGATATACACCACTTTAGGTTGCTTGTACTCTGGTTGCGCGAGCACCGCATCGCGGATATTGATAGCCGCGGAAATGTTGGTGCGCAAAGTAGCCTTAGGACGGTAGTCAGCCTGTGGTGAAACCATACCACCTACATGGAGTACGATGTCGGCACCTGTGACACCACGAAGGATATCTTCGTATTTGGTAAGATCGCCCCAGATGACTTCTACTTTGTCCATCAGTGGCGCAAGCAGTTCTTTGTTTTTAGCACTTGGGCGAGCCAATATACGCAAGTGATAGTTCTCGGGGTAGCGCAGGATCTCAGTCATGCCTGCATATCCCATTGTGCCTGTGGCACCTGTGAGGAAGATTGTTTTTTTCATTCTGAAAAGATTATTGTAAATATGCTGCAACGGTCATGCCGTATGTATTATTCTACTTGGTGTGCGCCATCGCCAATCAGATTCACACGACCTGGTGCGAAATAGATAGCAGTAGCAGCGTGCTGGTAAGTTGCCTCATAGGCAGATTTTAATCTGTTGGTATTCATAACTTGATGCCAAATTTATAGATGGTTGTTGTTGTATATGTCTCTCCTGGAAGCAGGGTGGTCGATGGGAAAGCAGGTTGGTTAGGGCTATCGGGGAAATGTTGTGTCTCAAAGCAGAGACCGCTACGGCGTGGGTACGCCACTCCATTTTTACCCATAAAACTGCCGTCCAAGAAGTTGCCAGCATAGAATTGTACACCAGGTTGGTCGGTATGAATGCGCATTTCGATACCTGTCGCAGCATCGTACAATACGCCTGCAAGGGCATTTAGATCGCCATTGGTAGCCAAAATCCAGTTGTGGTCGTAGCCACGGCCATTGACAATCTGCTGGTGGGTAGTATCGTTGATTCTCTCGCCAATGCAGGTTGGGGTACGAAAGTCAAATGGGGTGTTCTTCACCGTAGCCACTTCGCCCGTCACTGCCACATTGCCATCTACAGGGGTGTAGGCTTCGGCGTTGAGGTAGAGTATCTCATCCATGACATCGCGACTGGGATTACCACTCAAGCAGAAATAGCAGTGGTTGGTGAGGTTGATGACCGTAGGCTTGTCGGTAATGGCTTCATAGTCAATACGGATAGCATTGTCGTCGGTCAAGGTGTAAGTCACTTTTACACGCAATGTACCAGGGAAGCCGTCCTCGCCATCTTCGCTCACGGTGCAGAAGGCAATGCTGCTGTCGCTGATGGGCTGCGCTTGCCATACGCGATTGTGAAACGCCACTTCGCCTCCGCCATGCAGGCAGTTGCCATCGTTATTGCGAGGTAACTGGTACTCTACGCCGTCCAAGGTGAAACGGCCCTCTTTGATACGATTGCCGTAGCGACCAATGAGCGCACCGAAATTGCAACCCTGATAGCCATAGCGAATATAGTCGGCTATGGAGTCATGTCCGAGGCAGACGTCTAGCAGCTGACCATCCTTATCAGGCACCATGATGCTGACAATACGTCCGCCGAAATTCGTAAAACATACTTCCATACCCTGTTGGTTGGTCAGCGTATAGAGGTCAGTTTGCATGCCTGCATGCTCGGTCTGAAAATGACTGCGCAGCAATCCGCTCTGAGTGGGTTGCTCACTCGGGGTACATCCTAATATAATAAGAGATAGTATGAGGGTTAGAATCTTAGCGGTTGTTTTCATAGTGGCCATTGTTTGATGGAATCATGACGCTCTGGATGGTGTTCACCTCTTCTATATTAAAAGGTGTATGGTCTTGTCGGAATATATCGTGGAACCACAATGGAGGCTCTTGTGCCTCAGGCATAGGTTCGTCCCAAGCAAAGATGGTATTCGTCTTACCGCTGACAAAACCCCAGTTGATGGCTGCCACATTATACTCCTTGAGCAGTGGCAGAATGGTTTGAAAATAGCTACCATTGCGGCGTGCCATATACTCGGTGCAGACCATAGGGCGTTCGTGCTGACGAAGAGTGTCAATGCATTGGCGATGGTTGTCAAGATTGCTGTAATTGTGGTAGGAGATAATGTCGGAGTTAGCGAGTTGGAACTGATTGAGTTCGGGACACTCCATGAACCATACGCCTACGGTGAGCGGTTGGCTCACTTGGCACTCGCGCGCCCAACGGAAGACATTGCGCAGCAGCGGCATGGAGGTCATCTTGTGGCCCGAGTTGCCTGGCTCGTTGTACAAGTCCCACATCCAAATACGCTCGTCGTTCTTGAAGGTGGTCATCACGTCCTTGACATATTGCTCCAAGATGGGGAACAAGGTCGCGGTGTCTGCACGCAGGCTGACAGCTGGGTCTTGCACCCAACCTGAGTTATGCACACCTGGCTTAGGAGCTGGTTGCTCGCCAAAAGCAGACTCAGGGTTCCAACAGTCGTCAAAGATAACGAACAGCGTCTTAATGCCGTGGCTCTCGGCAATGGTCAGATACTCGTCCATATGCGCCTTAAATGACTCAGGTTCGTTTTGCCAAACAACGCTACTCAGATACACGCGCATGAGATTGAAACCTAATTCCTCAGCCCAACCAAGTTCGCGGTCTATGGTAGCAGCATCAAAGGTGACGGACTGCCACATCTCAATTTGGTTAATAGCAGTACTAGGTTGAAAATTACACCCCGCACGATAGGGATGCGATATGTACCATTCTTGGGCTTTCTCTTTGGACCAAGGTTGGTAATTTACGCCTGATTGGCAGGCTGTGAACAGCGATGCTACGCATAAGCATGCGGTGAACAATGATATGTGTTTCATAGTGTTGTATTGTATGTTAATTATTTGCGCTTGCCAGCCACGAGTTGTTGCCATTTCTGCTTAGCAAAATCCCAAGTGTTGTTGATGAGTTGCATACCCCAATGTTTGCTCTCTTCTTCTTCTACTTCTTCACGATATTGAGCAGCTAACATAGCATCGTTGTCGGTAATGACTAATAATTGATCGCCTACTTCCAATTCAGAATGACCTGTTGGTACAAAGAAATCTTCGCCACGGCGTACCATGATAACCAAGGTCTTATCTGGGAAAATAAGATTCTTGAGCATATTGCCATGCGCAAGCATTTCCTCTTTAACCTCAATCTCAGTGGCAGATGACTCTACCTCCTCTGGCAAATCAATATCAAAGTGGGTCAGTTTCTTGAGTTCTACAGGTGGGGTAGCCAATTTGAGTTTCTTTGCCACCACCGACAAGGTTGTACCTTGCGCGATGAGCGAAACAATAGTACATAGGAAGACGATATTAAAGATAAGGTCTGCATGCGGCACATTGTTCGCCTCACACATGATAGCGAAGATGATAGGCACAGCACCCTTCAATCCCACCCAACTGAGCAGCATCTTGTCATTGCGCTTGTACTGCTTGAATGGCAACATACAAAGGAATACCGCTATAGGGCGCGAGATGAAAATCATCACAATACTAATAATCAAACATGGCAGCAAGACCTCTAATTGGAACAACTCGTGCGGACGCACCATCAGACCCAAGACAAGAAAAATCACCAATTGACTCAACCATGTCAGTCCATCGAAGAAACTGCGCGTTTGACGCTTACGAGTGAACTTGCTATTACCAATCACCAGACCACCGATATACACTGCCAAATAGGTATTACCCTTGAGGAAATAGGTGATACTAAAGATAAAGATACATGCTGTAAGCACCATAAGAGGATACAGCGACTCATTACCAAGATCCGACTTACGCATGATACTGACAATACCTTTACCAAAGACAAAACCAAGCACTGCACCCATAATCAGCTGAATAACAATATCCTGTATCACAGAAAGCGCTGTCACTTGATGGCTGGTGGCAGTAACAATACCAATCATAGTAGTGGTAAGCACGTACGCCATTGGGTCGTTGGCACCCGACTCCAACTCCAACAACGGACGAAGGTTGTGCTTAAGTCCTATTTTGTTGGTACGAAGAATAGAGAATACCGAAGCAGAGTCAGTAGATGACATCGTGGACGCCATTAGCATTGCTACAGCAATACTCACACTTGCCACTGAATGTAGCCAACCGAAAACATAGTAGGTAATCACACCTGTCACGAGCATGGTGATTAGCACACCGATAGTCGCTAAAGTTAGACCAGGCACCATCACAGGGCGGATATCCGAAAGTTTGGTATCCAAACCACCCGAGAAAAGAATGATACACAGCGCGATTGTGCCAATGGCTTGGGCAGAGCCCACATTCAGCATATAACCCACACCGTCATCGTTGATAAGACGTCCGATACCGTCAGGACCGAACAACATACCCACTGCCAGAAAGAGCAATAGGGCAGGTACACCGAATTTGTAGCCGATTTTATCGGTAAAAATGCTCGCAAAAAAGAGGAGCGAAAGTACGAGAAGAATGAGTTCTACTTGCATCGTTTTTAGTTTAGAGAACGCGCCTTAGGCGCTACAGTTTAGAGTTTAAAGGCGAGGATTATTCCACCCCAAGAATCTGTTTGATAGCTTCTTGCCAGTAATCCAGTTCATGGTAGCCCTGTGCAATGCGTGGACTGCCTTCCATAGGGCAAAATACAACCGTAGGATAACTACGAACACCAAAAAGGGCCGCCACTTCGGGCTCTTTCTCTGCGTCTAGCGTATAAACATATACCTTGCCCTCATATTGTTTGGCTACTTGCTCCAAGATTGGATGCAACTTCTTGCACCAACTGCACCATGTGGTGGAGAAATCAATTAAGCATGGTTTATCGCCTATGTACTTCCATTCTGGTTGTTTTCCAGATGACAAATCATAATAGCACACGTTCTTCTTAAAATCTTCTGTAGAGAGATACGTTACCCCTTCTGCTAATACATTAGCACAAAAAAACAGGGTAAAAATAATAAAAAAAGCCTTTTTTTGCATAAATTTCCTGATTTAGGGTGCAAAGTTACAAAAAAAATCGTAACTTTGCAAACTTTTTTCACATAAGCATGATAATTTCTGACTTTCATACCACCCTCTCACCTCTGTTGGACTCTGTACCTACTGAGCAAATTTTTTTGCTTGCAGACGTGAATACTGCACAATATTGTTTGCCGATTTTGCTCCAACAATATGCTAAACTGCAGCATTCTGCACAGTTGATTTTGCCTATTGGTGAAGAAAATAAATCTATCCATTCGGTGGAAAATGTATGGAACTTCATGTTTTCTCATCATGCTACGCGTCGAGCGATATTAATCAACGTGGGTGGAGGAGTAATCACTGATCTGGGCGGTTTTGCAGCGGCTACTTATATGCGGGGAATACGTTTTATTAATATCCCTACTACACTATTGGCAATGGTGGATGCTTCTACAGGTGGTAAAACGGGAATAAATTTTTATGGCGTGAAAAATGGGATAGGTACTTTCACCCAACCTCTGGCGACATGTATTTATCCGCCTTTCCTTTCCACTCTGCCACCAACGGATATTCTTAGCGGCTTTGCAGAAATGCTCAAACATGGATTGATAGCATCTGCTGAGCATTATCACAACTTACTGCAAACTTTAGAATCCTTTTCAGAAAGGACTTCAGGCATAGATTTCTCCGAGATAATAGAACAAAGTTTATCTGTCAAAAAAAATATTGTATTGGCTGATTTCAACGAACAAGGTCTGCGCCGAGTGCTTAATTTCGGTCATACTATTGGTCATGCTATAGAAGAAGCCTATGCGGCCCAATCCAAACCGGTAGCACATGGCTATTGCGTGATGTGGGGAATGATTGCAGAGTTATATTTGAGTGTTCTTAAATTGGGTTGCCCAAAAGCACTTATTACACAGATGTCGCATTTGATGATAGAGCATTATGGACGCCCTTCTTGCAATTGCCATCAACGCCAACAACTCATTGATTGGATGCTTCATGATAAGAAAAATATTCTCACGAATGAAAGCGCAGAACCGCTGATATCATTCACTCTGTTGCATGATATAGCCCAACCTGCTATTGATCAGTTTATTTCGCAAACTGATATCAACGAGGCCCTCGAATATCTATTCAGTCTATAAAGCAAGCAAGAGCGCCATGCGCTCTTGCTTGCTTTATAGTTTATTCTTCCACCACTTGATTGACCTTATACTCTATCGTTTGAGTAGGCAATATATGTGGAGAAACAATAATCAGACTATCGCCTTCATTATAACCTCTAGGGATGGATATCTCAACAGTGTCATTAGGCATCACACAACAAAGCGATGTGCTAGATTGTGCATCCCCGATAGCGAAGTAAGCATCACGATAGATAGGTGCTATACCTGTATTGGTTACGGCTAATCGTGTTTCTTCACCATTGGTGCGGCAGTTCATCACTTCAAAACTATAACCAACAGCCATACCAGCTTCGCGGAAACGATCTACGGTTCCATATATGCCTCCGGTAGCATCGTTGGCAATAATGAAGGTAAGATGATATTTTGCGGAAGCGTCTTCCCATGTCCAACCATACATACCTTCTGGATTTAAGAAATTACGCTGATCATTTGAAGTGTAATAACTAATCTCCCCTCCGCATACACCTTTTTGCCAACGTGTGCCTTTTCCAATCTCTTGCCAGCATCGTTCATTATATCCATCTCCTTGCTTGATTTCGTGATGTTCGTGCATAAATGAATCATCAAACAAGCCAAAACGTAAAGCCATCAGTTCGCTATCAGCTACGATAGGGGTATAGCCGCTATCTGCTGCATCAATAGAGATAGCCCAAGGAATATTCATTACATTGCTCAGATGTAGCAAGAATTCTTTTTGATATGCTTTAGAAGGGAAGTTCTCGCCTAACTTCAAACGTGTACCATAGATATGATATTCAGACCAGTGACCAAATCCTACTTCCACAAAAGCTATACGAGGGTCATTGTTGTATCGCTCTGCAAAATCTGTATAAAATTGCTTGGTAAACCATTGCAATTCAGCATTTGTCCAATCAGCATAATAGGTAGGACCATCGCCTCCTGCATTCTTGTTATACGTTTCGTTGTAGTTAGGCATATCTTTGATATATTGTGGCACTGCTGTGCTACCGCGATTGTCGCTATCTACTTCGCTGTTGTTCGGATACTCATAACGGAAACGCAGAACTGCCTGATGGTTACGCGATTGCATATCATTGAGAATATTCTCCAGATACGACCAGTCGTATTGTATTTTACCATCTACTTTGCCTGTTACCACACGCGATGGCAAACAATACTGAAATTCCAATGTAATCACATCGGCATAACGTTGACGGGCTGAATGGGTGGTCCACATCACCAGTCCTGTCATTGGTTGTACTTTGGTCACCTCGCTACTAATGTTCACATAGGAAAAACCCTCCTCCAGTTTTGATTGATCTTGGCATGCATTCAATATACCCCCCAGCATGATAAGAAGAAAAAGATAATGTTTCATAAATGTAGGATAATTAAGTGATTAATATGTTGGGATAAAATGGTCTTCGATGGTGGCAGTCCTGCTATTTTATCTTATCTGCGTGCACCAGTAATACTATAGGTTTGCTCTCCGTATATAATAAGTAGTTCTCCGTTGCGAATTATCTTTTGTGTGTTGGTAGTTGGTGCTATTATATTGTGCAATGCTGTAGGTTGCTCACTATTAATGGTCAAGCCATCTAGTGCAAAATACATCGGGGTGTTTGCTCCGAAATCCCCCATATCGGTCGTAGTCATGCGAAAACTCAATCCTGCCGCCTTGCCTAAGGATTTTAGTGATACCTTCTCCCATCCGTTATTCTTCTTTCCGTCTACCGCCAAATAGTATGTGATACTTCCAATTTCTTGCAAGTCGCTATCTAATGCGCTTATAATCAATGACAACGTGTCTTGCTCGCTGAATACGTTCGCATTAAATACCCCACCATGAGCAATAGCTTCCATCGTATTGCTATTCTGGCAGATATATATGTATTCTGGATAGTAATAATGGTCGAAAAGAATGGTATTTGATGAATAACCTAAAGACTCTGTAACCCATTCTGAGAAGTAGCCTATCACATAAGGGGTTCCCACTCCAGCTACTCCGCCTTTAGCCACGCAGCCAAATACATTGGCCGTGTCTTGTGATACCTTTGATAAGGTAAATCCTTCCCAACTCATACCATTGTACGAATTCTGGCTTGGTAGATGCGAAAGCGCAAAATGTCCATCATTGACATATATTACTCGATAACTATCACTATCATTATAAGTATGTTCCCATACATCGGTACAGTCGTAGTATCCATCACCTGATGTGCTGTTATATACCAATGGGATAGAGAGCACATCTTCTGCCGTACTCAAATCCATGGTAATCACTTCTGCCGATGCTGTCAAAGCTACGATTGATGCAAAAAGAAATATAAGACGTTTCATGATTTATCAATTTGCCGACAAAGGTACAATAAAAAACGCACATTTGCAAGAAGTTTGAATGAAAGTTGAAAATCGCTCGCTATTTTTTTGCAAATGTGCTATTTTCTCCTCTAGCTTTTAGCGGAAGATAAGCGGAAGATAAGCGGAAGATAAGCCGAAGATAGCTTATCTTGAAGCGGATGGATTTTATAGTTGTTTTCCGTCTATAGTATATGTTTTTCCATCACGAATAATCAATATCTGGCCATTGCGAAGAACTTTCTTGCAATCAGTATCCTTAGATGGACTAAATGTGTTTGGCAATGCAGATAAATCGTTTTTATCAAAGCGAACCGCTACATCATCGTAAGCGAAATAGCCAGGAGCATTCAATCCCCAGTCGCCATAGAGATCGCGCGAACCAATCATATTAAAGCCTACGGATACCACCTCGCCCAATACAGATAAATCCCATTTTTGCCATGTAGTCACTACACTATCTAGACCCTGGAACAGGGTAAATGATGTGCTTCCTACTTCATTGCCTTGGGCATCGTAGCCAATTGCCAAAATTCTGAAAGTTGTTGTGTCATTAGCAGGAGGATTAAAACCATCGCCATGCACAAGCGAGTTGAGCACGTAGCAGATATTAGTGACATACATGTGGTCTATCACACGTGCTTTGCCATCTGCGAAAGTGATTTTCTGCAATTCTGGGCACATTCCTGTAGTAGAATTATATTCATCTACATAACCCATATGCACGCAGAAATTCTTTGATCCATTATTGCCACCTACAAGGTTGGCGAACTGTAGTTCGTACCATCCCCAAATACCCTCTGGCAAGTCCTCTGGTGCATAACCCGGGTTGGTGAAGTTGGAGATAGCATGTCCTCCGCTCCAATATGGTGCTGTAAAACTGTGAGTTAACATTGTGTTGTTTTCGTCACACCAAGTGTAAACGCCGCCAGAGGTGTAGGTTAGCGTACCGTTGTACTGCGCATCGTCCACGAGGTCGGACCATGTAGAGATGGTCTTACCGGCATAGTCGAGGGTATAAGGCGCAAACTTGGCATCTGCATCCTCGAATGTTAGGGTTCGTAACTCGTAGTCCTCAGCCATAAGGGCTACATTCATCAGGCATAAAGCCGCAAAAAAGAATGATTTTTTCATGTTGTTTGTTGTTTAAAATGGTTATACAAAAATGGTTTAACATTGTTCAACAGTAGTTCAACATTGTTCAACGATTATTTGGTTTACGTGTATAACCACACCTCCCCGACCATCTACTTCGAATTTTCCCAAATGCAAAGTAACATGGCAGGATGATGGTCAAGGGTGTGTGGATAGGCGTTTTGACCCCCGAGAAACACACTGACCATTGGATACAACAAACGGGTGCTTGACCAATCTATCAACCACCTATACGCGTACATGCGTACCATAAATACTATTGAAAACCTTTGCGTCATTGTCGTTGGCTCGATTCCCCGAGAGCGTTCAACTTCGTCAACATTTTTGTTGACGGCACGCAGCAGGTCTTCTGACTTATCGCTCCTTTGTTCTGCCTTCCCAACCTACTATAGGTCAGTGACTTTCAAGATATTGAACATTGGATTGCGAATCACAGCAGCGGGACTGTATAGGAATTACACCTATTTCCCTTGACTGAATGCGTTGCAAAGGTACAACTTTTTTCTATTTTGTGCAAATAAAACGAAAGAAAAATGAAAATTTGCAATCTTTTTTTGCAGATTCATATATTTTTCTGTACCTTTGTACCCGCAATTCAGATGATTGATAGCATGAAACTAGGACTTGTATTGGAAGGGGGCGGTATGCGTGGACTATATACCGCAGGTATATTAGATGTGATGATGGATCATCATTTTGTGCCAGATGTCGTATGTGGTACCTCTGCTGGTGTCACGTTTGGCGTGAATCTTTTGTCACAACAGCGTGGACGAGTGTTGCGCTATAACTGCCGATATGTAGGCGATAGACGTTATATCAGTTTCTATTCATGGCTTACTACGGGTAATATGATTAACCGTGATTTTGCGTATGACCTTTTGCCTCGGGAATTAGATCCTTTTGATGAAAAAACGTTTGAGGAATCCAAAGCTGAGTTTTATGCTACAATCACGAATATGCGAACCGGGAAAGCAGAATATGTTCGTATTACCGATACTTGGAAGCAAATGGATGTTATTCGTGCATCAGCCTCATTACCAATTGTTTGTAAACCTGTCGAATGGCAAGGAGAAATGTATATGGACGGCGGTATTGTAGATAACATCCCATTGGATAAATGTTTGGAACTTGGATGCGACAAAGTGATTATTGTGCTCACTCGTCCACAAGGATATGTGCGAAACGAAAATATGGCGTCCATCTGCCGCTTGTTTTATCCGCGTTATAAAGCATTCTTACAGACAATCGAGCAGCGAAGCGATACTTATAATGCTCGTATTCAGCAGATCAATCAATTAGAAAAAGAGGGAAAAGTATTTGTCATTCGCCCTTCCCAAAGCATTCCTGTTGGACGCCTTGAAAAAGATACCAGTCGCCTTAAAGCACTCCATCAACTAGGTATGGAGGATGCTACGCGTCTATGGAATGATTTGATGAACTATATTGCGGAATAATATATTGCTGTGCGATATAAATCTATTGTTCATTCATCAGATATTATAAGTGCGTAAGGCGAGTGCTTACTCGCCAAATTGGGCTAAAAATCAATATGGCTTTCGTTGTGAAAAAATCCGCAAACCAGCAATAGGTATTCTGGTAGGTGACCTTCTTTTCCCCATAGGAGATCCATACCAAATAACTCTTTGGTTGTCTTGCCAATATTAAAACCATAGCCTTCCAACGAAGGACGTACTAATTCGGGATGCCGGCATGGCTGGCCATTGGCGCGTGTGCATGTGCCCTCTGGACAATACAAACAACTGCCTACATATGCAGCAGAAAGGCCATTATATTGTTTCTCTAAATCCAAGAGCTTTTTTTCTAAATTAATTCTTTCTGGACGAATGAGTTCACGAGAATTAGTAAGTGGCAAAGCGGTATCCATTGGCGTGATTTTGCATACAATCAATAGCAAATTGCGGTATTGACTTAGACGTTGCTTAACATCAAAATCAAAGGGCGGACATGCCCAACTCTTGGCATAATTGGAGCACGACTTGCAGCAAGCACCAAAGCGCTCGGCATCGCGGTAGTGAGCGAGATATTCCGAAACGGAGATTTGCTTTATGAAATATTGTGTAGTATGGTTTAGCATTGTGTAGTGTGGTTAGTGGCGTATTTTGAAGAGCTGCTCAATATGTCCGCTATGGATCATCTCCTGAGTAGGGAGGTGGTGCATCGTGGGCGAATCGATGAGCGCAATCGTGTCGCAGAGCGACTGGGCAATATCCAGTTCGTGGGTGGAGAAGATGATGCACTTGTTTTCCTGATGCGCCAAATCAGCAAGCAAATGGCATACTTCATATCGATTGGGCATATCTAGAAACGATGTGGGCTCATCAAGCAAGATAATAGGTGTTTGTTGCGCCAATGCACGGGCAATCATCACGCGTTGGCACTCGCCATCCGACATCTTGTCCATGGTGCGGAAAGCATAGGAAGCCATGCCCACTTTCTCCAAGGATTGCATGACGATGGCTTCGTCTTCGGGTTGCATGCGACCAATCCAATTCGTGTAAGGTGCCCTGCCAAGAGCTACTACATCGCGGCAGGAGAGATTGGCAATACGAATGCGTTCGGTAGTCACGAAAGCCACCTGTTGCGCCAACAGCTGAGGGGTGATATGCTGAATATCAGTTCTATTGATGAGAATATTGCCTTTGAGAAGCGGTTGAGAACCAATAATAGCACGCAGCAATGTGGATTTGCCTGTTCCATTGCGACCAATGAGCGCAGTTGTCGTACCACAAGTGAAAGTGGTAGATACATTGTCCAATAGCAAGTGCTGAGCGTCGTATCCGAGAGATATGTTTTTGAGTTGGATCATATTCTATGAGGCAATTAGGTGATGAGGCTATAAGGCGAAAGGCTTGATTATACAATGGATTTATTGCGAATGACTACCCAAACAACGATAGGAATACCGAGTAAGGCAGTGACTGTATTGATAGGTAATGTGAGCCATTTGGAGATAATATCGCATCCGAGCAAGACTACAGCTCCGCACAAGGCAGTGGCAGGCAGTAGGATACGATGGTCGGCATTAGAGAACAGCATTCGTGCAATATGTGGAATAGCCAAGCCCACAAAGCCGATAGGGCCACAGAAAGCCGTTACAGTACCCGCTAACAAGGTGGTGGAGAGAAATATAAGATAGCGTGAACGACGGACATTCAGTCCCATAGTGCGAGCATATTGTTCGCCAAGCAGGAGCAAGTTTAGTGGTTTGATTACAGCCACCGAAACGACTAAGCCAATCAATACCGCAGGTAATAGCAGCATGAGTTGGCTACTTGTGACATCGCCAAGCGAACCCATTGTCCAGATAACAAAGGATTTGAGCGCTTCCTCGTTGCTCAGGTATTGCAGAATCTGTACTACCGCACTCACGCCCGAAGAAATCATCATACCCAGAATAAGGATAACCATGATGTCTTTGATTCGGGTACTGACGGAGGCAACAAAAGCGAGAATCAATGCTGCGCCTAACCACGCAGCACCAGCAGTACCGATAGACGAGATGGTGCTATTGGTGGCTATACCCAACAGAGGCATACCTAGAATAAATATCGCTACGCCCAAACTGGCACCCGAACTGATACCCAATACATATGGACCTGCTAAAGGGTTGCGGAAAAGCGTTTGCATCTGCAAACCGCTAACCGAAAGTGCTACGCCTGCCAAGACTGCTACAATAGCTTTGATGAGGCGAATATCCAACACGATAAGGCGGGTAGATGCGTCCACATCTCCGCCAAATAGCGCACCCAAAATATCGCGAAGTGGGATATGCACAGAGCCGATGAGCAGGTCAAGCACAAACAGGATGACCAGCAGAATAGATAGGGTGATGAATAATATGGTAGAGCGCTGTTTCATTGGTTAAAAGTTTCACGCAGTTGAACTGATTGTTTCAATGTTTAAGGGTTTGGAAGTTTTCTATAATAGACGAACTCTTTGTCTGATTCTAATTCAGGATGAAAAATCTTGATTAAATCGCGCAGAACGATATCAGGATGTACCACACCTGATTCCCAATAATCGTTGCCTCCACCTAGTACTCTGCGTTTGTCGCAATTGTACACTTCGCCGAGTTGTACGCAAGGCATTTTGGAAAACTTAGGGAATTGACGACACAAATCGTCTACGGAATTGACATTGCCCACATTGATCCACACATCGGCTTGGGCTGTCAGTAATGCCGCCTCCTCCATATCGATTGGCAAAGAGTGGTTAGAGGTGTTTTTCTTATAAATATAATCGCCTCCTGCATCTGCAATCAGTCGTGCTACATAGCTGGTGGCGGAAGCCATAAACCACGAGTCGGCGTATGGTGTGTTGATCATTACTTTGGGAGTAGGAGTTTGGGCTGAAGCGGCTAAAGACTTAAGATGCTCGTAGCGTTTTGGCACTTCAGAAAAATAGGTGATGCCGTGCTTTCGGCAACCAACAATCTCAGCAATGGCAATAAGCCATTCGGTCTTTCCTAATGGATCTTCTTCTACATACTCGCCAATATACATATACGGAATACCTAATTCATCGAGTTTAGACTCCATGACACATGCACCCGTTACACCAAAGAGAAGTACAATATCAGGTTGTTGCGCCACGAGAAGTTCGAAATTCATATTGCCGTCATACCCCACATCAGGGATAATATGTTGATTAGCCACAATATAGGGGTTGGTGATAAAATCCTTGCCCGACACACCCACTACGCTCTCTACAGCTCCTATGGCATCAAGCATAGCAATATGGGTGGACGACATACATACCACTCGCTCAGCATCGCCTTGCAGCACTTGACCATGGAAACCATCGGGCACTTTCTCGTCTCCACGAGCGATAAAGAGCATTGTTTCCACATCGTTGGCACTTTGCCACGGATTAGTCACTCGGATGATGGTACTCTGTTTACCTTCTGCACCGACAATGCGAAAGCCTGTTGCATATGTGGGGGTATAAACCTCTAAGTTGTAATCATCAATATTGCTAGATGAAGTGCACGAACATATGCACCACACGATGGCGCTTAGAATTAATGTATGTATGTATTGCTTTTTCATAAGAAGGGTTATTCCTCTATATTCAAGTCACGCGCATGGGAAATCTCAGTAGAAATCTCGCCTATCCAACCACATTGTTGGTGTACACCCGTATAGACACGAACGAAGTCAGCACAAGGTAAGTTGGCTGGCTCGCCGTTGGCGGTAACTGCCCAAGCAATATCAAACGAACAGTAGCTGATACTATCATTAGGATGACTGTCAGCATAGCCATAATCGTATGCAGTTTGCACCCACATATTGCCTTTCCCGCTCTTGTCCACAGCATTGTCGGGCAAGCGTGTACCGTAGAAAGTAAGCGTAGAATCGGTGAGCCAAAGGGGGAAATAGTCTTGTGAGTGGAAAGTGTTCTTGTGTACATACCCCTGCTCACCTTGATTATTCTTCCATAGTATGTATGTGGTGTCAGAGAGTGAGTTTTTCATGTCTGCTTGTGGTGTATGCTCGGCAGGTGTACGATGGTAGGTAAGAGCATATTGGTGGATTGTAGCAGGATTGGTATATTCACTACCTGCGAGTTCATAGAACGGATCATCAGGCAATCCATTTTGATTCACATCTATACTGACCATCACAATTCCAGGTTCACTGCTGCCATTCTTATTACTAGTCGAAGAATAGAAGGCATTGCCTTCTATAATAAAGTCAGGTAAATTAGGTATATTTACCACCGAGTGATCAAACCCAAAAGTGACATATCCTCCCCAACCACCGAGTGAAATTAGACTGCGGTTAGTGCCAGCAATGGCTTCTTCAGCCTTGCGAAGCATGGTTTGATAGGTGTCGCCTTCTTCGTATTCTGGCATGGTATTGATAAACTGCCCAGGGGCAGGATTATATTCCAGTACATGAGAAATATAAGGAGAATAGGCCACTTCTTCATCAAAAACGACCACTTTAAAGGAATGGCTTACTGGGTTTACTGCATCATGTATTTCTAATTGCATATGATATGTTCCCGCTTCGGATTGGCAAAAAATGAGATCGCGCTCTGTGCTAATCACCTTATCATCCAATCGCCAACAATAATCCTCACCATCATATTCTGGGTGTAGGATGAGCGTGCGCATGCGTTCAACGGTATAGGTATCATCTATACCGAGATTAACCATAGGTATGTCTGGCTCGCAACTAACGATAGACAAAACACATATGAGCAGGGATATCACCCGTGCGAACACTCCATTTGCGTTTGCCTTCACGCGAGTAACAATGGAGTTGACCGCTTGAGACATAGTTTTTTGCATCTGTAACATATATATCACCATTATAAGGATTGACTTGTATACCATATGGAATCTTAATCTCTTGTTCCGTTCCGTCTGTAATAAAATGTTCGGAAACGAGTGTTTGTTTTCGGATGTCAAAAATGCCATATGTTATTTGATTTGACATAGTCTGTTCGCTCCAATGTGTTCCATAAAAATACATACTATCACCACAAATTACCATCTCTGAAACAGCTGGTGCTTTAGCCATGGGCAATATTTCTTTGGATATGAGTGAGAAGCATGTAAGTATAGGTTGAAAGTCTTTATAATCTCCGCGAGATGTAATCCACAACTGACTATATTGGTCTTGACGCATGCGGTGAGGATTGAGGCATACGGGTATTTTTTGTACTTGACGGAAATCTTTGAGCGAAACAACTGACATAGTGGAATCATAGTTGGGCGCTCTATATCCTCCTGAGTTAACTACGTATAGATATTCTCCATTAATCACTAATTCCTCGGGTTGATAGCCAACGGTCACTTTGCGAGTAATTTGCAACGTGGCAGTATCAATCTCAAATATCGCACCTAACTGAGCATTCGGATCAATGCTCACTGGCCCAACGTACGAACTAACATATACTTTCCCCTCGTGAAAACAGATGTATCGGCAATTAGGAATGTCCACTTGACCAATTCTGCGACAAGTACGGGCGTCCATCACCTCCACTTTGTGCGAGCAGTTGATGACTGCATAAAGTCGGTTGCCATAGACTTGAATGTCATTGCCCACATCGCCTAACTCCTTTATTACATTCGGATTGCGCTCGCCATAGATATTACGGATATAACAACCATTGCAGAAATCAAGGTAGTCAATAGTAGCTTTGTTGCTGCCCATATTGCCTTCGTTGAGCAGGTACATACCAATGGGCTCGTTAGGTGCAAAACTGCTTAATTCTCTCGGTTCCATTGGCAAAACCTCATACTCCGCAGGGAAGGTAATCTCCTCGCTACGACAACCCATTAGACCAATAGCCAATAGCCAATATCCAAGAATCCAAATCAATATGCTATACTTACCGTACATTTATAATTTCGTTTTGGCATTGGATAGTTGAGAATCACATCATAATCTTGTGATAGCAGATTATTCACATCAAGTGCCACGCGCAGCGTAAATAATCTCCTACTTTTAACCTCTGCCCTTTCAGCATTAACTTTACATATATCCCATTCGCCGAATAAACTAAGGTCGTGCGTATACCATGGTTGGGTATAATTATACAAAATATTCTCTTGTTGGTTATAACGTTCGCCAACGTAAATGAAACTATAGTTCAGTCCATACTGCATCCAATCATTTTGCCAACCAAACATACCTACTGCACTTCCCGAATGCCATGGGATATAAGGAATCTGGTCGCCATAATAGGTGTCGTTAGGGTCGGTAACATCGATAGCCGTTTGATAGGTGTATTGCATTTTGGCGGTGAGATAGAAGTCCATCGGCAACACAAAATGCAATTGTGCATTCACATCTAAACCATTTATTTTTACTAGTCCAAGATTGAGCATCGTCCAACGGAATTGTTGCCCTTTTGGATATGCGATAATCTTATCGGATATACGGTTGTAGTAGTAATCAGCATTGATGCGAAACTCCGAACCGCGCTTCTCTGCCATGCGGAATGGCTGTGTGAAACTCAAACCCACGTTATGTTGTTTTGCCAATTCGGGCTTGAGATAAGCATTGCCCATGTCTGTATAGTAAAGATCGTTGAAAGTGGGATAACGGTAACTCTGTTTGTAGAATGCATTTAATCGAAGATCAATGAGTTGTGTAGGGCGATAAGATAGGAAGAATGCAGGTGTCCACTTTGCTTCGTGTGTATTATTTTTTGCTGCAGGCTGATTGGTCTTGCTCTTTGAAGTAGGTTGTTGATCATTTACAAATGTTCCAAGCACACTAGCCTGTATCCGCAAATAATTTTTCACGTTAATAGCAGTAGCTGCACTTAGCCAATGTGTCCATCGGTGAGTTGACAAGAACATGCTAAGTTGGTTATATTGTATATCGTATGCTGCACTCACATCCCACCAGTCAAAAATACATACCTTATGTGACATAGTAAAATAGAACTCTTGTTGTAGGTATTGATTTTCCACTCGAATGAGTTTATCGTCATTGTTGATATATCGTGTATAATCATTAGCATACTTCATGTTTGCTCGCACGGACCAACGATTGTATAATTCATCCTGCCATGTAACTTGTACAAAGGAGTTGCGATCCCACAAACGCTCACCATTGCGCCACACATTATTTACAATTGCACCAGGTACTCCTCGCTCTGAGTTGTAGTGATATAATTGTAGTTTCCAAAATCCAGTATTACTATAGTAATGATTGAGTGCTGTTTCCACTCGAATAGCATTAATATCACCGTTCTGGCGAATGGCTGTGGTATCATATGCCACCTCACCTGATGGTGTAACTCGCCTATAACGGAAAGGATATTTGCCGTCGGAAGAAATGAGTTCCGCGTTTGCAGTGAGTGACATTGTTTCACTTAAACGAATATCGAATAATACACTTGGGTTAATGAGCGCAAAACTTCCAGCGCGCATTTGTGCTTTCACGTTAAAAGATTTTTCCCCTTCGAAGCGTGGTCGGCGGGTAGTTAAATAAATACTTCCTGCTGCGCCAAACTCGCGAGCAGATTGCCAAATGTCTGACTTTTGTCCATTGTATAATTGAATTTCTTCAATGTTCTCAAGAGAATATTTTCCAAGGTCAATCTGTCCGTTTTGTGCATTGCCAAGCTGTACACCATTGTAATATACGCCCATGTGGTTAGTACCCATACTGCGGATATTTACTGTCTTCAATCCACCTACTCCTCCATAATCTTTGATTTGAACACCAGAGAAATAGCGAATGGCGTCGGCTACACTGAGGGCATTCATTTTCTTGAGTTGTACGCCCGCAAGTGTCTGAGGGATAATGATATCCTTTTCTTTGACGCGGGCGGTAATAGTGTATTCCTCCAACTCTAAGTGGCGATAAATGGAATCAAGATACAACGAATCGGCGGCATTGTTTTGAGAGAATGCTGCCAAGCACGAGAGTGCGAAAAGCCATATGAGAAACCGTCTGTTCATGTCTTAAGCCCTATACCACGAGAGCGTTCAACAAATGCATGTAGCAGGTCTTCTGACTTATCGCTCCTTTTGTTCGGCCTTCCCACCTTAGAGGCAGTGACCTAAGAGATAGTGAACATCGGATTGCGAATCACAGCAGCGGGTCTGTGCAGGATTTTCACCTGCTTCCCTTAGCGGGTCCCCGACGAGCCTCGTGGGCGAGGGGGGGTGCTCTTTAACTAAATGCGGTGCAAAGGTAGTGTAAAAAAATGAGATGTGCAAATTTTTGTACTTTTTTTTGAAAAATACTTATAAGTTACATTCCTGACACATAGGAATGTGGTGATTCTCATGCAAAACGATACGACGAAAGGCATTTGCTTTTTTGCCATGCCAAATATCAATTAGAGAATGTTGTTTTAATGAACCATAGGTGTAACGGCTACTTTTGTCATAACAGCAGGGGAGGACTTCGCCTGTTGTGGTAATCACACATCCTGACCAAAGGCGATAGCATGGAGTGTTGGGCCAGTGACGACGTAACCAAGAACGATAAAGATAATACCTACCATCTGCTGCTTGTTGATAACGCGAGTACTTAGATTGACTAGGCATAAGTGGATGTCCATGCTGATAATCATGCAGTTGTGCTGTCTTAAAGACTAGGCGTGTGGCACCTAATTGCTTATAATGCTGACGTACCCATTTCCACTCATGTTCGTTGGTTTTAAGACGTAGTACTTGTAGTTCGATGCAAATAGATGATTTTAGTTCTTTTTTTGCCTGATGGAAAAAGTATAGCCCATCCAAAGCTTTCTGCAAGTCTCCTCCTATACGATAGGCAGAGTAGGATTCTTCTGAAAATCCATCAATTGATACAATAATGCGGTGCAGTCCACTCCGTACGAGTTGGAATGCCAACTCCTTGGTAAGTGCTTGAGCATTAGTAGAAACAATGGTGAATAACCCCGAGTCATGGGCTTGAGCAATCATCTCTGGCAGTAGCGGATTCAGAAGTGGCTCGCCCTGAAAATAAAACTGAATAGTGGTAGCTGTATCTTTTACTTGATCAAGAACCAACTGGTAGGTTTCCAAAGATAGATTGTTGGCATGTCGTATTTCATGATTAGTTGCACGTTGTCCAACAGGGCACTCTGGGCATCGCAGTTGGCAATAATTAGCGGGTTCTACGCTAATGAATGTAGGCAAATGGCGTACACGAACAATACCCACTAGCGAGAGTAGGTAACTAAACCAACAACGCAGATGATTGATCAACCGCATGCAGAGAAATAGATTTTACTACCGAGGTTTATGCTTGAACTGGAATCTTATTGATTCGGCGCTCGTGACGACCACCTTCAAACTCAGTAGTGAGGAAGATTTTTATAAGTTCTATGGCTTTTTCAGCACTGATATAATTGGCGGGTAAACCAATAATATTAGCATTGTTGTGCTCACGTGCCAAGCGAGCCAATGGCTCTTCCCAGCACAGGGCAGCACGAATACCCTGATGGTGGTTGCAGGTCATGGTGATTCCATTGCCAGTAGAGCAGATGGCAATGCCCATATCGTTGGTACCATCTTCTACGGAAGCTGCCATAGGATGCGCGAAATCAGGATAGTCGCAACTATCGGTAGAAGGACAGCCATAGTCTGTTACTACTATGCCTTGCTCATGGAGCCAAGCTATAACGGTTTGTTTTAGAGCAAAGCCTGCGTGGTCAGAGGCGATGCCGATTTTGAGATTTTTCATATGATGTTATTCAATGTTATACGGGCAGGAGAGTTGACACTCCAAGCAGTGGTGAGTGGTATATGCTATGCACTGTGTGGCATCCCATTGTGGGTGGCGTAATGCACCAGTGGGGCATGCGTCAATACAAATCTGGCAGTCGGCACACGGCTGACTCTGCGGATGTTGGGTGTCAGATAGTGGCACTACTTTGTTTATCACAATCTCGCCAGGGTGAACGAAACTACCCAATCTAGGGTGGATCAGTTGGTGATTCTTGCCAATAAATCCCAAGCCTGCTTCCACGCACCATCGCCTTTCTAATAAAGGGGCAGAGTCGCAAAAAATATGTTGATGAGTCTGCGATACAATATCTTCTCCATATGCCTCCTTCAATTTCGCTTCTAAGGTATAGAGCAACGATTTCACGCGTCGATGGTAATCTCTACCCGAGTTATCATAGGTGAGTAGACAAACAATCACCATTTTTGCGCCAGGCACCAATACGGAGGGATCATAACGTTTGTCGCAATTACGCTCCAGATAAGTCATGTCTCCATGCAATCCTTGGGCCACCCATTGGCTCATGAATTTGGCATCCTCTTCAAGAAAACGAACTGGGGCGATGCCGCAAGCATCAAACCCAACCTCAGAAGCTAATTTACAGATATTTTCTAATGTCGGCGTCAAGTGCTTCGAAATCTATGTATCGTCCTTGAATATTGCCTTTTCGATCGAAGAGGAAAAGGGTAGGCAGCCCTTGTACATTGTATTGCATCAGCACCGATGCTGCTGTATTCTGGTCTGCGCGTACGGTGGTCCATGGTAGATTTTCTACCGTCTGTTCCCACAAAAATTGATTGCGATCCAAGGATACAGAATAAATCTCTAGACCACGTTTATTGTAGCGGTTGTATAATTCGCGTAATTCAAAATTGTAACCTACCGACTGCTCCATCTCCGATGAAGAAAAGTCTAGGATGATTACGGAGCCACGCAAATCAGACAAGGATTGCAAATCGCCCTGTTCATCGGGCAAAGTGATGTCCAAAAATGAGTTTTCTGCTTTATCAATGAAATCGCGCATAGCTTGTTGGTTCTTGATGTTACGTTCTGCTTGAAGTACGTCTTTCACTTGATTGCACAGCACTTTAGTGCGCTCGTAGTTTGGCATCCATGTTTGGAAAGAGGTAGCCACTGCTTGATACATACGACGGTCTGCGGGATCAAGAATGTTCCAGATATATTCTCCTCCTTGTTTCAAAAAAACTGCGTAATATGCTGCTAATGAGCGTGGATTACTCACAATCACCTCTTGTGCTTGTTTGCGTAATTCCTCGCGCGTAGCGGTGCGAGCTGTAGCGCGCAACTGAGACATAATCAGCGACGCTTCACTACCTTGAATAGACAAGGTATATGGCAAACTATCGCGGGTGCTAACAACAATGATTTCCTCGATGGAATCGACAGAAAGTGGCAACGAACGCTTGCCGATACGGAGGCGATAAAAGTCAGGATGCTCTGGAGATGGGGCATGCAATTTAAATTCGCCCTCACCATCCAATACGCACGAGTCCAAGATAGTCGTCGTGGTCAACTGAGTATGTTCCAAGTATAAGGTCTCTCCATCAGCGTGAGATATTGTACCAGATACTGAAAAACGAGGCGAAGTTTGGCAACCTGCCAGCAGCAGGACTGCAAAAAGCAAATAAAAAGATGTACGATTCATATCAAAAATTATACTACAAATTATCCAGCAAATACGGTTGCTAAATTAGCAAACATCAATTTACATGCAATGGCTAATACAATGATACCAAAGAACTTACGAAGAATATACAACGTGGTTTGTCCGATGTATTTGTTCAGCCAACCTGTTCCTGTTAACACAAGGAACAAGGCAATGGTGTTTAATGTCACAGAAATAACAAGGTTGATAATGTCATACTCAGCTGTAATAGAGAGCAGAGCTGTAAATGCACCAGGACCAGCATACATTGGAAAGGCTAACGGCACGATGCTGCCAGATCCATCCAATCCTTCATTCTTAAAAATAGACACATCTAGTACCATCTCCATGGCCATAAGGAAGATTACGAATCCACCAGCAATGGCAAAATACTCGATTTTAACGCCAAAAAGCTTTAGAACCCACTCTCCCGCAAAGAGGAATGTAATCAAGATAACGAGAGTGGCAATACACACTCTTATCGGAGAAATCTTTACTCCTCTTTTTTGCATGTTCAGCGTTACCGGGATATTGCCAAATGGATCAATGATGGCAAAAAGGAAAATAAACGATGATAGTACTTGCCAAATGTCGAATGTTCCAAAAAATGTATTCATATCAACTATTTTTTTGTTTTTTCTTTGTTCTTTCCAATCATGCTGCAAAGTTAGTGCTTTTTTTGCATATATGCAACTATTTCCTCGTTTTTTATGAAAGAATATCATATAACCACCCAAACCTCAGTTAGTGATTAGTTAGTGATTAGTTAGTGATTAGTTAGTGATTAGTTAGTGATTAACCTATCTTTTCCGAAATTTTATAGGGATTTCTTGCGTATATGCAAAAAATATCGTACCTTTGCACGCAATTTGAAATTGGCGCTTTAGGCGCACTTTTTCAAACTTTAGAAACCTGAAACATTAATTTAATAAACTAGTTTATATTTATGATTAACTCTCAAGACGTAAAGAACGGTGTATGTATCCGCATGGACGGCCGTTTGTATTTTGTAATTGACTTCCTGCACGTTAAGCCAGGAAAAGGTAACACCATTATGCGTGTAAAATTCAAAGATGTAGTAGATGGTCGCGTATTGGAGCGTCGCTTCAATATCGGCGAGAAATTGGAGGATGTTCGCGTAGAACGCCGTCCATACCAATACCTCTATAAAGAGGGTGAGGACTATATCTTCATGAACCAAGAGACTTTCGAGCAAGTGCCTATCGGTCACGACCTTATCACTGGCGTAGATTTCCTCAAAGAAGGTTTTGTTTGCGACGTTGTATCTGACGCTTCTACCGACACTATCCTCTTCGCTGAGTTGCCAACCAAGGTTGAGTTGGTAATCTCATACACCGAGCCAGGTCTCAAAGGCGATACCGCTACCAACACCCTCAAACCTGCTACTCTTGAGACAGGTGCTGAGATCCGCGTTCCTCTCTTCTGCAACGAAGGTGAGACTATCCGCGTAGATACCCGCGACGGTAGCTACTGCGAGCGCGTTCGCTAATCGTTGAACAACGAATTTCAGAGATAAAAAGTTTCAAAGGTTTCAATCATTCAAATACTGAAGCCCTTGAAACTTTTTGCAATATTTAACAATTATGACAACGAAAGAACTCAAAAAGCATATTGCATTATGCGCAGCTGGTGCTATTGCTGGATTATTGCTTGCATGGGGTATTTTTCGCTGGGAATTTAAAGAGTTTCTATTTAAAAGTGTAGTATTGCTAACCCCACAAGTTATTATGCTAACTATGTTGTATCTTGGGCATAAGGAAACTCATAAAGAAGAAAAATAGTGCTCGCCTCTCACCCTAAAATAGACCTCCCCATTCTTCACCTTGTAGGCGAAGAAGCCGACCGTCTCGGTTTGGAGTGCTATGTCATTGGCGGATATGTGCGCGATATCTTCTTGCATCGCGACAGTACCGACATTGATGTAGTCGTGGTGGGCAGTGGCATTGACCTCGCACAAGCTGTAGCCAAACGCCTCGGAAAAGGGGCACACCTCAGCGTTTTTAAGACCTATGGTACTGCCCAAGTGAAACGTGGCAAGATGGAATTGGAGTTTGTCGGGGCACGCCGCGAGAGTTATCAGCACGATTCGCGCAACCCAATCGTAGAGGACGGCACATTGGAGGATGACCAAAATCGTCGCGACTTCACTATCAATGCTATGGCTGTCTGCCTCAACCGCGATCGCTATGGTGAACTGCTTGACCCCTTCGGTGGCATACACGATATGAACGAGTGCACTATCCGTACACCGCTCGACCCTGACATCACCTACAGCGACGATCCGCTACGCATGATGCGAGCCATCCGTTTTGCTACCCAACTCGGCTTCTACTTAGATAGAGAAACCTTCGATTCCATCGAGCGCAATGCCGAACGCATTAAGATTATCACCAAAGAGCGTATTGTAGAGGAACTCAACAAAATCATGCTCTCGCGCAAACCATCTGTGGGGTGGATATTACTCGACAAGACTGGACTCCTTCCGCTAATTTTCCCCGAACTCTCCGCACTCAAAGGAGTAGAAACCAAAGACGGAAAAGGGCACAAAGATGTGTTCTTCCATACCCTGCAAGTGTTGGATAACCTCGCACAAAAGTCCGACAACCTCTGGCTTCGTTGGGCTGCATTACTACACGATATAGGCAAACCTAAATCCAAAGCATGGGACGACCATGCAGGTTGGACTTTCCGCAACCATAACTATCTCGGCGCAAAGATGATTCCGCGTATCTTCAAGACCATGAAGATGCCGCAGAACGAGAAGATGCAGTATGTCATCAAGATGGTGGACCTGCATATGCGCCCTATCAATCTCATCGAAGATACAGTCACCGATTCTGCTGTTCGCCGCCTACTCTTTGAGGCTGGCAACGATATTGATGACCTTATGCTCCTTTGCGATGCGGACATCACTTCGCGCAACGAAGAGAAAGTGCGTCGCTTCCACAAGAACTACGAACTGGTACGGCAGAAGATGATTGAACTGGAGGAGAAAGACCGTATCCGCAATTTCCAACCGCCTGTGCGTGGCGAAGAGATTATGCAGCTGCTAAATCTCGAACCTTGTGCCCGTGTGGGCGAACTCAAAAACGCAATCAAAGACGCCATACTCGACGGCATTATCCCCAACGAGTATGAGGCAGCCAAAGCATATTTAATGAAGATAGCTAACCAAGAGTAGTTATGAAAAAGTATGATTTTCTCATCATCGGTGGCGGTGTAGCGGGTATGAGTTTTGCGCTCAAAGTGGCTCGCACACAGAAGTATCGTATTGCACTCTGTTGCAAGACGACCCTCGAAGAAACCAACACCAGCCGTGCGCAAGGCGGTATCGCCAGTGTGACCAACATGCTCGTAGATGACTTTGAAAAGCACATCCACGACACTATGGTAGCGGGCGACTGGCTCAGCGACCCTGCTGCGGTCGAACAAGTAGTGCGCCAAGCGCCAAAGCAAATCGAGGAACTCGTCAACTGGGGCGTGAACTTCGACAAGCAAGCCGACGGCACCTTCGACCTTCACCGCGAAGGCGGACACTCTGAGTTTCGTATCCTCCACCACGCAGATGACACTGGCGCGGAAATCCAACGCGGACTCATGGCTGCGGTACGTGCCAACCCATACATTGACGTATTGGAGAATCATTTTGCCGTAGAGATCATTACCCAGCACCACCTTGGCGTGCGCGTCACCCGCCGCACACCCGATATCGAGTGCTATGGTGCCTATATCCTCAACCCAGAGACGGGTAAGATTAACACCTACCTCAGTCGTATCACCCTCATGGCTACAGGTGGCACGGGAGCAGTGTATGCTACTACCACCAACCCTAATGTGGCAACGGGCGACGGCATCGCGATGGTCTATCGTGCCAAAGGTTTGGTAAAAGATATGGAGTTTGTGCAGTTTCACCCAACTGCTCTCTATAACCCAACAGAAACGCACCCTGCATATCTCATCACCGAGGCGATGCGTGGCTACGGAGGTATCCTCCGCCTGCCTAACGGCGAGGAGTTTATGCAGAAATACGACGCTCGCCTCTCGCTTGCGCCACGCGATATTGTGGCACGTGCTATCGACAACGAGATGAAGATTCATGGTCTTGACCATGTATGCCTAGACGTTACGCACAAAGACCCTGAAGAAACCAAGCACCACTTCCCCAATATTTACGCTAAGTGCCTCAGCTTAGGCATTGATATCACGAAGGAGTATATCCCAGTAGCCCCTTGTGCGCACTATATGTGTGGCGGTATCAAGGTGGACTTAGATGCCCAATCCACTATCCGCCGCTTGTATGCGGTGGGTGAATGCAGTTGCACAGGCTTGCATGGTGGCAACCGCTTAGCAAGTAACTCCCTTATTGAGGCAGTGGTCTATGCTGATGCCGCAGCCAAACACTCGCTCAGTGTAATTGAAAACTATGATTTCAACGAGAATATCCCCGACTGGAACGACGAAGGTACCATGACTAATGAGGAGCATGTGCTTATCTCGCAAGACATGCGCGAAGTAGGTCAAGTCATGTCCACGTATGTAGGTATTGTCCGCAGCGACTTGCGTCTCCGCCGTGCATGGGAACGATTGGATTTGCTCTACGAAGAGACCGAAGACCTCTTCAAACGCGTAAAGGCAACAAAAGATATCTGCGAACTGCGTAATATGATCAATGTGGGTTATCTCATCACTCGCCAAGCATTGGAGCGCAAAGAATCTCGTGGCCTACACTATACAATTGACTATCCTAAATGTCCAAATACTAATAATAACGAGGTATGGTAGAATATCTAATAGCTCATTGTACCGTTACACCTGTGCGCCAAGAACCATCCGAAGGGAGCGAGCAACTAACCCAATTGCTCTTTGGCGAAGTATGCGAAGTACTCGATCGCCTGCCTCGTTGGACAAAAATACGCTCCACCATGGACGGACAAGAGGGATGGGTAGATTTTAAGATGTTAACGTATGTAGGCGATGAGGCGATGGGGCTAAAAGGCGACGAGGCTGTGGTTGCTTTTCCTATGGCAGCAGCTACTCCTATGGATGGCGGACCTGATCTGCTACTTACACTCGGAACACGTTTGCCCAACTACTCTCACGGCACTTTCGAAGTTCTTGGCAAACAATATCTGATTGATCCTACAGAAGTTAGAGGTGAAAAATTACAGGTTAAAGGCGATGAGGCAATAAGGCGAGAGGATGTTTGCGCCGTTGCGCAAACATTGCTCAACGCTCCTTACCTATGGGGCGGCAAGAACGTAATGGGTATAGACTGCTCTGGTTTCACACAAGTGGTGTATAGCGTGTTCGGCATCAACCTCCTGCGCAATGCGCGTGAACAAATCACACAAGGAACAGCTGTAGCGTCGTTGGCAGAGGCGCAGCCAGGCGACTTAGCCTTCTTCGACCATGCCGATCGCGACCCACAAGCAACGAACATCTCACACGTGGGATTGCTACTAGATAACAAAAAAATCATCCACTGCTCGGGATGTGTGCATGTGGATGATATAGATGAAATGGGTATTCATTTGCCCGATGGTGAACTAACCCATCATTTGGTGCAAATCAAGCGATATATATAAAACGAAACGCGAGCAGGAATGCTCGCGCTTTGTTTAACTATTGTTATAATCGGCTTATCTTCCTTTATACATGTCCTCGTAGTACTTCTCATATTCGCCAGAAGTGATGTTGTCCATCCACTCTTGGTGTTCGAGGTACCAGCGAACGGTTTTCTCAATACCTTCTTCAAACTGCAGAGATGGCTCCCAACCAAGTTCGGCTTGCAATTTGCGGGAGTCAATAGCATAGCGCATATCGTGTCCTGCACGGTCAGTCACATAAGTGATAAGGTTCATATCCTCGCCTTCTGTGCGACCCAATAAACGATCCACTGTATTAATCACCACCTTAATAATGTCAATATTCTTCCACTCGTTGAAACCGCCAATATTATAAGTCTCTGCCACAGTACCTTGATGGAAAATGAGGTCAATTGCACGTGCGTGATCCTCTACATATAGCCAATCACGTACATTTTCGCCCTTGCCATACACTGGTAATGGCTTGCGATGGCGAATATTATTGATAAATAGCGGTATCAGTTTCTCGGGGAACTGATAAGGACCATAATTGTTCGAGCAGTTGGTCACAATAGTCGGCATACCATAGGTATCGTGGAAAGCGCGCACGAAGTGGTCACTACTTGCTTTAGATGCTGAATATGGACTATGTGGATTATACTTCGTAGTCTCTACGAAGAAGTCCTCACCATATGCCTCGTGGTGTTCTGATGATGCCTGAGTGGAGAATGGAGGCTCTATTCCCTCGGGGTGAGTCATCTCTAATGCACCATATACCTCATCGGTAGAGATATGATAGAAACGTTTGCCCTCATACTTCTCTGGCAATGCCTCCCAATAGAGTTTTGCAGCCTGCAAAAGTGAAAGTGTACCCATCACATTGGTGCGAGCAAAGGTAAATGGATCTTTTATTGAACGATCTACATGGCTCTCGGCTGCAAGGTGAATGATACCTGTTACTTGCTCCTCCTGCATGAGTGCGTACATCGCATCAAAATCACAAATATCGGCTTTTACAAAGCGATAGTTAGATTTTTCTTCAATGTCCTTCAGATTAGCAAGATTGCCTGCATAAGTGAGTTTATCCACATTGATAATGCGGTAATCAGGGTATTTATTCACAAAAAGTCGTACTACATGGCTACCGATAAAACCTGCGCCACCTGTGATAATGATTGATTTCATATTACAAATCGTATTTGTTTGAAATGATATATTTGTTCTTCATTGTTTGTATTTCGTAGTATGAGTTCGCCTTGCTCTGTAATTCCAACAAATTCTGCTAAAAAGGCTCCTTCTGTATCGGTGGGAGCAATAGCTGTAGGTAAAACACTTACCTCTCTTTCTACATATTTATGCCATCCCTCGCGGCGGTAGATGCGCTGCAGATACGCTGCAGATAGTTCTTCTGTACTGCGCAACTCCCATAATTTTATTGCTGATATCCATTCCTCTAATAGCAATTCAGGACAGTATTCTTTACCCGTAATCTGTTTCATAGAAACTGGGTTGGGCGCACTGCTGAGCCATTCAGTCTGATTTACATTTACTCCTACTCCTGCTATACTATAACCTACTTGATGACCACACAAACTATTTTCAATAAGTATACCTACTAGTTTCTTATCATCATAGTAAATATCATTAGGCCATTTAATAGTTAGTCTCTCTTGTGGCAAATATGTCGCCAGCGTATCCCATATGCTAATTGCTACCAGCATGGATAGTCGCCATTGGTCTCTGGCGAGAATATTGTTATACCTCAACAAAGTGGAAAAAAGTAGATTTTTCCCGCTCTCGCTCTCCCATGTATTACCTGCTTGTCCTCTACCTGCGGTTTGAAAATCTGTGCGTATGGTGTAGAGGTGGGGCAATGAATCGGTATATTGCTCGCGCAATAAAGAAGATGTGCTATGTGTTTCTTTGATAAACATCCAAAAGGTATTGTTCTATCACGCGTTGTATTTTTCTGGTTTTGCAATTGGCACTATTCACCATGACTGCGAATACCCAAACTCGTCCGTCGGGTAAAAACATATAGCCAGCATAGTTCTTTGTTCCACCAATGGTACCGCTCTTTGCACATACTTTACCGTGTAGAGGTGTATCACGCAAAAACGAACTGAGTGTACCGCTCTCGCCACTACAAGGCAGCGAAGCTAGAAATACATCTTTGTGCTTCGAACCATACATATATCGTAGGAGTTGCACATACATCGAGGGCGATATAGCATCTTGTGGAGCTAGCCCACAGCCATCTAAAATCTTTCCACTGCGAAAACTAACTCCGCGGTTTTTCCAATATTCGCGCATGAAATCCGATGCATTATGAATAGTACAGGGTAATGCGTATTTAGACCCAAATATTCGGAATAGCATTTCTGCATATAGGTTATCAGATTCTTGCTCAGTATGGCGAATGATTTCAGATAGAGGTTCACTTTGATGAGTAAATAGCAATGTGCGACTTGGAGCATGCATTGGTTTCTCGCTCAAATAGGATTCTGTACTATCCACCTGAATGCCACTAATTCGCAGAATATTAGTGAAATCGCGCACCAAAATCAGTCCTGGGTTTGGCATATCTCCGCGAACACCAAAAGTCTGACGATTCGATGGTACACTTCCCACCAGATATCGCGTATTATTGTAAGGTACACCATGCACGAATGCACCATCATAAGTGATATGCGTACATCGAATATGATTTTCAAATTCAATTTCAGGAATCTCTGGGGTAGTATAAAGAACTTCTGCTATACTACCTACCGCACCGCTACGCAATACAATATTCATTGTATTATCTTGATATGCCAAAGAGAATATACCAGGAGCATAATAGTTTCCTACATCTTCCCATAGCCATGAAGGATTGAGGGCATTGGCATCAAAATAACTAAGATCTGCCACCACAGACCCATTAATATGCTGAATACCAGCTTCACGCAACTTACGTACCCATTTGTACATAAAATTCGTATCGCCCACATACCTCGAACCAAACGTAGGATCACCCCGACCTTCTATGTATAAGTTGCCATGCAGTACGCCATCCTGAATAAATCCGTCATAGGTAATAGGGGTCTCAATTCGATAGTCTCCTCCCCATAACTCCAATGCTGTAGCTGCTGTTAGCAATTTCATGGTCGATGCTGGAGGAATAACGGCATTGTGACGATAAGCTTCAATCGTGTCACCAGAATGGTAATCACATATCAACACACCTATATTTGCATCTTGTGTATTAGGATGTGTTGTAAGAATAGATAGTATAAGTAACAATTTAAACATGGCGACAAAGGTACAAAAAAAAATGTACATGCGCAAGATTTTATTGAAAAATTTGCGTATGTGCAAAAAAAACACTACCTTTGCACGTTAATTGCAAAATATTGTTTAACTTTAAATACTAATTTTATGTCAAAAGTTACTGTAGTAGGCGCAGGCAACGTAGGTGCAACATGCGCAAATGTGTTGGCAGTAAAGAAAGTTGCCAGCGAAGTCGTATTGATCGACATCAAAGAAGGCGTTGCTGAAGGCAAGGCTATGGATATCATGCAAACAGCTCAATTGTTGGGCTTTGACACCGTAGTTAAGGGTGTTACCAACGATTATAGCCAAACTGCTGGTTCTGATGTAGTAGTTATTACCAGTGGTCTCCCACGTAAACCAGGTATGACTCGTGAAGAATTGATTGGTGTAAATGCAGGTATTGTGAAGAGTGTAGCTCAACAAATTTTGACCTATTCTCCTAACGCTATACTTGTCGTAGTTTCCAATCCTATGGACACAATGGCTTATCTCGCACTCAAGTCTCTCGGTTTATCTCGTAATCGCGTAATTGGTATGGGTGGTGCATTGGATAGCAGCCGTTTCAAATATTTCTTGAGCCAAAAATTGGGTTGCAATGCCAACGAAGTAGAAGGTTTTGTAATTGGTGGCCACGGAGATACAACAATGATTCCTATGACTCGCTTTGCTACATACAAAGGTATGCCAGTTAGCGAAATGATTACTGCAGAAGAGTTGGATGAAGTAGCTAAAGCTACTATGGTAGGTGGTGCTACTCTTACTGGTTTGCTCGGTACCAGCGCATGGATGGCGCCAGGTGCAGCAGCAGCTGCTGTAGTTGATAGCGTAATCAACAACCAAAAGAAGATGATTCCTTGCTCTGCATATCTCGAGGGTGAATATGGCTACAATGATATCACTATTGGTGTTCCATGTATCATCGGTAAGAATGGTATTGAGAAGATTGTAGAGTTGCCATTGAATGAGGCTGAGCAAGCTCTCTTTGCTGCTAGTGAAGCTGCTGTTGCTAAAACAACGGGTATCTTAAAAGAAATCAACGCTCTTTAATCTTACATTAGTATAAAATAAATCTCCACCATTTGAGTAATCAACTCTCATGGTGGAGATTCTTTTTTTTTGTGTTGTGATTATTGTTTGTGACTTAATTCTGCTTCTTGTACAGAATATAGTAGTTGATTGCACTCTGCAGTAGATTGGCTTTGTTGTTTTTCCAGTTTTAGGATAGTAGGCGCAATCTTCTTTTGTTGATTTACATTGCTTTCGCTATATTGCAAACGCAATTCAGCTAATTGCTCTTTATCTTGTTGTAGTTGTTTTCGCTTTTTCTCCCAATCTTGGTATAGTTTGCGTGCCTGTGGGTTTCTAAAATCGTCCAATGATGTATAAACTACCGAGTCATTTAGAGCAAAAAAGATTACTTTATGATCTTTTTCATCTTGCATCATGCTGTCTTCTGGTATGGATTCAATGTCTTTCTCTGCTTGAATATAACTTTTCAGTTGTGCATAAGCTATCAATGAATCACGGGATATTTCTCTCCAATATTGTTTGTATTCTGTAGGAACAAAACTATATATACGAACACCATCTTTTGCAGAGAATCTATCGGTGGCTAAATAGCCAATTTTCTTCCCTTCATCAATAGCCAATAGATATTCGTTGGCTGGAGAATTGTATGGCAAGCCCAAGTTCTCTGGATTAGTATAAGTTTCGGTACTGGTGTTATATCTTGTCACATAAAGGTCATAGCCGCCAAACCCGTTCGTGTCGCATGCAGCGTAGTAGAGCGTCACTCCGTCGCTTAAAATATAGGGATTGATTTGTTTTGAGAACTGATTAACTACTTCTGGCATAGTGTCTGCGCTAGTCCATTGATCCAATAGTCGATGACTGGTTACGATATATGCAGTCGAATCATTCATCTCGGTCCATAGTTTTCTATCTCCGCGTTGGTTAGTGTACATTACCTGTCCTAAACTATCATATGATAAAGCCCCAGCTTCTGCTGAAAGGGTGAATGCATCAAGCATTCTGTCTAGTGCCACATCTATCGAATCAATAACGTGTAGTTTCTCTACACGTCGTAGATAACGTTGTAGTCGCTCTGCATAATGAATTTGTTGCTGCACGTACGTCGCGCGCGCGGAATCTATATTAGGTCGAGTCAAATATGTCTGATAAGCGGTAATTGCATCTTCGACATACCACATCTTCATACAAACTTCAGCCAAGTGGAAATGCTTCAAATCATATCGATTTCCCGATAACTCAAAGTATTTGATTGCTGTAGTATAGTCACCCAATTCTTGTGCACATCTTGCATATCGATACAAATACAAAGCGTGGTTTGGATAACTCTTTACCAATCGTCCATATTGCTCTCGTGCTTCTGCATAGTTGCCCTCTTGGAAGAGTGCATCAGCCGATGCCGCAGTTTGCCCAAAAACTACAGTGCTTGCCCACAAAAATAATATGAAAATTTGAATTTTTCTCATAATCCAGCGCAAAGGTACGCTTTTTTTTTGATATTTGCAAAAAAAATACTACCTTTGCAGCCAAATGAAGCATATTCACATAATTTCACCTGCAAGTGCGATTGATTCGCAATGGATAAAAAGGGCTTCTCTCCGTTTAGAGCAGTGGGGCTTTCGTGTATCGGTTGCTCAGCATGCATATGGCAATATTGGTCGTTTTTCGGCTACAGATGAAGAGCGCGTGGCCGATTTGAATGCTGCGTTTGCTGATCCCACAATTGACATTATCTTGTGTAGTCGTGGTGGTTATGGCTTGCAGCGTATCATTGATAAGGTGGTCCTGCCACAACGTCCCAAAGACCAATGGCCTATGTTGGTGGGATTTTCCGACATCACCGCGTTACATAGTCTATTGAGCTTGCATGATGTTGCATCATTGCATGCCAATATGTGCAAAGACTTATCTTTGTTGCCAGATGAAGATATTGCATTGTCTGCGGAACGTGAGTTTTTTATGGCAGATATTATTCCCTCACCACTTTCGTTCACTTCACATCTCCTGCCACTTACCTATCACCCTTCGCCACACCATGCTAATGTACCTTATACAATCCACCACACCTCTTCTTCTCCGCTCAACCGCGGTGGTGAAGTTGTGGGAAAATTGATTGGTGGTAATTTGAGTGTACTCTATGGCTTGCAAGGTACTCCTTATAGTTTGAATAAGATTATCGAACAATGCGAACAACCGCCAATTCTGTTTATTGAGGATATAAGTGAAAACCATTACCATATTGATCGCATGCTTAATAGTCTTCGTATGTCTGCCGTGTTTGATAGTATTGGTGGCCTAGTGGTAGGGCAGTTCACTGATTGTGCCGACGACCCTTCTATGGGATGCTCGTTGCTCGAGTCAATTCGTCAAGTGGTAGATGACTATTCATTCCCTATCCTCTTTGATTATCCTTCTGGACATATTGATTCGAATTATCCCTTATTGCTTTCAGCAGACTATCTTCTTTCCGTCTAAACTTAATCCTATTTATAACAAAAGAGAGGCTTTTGCCTCTCTTTTTAGTGTTGATGTGTATGCTCTTCGTGATGAGTGTGCTCTGGCTTGTTTGTGGTGGCTGGCTTGCCAATCTTGGCAAAAGCCTTCTGCAGAGTAGGCACATTGGTCTTGTTGGCATCGTAGGTCACGGTCACTGTCTGCGCTTCCATATCAAATACAATGTCTTTCACACCTTTCTCAAAGGCAATGTTCTTCATAATTTTATCGCAGCAATCTTGGCAGTGCAGGTGCACATATAATACCACTTTTTGTTTGTTCGGTTTGGCCTCTGCGGTTGATAGAACAAAAGCCATTGGCAGGATCGCCATTAAAAAAATAATCAGTCGTTTCATATCTTTGTCTTTAATATTATACTTACTACTCATCTCGCTCTAGAGCCCAACGGAAACCTAGATACATCTTCCATCCATGGATAGGAGCCCATATCATGGATGCATCGAAATTTGCGGATTGTGGATTCACATATCTCTCGTCTTTCGCCTCTAACCTCTCACCTACTATCGGATTATCCTGACGGAAATTGGTCATGTTCTCAGCCCCAAGATAAATGGACCATGTACGGAAAAACTTAGTAATCTGTCCTAGTAATTGTGGATACCATTTGTGGTAAATATAGCCATTATGGCTTGTATATTGACTACTGCCTTCTGGTACTACGAATCCGTCTGGCATACGACCTTCGCCATTAAATTGTGCAGTAAGGTCAAATTGCCAAGTCTTCAGTGGCGTTTGATAACTGGTAGTAATGATACCTTTAAATTTATTTTGAAGTGGTTTATCTCGTAGTTGCCATTCATTGGCTGTTGTATTAAACGAAGTTTGTTTCACATCGGTATAGCGGAAGGCTGCAGTCATGGTCCATCCGCGCAGGATTTCCATATTCGCCTCTACTTGCCAGTTGTGGGAGAAGTATTGCGAACCATCTACATCGTGCATGTTGTATAGGGTGATGCTATGCAAGTCACGGTCCATGTCGGCAATCACACCGTCCAAGAATCTCGTATAGTAATATTCGCCTGAAAGTTGCAATTCTCGGCTGCCAATAGGGATGTAGAACACCGTCGAAAGTCCTGTATTCATCGAACGTTCTTGCGCCAATCCGCCATTCTCCATTTCATTGCCCAATGGCCCGTCGCCAAAACAATACATTCGGTTACTTGGCAAATATGCTGCATTGTCGGCAATGGCATTAGGCGAACGATAGCCCAATCCTACTGAACCACGCAAGGTCCACCATTCGAAGGGCGCATAACGAAGGTTCATACGAGGGGTGGTAAAGAAACCATATTCACTGGAATAATCCTCGCGCACGCCCACGAGCAACGTCACTTTGTCTTTGTACGTATAGGTATATTCTGCGAATACACCAGGGGTCACTTCCCACGCGTCACGTATGTAGGAGTGTTGGTCAATACCGATAGGCGATAATAATTCTTCATTATAATCGTCGAAGTTCACACTCAATCCTGCCGATAAGTTATGCGAGTGATCATCCCATAGGTCAGTAGCCGAATCGTCGAACGATGTTTGGAATATGGCATTCAGATAGGCATTTGTTTGAGCTGCATTCCATTGACGAGGACCATAGGTGTTTTGTTGGTTGTGATAGGAAGCCGCAGCAATAATACCGATTGACATTCCCGTCTCTTGATCAAATACATATCCATTCTTCATAAACCCATCGACACGCCATGTGTTCAAGTCAATAGTGTATGGTGATTCCATCACTTCCATAGCGTCTTTTGTCTGTCCGCCAATGCGACGATCATAAAGACCGCGTACCAAGAACTGCCCCGTATAATCACCATCTTTGATATACCAACGATTCAGCAAGTTCACGTTCGTATTTTTGGGCATATCCAGAAACCCATCATGATTATGGTCCAATTCCAGCGACATGTTTTGTGCATGGAATAGCACACCAGTCGACACCTTGTCATTGATATCCCAACCGCCTGTGGCATTCACTTCGGCGTGTAACTCAGTACTCAACATAGCATTCAAAGCTATCGGGTCTTGTGTTTGTGGCTTCAAGTACTCCACATTAATCTGTCCCGCTATCGCTTCATAGCCATTCAACACCGACGATGTACCTTTGCTCACTTGTATGGCTTCCATCCATGGACCAGGTATGTATTCCATACCAAATGCTTGTGCCAGTCCGCGGATGTTAGGTGTATTCTCTGTCAACATCTGCACGTATGTACCGCTCAGTCCTAACAAGCGAATTTGTTTTGCACCAGTAGCAGCGTCCGAGTATGCCACATCTACCGATGCGCTAGTTTCAAAACTCTCTGATAGATTGCAGCATGCGGCCATACACAGAGCTTCACCCGTGAGTGTTTCTGTTGTCAGTGGTGATACGCGTGAACGGAGCACAGCCATTTTGCGCTCTACAATATCTACTTCTTCTAGCAACAAGTTGCTCACCAATACTATAGTCAGTTCGCTATGTTGCGTTACTTCAGTGGTATCATTGTGGTATCCCATGAAACTGGTTACTAGCAAATTGGTTTCCTTTACGGGCTCCAATTTGAAATGTCCGTCAAGGTCGGTAGCTACTCCCACGGTGGTATTTGCCCAATATACGTTCGCACCCACCAAAGGATACCCTTTATCATCCAATACCGTTCCCCACGCATGCGCATATGCACCCGCCACATGCGCGAACATTAATAATACTAATATTATCTTTTTCATATTCATAATCCTTTTCTCTTCCACTTTCCACCTTCCACTTTCCACCCTCCACCTTACACCCTCCTTGGTTGTCCATGCTCTCGGCGTACATGCCGAGTATCCCTTTCTCTAAGCACCAACCACCAACTGTCCCACCTGATAAATCACAAAACTCAACACCCAGGCTAGTATCAGCGACTGTGCAACGCTAAACCATGCCCATTTGGCTCCAATCTCTCGGCGCAAGGTTGTTATGGTGGCCACGCATGGGAAGTACAGTAGCACAAACACCATAAACGCAAACGCAGTCACGGGTGTGAAGGCCGATAAGGCTGTATCGGCAGGGTAGAGTATGCCCATTGTGGATACAATGGCCTCTTTAGCGGGCAATCCTGTCAATAGGCATACCGACATCTTCCAGTCGAAGCCTAGTGGGCGCATCACGGGCTCTATCCAATGTCCAATGCTAGCTAAGTAGCTCTCTTCCATATGGTTCATATCTCCGGTAGGGAAATAGGTCAATGCCCAAATAATCACGCTTGCCCAGATGATCACTGCAGGTATTTTCTGCAAATAGTCGGCTACGCGCTCCCAGATGTGCAATCCTGTATTGCGCAAGGTGGGGTGGCGGTAGGGTGGCAACTCACTCACGTAATCATGCTTTGGCTGACGAAAAGCGGGCATATGTTGCATCACCCATGCGAAGCAGATGCTCAACAATATACCTATTATATATAGGGAGAGCATTACCAACGCTTTTTTCTCTGCAAAGAACGCTCCAATGAATAGCATATATACTGGCAGGCGGGCCGAGCAACTCATAAATGGTACCATCATCATCGTGATCGCGCGGTCTTTCTTATTAGTAATATCACGTGCGGCCATGATAGCTGGCACATTGCATCCAAAGCCCATCAGCATAGGGATAAATGAACTTCCGTGCAGTCCAATGCGGTGCATCAGTTTGTCCATCATGTATGCGGCACGAGCCATATACCCCGAGTCCTCCATCAAACTGAGGAAGAAGAACATAATGATAATGTTCGGCAGGAAGGCCAATACCGCACCTATACCCATCACTACACCATCTATCAGCAAACTGCTCCACCATGCTGTTGGCATCAGCCCGCGCAGCCAGTCGGCCAATGCGTTTATGCCCATTGCAATCCAATCTTGTGGATAGCTTCCTAGGGTGAAGGTACATTCAAAAATGGTGTATAGTACGAGTAATAGTATTGGTAGTCCAATCCATTTGTTGGTCAGTACCTTATCTATTTTATCTGCTAGTGTGTGCCCTGTGTCATTTTTCGCATGCTTCAGGGTCTCTTCCAATGCTCCATGTACGAATCCTCTACGTGCTTGTGCTATCAGTTTGGCTGTAGGAATGCCATACTCTTGCATCAGTTTTCTTCGCTCTTCTTGGGCTACTTTTATCAGTTCTTCCGAATGTGGCAATAGTGCCAGCATCTCGTCTGGACGTTCCAATAGGCGGATCGCCATATACCTTTTAGAGTATTTCTCGCGCACGTTGGGCAATGTTACTATCACGTCAATAATATGGGCGATAGCTTCTTCTACGTCTTTGCCATATGCCACATGCACATGCCTAAATCCTTCTCCTTCGGCTAGTATAGCAGCTTTATCTTCGATGAGTCCAATGCGTACACCGAACAGCTTGCTCAATAGTTGATAATTGAGCATGTGATCTGTATTCAGAAGCTCTTGATAATGAGTCAGTAGTACCACAAATGGCTGATGGCGGTCCATCAGTGCTGCGGTGCGTACCAGTTCATCCTCCAGATACCTTGCATCCACTTCCTGAATCTGCACTCCCTGTTCTATATACTCTTTTTCATTCATCTCTTCACTTTCCACCTTACACCTTACACTCTACACCCTACTTTGCCGTTCATGCTCTCGGCGTACATGCCGAGTATCCTATATCTCTAAACACTAAACACTAAACACTAAACATCGCCTTATTGCCTTATCGCCTCATCACCTCCCTAGCCGTCCCTGCCCTCGGCGTATATGCCGAGTATCCTATATCTCTAAACTCTAAACACTAGCCCCCAAGGGGCGTTCACTAAACACTAACCCTAAAGGCGCGTTAAATCGCCTGCAAAATTACTGCCATTTTTCCAATTGGGCAATACCCAAAAGTGGGTATTTTTATGTTTCGTTTTGGCAATTTTTCGTTTCAAAGTACTGTAACTGCGTTATAACCAACTGCTTATGTCGGAAATACCCCCCCCCCGCTGTTTCGAATCATTTCGTCAAATGATTATTAAAAATGCCAATTCGACTATAAAAATTTTATTTTTATTTTGTCAGTTCAAATATTTTTTGTACCTTTGCACGCAGTTTGTATCAAATATTTAGAAAATGAAGACAAATTTTAATATATTTATTCTATTGTTCGTGTGCCTACTAATAGGCAGTATGTGGTCTGTGCTACATATGAGTATGGATGAAAATTCCTTAGCGCATAACCCTAGCAACATAACGGAATTGCTGGGCGAGCAGTCTGAGGATCAGTCGTTGAATGGTTCGCCGTTTACGAATGCTACCCTGTCTGGAGGACAGTCTAACAGCAGTGCTTTGTCGCTTGGTGGCTTGAGGGGGTCAACTATGTCCTTCTCTAGTCGTGCAAACCGTGCGCCCCTTGTTTCGTACGCGCGTAACGCGAGCTCGCAACCCAGTTCTTTGCCTTCTGGCTCAACTGCTGCGTCGCCTATTTCGCATTTTACCAGTGCGGGTGAGTATCATTCGTTTGGTGGTGGCGTTATGGTTGGTGGGAACTATGCTTCCTCTTCAGGCCTTATTGCCTCATCGCCTTCTAACCTCATCACCTCATCGCCAATCGCCTACAGCTCATTGCCTATAGCCAACCGCTCTGTTTCTTCTTCCCAGGGCTCGACGGGCGAAGTGATGCCTGTTGCAGACCAATCTTTCTCTGTAGCGTCGGCGTCATATACATCGCCTTTCGCTGCGGACTATGCCTTCAACTCCTATGGCACAGCTTCCTATGGCGGCTATTCCAGCCCTAACCGCATCGGTGGCAGACAGAATGCACCTGGCTCTGGCTTGGGTAATACTTGGCTCAACTGGTTGGATAACTATTTTGGTGCAAGCACCACTTTCGATTATGATAGTGCTTTAGCAGCATATAACGAGATGATTGCTTCTTGGAATGCAGGAATGGGTGATCCTCCTAATTTCGATGACTTCTTAGCTTGGCTTATGGCCGGTGGTGAAGGTGGATATACCAAGAACGATCACACCTACAATTACGTGCCTGTTGGCGGTATTTTGCCACTCTTCCTCATGGCTCTCATTTATGCGATAATCCTCTTTGTTAAACGAAATAAAACTGCTCAATTATGATAAAGAAATTTTTCTCCGCACTCCTTGTAGTGCTTTTTGCCACATCTGTGATGGCGCAATCGGGTCTTACTTGCGAGGATCCTATTCCTGTAAACAAGAATTTTACTGGCACAATCGCCGAGCCTGGTGAGTATTGGTTTACTGCATGGTCATACGATTTGCCTTTGAATGTGCACTTTGTTCCAGAGGTAGACAATAGTTCAAAATGGCCAGAGGTTTACGTTGATTTCACATGTGTTCCTGGTGTATATGATGATCCAAAGTTGGATAGTGTCATTAATGGTTTCACAAGCTTTGGCCTTGAGTTGCCAGTCGAGTTAACTTGTTCCAAAGTGGTACGTGGCGATAAGGTAGAATGGGACTTGTCTATCGGTTCTAACTATCGTGACAACCTCACTGAGTGCGGTATCACCCATAATGTGCAAGCTTTTGTTCGAGTATCTTTTCCTGAGGCAGGTGAGATTATTTTGAATCCTGATACCACCTATACTTCATGTATGGAGAACGCAGACTATGTCACATTGGGTAATACGTTTGATGTTCTCGCTAACGATTCCGACCGTGTATTTGTATTGCCATATTCCGAATGGAAGAAAGACAGCGTACAATTCGCATGGGAAGGCGATCAACCTGCTACGGTTTGGGTAGCAAGCATGGAGTGTGATTTCTATCCATCCAACGCTAGTGGATTTGTTTGGACACACTATGATGTGGCTGCTGACAAGCCTTATGTACTTTCTAACCAAGCCATCAACGACGCTGTTAAAAACCAAGAGGGTGGTGGAGTGTTCTTTGCAAAAGTAATCAGCGAAGGCGAGGGAAAGCTAACCATTCAGAAAGCGCCTCTTTCTCCAATCCAAGGTGATGCTATTTTGCTTGAATTAGGACAGCCAGTCAAGGTGGGTGCTAATGATCAACAACTCTTCTGCTTCCCACGCACTTGGAAGGCTACTGAGTTTGTATCTCCTACCAAGTACGTGATGCATATGTATGCTTCCAATACATCCGAGTTTACTCCTTCTGCTGATGATGCAAATGTGTTGGCATACTATTCATTCTTGCTTGATAACAACAAGCGTCAATTGCAATTGTCATACCAAGATGTTCAGCAGTTGGCTGCTTCTGCAACCGATGATTATATCTATGTTCGCTTCCAATGTAACGAGGCAACAACCATCACTCCTACGGCTTGGACATCTTCCACCTGCGCAAACCAGTCTATCCTTTTGTGCTCAGGACAAGAGGTAAGTGTACCAAGTCTATCAAAAGATGTCCTTTATCGTCTCCGTTATGCTGATTGGAAAGACTATGATATGACTATCAATTGGACCAACCGCTCACGTCCAGTTCCTGTTTATTTTGCTTCTGTATGCGATTTCACCCTTTCTTCTACTGCGCCAAATGTAGTTTACTACAAGAGTTGCCGCATGGGAGCAACCACGATAACTGCTGAAGAAGTCAATGCTTGGGCTGCGAATGTGGATGAAGAAGGCTTCTTGTATGTTCGTATGAACCCACAAGCGGGTGGTAAAGCAACTTTCACTACTACCAAACCTGCGGAGGAAGATCCAGAGATTATCACCAACGAGTGTGTGGAGGGCAGCATCAAACTCAATGTGGGCGACCAAATCACTTTGAACCTCGACAGTGCGTTCACCGTTTATTGCTTCAATTATGCGGAGTGGGCAGCTCAAAACGTTACTTTCCAATGGGCAGGCGAAGAAGCTTTGCATACGTTTGTAGCCGAGACTTGCCAGTTCGCAGTAGCACCATACAACAAGTATGTGGTTAATTACGTAGCTATTCCAGCGCAAGGCAAACTCGTGCTAGACGCAGCTACATTGGCCGCTTTCGCAGATAAGGTTGACGATGCAGGTTATCTCTACATCCGCTTCCTCACCGAGAAAGAAGGCACACTAACCATAAAATAACGTCTAATCCTTACCCATCTCCCTCCCTTTGGGAGGGTTGGGGTAGGCTTTTTTAGGGCATAGGCCATTGGCTTGACCTATGCTCACAAAGAAAGTGTTCTTTCAAACTATTGACCACTCGCTTGCCACTGGGTTCCATCGTGACCTCATCGTGACCTCATCGTGACTTCATCGTGACCTCATCGTGACCTCACCATGACTTCACCGTAACAGCCACCTGCTAGCATTGGAACCTCATTGGAACCTGATTGGAATCTCATTGGAACCTCACCGAGCGATCACCGAGAGACGACCAAGAGAATTTCCTGCAATCGGCAAGCTCCAATCGGTCCAATTTTCGGCATACTTGCCGAGCAAAACAAATATTAAAATAACAACCTCTTACCCATCTCCTTCCCTTTGGGAGGGCTGAGGTAGGCTAAAAACGAATTATAATCAACTTTTAAACATAACGCCACAAGGCGTAAAAAAGCTTATGAAAAAAATATTGTCAGTTTTAGTATGTGTATTTTTGGGAGTTAGTAGCATATGGGCTCAGGCAGGTTCTGCAATTATTTCTGCTCGTGCAGTTTGCGATGACGACGGGGATGGTGTATACACTCCAGGAGGTGGTACTGTGCAGGCGAGTGCTCAAACGTGGACATGGAAAACAGTTTCCTTACAATCCTCTGTCGTTAGTGGAGATGTATGGGAGGCTTCATCTGCAACAGGACAAGGTGGCTATCATAAGGGTATTTTCACAACATATACCAACCCATATTATGTTCAAGCAACTCGTAAATCCACGAGCCAAAACTACTATTTTACAGGTTGGTATTCTGGAACGGACAAAGGAGTTACTCTTTCTGCGCCATTAGGAGAGGGAGATACTTATAAAAAAGATTATGCTTATAATGTCAGCGGAACAGACTATGTGTATGCTGTGTTTAAGAAGGTGATTAACCCTAACCAATCATCAATCTCTTGGACAAAAACCACACTTAATGCTACTTTGCCAACAGAGGTCGCACTATATAAGGCAACTAATTTCCAAGTCGCTAGCATTACTTACAATGGAAATACAAACACTTCTTCGTTTACTTGTACCCCAAGTAGTACAACCACATCGGATGGCAAAATAACGCTCACTCTCTCTGCGGGTGAAGATGTGAAAGATGGAGACAAATTTGTAATCACTCTTACATCTGATAATAATGGTTATGCAACGATTACGGTTGATATTCTAACCGAAATACAAGTGCTATTTACGCCTCCTATAAAAGGTAAAGGTTCATATACTGCTGTACGAACCAATTCCGATGGTGGTACAACTTGTACGCTAGACCAAAATAGTTCAGCATATACGGCCACATTTGATGACATCAAACGTTTCTATCATACACTAACTGCTACACCAGATGAAGGATATCAGTTCTATCGTTGGGTAATAGAAGATGCAAATGGAGTGACTTATTATACCACTAACCCTTATGGCTATACGGTCAAGAATGGAGATCGTATCTCTGTTGAGTTCCTGCCTGAAGGTGTTGCACAATTCATAGTGAAAGGAGTGGATGGTGTATACTACTACGAGTTAGATGCTGCTATTGCTGCGGCTCAAAATTCTACTAGTAAAACAGTTGTAGTTGCTTCTAGTGGTTCTTTGAATACAGATTATAAGACGCCTAATGCAGACGGACAATATGAGTTCACAATCCCTGCAGGCATCACGCTCCTTGTCCCAGGCGATGCTGCATATACGGTGCAAAACAATGGTGTTACAAGTGCTGAAGTAGCAGGAAGTACGAGCAAGTCAACACTGTATCGTAAATTGATTTTATTGCCAAATACCTCTATTATTGCTAATGGTAATATATGTATCTACTCTAAATTATCAAATCTTCAACAACATAATGGTCGTCCATATGAGTATGGACAACTAGATATGGGAGACAACTGCCATATAGTCATGAAAAATGGGGGTAGACTTACGGTATATGGATACATATCTGGAAATCCAGAGACAACTAGTGTCGTCGCTGAGTCTGGATCTACTGTTTATGAAGTATTCCAATTTACGGATTGGCGCGGAGGAACAGCAATAACAGGAGGACTAAGTCTAGGGTTATTAGGAGATAAATTTGGAGCTGTTAACAATGATCAACATATTTTCCCATTGTCTCAATATTATTTGCAGAATATTGAAACGAAATTGATTGTCTATTCTGGAGCAACAGAATATGTATCAGGTGTGATAGAGGCTTTGGATATGGTTGCTCCAGTTAATATGAAGTTGATAACAAAAGCTACGACTGGAGAGGATCAGGGTTTTTTATGTTTGGGTGATAATACGAAGCTAACAAAATGGTATGATGCTGATAACGATAGACAAAAATATTTGATTGAAGGTGATCAAGGCATAGCAGGTGCCACCGCGAAAATGAGTTATATGTACCTTTCGCTTAAACTATCAATTAAAACAGTAACATTGGATTCTCGAAACTATGTTCTTCCTATCAATAACAATATTGATATCAGTGTCAACAATGTTACGATTATCTCCCCTTACGATATATGTTTCTTAGCTGGCTCTACTTTCACAATTGACAAAGATGCAGAATTTCAGGTGAATGAAGGATCCAAGATGTTTATTTATGATAAAGAACCCATTTATGTAGATGAATCAACTTCGTATGAGGGCTTTGTATATCCGAATAACGTATTGATAAATCCAATCAAATATACAATAGCGAAAAAAGGTAATCGTACTGCGGCTAATACCCTAGATGCTTCATTTATTGTGAATGGAAAATTGACTGTCAATGGTGCCCTATACACTACAAAATTCGGTACGAATATCATAGATGCAACAGAACAACAACAAAATTATGGTGCAAATATTACATCCGATGGTGGAGGTGAGGTAATTTTTAGCAAAATAGGTACAGAACAGATAACATATCAATATACCCAAAGTGGAACGACTTTAACGCCACTTACCATTCCTGTTTCTAATGCTCGTTTACGCAATGCTGATAAATCATTTTCTGCGGGTGAAAATGCGAATGTCGACGAGAATTATATTTATTATAATGATATAGAAGGAGGTAAATGGTGCTTACCAACAAATGCCTTTACAAAAAGCAATATTCCTACACTTTCTGTAACCCTTCCTACAGCATCTGATACTCAATTTGCTGAGTTCAAATTACGCAGTACAGGTATGCTCGCAAGCAATTTTGCAGCATCTTCTGACAATGCTGCGTTCGTGACAGGAGAAATAACAATCGAGGGTGATAAACTTAAAGTGCCTATCACCTACACTGCTCAAAACAAACAAGGTTCAGTTATGGCTAACATCACACTCACATATACTCCAGAGAGTTTCAGCTTGACAGAACCTATCACTGCTATAGAAGATTATACTCCTGCTTTTGGTGTATCTTCTACCGAACTCGCATTTGATCCTATTGGTGTATATGCCTTTACGGAAAAATCACTTGCGATTACGCCTAATGCAAATAATGTAACTACTCTGTTGGATAATGAAAACATGAAATGGACAAGTTCTATTTCAGGTGCAAATAGCAGCGAATTTAAGTTTACCTTCGGAGATGGCAGCAATAAGTTGTCTGGTGGCATGGTTACATACCTACCAGTTTCATCAGGTAGCAAGTCCGCTACGCTGACACTCACTGCCACTTATACCGATGCAAATAATGTCAAGCAAACCAAATCGATAGATGTTCCTCTAACTGCAACTGCCAACCTTAATATAAATACACTAGCATTTGCAGAAGACGACTTCCCAACAGAGATAGTGGAAGGAGTTACAGATCCATTCCTACTATTCAAAGATGGTAGCGATAATGCACAAACCGAAATTCTTACCGAGCTTAGCGAGAATGGCATAGTTGAAATCACCAAAACCGATGGCAAATACTACGTAAATGTATTATCTGCTGGTACAGTTACCATCACGGCGGTGCAATCTGCATCTACCGTTGTAGCTGGTTGCACGATTTCAACTACTATCACTGTTAAGCCAAAATCACTATTGCTTGGTCATGTAGAAGTATGTATTGATACAAAAGAAATATTCAATATTCATACAGTTAGTGCCAATGCAGTAAGTTATTCAAGCAACAACACGATAGACTTTGCTTCTACTGAAACTACATCATCAGAATGGGTGTTCCAATTCTTGGGTATTCCTGATCAATTGACATTTATCCCTACTGGCAACAATACTTGGAATATTGAAGAGCGTGCGTCAGATGATGATGCATGGTCTGCTGTAGTCAACTGGACACACTTCACAGCAGGAACAGAAGTGGCTGTTTCACTCAAGCCTACCACACGCCAAGTACGCATTCAATATGGTGCAGGACAAAGTGACGTTGCTTCCATCAGCTCTCTATGTGTAACTGCGTTTACTATCAAAGCAGATGTAGATAAACTATATTTACCTGTAAATGCTGATGGTACTACAACTTCCAAAGAAGTGAAATTTACTCACATTACCGAACCTCTCAACATCCCAACAATTGAGGGTATCACCGCAGTAAAATCTACTTCTGAGAACAAGGGAACAGCTGAGGAACCATACTACGAAACTATCGTTACCTTCTCTGCTACGCAAGCTAATAAAAATGCCACTTTGGAGGCATCCGTAACCTTCAACGAAGAAATCCATACAAAGAATATCGCTATTCGTACATATAACTTCCCACAAGAGTTGCCTATCAAATTAGCAACTGATGATGCAGAAAGATACTATTTCGTTACAACTGCATCTGCATATGCTCAATGGGATGAGTCCACTCGTCAGATTAAATTCCAAAACCCTGGTGCACAATTGACTCGTTCTGTAGCCTTTGCATTCAATGGCGCACCTAGCGAAATTCGCTTTAATGTCTCTTCTGAAATTAATACTGCAGATTGGGTAATCAAAGAAAGTGCTGATGGCGTTACATTCACGGAAGCATCTGCTGATCTACGTACTATTGAAGGCCAGTTGCTCACACAACCACTTCAATATACAACACGATACCTGATTATCGAATATGTTTCTGCAGACCTTCGAGAAGTAACTCTCTCTAATCTCGTAATAGAGGGCTATCCTATGGCATGGGCTACACCAGAGCAACTCGCCTTGAGCGAAGAACAAAAAACAGCATCTTTTGTATTAACCACCGTCAACTTGCAGAACATAAAAGTGGTATTGAATAATACTGACTTTAGAATGACGCACGGAAGCAACACGGAAGAAAAAACAGAGATTCTTCTTTCTGCAAGCGATTATGCAGATGCTTTAGGTGTGAATAAAGTCGGCGAGATTACTTTCAATGTGATTTGGAAAAGCACAGGCAATGTTAATCAAGGAATTATCTCTATCTACAATGCCGACGATAATTCGCTATTGACGACTGTTAAAATTGTAGGTTCTAAAAATGCAATCACCGTTGATGATGTACTAACGGGTATCTATACTGGTATTCCTTCTGGCTATACCTCAACCGTAGGTACAGATTATCAATATCATGAGGTTAGTCTCGCAAATGCGTTTGCTAATGATGGAACGGCATTGTTCGATTATCTCATCATCTATGGCGAAACCAAAACTACGGATGGTTCATCTGTCATCACTACTCCTACAAGTTCTGCTGGTAGCAATGCCTTGACTCCTTATTATATATACGAGAAAGCACTCAACAGCGAAACAAACAAGTATGATGCTTATCGTTTCGTACAACTAGTAGAAAATGCCAATACTCCTAATAAGGCAGAAATTTCGGGAGTTACAACCACCGATGATGGTAGTCTTCCATCCATCTATATTGATGTCAATACATCATTGCGAGTATATATGACCGGTTTCTGCCCTTATGCAACAACGGGACACGATATGGCCCAAGAAGGCGTATGGTTCTTCCGCGGCACAAATGGCGAGAAACTGGATATCTATCTCGAGGATTGCCATATTTATAGCCGTAACAAATCAGAATTCGGTACTCCTATGAGTAAATCCGATGTCAATGCATCTATCTTTACAGGAGACTATGCACTAGGTTCGGGTGGTGTACTCGTATTCGAAAATACAGAGAGATCCGATAATATGGAAACTGCGCAACCATTGGATGTAACTATTCACACCATTGGTAACAACGTATTCAAGAGTAACTATGGTAGTTTCTACGAGATATTTGGCATGCGTGCATATCAAATCTCTGCGCCATTGCATATTCACATGAATTCTGCTAAACATGTATTCTCTTCGAAAACAGAACTCACTTTAGATGATGTATGGCCAACCGAGTTGGATGCAGACCGTGCAATTACGGATTCTACACGTACCAATGGTTTCCTATCTCTGCAAAAGCAAAGCAATAACGCACCATCCATCGACTTAGGTAACCCTTACTCAGTAGTGAACTTCCGTGGTGGACAGGTAGAGTTGCAAAATGCGCAGATTGTATCACCTAACTATAAAACTACACTGGCGATCTCTTATCGTTCTGGTGAATATGGTGGAGATGATACAGGTATTAAATTTGCATATGGTATTGGTACCGACTCTGTGGGTGGTACGGTGAACTTCTACGATGGTACAACCACTGTATTACCTATGCCTGTGGATGAGAAATACCGCCAATACTATTTAATGGACGTAGATGAGAATGGAAATGAACTCACTACTACTTCTTGCTTGCGTACCCCAAGAAATACCTATGTATATGGTGGTTCACAATGCTTCATGCGTGCATGTAGTCACGTAACATCTAAGGGTGGTGCGCCTACGGATGGCTATTCGCAATTGGGTCAATATCTCTATACGTTCAATACCGAAGAGGGAGACCAAAAAGATGAAAAGGGATTGGTAACTGCAATGCGCTTCCCTGGAAATGTTTCTGGTTTGAGCGAATATTATACTGCAAAGGGTTATTCCCCTAAATGGGAAAGTGTTACTCCTGATGAAAACAACATACTCTATCTATGGATCCCAGATGGCTTCGGAGGCGTAGAAGCAGAAAAAGACAAGTTACTCACTACGTGGAAAGCTTGTATGACTGAGATTCATGCTGGATATGAAACTCAAACAGGTTCTATTGGTGGTGATACTCCTATAGAACCAACCGAGGAAGTGAAGTATCTGCTCTATTGCCAAATAGATGAGAATATCCATAATGTAATCTCAGCAGGTGATAAAGATGCAGATGGTAATGTTGTAAACTATCACTACCAAGCACCAGTTAAAGTACCTGATGTGGCACAAGGATTGGCAGGAGGAAAATATATGAATCTATCTCCTACCTATGTGGGAAAAGATAAGGCAAATCAAGTGCTTAGCAATATTGATTATACAATTACGGATAGAGTATATTATATCACCACAGCTACCGCCGATGTATGGATGACTTTCACTGCACCATTCGACGTGGAGAAGATTTGGGTGGTTGAGACCTATGATGAAGCATCGCTAGAGCAAACGCCAATTAAAAATGGTGCAGATGATATTCCATTAACAAAACGCCAAAGCGTATTGCTAGAGCAAGCAGAGCATAATGCCGACTTTGCAGCATTCTTTGGTGTCGCAATGGCATTGGGTAGTTCAGATGACTTCGAAACAATCTTCAAGGATTGGAGAGATTGGGGTATTGCTGAAGATAAAAAAGCACCAGAAGGTGGTACTGCATTGTATGATGGTGTAAGCGATTATACTCTCCGTGGTAAGTACGAACTCGAACCATATGATGGCACTAACTGGCAATCTGCTCAATTCTATCTTAATCACAACGTCGGTAAGTGGGCATATACGTATGATGAAGAATTAGGCGAGGTCTTCACACCTCAATGGGAGATTCCAACGGCTGCTGAAAATGAAGATGGTGTTCTTCTCGAAAAGGGTGAGACGTATTCATTACTATTCCCATATTGTACAGGATGTTGGGAAATGAATGAAGACGAAACAGCAAAGGAACGTGAATATTGGGACTATTGGTCAGGTAAATTCTTGATATTTGAAGGAAAATCTGGAAAACAAACCATTAGTGGATCAGACTTCGTACTAGAAGATAATGCAAACGGAATATTTAAAGATGAAGCTCTACTAACGGATATAGACGCTGATCTACGAGGAAATAGCACGTTCGCGTTCATGAATACTGGAAAACAAAATATTTATCCATATTCAGCTGCTCCAAATGCTGAGGCATTCATGTATGATGATACAGAAATGAAGACTATATTACCTACCAATTCATTCCTGTTATTAAAAGATTACTTAACGGATGCTCAAGGTCTTCCAGCACGTAGCATCTCACGTACAGGTGAGATCAACTATGGTAAAGGCAATACACCTTCTGGCGTTCAAAACGGCAACATACCTACTATCAATGGTGGCAGCGATATCTTCGTAACTACTATTGCCAATGGTATCAACATTGCAGTGGCGGCTCCACAACTCGTCAGAGTGCTCTCTTCTTCTGGTGCGTTGCTATTCAATGGCTGGGTAGAATCATCCGTAGATGTCACTATCCCTGGCAATGGAATATTCGTAGTATCAGGCGAAAATACATCACTCAAAGTGCTGCACTAAAGCTCGAAAACAAAATAAATGGGTATTCTATACCCAGCAAAAAGGCAGTCTAAGTACGGATGAAAAAAATGGCTAATAGATAAACTAATATAACAACCACGATAATGAAAAGATTCTATCAAATATATCTTTTGTGCATAGTGCTCCTTGCTAGTGCAACTAGTGTCCTCGCCGACACTAATTGCACTGGCTACAAGCCTACGCACCCCGATCACTATTGTGATTGTAAATACAATATCAGCCAACTTGCTACATTGCCTTTCGATGTACAAGTCACCGACTCCATCTGGTTCAAGGCTAGCTCCAATCTCTTCATCAATGGATTTACTGCCTACCTCTATTCCGATTGCGATGTGAACTTCGACATCTATCAAAATTGTATATCGCACACACCTCTATATTCGGTCACTATACCTAAGAACCAAGCGCGTGACGTGACGGCCGAAACCATTAACCAAAAGCTCGAAGAAGCAGGCGTATCCATCACATCCATGGCGCTCTACCTTTGTATCTATCCCGTAGGCGGCACGGGCGGAAGACTTATGTGCTACCCTTATAATACTGGACATAACTCCACATGCGAGGATATATTATCACTACTGCCGGGCATGACTTTCGTCAGCTCCCACGAAAATGATGTCTACGAAATCACATCCTCTAGCATCCCTTCTTCCTATGCCATGTACCTCCAGTGGAACGAAGAAAATAATCTTCCATGTCATCTTTCCATCACGCGTGGCGAATGTAATGGCACAATAATTGCTGAATATGATTTTGTAGATGAAAATAGTCGCTACTATTTCGACCCTGCACTCCTAATCGAGTTGAACACCAGTGGCGAAAGCCTTTATGCACACTTCTCCCACGATGCTGCGGCGGCAGGACGTATACGCCTCTCCGAAGCATCTACAATCGACATACCAACCGACACAACCGTTTGCCAAGGCAAAGCACTAGTGCTGGACAATATGATATACACCACAGATACCACCATCATCTACGACCGCCAATGGCAGGGCGATCAACTCGCTGTGTATGCATACCACCTCACAATAGCCGAACCTGAACTGCAATACGATACACTGTTCCTCAAGTCCTCCGACTTGCCAATGCTCTATCGCAATCAATTCACTATTCCTGCGAATGGCTTCGGCGACTACGATATTACTATTCATCAAGAAAATACTTGCGACGAACGCTACTTGCTCCATGTAGCACATGCTACCCAGGCCATCTATTCCTCTGCTGACACCACCATCTGCCAAGGACGCTCATTCACCTACAACGGTCAGAAATATACTAACGACGTCACTTTCATCGACTCCACTTGGATAAATGCCGATACACTATCTGTTCATACACTCAATGTGTATTTTGCTGAACCAGAGATTCAATACGATACTCTACTCCTCAAGTCCTACGACCTACCATATCGCTATCGCAGCCAATATACCATACCTGCTGATGGCTTCGGCGACTACGACTTCACACTACATTTCAAGAATAATTGCGATGAACGTTACCTCGTGCACGTAGCACACGATATCACCACCTATACCAATATAATAGACACTACCGTCTGCCAAGGACGTACATTCACCTACAATCAAATCGAATACTCTGCCGATACCACACTCGTGGATACATTCTGGATAGATAATGATACACGCGATATCAATATCGTTAATCTCTATTTTGCAGCACCTGAACTGCAATACGATACCTTGCGTGTACAATCTACCGACCTACCAATGCTCTATCGCGAACAATTCACCATACCCGCAGGCGGATATGGCGACTACGATATCATCATTCACAACGATGGCATGTGCGACGAACACTACCTACTACACGTTGAACATGAGACGCTTATTTACATGAATTCTATTGATACTATCCTCTGCCAAGGACGAATATTCGAGTACAACGGAATACCATATACTGCCGACACTACCTTCATGGATACGGGCTGGTTAAACGAAGATGTATGGAAACAAATCCAAGTAACCGTCACCTTCACTGCCCCAGAGATGGAATACGACTCTGTCATCGTACCAACTGCCGAACTGCTAGCTGGCTACTACTATCCACTCGCTAATACCTATATCTATGCCCAAGGTACATACTTCTATGAGATACTGACCTACAACGATTGTACACGTCATATCTCTTTAACCGTAACCGAAGACCATACTTCGGACATACCCACACTCCAAACACCAGTTGAGAAACCTCAACTCATTATGCATCATGGCATCATCTATGTGCAACTGGGCGCACAAAGATATACCATCCTCGGCGAGAAAGTAACAAACAATAAGATAAATAATTAATAACAACAAAAATAATTCAAAACTATGCGTAAATTTTTACTATCTTCCATTGCGCTGCTCATGTCCGTAGCCATGATGGCTATCGGTGCGGGCGATGGAACCAGCAAAGCCAATGCTATTGACTTTGATTGGACTAATGGTAATGTCCATGAAGCATCCAGTGCTTTATGGTATTGCGTTGACTTGGCTCCTGTAAACGCAAAAGCAGAGCCTGCATTAGTCTTGTACCTTACAAACCTTTCTGATGAAGAGGCTGTGGTAAAGGTTCAAATTGCGCTTGCTGGAAAACAGCAAACTGCTACCTACACAATTGCAGCGAAAGACCATTATCGACTTGACCTACCTATAGGCCAGTTCCGTGAGTTTATTACTCTAGACCAAGTAAGTCTCCAACTGCATGCTGACCAGAAAATGGCATTGTCGGCTAAAGTCTATGAATTTGATGAGTATGTTCAAGAGGCTATCGCTAATAGCGAACCAATCAACTGGAACTCTGGCGCGAAACAAGATGCATTATCTACCAAATGGTATGAAGTGGATATTACATCGCTGAAGAACGAAAAACAACACCTACGTGTCGGATTTATCAATCATGCAACGGATAAAAATGCATTGCTGACCGCTACATTTGTACTCAGAGGAGAAAATATCACCTTGCCTTTGGTAGTACCTGCTGGGTTTAATATGAGCAAAGTATTGGATTATCAATTGTTGGCTAAATTGCCAGGTAATCGTATCCACGTAGGTATTACCACCGATTCACCAATTGAAGTGCTAACATCTACCAAAAATGCAATCGCGGACGACCCAACTCCTTGCTTAAACGCAATTGATGCACAACACGGAGTTACATATGTGCATGACGCTGGAACCACACAATGGTATAGAATCTCACTCGACCTACTCAAAAGCCAAGCTGACTTCTCAAGCTTCTATTTGGCTAACAAAGGGAATAGCACAGCACATGTCACACTAGGTATGGTCACCGATTGCCAATACACTACGGGTACTGCTATCACATTGCCTATACCAACTGGATTCGAAATAGGTGCATTGGCGCCAAATATCTTGGGTAATCTAATCAACGAACTTACCCGATTCGAAAGCCTCTACAATAAAGTAGATGCCAAAGATGTATATTTGGAAATCCACTCCGACCAACCTATCCACTTTGGATTGGATGTTACCAATGCTACTACCAATCCTTGCTTGCGCGAAGACCTAATCACATTCGATTGGGATAACGGAGCAAAAGTGAACGCGGGAGATGCTAGCTGGTTTGATATGGACCTCACTACTGTCAAGGAATCTGGAAAACATGTCAAACTCACATTCACCAACCATACCGACTCTCTCGTTTGGGCGGCTACCGTTGTTTCTGTTTCATGCCCCGCTAAGTTGACAATGCCACTCATCATTCCTGTACCTGCAGGCATGAGCGTGGACCATGTAATCAACTACCAATTATTTGCAGTGGCTGACTTATATAATATCTATATAGGTGTACTAACCGACGGTGCGCTTGAACTCAAAGCTGAGATGCTCGATGCTACGGTCATCCCATCTGCAGATTGCTTAACTGCACAGAAAATTGTTTCAGGCGAAGAATATGTACAAAATCCTGGAACAAAATGGTATCAATTCCCAATGAGCTTGATCGATGAAATGGGAGATGCTGCAAAACTATCGTTTGAAAATAGAAGTAGTAATCATGCTTCTCTTACTGCTGGCGTAGCTGTTGACTGCGAATACTCTCCTGTTACATGTGCGGAAGTCAAATTAATAAAGAATATCGACTTGTCGCTCAATATGCCTAAACGAATCATTGCTAAACTACGCGGATTGATTGACCCAAGTCTCACCGATTTCTATTTGCAATTAACTACTGATCAAACTATCGCCTTCAGCTTGAATACACAAGCCGACGGAATCAAAGCTTGTGCTTCTGCAGTTGATTTTGATTGGAATGCTTGGGAAATGGGAGAAATGCAACTTTATGCAAATCAAGATGTATGGTATAAAGTGGATCTAGAATATCCTTTGCAAAAACTCAGAAATGGTGAAGACATCATGATGTCTTTGGCCAATATGAATGATACCGATGTAAAAGTCTCTCTATCGGCTTCTCCTACTTGCCCTGTTGTCTTGAGCATCGACAAATCAATCAATATTCCTGCACACCTACAAGTGCAAGAAGGATTGGCATATGTCGATATCGTAAAATATGTTGAGCAATACGACCAATTTAAGGAACTGCTTACTGATCCTAAAAAACTGGTCGAGAAATTAGAAACATATGCCTTCTATCAAAAACTTCAACAAGAATTTGATAAATACGATAGATTTGTGCCTTACGGACAAATCGAAGCGTTCTTGGGTAGATATGGCGAATATATCTCTTATACGGGAGTAAAAGAATTGTTCAATAATTACGAAAAGTATTTGTCTGTCGCAGAAATTAAGCAACAATTGGCTTTGCACAAAGAGTATATATCTTATGACGAAGCTGTAGAATTGCTTAAGGCATACGACGACTATATTCCATTTGTAGATGCTGAGCAAATTCTTGCTCACTACGACCTGTTATTGCCATATGCAGGCGGTGTACTACAATTGCTTAACAAGTGCAAAACATATATTACCAAAGAGAACTTGAAGCAAGCAATTGATTATTGCATGCAATATGTGCCAGTAGATGAAATTAAACAATTGTGGCAACGTGTAGAAGATATCTTGAAACAGTATCTTCCTGCTGATAAAGCCATCTACGTAAATATTAAGAGTGATGGCGACTTGCTCATTAATGCAGATATTGTTCCTGAAACACCAACTGGCTGTGAAGACGCTGAATTGTTAGATTGGACTCAGACAATTCATCTTTCTGAATTGAAGACAGGATGGTATAAGTTTGATATCAGCACACTACATGCAACCAAAGAGGACTTCACTCTTTCACTCAATAATGACCTCGGAACGGAAAAAACCTTAGGATTTGATTTCTATAAGGATTGTGCTATAGATGAAGAGACCATGAAAGAGATGTATCTCACAAGCTTCATCCGTACATTTAGTCCTGGAGTAGCAACTACTTCTCCTATCCCATATTCATTGGTCGAGATGGTTGCCAGCGATATTGATATGCTTTATGTATATCTGACAATCGATGCAAAACAACCTTGTGAAGATGCTGTCTTGTTTGACTGGAATACAGGTGCATATCAAGATGCTGATACCACAGTTTGGTACGAGTTCGATATCACTCCTGTTCTCAATGACAAACAACAAGTCAAACTCACCTTCACCAACCATTCCAATGAAAATGCATGGGTGATCGCTGAATTGGCTCTACATTGCCCTTACAACAAATCAATCCCATTAATCGTACCTGTACCTGCAGGCATGAGCGTAGATAAATGGATCGACTATAGCGTATTCGAAGCTTCTAGACTCAAACACTGCTACCTCGGTGTAACCACCAAAGAAGCTGCTATCGAGTTGACTGCTACTACTGAAAACGCACTAATCAACCCATCCGACGGATGCTTAAATGCTACTCTCGTACAAAATGACTCACTCTATGAGCATGCGGCTGGTACACACTGGTATAAATTCACAGGAGACCTCTTCGATGGAGAAGGACACTTCTCTCGTGTTCGTGTTGTCAACCGTAGCGCTGAAACTGTCACAATCACTGCAGGTGCTACCGTAGGTTGCGAATATAACATCGCTACACGTGCAATGATGAAATTGCCAAAACGTTTCGACCTCGCATTTGCAATACCTGTATGGGTGGTTGAGCAAATGAAGAAATTCGTTGACGATGATGTCAAAGAGTTCTATATGGAATTGACCACCGACCAACCAATCGCATTCAGCTTTGGATTGGAAATGTGCGAAAATGCAATCCTATTCGATTGGAATACAGGACACACACAGGAAGCACTAACAAATCAATGGTATGAAGTGAATATCGATCCTGTACTAGCCAACGAGCAACAAATCAAACTCACGCTCACCAACCATTCCGACCAAACGGCATGGGTGGCTACACTCGTATCGCTCGACTGCCCATTCAAGGTGGCTCTGCCTTTGGCATTCCCTATCCCTGCAGGAATGAGCGTCGACAAATGGATCGACTACAGCTATTTCGCTGCTACTCGATTAGATCACATCTTTGTGGGAGTAACAACTACCGAAAAGATTTCTATCAAAGCAGAGGCACAAAGCGCTGTAATCACTCCTACTGCTGATTGTATCAATGCTACGGAAATATTGTATGGCTCTACATATGTTCATGAAGGAGGCACAGCTTGGTATAAAGTGGATGGCTCTCTCTTCGCTGATATGGACAAGTTGCCTAAGTTCCAATTCTCTACTGTAAGTGGCGAGAAAACCAATGTCACCATAGGTGCTACCGTAGGATGCGAATACAATATCGCAACTCGTGCTAAAGTACCTGTACCAGGAGACGTCGAAATCGCAGTGCGTGTACCAAGATTCGTCTTCAAAGTGCTGAGAGAATTTGTGGATTATGACGTTAACGAATTCTATATCGAATTAACAACAGATAAGAAAGTAGAGTTTAGCGTTGATGCTACTGTAGAAGAAGACCTCGATGCTTGTCTTGAAGCTGTTGACCTAGTCATCTCTGATACTATGACTATCGACCTCGTGGCTGATACAGATATGTGGTACAAAGTGGACCTCTCTGCAGTTAAGGATCTAAACAAGGATTTGGCTGTTACAGTTACTAATGCTGCGGCAGAGGCCGTCGAAGTAGAAGTGGAAGTTTCTCCTACTTGTCCTATCGCAGCTACCGTATTGAAGCGATTCACAGCTCCTGCTTCTACAACTGCAACCACAGTGCTTACTGCTGCTCGAATCAACGAACTACTGAAGGAATATCCTAACATTATATATTACGTGCGTGTACGTGCAACGGGTGATCTGCACATTGAGGTCAGCGAGCCAGAGGTAGTGGAGAAAGAGGCCTGCGAAGAAGCAATAGAATACGTATGGGGTCAACCAACTGTAGTGATTGCTGATAGCGATGTGTGGTATGCAATTGATATCACCGAAGCCAAAGCAGAGGGCAAAGACCTATTTGTGACCGTTAAAAATATCGACGATATCGCAGCTGTCGTTTCTGCTGAGGTGTTGTACGACTGTCCAGGTGTTGTCCAACATTCATTGACTAAGACTATCGGTGTTGGCGAAGCACTTTCAACTACTCTTCCTATTGCAGAAATCCAAGCTATCGAGAGCAATGTGCTCTACTTACACTTGGTGACTACAGGCGATATCGAGGTGACTGTTGGTGAGCCTGAAGAGGTTGAAGAGGATGCTTGTCTACAAGCTATTCCATTGAACTGGGATGAAGAGGTTACTGTTGTTGCTGGTGATACCGTATGGTATGCTGTGAATATCGCAGATGCTAAAGCATTGCAGAAGAATATCAAGTTGACAGTTAAGAACCAAAGCGCTGAGTCTGCTTTGGTAAAGGCTGATATTGCATATGATTGTCCTGTGACTGCATTCATGCACAGCATGACAAAGAATATCGGTGCAAAAATGAGCATCACAACTACAATCACATATGATAGATTTGCAAATCTCGAAACAGATGTACTCTATATCCGGATCATCACTACTAGTGAACTGCTAATCAGTGCTGAAATCGAAGAAGAGCCAATAGAGGAAGAAACTACTTGTGAGGATGCTATTCCTTATGAATTAGGTACAGTTGTTTCTTTGCCAGCAAATGCAGATGTATGGTATGCAGTCAATATCGCTCCTGCTAAAGCTAATCAAAGCGATCTTGAACTCATCATCAACAATGAGTCTGAATTGGAGAATGAAGTAAGTGCACAACTCTCCGAGGAGTGCCCTGTAGTAGATTTCTTACTTGAGATGTCTGCTGTACTCGAGCCTCTTGGTACCGTAGTAGAAACTGCTTCCTACGATAAGTATGGCACCTATGCCGACGTTATATATCTGCACATCAAGACCTCCGACGTCTTAGACTTCGTCCTCAAAGAGGTACGAACCAAGAAATACGAAACCCTCTTGACAGAAGCATTTGTATGCGATGGTACAGAATTTATCGATTCAATCACCAACGAGAAACATATCATATCTTCTCTTATCGCTTCTACACAAACTTGGAGCGATACAGTACCTGTTTCTGAATGGTTGGATTCTGTATATGTATATGCAATTACTCCAATCGTAGCGCCTACTCCAATCGATGAAACAATCTTGGCATCAATTCCTTCTGCTACTCCTCAACTAACTCCAGGACTTGTTCCAAATGTATTGGGCTCTGTGGAGGCAATCAAAGACTACTACGCAGCCAACGACAACGATACAATTGCTGATGTAGATTCTGTTTATTGGACCGAGGCTAGTTTGAACACCATCGTGGCTTGTGAGGCTACTACTCACACCATGACATTGGTAGTAGAGGCTGGTTGTGATAATCGCATCACTTCTTCTCTCACCTTCGAAGTGGTTCAATCAACCACCCCAGATTCAGTGGAGAAGGTAACTATCTGCTATGGCGAAACCTATACATGGAATGGTAATATCTATAGCGAGACTGGCGAATATACCATCACATTGTCTAGCATCACTGGTTGTGATAGTATTGCTACTCTCAATCTCACTATCTTGCCAGAGATAGCAGAAACAATTATAGACACCACCATCTGTGCAGGTGAAACCTACACTTGGGATGCAAATAACATGGAGTATAATACTAGTGCTACAGATACCGTAGTAATGCAAAACGCTGCAGGATGTGATAGTGTAGTTATCTTGCAACTAACCGTACTACCTGCTATCGAAGAAACTGTTGAAGAAATGGTAATCTGCTATGGAGAGAAATATCTATGGAATGATGAGGAATATGATGCTACTGGCTCATATACCATCACATTGCCAAGCGTTCTTACAGGTTGCGATAGTGTGGTTACACTCAACTTGCTTGTTCTCCCTGCCACCGAGTATGTAGAGGATAATGTGGTGCTTTGTGCAGGTGAAACCTATACATGGGCAGCAAATGGAGTTACCTACAATCGCTCTATCAATACTACCTTCAAGAAGAAAAACCAAGCAGGTTGCGATAGCATTGTATATACATTGAATCTTACTATTCTTCCTGCTAATGCAGAAACTGTAGAATATGCTACTATCTGTCATGGTGATACCTATACTTGGAATGGTGCTAGCTACAATGTATCCGATGAATATCGTCTAACGCTTTCTGATGTGAATGGCTGCGATAGTGTAGCAGTATTGAAACTGACCGTTCTCCCAGAGGCATATACCATAGAGAGTGATACTCTCGTATGCGATGGCGAGTCATTCACATGGTTCGACCAAACCTGCAACGAGGCTAAGACCTACACCCATGTAGTTAAGAACGTTCTCGGTTGCGATAGTATCATCTACACCTTGAATGTAAGCATGCTCCCTGCAGCATATGAAGTAGTGGAAGATACTACTATCTGCTATGGCGAAAGCATCACTTGGAATGACCAAATCTGCAGTGAATCGAAAGCTTATACTCATATTGTGAACAATGTTCTCGGCTGTGATAGTATTATCTATACCTTGAATGTAACAGTTCTTCCTGAGGTAATCATTGAGAATGAAGAACTCGTAATTTGCGAATCTGAGTTCCCATATGAATGGCGTGGAGAAGTGCTCACTCAAGCAGGTACATATACCATTGTTGAGCAATTTGCAGCTACAGGCTGCGATAGCGTAATCCACACATTGAATCTCCAAACCTACGTACTGACTGCTCCTGCAACTGTAGCAGAGATCATTGCAGTATGTGGTAACCCAATCGATGTTACAGCAGCTACCGCAGATATTGAGGCACATATCGCATCTACAAACCTATATGCTCCAAATGCTGTAGTAACATGGTATGTGAAAGATAATGGAGAATGGACTGCCTTGAACTCCGACCCAATCAAGGGTAGCGTAGGAGAGGTTGTTCTCAAATATGTAATCTCTAGCGATTGTGGTTCTATCGAATCGAATGAGTTTGAACTCATCGTGGAAGCTCCAACTCCAGAGAACGATGTGGATATGGATAACGTACTTGCTGTAAGCAAATACGAGAATCGCGTATTCCTCTTGCACTTGAATGACTTTGCTACTAAATTTGGTTGGACACCAACTCCAGAGGAAGTAACATGGTATAAAGTCGTAAATGAGAAAGATCCAGGTATCCCTGTTGACGATGCATTAGTTGGTACAGGACACTCATACAACGAACCAGATGGCTCTATCATCAAACCAGGTGAGTACTATGCAATCATCGTTCGTAACGAGCTTACTAATCCAGATGAGTGCCAAACCACTATGCGAACAGTAGTGCTTACTAGTGGTGTAGTCGCTCTGTCACCTCAGTTGATTCCAAATATTGCTCGTCCTAACGAGAACTTGAAACTCATCAACTTGAATCCAAACGAGGTTACTGAAATCCACGTATATAGTACTACTGGTGAACTGATGAATACATATGTAGCAGAGCAAGTAGCCGAGTTTATGTTCAACGCTGCTCATGCATCTGGCTATTATATGGTTGATGTGAAAACAGTAGATGGAAAAACCACTTTACGTTATGTAGTTAAATAATAGGAGGATAAGATAATGAAAAATAATATTATGTTAGCAACTTCTAAAACAATAAAGGTAGGCATCGTGCTGGCACTATTAGCCAGCACCCTACCTTGGGTAAATGCTTCTGCACAAAAGAAACAATTGTTTTATGCTTCGGGTGCTCCTATTGAAGTGGGAGACTCTGTTAAAATCAATCCAGATAGCTTGCACTACGAAACTGGTGAAAGAAAAGTAAATTGGGTGTACGACCAAATTCACGAAGTTCGTCAGGTAAGTAGCCGCTTCCACCCAGATGGTGTCTTGCTTCGTGGTATCTATTCTTGGGTGAAACCAGGAGCTATATCACCAATGAACGAGGCTAAGAAACCACAACCTGTTCCACCTGCACCAGTTTACTCTAGTTTTGATATTACTGTCAACTATGGAGAAACATACGAGTGGAATGGTACCACCTATGCGCAGACAGGTGCTTATAACCAATCATTCAAGGCTGTAAGTGGGGGCGACAGTATCGTTACGCTCAATCTCACTGTGCGACCAGAACCTATTTATACTTCTTTCAATGATTCTGTAGAGGTAGAGGATACCTATCGTTGGAACGATCAAGTATATACTGAGGCAGGTACATATACCCAACAGTTCTTGGCAAAAAATGGTGCGGATAGTATTGTCACCTTGAATCTATCTACTTACCGTTTGCCAAAGCCATATCAAGTTAATCGCTTCACAATAGGTGTACGTGGTGGTTTTGCTTCTTCTATGGCTAAACCTGCTACTTTACCTCTAGGTTTCGATGCAATGCTTGACCTGCAATATGCACACTACTGGGCTAAAGATACCGATAAAATTCGTTTAGGTCTGCTGACAGGCTTATCTATCGGATATATGAATAATGTTCGTAATCAAGCATGGGATGATAAATATACCGTTGCTACTGATAATGGAGAAGTTGAATATCATGTTACAGCTGATAATATCAAAGAGACCAATCATCAACTGCAATTGGAGGTGCCACTCATGTTCTCATTGATTACTCATGGAGGTTTGTTCTTTAATGTGGGTCCTCGTTTTATCTTGCCTGCTTATACTCCTTACAAACAAGTTATCACTAATGGTAATATTGTAGCAACTGACTTGGAGACAGGAGTTGTATTGCAAAACAATCCTGTATATGGCCAGCTGAGCGCAGAGCAAATCAAACAAAAAGGACAAGGAGAACAACAATTTGATCTGACTGTAACTCTTGGTTTTGAGCTGGGATATGAGTTCAAACTCAAATCTGGAAACACTATCGGACTTGGCGGATTCTTCAACTATGGTTTGTATAATATGTATAGCAATCAGCCACTTGGCTCTGCTATTGATGTATCAGCGCCTTCTGCTAATGGATCAGGTATAGTAAATGTAGAATCATTGACAAATGCTTATACTAGCAAGATGGGACACCTTGACGCGGGAATAAAAGTTTCCTACAACTTTGATTTTATCAAGTAAATCCATCTATGTAAATAATAAACAGACTGCCTGGCAATCGTCAGGCAGTCTGTTTGATGACATACCAAATATCTAATCAATTAGACTAAATAAAATGAAAAATATGAATATATACGATTGATTGGTATCGTAATCTTAATCCTAGTACCATTAATCCTATTACCAATCTTAATGGTCCCCAATGTTAATCCATTCCCAATATTAATCGATCCTCAATATTGAAGGACTAGACCATACTCATTTAATGTGCGGCTGGACACGACAAAAGGGGACTGCCGATAGGCAGCCCCCACTATATCGTGGTTGTTCTAAATGCTTAGAGAGCGTTGGTGTGCAATGCAAGGCTAGACTTCAAGTTTGCAGCCTTGTTGCGGTGGATAATATTACGCTTAGCCAACTTATCCAACATTGAACTTACCTTTGGAAGAAGTTGCTCAGCAGCAGCTTTGTCTGTAGTAGCGCGCAAAACGCGAACAGCGTTGCGAGCAGTTTTTGCATAATAGTGGTTGTGAGCCTTACGAGCAGCCGTTTGGCGAATACGCTTCAAAGATGATTTATGGTTTGCCATCTTGTTATTTTAATAATTAAAGTTGTTATGTTTAGTTGTTAATTGTAGTGCCACGGGGAATCGAACCCCGCTTTAGAGAATGAAAATCTCTTGTCCTAACCGATAGACGATGGCACCTTATTTTACCCTTAAGGGCGAAATCGGCTGCAAAGGTACTACCTTTTTTTGAATTGTGCAAATTTTTAATGAGAAAAAGCACATTTTTTGCAAAAAAATTGCATATTTGACAATAAAGTAGTACCTTTGCAAGCGAAATCACCTTGATTTGGTAATGTTTTGTAAATAATTGAGACATGAAAAGAATATTAATATTTATTGCTGCGATTTTGCTCTTTTGCGGGACAACTACCTATGCACAAACAGAATCGCGTGTGAAACAACCTGATCTCCAGACAACTGAGTTCTTTGATCCTACAAAGGAAAAAGAAGAGGCCCCATATCAGTTCTCTACCGATTGGCGCATAGAGACTGGCTATGTACAATGGAATGAGCGCACACTAGATACTATAAGTGTCTATCAGCATGGCTTGCGTCTTGGTGCTACAGTAGATCTTAATCTACCACACAACTTTAGTATACAAGTTGGTGCATTAGCTTCACTCACCTATGGACGTAATGACCAACATTGGCGCTCAATAAATCAGGAGACAACACAAGTAGAGTATCTAACACATAATATAGTACAGCTGCAACTTACAATACCGGTACGTGCATGTTATAAAGTAAAATTGTGGAAGCAACTAAACTTATTCTTCTTTGCTGGTCCGCAATTGCAGTTGGGATTAACCAATTATGATATAATAGAAAATAATACTTCTGCTCTATGTTCGCAATGGCTACAAGAACAGGGGGTTAAACTTAATAATTACGATAGATACCTAGCAAAAGATATTTATCGCACCAATATCCAGTTTGGTCTAGGCGGTGGTATCGAATGGGATTGCTATCGCTTGCAAGCAGGCTATGATTTTGGTCTAAATAATCTTTTGCGCAATGCTGTAGTGCCAAATACTACTTTGCATGAGTGGGGATGGATGACCACTTTCTGTTATCGCTTCTAAGCAAAAAAGAACTAGATTAACTAGATTTTCTAGATATACTAGACTATCTAGCACGCTAGATCTACTAAATAAACTATATTATTAACCAACAGGGGTGCCTCTCACGGCTGAGATTAAACCCTTAGAACCTGGGCAGGTAATGCTGCAGAGGGAGTATGAAACATTTCACAATTCTTTCGACCGCCATCTTGGCGGCGAGTGTTGCTGCGTATGCGCAGACCAACACCGACACACTTACTCTCACCCGACACTTGGATGAGGTAGTAGTTAACGCGCCTATTGCGCAAGTCACTAACAACAAATCCGTTCTCGATCGCTCAGAACTGAACCAAGACAACACGGGACAGAATTTGCCGTATCTGCTTTCGCGTGTACCAGCTCTTGTAGCAACTAGCGATGATGGACTTGGAGTAGGATATACCTATTTCCGCATTCGCGGTACGGACCATACGCGTATCAATATGACCGTGAATGATGTGCCACTCAACGATGGTGAGAGCCAAACCGTCTTTTGGGTCAATATGACCGATATGGCAAGTAGTATGAGCCGGGTCAATGTCCAACGCGGTATTGGTACTTCTACCAATGGTAGCGCATCTTTTGGTGCGAGTATAAATATGGAGACCAACTCATCACTTTTCGCTTCTCCGTCAGATAGTCTCCTCGCTTCATCAGTAACCCTGTCCTTCAATGGTGGTATGTATAATACCTTCCGTGAGATGGTTAATGCTCACATCGTATTGCCTAACCATTGGCAAGCAAATGCACGATTCAGCAAGGTAAATTCTGGTGGATTTCTCTATCGTACCGAATCTGATCTATATTCCTATTATGGCGATTTAGGCTGGTATGGAGCAAAAACACAAGTGATAGCTCGTTTCTTTGGCGGTAGCGAAAAAACCGGTATGGGCTGGGATGGAGTAGACTACAATACTGCTTATGGCATCAATGGCGCAGACCGCCGCTATAATCCAGCAGGCGAATATACTACCACTGCTATGGATGGATCGGACTCTATTGCCTACTATCCTAATCAAACGGACAACTATGCACAACAGCATGCCCAACTATCGCTTATCCACCGCTTATCCACCCGATGGACACTATCCGCTACAGCACACTATACGCATGGAGCTGGATATTATGAACAATACAAACGAAAGAAACTCTCCTATTGGGGATTACCTTATTCACATAAAGCATATGGTATGTATCGCAAACAACTTGACAATCATTTCTTTGGAGGGGTAGTTTCTGCCAAATACATATCCGAACCTATAGATATTCAGTTGGGTGGTGCTGCCAACTACTATATGGGAGACCACTTTGGTACGCTGCACTATCTCGAGGATACGATTATTCTGCCTATTGACTATGAGTACTATCGCAATGATGCCCAAAAGATAGATGCGAACATCTATGGCAAACTCAATTGGCGTGTGATTAGCCGTGCGCACGAGGATTTGAGTTTGTATGCTGATATGCAATATCGCTATGTGCGCTATTCGCGTAATGGTATGAACGACGAGGATATGCAAGACCTTCCACTAACTGTAGATTTCCATTTCTTTAATCCAAAAGCTGGTATCACCTACCGTAATCACGGACATCTCTTGTCCGGCTCTTTTGCTATTGCAAATCGCGAACCTAGCCGCAATAACTACAAGGAGAATGTACTCTATGACCCTACTTCGGGTGAATACACCGGACTCCCTAAAGCAGAACGTCTGTATGATTACGAACTGGGCTATACTTATTCCCATACGCGTTTTACACTAGGTGCGAACCTTTATTTTATGGATTATGATAATCAGTTAGTACTCACTGGTGAGTACAACGATGTGGGTGCATACAAAACAAAGAATGTGAAAGACTCCTATCGAATGGGAGCCGAAATCACAGGTGGCGTACAAATCACGGATTGGTTGCGATGGGATGCGAATGTGGTGGTATCTCGCAATAAGATTCTCAATTATCATCAATACATAGACCTTTATGATGATCAAGATAATTGGAATTGGGTCGGACAGGATTCCGTAGTAGGTACAACCACTATTGCTTTTTCGCCTACTCTCACAGCCATGTCTCTCTTTACTTTTGATATCTCTGGATTCACTGCTACTATTCAGACCAATGTGGTGAGCAAGCAGTATCTCGACAACACTGAAGATGATAATGCTGCTTTGCGTGCCTATTCTACCACGAATCTCAACCTGCAATACCGCCTACCATTGCCTGCTACCCGTTGCCCTGATATCCGACTCTTGTGTCAAATCAATAATATCTTCAATGCTAAATACGCCAACAATGGAGGAGCAGAAGCCAGTCGATTTATGGACGGAAGCCGTTGTGTATGGTACTATGCACAAGCTGGTATCAATGTGCATGCAGGATTCTCAATAACCTTCTAGTCCTTCTAGATAATCCTTACGTCCTCTAGTTTTTTGAAAAAAAGAAGCCGCCTGAAAGGGCGGCTTCTTTTATATTATCGATAACTACTTATCGGAGCAAGTATGCTCTACCATTTTGGATAACTACACCCTTATAGGTCTTATCAACGATGCGACCAAGTACGTCATACATTGGGGCATTGATGTTCAATGTAGTTTCCTTCACATCCTCTACGCCAGAAATAACATCCTTAGCATCTGCCAAAGCGGTCTTAGCTGGAATAACGATGGTGTTATCAGCTGTAGGCATGGTGTAGCGAGTAATGTGGTTAGCAGCAGAAGCAACTAAGTTACCAGCGTAGTCGAAGCTCAATTGGTGAACAGGGCCAAGGTTGTGAACGAATGACTCTACGTACTTCACGCTGAGTTTGCCGAGAGAATCCCATGCGCACTCAAATACAACGAATTGGTTGTTATCATCTGGCAATACGAGGTACTTTTGGTCGTTGCTGAGTGCCAAAGCACCGTCGTTGCTACCGTTTACATAACCCACGAACTCATCGTAGTGAGTTGAGAACTCGCACTCCTCAGCAAAGTTGTAGTAACGAGCAGAAGTAGCATAACTGTTGTTACCACCAGCATAACGGAGTGTAGAAACGAAGAATCCGTAGTCTGTGAGGATTGGTTGACCATTCTTGTTTACAAGACCTGCTAAGTTGCTACCCTTACCATAAACCTCAGAAGGCGCACCTTCCCAAGTCTTAACGATAGAGCCATCTTCTTGACCGATGTTGTAAATCAAGATGTTACCGAGTGATGAACCGAAGTCCTCGTTGTAAACAATGAGCTTAGACTCAGCACCCTCTTTGTAGATAGAGATACCTGCAGTAGAAGCACCTACGTTTACACCTTCATTGCTGATTACACCAGCACCATCGCGTGTTCCTACGAAGAATTGGGTAATATTCTCTGGTTGAGCAGGATCCATCACGTATATACCACTATGACCGTCGCTATACTCTGCGATGAACAAGGTACCGTCAGAAGCCACAGCCAAACGTCGAGGAGCATCCCATGCTGCATCGGTAGATACATATGGAGCAGCGTTGAGCTTATTCATATTGATGTCGTAGATAGACACACCCTTGTTATCGCCACCTGCCTCCATCACATATACTTGACCGAATTGGTCAGTAAGTGGATGGGTATTAACAATAGCGAAAGGTTTAACTAGGGTAGAATCTACATAGTCAGCCACCATACCCATAGCAGGAACTGGAGCACCTGTCAGTTGTACGCCCCATGTCTTAGCCTCAGATGGGAGCATGTCAATGGCTACGTTCACCTTGTTTTGTCCCTTAACAGCCTCGATGTCGATTTGCTCTACTACTTCTTTGTTCTCATCGTAGAAGAGGATAGCCGCATATGGAGCGTCTTGGTTAGCTACGAAAGAGAATACATAATCGAACTCAGTCTTACCCACTTGAAGATCAAGGGCGTTCATGCGCTCAACGATTGGTTGTTGTACGCCTTCAGTAGAGTATGCCCATACCAGACCATCAATATAGAGATAGAGATTCAGCACGGCACCATCTACGTATGCACCTGCACTTGCATGAGCGGTAGGAGCACCATAAGGCTCAAAGAAGCCATAATCCAACTTCACCTCTACAGCTTTGTCCATACCGTCGGTGATGTCAAACAATTTGAGACCAGCTACAAAGCCTTCCTCGTTTTGGAATGGAGTAACCATCATGCTGCGACCTGCGTACATGAAGTAAGAAGCGCCTTGGAACTTGAGACCGATGAGTTCAGGATTGATACCGCCTTGTACGATAGGATCTTGGTTGGCTGATTCAGGAACTTTGAACTCTACTGGAGCCATCTTCTCAGCATCCATAATATAGTCGATTTTATCGCCGCGTGGAGAGAGGGTGAGTTGGAAATCAACACCATCTTCTGCCTCCTCGAACTCTGCCAGTTCTTCTGCGCCCAAACCAGAACCGAGTTGGTAGCCGAAGAAGGATTCGCTTGCTAACATATCGTTGACTACGTTGTAGAGGCTGAAGCGAGCACCATTACCGTAGCGGTGAACACCAGTGACAATGATGTTGCAGTTGTTAGACATACCACGGAGTGCCATAGTGTAGCCTTGGTCAGACTTGTTGGAGTTGCTGGAGAATTGAGATGTGAACCATTCTACTGGATCAGCAAAGAAGTCATCCCAGATGTAGAAGCGAGTAGTACCACGCTTGTAGCCCTCTTCCACTACATCGTCGCTATAGTTGCAACGAGTATAGTTAACACCTACCAATTTATTATCGCAAGTGATAGCAATATCAGACAGTGCGAGGAAGTCGCCTGGGTTAGTAGTATCAACTGGCACGATACCGTTGGTAGAGATAGTATCGAGTGCACCAGTAGTATTGTTGAGCACATAGATATGCGCTGTTCCATCCTCTTCGTGTGTGAGCATGAATACAGAGTCTGCATGTTGGATAGTACGTTTGATAGTACCTTTAATCTTAGCTTGGTTATCTGTTATGCCAACCTCTTTGAGGTTAAATTGCTCTGGTACAGTTGCATAAGCAGGTTGCTCTGGATCTGGATAATCCACATACATGCTGCTCAGATCTACATGAGCTGTATCCTCCAAGAAGAGGAATGGGTAGCTGGTAGCATTGGCTTCCACCACTACAGTTTGGTATTTGCGGTGCAATGGTTTGTAGCCATCAGCGGTAGCCATCAACTTGTATGTACCTGGCTCAAGGTCAGGGAAATAGAACAAACCGTTGTAGTTTTGGTCCACAGTATAGGTAGCGATCTCCTCGCCAGCCTCAGTGCTCAATGTAACCACTGCGCCATTCAATGGAGCATATTGGTCATTGGTGTTAGGAGCATATTTATAGAGCTCGTGAACGAAAGCTTTGTGCTCGTCTTTCACGGTACCCAAGATATAACCCTTGGTGTCTGGCTCTGCGCCGTAGAAGTCCACGATACCGCGATAGTAGCGGATACCCTCTTGCTTGCAGTAGTCAGGGTTGAGCGCACGGTGGCGTGCTGGTTGATAGGTGTGGAAATATCCCTCTACGAGGAAACCAGGAACACCGTGGTGGAGTACGCCGAGGTAACCTGTATAGGTCTTGCCTGATGAAGGTAAGGTAGCATCATAGCTGCTTCCGTAGAAATCAATATCTGCCAAGATATGCTTAGATGTCTCTGGGTCACGGGTGTCGTAGTTGTTTGGCTCCAAGCCGTCCATTGAGCGGCACTCGAATGCGTGATACCAACTGCGTTTGCAACGATCGATAGCACCTGGTACAACGTGCTCACCAGCGTTATTGCCACGATAGAAATATGCCAAATAGTTGACGGTGTTACCATCGGTAGCAGCGTTAGAGTGAACAGAAATAAAGTAGTCCATGTTGTTTGCCTCTGCCTCATCAGCAATGTCAAGCAATGGACGGTTGTATTTCTCATAATCTGGCAAACTCTTATAGTGCTCATAGGTGTAATCTGGATACTCGCCATCTACTTTCTCGTATGGCCAAGGACCTGCTTGTGTGTGTGACATCATCACGAATGCACCTGCTGCCTCAAGGCGGTCGCGGAGCTCAAGACACTTCCAGAGGTTGGTATTGCTCTCATAGAAACCGCACGTATCAGGCATACCAGTAGATGCCAAGTTTGGATAAGGAATAGTAGCATTTGGACGGTCATTTGGACCCCAACTACCGTGACCTGGGTTGATATAAATACGTTTGCCTGTCAAATCTGTTGCAAACATGGCGATGCTAACTACGCATGCAGCCATAATAAGTAATGTCTTTTTCATAGTCGTATGCATCATTTAACGTTTATTACATAAATTTCACCTTCAGAGGTAGAGTAAGCAATCTTACCATCAGCTGCTTGTGGGAACACAGCGATTTGCTCACCATTGGTCAATACTTGCATCTTGCCATCCAAGCTATAAGCCTCGATTACAGACTCAAGCACTACTTCACCATTGTCCTTGGTATGGCAACCGATGATGATATTGTCATTGTACCATACTGGAGCGAGGCAGTTGTGACCAATAAATTGGATGTTGCTACCATCGATGTCGCATACGAAGCAACCTACTGCACTAATGTAGTAAGATACCTTTTGACCATTAGGAGAAAGCGATGCCCAGTGGTAGCTGTATTGTTGACCATTAGGAGAGAAAACTTTAGTCTCACCGTTAACGGTCATCATCAGTTGGCGATCCTTGATAGAGAAAGAAGGACGCTCCATCTCTACTGCCATAGCCTCCAAACTGCGTTGGTTCTTAGCCACCATCTGACGTTGTTTGCCTGCCAAATTCAGGCGAACGATGTTGCTGCGGCGAACTTGATTAGCGTCGGTCACTACTTCGCGGTAAACCACTTCTTGACCATTTTGTGCGATTTGCACATTGTAGCCTGCACCGTCTGCGCTTGTGATTGGGGTGATTGTTTTACTTGCCAAGTCAAAGCGTTGCAAACCTTGATGGCTGGTGTTTGTTAACAAGAGGTAATCGCCATTAGGGCTGAATGCTGCCACTTTCGCGTCGGCTTTACTTGCCACGAGCTCTGTGGAAACAACCTCCAACAATTGTGCGCTTGCCATCATAGGGATAGCCAACGCCAAAAAAAGATAGACTTTTTTCATGATTGTTTTGTGTTTAATGGTTAATAAAATGAGTTTTTTCGGTAATTTCTTTAAAGTGCCACAAAGTTACTGCTTTTTTTTCATATACGCAAACATTACTCTTCTTTTTTGTTATTTTTATTTTGTATCTGTCTTGATTCTCCCTTGTCAAACACGTTAGATACACGTTAGATATACGTTAGATATACGTTAGATACACGATAGATTATTATAGGAATACCTTGTAATGCTCTGAAGTGTATCCTGAAACAAAAACAAAAAAAGAGGTGCCCGACCAAAGTCGAGCACCTTCATTTACTATCCTATAACCTATAGCCCGCAGGGCGTCCTATAGGCGGGACGCCGTCCTATAGCGTAGCGTCCCGTGACCTATCTTATTTCAGCAAGAACGTTTGGCCGTTTTGGATAACGATACCGCGGTAGGTCTTATCCACTTGACGACCCAATACATCGTACATAGGAGCGTTTACGTCCAATCCAGCCTCGTCATAGATGTTTTCTACAGCAGTGCCGTCACCTACAATCACGGTCAACATATCTTGGAAGCCACCATCCTCTGTGGTTACAGTTACAATAGCAGTACCATTCTTATGACCAATGATAAGGGCAGTATTTTGAATTTGTACTGTCTCTGGATCTGAAGACTCCCATATGGTATTCTTGTTAGCAGCGTTAGCAGGGATAATCTCGTATGCAATTGCGTAATTAGAAGATGTACCGATATGCATCACACCGTCTGTTCCAGAAAGGATCTTAACGCCCTTCACAGAGATAGGAGCCACAGTCAATACGAGTGTATCAGAGTAGTTGCCCTCCATAGAAGTAGCAGAGATCTTGGTGGTACCCAGTTTGAGACCAGTAACTACACCAGCAGCGGTGATAGTAGCCACTGTCTCGTCCTCTGACTTCCATGTTACCATCTTGTTGGTAGCATCAGCTGGAGTGAAGACAACAAGTGCAGAGAGATCAAGTGTTGCATCAAGCTCTACAGAAGCCTCCTCAGCAGAGAACTCCATACCTGTAACAGCTACACCTTGTACTTTAGCAACAGTCAACGCTTTCTTAGCAGGAACGAGGGTGTTGTTCACCTCCTTAGGCATGGTTACGATTTGTACACCATTGTCACCAGAGCATACAATGTTACCAGCATAATCCCAGTTCATTTGACGGATAGAAGCGATACCGTGGTTGATGGTATATTTGAGTGTCAAAACTGGTTTGTTGCCTTCCCAAGCAATATCAAATACAAGGAACTCTTGTGAGCCGCCATTGAATACGAGAGTTGACTCATCTGCAGATACTACATAACCACCCGCATCAGAACCTGTGATAATCTCTTTGTACTCATCAGATGCAGAAGACATTTGCTCTTGACCCTCATAGTCATAGAACTTGAGTGAAGTATAACCTGCACTGTTTTGTCCCTCTGTACGCACTTGACTTACGAAGAAGCCGTGGCTAGTACCCCATGGGTTACCCTCGGTGTTACCTTGACCAGTAAGTGGGTAAACAGCAGATGGAGCAGTCTCCCATGTGCGGAGGATAGTACCGTCCTCTTGACCGATGTTATAAACTACCATACCGTTAGCAGGCAATGTACCAGCAGCGTCCTCGTTGTAAACGAAAAGTTTCACCTCATTGCCATTGTGGTAAACGTAGCAACCAGGAGTAGAAGAACCGGTGTAAACACCGTTGTTGCTAATAGCACCAGAACTTTGGCGTGTACCTGCGAAGAATTGGGTAAATGGTTGGGTCATATCAGCTGTATTAGCCAAATAGATACCAGAGTAGCCATCCGCCCAGTCAGCAATATAGAGATAACCCTCGCGGTCCATTGACATACGAGTTGGGTTACCGAAACGTGTCAAACCACCTTTGTAAACCGTTGTATTTTGCTTAGCGAGGTTGTGGTCATATACCCAAATACCACTATTTTGACCAGCAGCTGAAGAAGAAGAACCTGCACGGTGCATTACATAGATCTTACCGAAGGTCTCTGTCTCAGGGTTGGTATTCACCGCATTGAACAAACGTGATGTGCTGGACTCGTCCAAAGAGAGATCAGAAGCAATGATACCGAAGTTAGCAATAGCCTCACCAGTGAGGTCGAGTGCCCAGGTAAATACATCACCCTCAGCACCTGGCAACATGTCTGCTGCCAACTCGAAGGTGTTAGCACCCTTCTTCACGTCCACTACTACGCGACCAGCCTCTACGCCATCCTTGTAGAATACAAGAGCAGCTTCCTTAGCATCAGAGTTAGCGGTATAAGAGAAGGTATATACGCCACCATTGTTAACTACGTTAAGATCGTATGCAACGATAGCAGCCACCACAGGTTGAGCAACGCCAGTAGTAGTAAACTTGCTAACAGCGTTATCAGCCACGAGGTAGAGAGTCAAGTCTGCCTCTTTCACTTGTGCAAAAGCAGCGGTATAAACTGCCTCACTTGCCTCAAGAGTAGTATTGGTGGTCTTGATGAGTTGTGCTTTGTCCACACCAGCAGTGATATCATAAACAGCCACACCAATATTCTTACCCTCAGCATCTACAGCAGGAGCTGCCATCATAGCTTTGCCAGCATACTTGAAGTAGTTAGGAGTATTAGTGATGAATGGAAGAGTACCCATTACCTTAGGTTCAGACTTGGTAGTATTAACGATTTGCCACTCATTACCTGCAGTCAATGAAGAGGTAAGGATGAAGCTCATGCTATCGCGTGGAGAAACCACCAACTTCATATCGGTACCGTGAGTAAGCTCGGTTACACCTACAGGTTGGTTACGGAGTGCACCTGCTACCACACCGTCATAGATGCTATAGATAGCATAACGTACAGCCTTGCTCGAACCTGTTGTAACAGTGGTAGCGGCAATTGTACCCTCAGCTAATGTACCAGAATATGCAAAAGTATTACCTACATAGGCGTTGTTGTAGTTACCAGCGGTCTCATTGTTAGCGTGTGCTTGCCACAATGCGCCAGTCCAACCCTCAGCGGTCTTCTCCCATTTGTAGAGATTCCACTTGTTAGATGGGGTGAAGGTTACAGCCTCTTTGTTACAACCAACGAGCACGCCCTCTGCGGTAAATGCGATATCAGAGAGTTTCAAACCTTCAGCACCTACTACAGTACAGAAGTCAGTTGGCAACTCTGCCTCTACTACGCCGTACTCATTCACTACAGCCAGCGTTGGGTTCTTGTCCGCATCAATAGCCAATACATACATCAAACCATCACGGTAGAGTACACGGCGGATAGTCTTGTCTGCGAACAATACATCCATATCTTTGTCCACATAAGCTTGCTCCATCTCGAATACGCTTGGTACGCCGAGGTAAGCAGGTTGCTCTGGATTAGGATAGTTGGTATAAACGATTACTGGAGGTACATAAGCTGTATCTGTTAGATAAAGCATTGAATAAGTTGTCTCATTAGCCTTTACTGTGAGCGCCACTTTTTGCTCTTGATCCAATGGGAGATAACCTGAGCAAGTTGCATCCAAGGTATAATCATTACCTGGCTCAAGATCTTTGAACACAAAGATACCATTATACATAGTGTCCACATTGTAGCGAGCTACCTCTACACCAGCCTTTTTGAGGATAACCTCAGCACCATTACATGGTACCCATTGGTCGTTGGTCTTAGGAGCATAGGTAAACAAACTATGGTTCATCTTGTTGTGTTGATCTTTCACAGTACCTACGATATAACCTACAGTTTCTTTATCTGCACCATAGTAGTTGATGATACCGCGGTAGTAGTCAAGACCTTCCATATGGCAATAGTCTTGGTTGAGTGCACGGTGACGTGCTGGTTGGTAGGTGTGGAAATAACCCTCTGACAAGAAACCAGATGCACCATGTTTCATTACGCCGAGGTAACCCTTGTAAGTCTTACCATTGATAGTAAGGTTACTCTTAGAGCCATAGAAGTCCCAGTCACCACGGATATTGAGTGCTGTAGATGAAGGTACATCGATACCAGCCTTCATGATTTTTAGTTTCTCCTCGTTAGCCAATTTAGCTTTCTCATAGCTACCCTCTACATATTCAGCGCCATCTACAGAATTAGCTGTAGCGCGATTATCTGGACCACGATAGAGCATAAGTGGGAAGTTGGCTGTGCTACCCTCAGAGTTCGCATTAGAGTGAACAGAGATAAAGTAGTCGATATTATTCTCCTCCACCTCACGGCAAATCTCGCTCAAACTACGGTTGTATTTCTCGTAATCTGGGTGAGCATAATAACCATCAGAATATTGCCAACCGATAGTAGGATCTGCAATAGATCCGCCCTTATTGTAGGTATAGTCTGGATAGTCACCATTCTTCATTTCGTATGGCCAAGGACCACATTGAGTACGAGAGTACAATACGGTTGCACCCATAGCTTCGAGTTTCTCGCCCAAATACATACACTTCCAAAGGTTGGTGTTACTCTCATAAAAACCGAGTGTATCTGGCATACCTGTAGTAGGCAAGTTAGGATAAGGGATAGTAGCCATAGGACGGTCGTTTGGACCATAGCTACCGTGACCTGGGTTCACATAGATACGTTTGCCAGTCAAGTCAGCAGCTGACATCGAAACGGTTAGCAGCGCTGCTGCGAGAATCATAAATATCTTTTTCATAACAGTCTGCATTATTTAACGTTCAACATATATACTTCGCCATCCAAGGTAGAGAATACCACAGCACCATCAGTTGCATATGGCTCTACAGCAATCATAGAATCATCGGTCAGAACTTGCATTTTGCCATCCAAGGTATAAGCTACAATGCGGCTAGCAGTAGTAAAGTGACCATCATCCTCGTCAGCCATTGCTACGATTGTATTGTTGTTATACCATTTAGCTGCGCGGCATGCATGAGCGATGAATTGTGGGTTGCTGCCATCAATGTTAGATACCCAGCAGCCATTACCACATACGTAGTAGCACAATTTGGTACCGTCTGGAGAAACAGAAGCCCAAATGTAGCTAAGGTGGCTACCGTTTGGAGCTAATGTGGTAGTTAAACCGTTGCGTGTCAAGACCATCAAACGGTCCTTGATGCTTACGGTGGTCAAGTTGTCGGATGTAGTCATACGCTTCATGTCGCGTTGACCACGAGCAAAAGTAGCCGCTTTTGATTGGTTGAGGTTAGCACGAACAAGGTTGTACTTGCGCAAGTTGTCCTTGCCTACTACGGTCTCGCGGTAAACTACCTCTTGACCATCCTTGCTTATTTGTACATTAAAACCTGCACCTTCGGCCTCCGAAAGCGTAGTCATGGTATTGCTCGCTATATTATAGCGTTGCAATCCTTTGTTAGAACCTGATGTGAGCAGAATATAATCGCCATCAGGACTCACACCTGCTACCTTCATCTCTGCTTTAGCAGGAATAGGTAGCTTGTGCATAGATACTACTTCGAGTACCTGTGCACTGGCAGCAATACTCATCAAGCAAGCTGCCACAAAAAGCATTGTTTTCTTCATGCGTTTTGATTTTAGAGTTAATAATAAAGATTGATTAATTGTTTTTATCGAATAATTTTCATTCGGTATCCATTTTGTTCTATAATATATATGCCATGTCCGATGGCGTTCAATTCTGTTCCTACCATACGCCCCATAAGGTCATAAATACGTGTAGTATGATGAGGAACAATCTGTTCTACAGCAGTATCCATTCCCTCCCATAGAGCGTATAGTGTTCCTACCCAACCTGCTGGAATGGCTATAATAGGTTCGCCAATAGCGGTAGAGGTGGTGTACCATCCCAAGAATGCATAACCTTCTGGGTGGACAGGAGTAGGTAGTATATAAGTTTCGCTCACTTGTGTAGGCAATATCATATCTGTTTCTTCTGTATTGGGATAATATGCTCCCCAAACTTCTGGTTTACCTGCGGAAGTGAAATCTACTGTACTTCCTGCGCGGTATCCATCTACTCGATAGGCCGCATCTGTGCAGTTGAAGAATGAATAGAGATTGTATCGCCAATCATTATCGCTTTCAATAGCTTCATTTTGCGCAGCAGCTTCATGAAGCATGTAATCGGACAACCATTTCCAGTCGGAGGATTGTGTCATGAAATCTTTTGCTATTCCTTGTCCCAATGAATTAATCCATGTAAAACCTAATACGTCATCTAGGGTGCGGTCTTCCGAAGGAACAAATTTGCTACCATACATGTTCTTATAGAAGGTCACATAATCGGGTTTCCATTCTTCCCACAAATCTTCATTGGTAGGCGTAACGATAGTCTTGATTTCTCCGCCATTTAGCACCCATGTGATTTCTGTGGCTGTAGGGTCAGGGTCTGGGAACTTACCTTCATTCAAAACTGCCACTCCATGCTCTACGCCATAGCGGTCGTAGGCAAATACTGCTATTGTATTCGCTATATCCTTGTCTGCTAGTAGGATAGAATGACCATACACTACTTGTTTGAGATTTTCTGCTCTAACTCCAGTAGAAAGATCAAACCCTTTAGGATATACATACACAGTGAATCGATCGGCTGAAGGATGAGTCCAACTGAGTATATTGTCATTGATAGTTAAATTGCTTGGTGCGGCTAATTGCTCTTTGACTTTCCAATCCATTGCAGGTGGCAGGGCTTTACGTGTAAAGTGCGATTGTGCCAATTGGGTTGCCATCTTTCGATAGGATGTTGTGTTATAGAAAACAGAGCCCGTGTACCCTGATGACAGGTTAGCGCGATTGACATCTATCTGTTTTTGTATTTCTCCGACGCCTGCATCGTATCCTGTATAGCCATCGTAGGCATGGTAAGCTGCTTGCGAAATGAAGAAATGCACTTTCTTGCCATCAGGCAATTGGTTAGAAAAGTGCTCGCACACATCTTTTGCCCACCATTTGCAGAGCACTTTGTAGTCTTGCGCTGCTACATTAGTGGACCAGTATAATTGTGGATTGATATAGTCCACATAGCCATGCTTTACCCATTCTACGGGGTTGCATGCCTGTACATCATAGTCATCTAAGCCCGATATTCCACTTGGCAAAGTCAGACCATATGCATCTGCAGCTTTCTTTTGCGTACTCCAAATACCAAATGTTCCCATTCCTAATCGCACCCAAGGTTTGACCGCTTGAATGGTATCGTATAATTGTTTGAGACACACGTCCACATTACTTCTGCGCCAATCGTCATCTGTATCGCCATCTTGATTGATATCCACTACGTTAGCAGGTTTGTACAATGCCTTAGATGCTGCATCTTCAGTGGTGGTGCCGCCATATGGATAAAAATAGTCATCCATCACAATGCCATCCACATCATAGTTATTGATAATCTCCATCAACACCTTTATTACATACGCGCGCGCCTGCGGGCAGCCTGGATCAATGATTTGTCCATCAAACGATCCATTATCATACTTGATAATCCATTCCCCTGCGTTTTTCCATACCTTGTCTGAGGTAGAGATGGTGCCGCTACTTGTCACGCGGAAAGGGTTAACCCATAGGTGCAACTCTAATCCACGTTTGTGTGCCTCTTCCACCGCAAAAGCCAAAGGGTCGTATCCAGGGTCTTTACCACGAGTGCCTGTTAATATAGATGCCCATTCCTCATACGATGATTGGTAGGTGGCATCGCATAATGAGCGCACTTGCATATACACAGCGTTCATATTTCCCGCTACCATCTCATCGAAGATGGCGGTCATTTCTTGCTTTTGTTTCTCTCTATTTGCATCACTTGTGGCTTTGGTTTGAGGCCAATCAATAGCATAGTGCGTAGTAAACCATGTAGCACGGAGTTCATGCTTTAGATTCTCGGAATATATGGCACTTGCTACAAAGAAAAAAAGAAAAATAGTAATGAGTCGATTGATTTTCATGAAATCTATATTTAATGTTGTAAAAATGTCATTCCTGTCCCAATAGTAATAAGCAATAGGATGAAAACTATATACGTAACTCCTGTTGCTATGGATGGTCTTTTTATAGATAAAAAGCTTACGGATAAACTAGATAATAGTACTCCTCCAAAAGCTATCCATTCTATCATAGTCATACGAGGAATATTTTCCATCCATAGGATTTCCATCCAGCCCATATAGTGTAATACAAGCATCAGTACTACGCGAATGGCAATTGCAATCATTGACGCCAACCATACACGTAAACTCATGTGCCCTTTGGCTGTTATTTCCCACCATATCAACATCACTCCAGTCATCAGAACCACTTGCTGAGGAGCTACAATACAGAATATCAATGTGGCTAGAAACGATTCTTCTGTGGCCTCATGTTGATAATTCATCTTCGATAATATCAGCAGTGAAGCAAATATGCCTAGCACAATCATTTGTGCTTGCCAACAACTATGCAACAATGGTAGCACTGACATGGAAAACCAATAGGTAGAAGCCACAAACATGGATGGTAACGCCGTAATTTTCCCTTTGTAAAAATATTGTGTTACAAGATAACTATTGACAATAGTCAAGGCTAATGTAATGCAAATAGGTAAACGATTCTCTTGTATCATTAGCGATGTTACCCACATAGCCACTCCAAGAACAATGACTAAAATTGTTCTTGGAAGACTATTTTGAGCAATATTTCTAAGGAAGTGAACCATCCTTGTTAAATACGGTTAATCTATAAATCCGCTGCGCTTTAATAGGTGTTTTGGATCTGCATCCTTGCCACGGAACTCTTGATAGAGCAATGCTGCATCACGTGTACCACCTTGTTCCAGTAGACGTGCAAACTTCTTTGCCTGCTCAGGATTCAAGATATCACCAGTCTCTGCAAATGCTGCAAAAGCATCAGCATCCAATACGGCAGCCCATGTATAGCTATAGTAACCTGCTGCATAACCCGTAGTGAAGATATGATTGTAGAAAGTAGAACGATAGCGAGTGATAATCTCTGGTATCATATGCATTTTTTTCATGGATGCTTCTTCAAATGCATTTACGTCAAAAGCATCTGTAGTATTCAATTTATGATAATCCATATCAAGAATAGCAGCACTCAAAAGCTCTGTTTGTACAAATCCTTGGTTGAACTTCCCGGCATTATTGATTTTTGCAATCAATTCATCAGGCATTACTTCCCCCGTTTGGTAGTGGAACGCGTATGTTTTCATGATGTCAGGATGATAGCAATAATTTTCCATAAATTGGCTTGGCAACTCCACAAAATCGCGTGGGGTGTTGGTTCCTGCAAGTGATTTATAAGTGGCTTTTGACATCAATCCGTGTAATGCGTGACCAAATTCGTGGAATAATGTGCTTACGTCATCCATTGATAGCAACGATGGATTTCCTTGTGTAGGTTTATTGAAGTTACCCACGTTGATAATCACAGGACGATGATCTACACCATTTGCATCAACATATTGGTTGCATATATTATTCATCCATGCACCTGGACGCTTGCCTGCGCGTGGGAAATAATCGGTATAGAGAATACCGACTAAACTACCATCAGCATAAGTCACTTTAAACACTTCTACCTCAGGGTTGTATACAGGCATACCCTCTAATGGCTCGAAGTTCAATCCGAATAATTTGTTGGCTAGTAGGAATGCACCCTTGCGTACATTGCTTAATTCGAAATATGGTTTTAATTCTTCTTCGTTAAGGGCATATTTTTCTACACGCAATTTCTCTGCATAATACCACCAATCCCATGGTTGTAATTTTTCACCTGGAAGATCTTTATTCATCAGTTTTTGCAATTCTTCTGCTTCTCGTTTGGCAGCCTTCAAACTAGGCTCCCATACCGACTCCAAGAACGCATCTACTGTTTTGGCATTTTTTGCCATGCAGTCTGCCAAAATATAGTCTGCGGGGTTGTCATAACCAAACAATTGAGCCTTTTCTACACGCAATTGCATGGTCTTTACTATCACATCTTTGTTATCATACTCATTATCGTGATTACCGCGTGTTGTATATGCCATCAATAATTCTTTGCGTAATTCACGATTCTCGCAGTATTGGAGTACTGGGGTGAAACTAGTGCGTTTAGGAGTAAATAACCATGCTTCAGGACGTCCAGCAGCAGTTGCCTCCTCTTTTGCTGCTGCTTTTGCACTTTCTGGTAACCCCTTCAACTCGGTTTCATCTGTGATGAATAGTTGATAGGCATTGGTCTCTGCTACTACGTTATTTCCAAACTGAAGCGAGAGTAAGCCTAGTTCTTGATTAATCTCTTTCAGTCGTGCTTTCTTGTCTTCTGGCAAGTTAGCTCCATTGTTAGCAAAGGATTTGAATGTCTCTTCTAACAAGCGCATTTGTTCATCGTTCAGACCCAATGTCTCGCGTTGCTCATATACGGTTTTTACGCGTTGGAAGAGCGCATCATTCAAAATGATTCCATCGCTCAATGCCGACAGCATTGGGGATACTTGTTCTGCAATGGCATTCATGTCATCATTACCATCTGCTTCAATTACGTTGAAGAATACGCCAACTACTCTATCTAGTAGTTCTCCACTACGATCCAATGCTTCAATAGTATTAGCAAAAGTAGGAGCATCTGGATTGTTTACGATAGCATCAATCTCTGCCTGATTTGCTGCAATTGCTTTTTCAAAAGCAGGTAGATAGTGTTCAATTTTTACTTTGTCGAAGGCAGGGACTCCAAAAGGAGTGTTCTGCTCTACAAGTAAAGGATTCTCATTTTTACATGCCATAAGCGTCAAGAGCATCATGCTCAAAAATAACATTTTCTTCATATTGTTTTATATTTATTGTAACTTCACGTTTTTTCGCATTGACTCGCGTATCATGCTGCGCAACTCTGCGGAATGAGTATCTACTTTTCTATGAAAAAAAGGTTTAAAGTCTTTTGCAAACTTACATGGGGCAAGCTTGATGTCTAAGTTATCTAAATTACCTGATACGTTTACACCTAAATAAATAGGCGACAATACATTCACATCGTAGTTGAATGTCATGTCCAGATTGTGTCGTCCGCCCAATGCCACCATGTAATTATCTATGGATACACAGAATGGATATACGTCTATCTCTTTTTTGTAGATAGTCATTTCTGCTGATATGCTATCCACCTTGTTTTCTGTTTTCTTGCTGAACATCAGCAGTTTGGAGATGGTGCTGAATGTCTCACTGTCCAACACTACTAGGTCTTTGCCGAATATGCTGGCAGCGCCGCGAATGGTGGATGGCTTGATTTCGTATTTAGCGTTAGTGTAGGTCTCTGCCGCGAGGTGGAACTCGGCTTCACCCTTGAAGGAACGCAGCATAGGCATCATGGAGTCTATCTGTGGAATCATGTTCACTAGTTCTTGGATATTCACATCCAGCATGTGGTAGTCGAATCCCACGTAGATGTGGTTGCGCCGTGGTGTGCGGTACATGGCTGTGAGTTGGAGTCTGGCTGCGTTGCAGATAAAGCCCATCTCCTCCAGCACGAGTGTACCATCTTTCATATATATTTTCCCGCCTAAGTTGGTGGCTGTCTGACCGAAGGCGGTAGCTTTCTTTATTTCTGTATTCAGTGTCAGATCCACATTCTTTGGAACCAAAAATGGCTCACTTTCTGTTTTTTCATTACTTGTTTCTGCCTGTTTATTTTCCGTTTCTGCTTCTTCCTCAGTTCCTTCTTCGGCAGACAGTAGTGCCAATAGTTGATCCGCATCCGTCTGTTCGCTCACAAAATTCAACTCACCTTCCAATACGCCTTTATTGCGCATCCAGCGACCGATGTTGCGCAACTCGCCTGTGAGTGCGAAATCTGAGTTGCCGATGATGAGTTTCGATTCTTCGATTTTGCACTCCCTATTGGTATAGGCAAAGTCTATCTCAGGTATTTCTATGTTTTGTTCCCAATCTACCAAGTCCACTTGGGCGTGCTGCATGTTTACAGACAGTCGTGGGTTCCATTTCAGCAGTAGGTTGTCGCCTCCTTTTGGGTTGTAGCGTGCTGCGGCTTCTATGCTGATATGTTGGGTATTGAGGCTCGCTACGTTGGGCATCTGTGCTATCACTTGGTTGGACTGTAGGGTGGCTTTGAGGCGTGGTGCTTGCAGCTGTGCGGTGAGTGTAGAGGTCTGAATGTCAGCTTGTATGTCGGTATAATGTCCCGACAAACGATTAAATGCGATACGTGCGTCCACAATTGGCATCACGGTGGTGTCTTTAGTATGGTATGCCACGTATGCTTGTATATCAGGTTGGTCAATCATCACTTCCATGCTATCCATGGCCGCGTGCAGTTGCTCTGTTGATTGCATGGATAGGGTAGCGTGCCAATAGGGGCTGTCGCCCAGAATGTTGTTGGCTTCTACGGCTATGTGTGTTTTGCCTAATTCTGCCTGTAGCGGTTGTGCCATGCTGACATCTGCACCATCGGTGTAGAGGGTGGCTTGTAGCCAGTCCACTTCTTTGCGTGAAGGACGGTTGTTTGGTATTCGGAATGTCAATCGGTTATTAGGCAGTGTGGCTGCTATTCCCTCAGCCTTGTACACTATGCCCATTAGTTGCAGGTCGCCTGCCACCTTACCTTTGTGCAATTCCATCTCCATCAGGTCATTTAGATACATCTGCACGCTTGCTGTACCTTTCACCCGACCAACCACTTGCATGTCCTTGGGCAAAAACTGTTTCACATCTGCCACCCGCACATCCATATCGGCAGACAAATTCAGCCATAGGTTGCCCAATGGGTCTTTGACTTCGCCTTGGGCTTGTATGGTAGTTTGTTTGGCACGGGCAGATAGGTGGTGTATGGTTATGCTGGAGGCGTTGCTGTCTGCCATGTTGATAGCAGCCGTAGCATCCATCGATGCTGAGCCACCATGAATGAGTTGTGCAATATCTTTGGGTAGCGTGAGTGGCAACAGCGATATGACGGAGTCCACTGGCCAATCGCTGAGAGTTAGGCGCATATTCGTTTGTAGCGTGTCACCTATCTCTACCCAACCATTTAGAGCCATACTCAGGTTGTTTGCTGCTATATGTGCATCGCGCATGCTAACACGCATCTTGCTTAGGTCCACCCCGATAGGCAGCGTAGTCTGTAGGCGCAGTCCTTGTGCGTAGGTATTTGTACCTAGTGTAGCATCTATGCTGCCAATGCCTAAAGTGAGGAGTATATCTTTCCAATTGTTGACTTCAGCATCAATACCCACATCGCACAATTCCGCGTGAATAGAGTCGGGTAAGTTGACATATTGCAGCGACTTTGCAGATACAACCAATTCTCCCACCACAATCTTATCAAAAGGTAATACGAAGGCGGTGGTATCTTCGGCTGTTGTATCCTCTGGCAGTGCCAGTATGTCGTAGTTTGCCTGTCCATCGGCAGCAATGTAGACATTTGCCTGTATGTCGGGTATAGACAGGGTAGGAATAGATAGCGTTTTTTCGTGTAGGAAAGCTAGCATATCCACACTCACAACAGCATGCGGGATATGCGCCACGGTGTCACTGGGGGCACCTTCCATTGGATTTACTACGATTATGCTATCAATTGCCAACCCAAAGTGTGGAAAAGTGGAGAAGAAAGTCAGTTCCACCTTGCCGATATGATGTTCACACTTCACATACTCGCTTGCCACATTGCGCACGATTGGGGTTAAACGCTCGGGGGTGAATACAGCCCACAATGCTGACCCTATCACTATTGCCAACAATAGGATGATACTACCCAATGTGATACCGAATATTTTGAGTGCTTTCTTCATATCTGTGTGGTTTTAGGTTTAGTTCTTCTCTACTACTTTGTCGAACGAATGTGTAGTACCAAAGTCGTCTTTGTACTGCAACACTGTGTCGGTCAGTTTGGTAACAACATATATTTTGGGTACTTCTGCACCACCGTTGTCCATGAGGTGAATTTCGGTGAGGTCGCTTTTCACGAGTTTGTATTTGAACCACCCGTTGCCGTATGGCTTAAGGTCTGACTCAAATGTGTCTTCGCTCTCGTTCCATTCGCGACCGTATTTATATTCGCCCGTATCATCTTTCTCGCTGGTGAAGCGCACGTATGCTTCGGTGCCTATCTCTTGCCACAAACCGAGTAGGCTGGCTTCGTCAAATTTTACTTCTGGTTCTGGAGTATTCCAGCATGAGGTCATGGCTATCATGATACATGCGAGTGTGCTGAATAGGATAGTTCTTGTCTTCATATTGTTATGCTTTGCTAATGATACATTGTACGGTATATCCGTCCATTTCGAGGGCGGTGTCGTTGGTGAGGTTGTCCACCAAAGTGAGTGATGTGGCGAGGACTTGCGAAGCAATATATTCGTTGCAGTTCTTCACCGCAGCGGCAATCTCCTCGCGGTTCTCCAGTTGCACAGCGATGCGGTCAGTGATCTCCAAACCAGAGGACTTGCGTAGGTTCTGAATGCGGTTGATGAGTTCGCGTGCGATGCCTTCTTCAATCAACGTAGGGGTAAGTTCGATGTCAAGGGCGATGGTAATAGTACCATTGTTTGCCACCAACCAACCAGGCATATCTTCGGTGATGATATCCACATCTTCCGCCACCAACGCATAGTCGCAAAGGGTGAACGTACCCGTGGCCTCAAACGCTGCAATATCATCTTGGCTCATTTGTGCGATAGCAGCAGCCAGTTGCTTCATCATACCGCCCACTTTCTTGCCCAATACCTTGAAGTTTGGTTTGATTTTCTTTACAAGTTTGATTTCGGAATCCTCGGCACGCACGATAATTATCTCCTTCACGTTTACCTCGCTCTTGATAAGGTCTTGTACGCGAAGAAGTGCCTCTAGGGTCTCTTGGTCAGGTGCAGGGATAACGGCTTTCTGCAATGGTTGGCGCACATTCTTCTCAGCACGTTTGCGCAGCGAGAGGATCATCGATGTGGCTTGTTGTGCAAGCGACATACTGCGCTCGAGGTCAAGGTTAATCAGTGCCTCATCTGCCACAGGCCATGTGCTCAAATGTACGGTTTCACCGGTCAAATCGCGGAACAAACGATCTGCATAGAATGGTGCATTAGGAGCCATCAACTGCGCTACAGTCTTCAAACAGGTGTAAAGAGTGTGATATGCAGCCTGCTTGTCTGCATCCATCTCGCCTCCCCAGAAACGCTTGCGGTTCAAACGCACGTACCAGTTACTTAAATCATCTTGCACAAAATCTGAGATTGCACGACCGGCCTTCGTTGGCTCGTATGCCTCATAAGCTGCAGTTACTTCTTTTACTAATGAGTTCAATTTACTCAATACCCATTTGTCTATCTCTGTGAGGCTCGCCTCATTGCATTTCAACTCATTGTTTCCCCAATGATCTACATTGGCATACAATGCAAAGAAACCGTATGTATTATACAATGTGCCGAAGAACTTTCTGCGAATCTCATCCACACCTTCTGGGTCGAACTTCAGGTTCTCCCATGGGCTGGAGTTGGTGAGCATATACCAGCGCACTGCGTCTGCTCCGTATTTGTCAAGCGCACCGAATGGATCAACCGCGTTGCCCAAACGCTTGGACATCTTGTTGCCGTTCTTGTCGAGTACGAGTCCGTTGCTAATCACGTTCTTGTATGCTACGCTACCTTCAATCATAGTGTGAATAGCATGCAAAGTAAAGAACCAACCACGTGTTTGGTCCACACCCTCAGAAATAAAGTCTGCTGTGCGTGGCGCGTCTTGATTTTCGAATGGATAGTGGTTTTGTGCGTAAGGCATTGCGCCCGAGTCAAACCACACGTCAATGAGGTCAAGTTCGCGTTTCATTGGTTTGCCCGAAGGAGAGCAAAGGATGATATTATCCACGTATGGACGGTGCAAATCAATCACGCTAGGGTCATAGTTCTCCTTCGAGTAGTCACCTACCACATGCTTTGGCCATGGGTTCTCGGTCATGAAGCCTGCAGCGATAGACTTGTCAATCTCTTGCATGAGTTCGGCGATAGAACCGATACACAATTCTTCTTGTCCATCTTCGGTGCGCCAGATTGGCAATGGTGTACCCCAGTAGCGCGAACGAGATAAGTTCCAGTCATTCAAGTTCTCCAGCCACTTGCCAAAGCGACCTGTACCTGTACTCTCTGGTTGCCAGTTGATGGTGTTATTCAAAGCCATCATCTCCTCGCGCGCTTTGGTCGAACGAATAAACCACGAGTCAAGAGGATAATAAAGCACAGGTTTATCAGTACGCCAGCAGTGTGGATAATTATGCACATGCTTCTCAATACGGAAAGCCTTATTTTCTCCCTTGAGCCATATGCAAATGCTTATATCCAAGGTCTCGTCTTTTTCAGTTAGATTTGCATCGTAAGCATTCTTCACAAAGCGACCTGCCCATGGCTCGTATGCTGACACATTTACTTGGTTCTTCACAAACTCCTCATCGAGGTCTTCAAGGTTGAAGAACTTACCTGTCATGTCCACCATTGGACGTTGTTCACCTTTCTTTGTGATGAATACCATACCTGGCACACCTGCTTTCTTTGCTACAAAAGCGTCATCTGCTCCAAAAGTAGGAGCAATATGCACAATACCCGTGCCATCTTCGGTGGTTACATAGTCGCCAAGGATGATTTTGAATGCTCCCTCTCCAGGGTTTGCCCATGGAATAAGTTGCTCATACTCTATGCCCTCCAAATCTGTTCCTTTACCTTTCCATAGCACCTCTGGTGTTTCGCCGAGTTCTTTGGCATAAGCAGCCAAGCGTGCTTCAGCGAGCAAATAGTATGCCTCCATCTTGGTGTATGGGTTCTCGCCTTTCACAATGACGTAGTCAATTTTTGGTCCCACGCACAATGCCGTGTTGCTTGGCAATGTCCAAGGGGTAGTCGTCCATGCGAGAGCATAGAGCGGAGCTTCCTCGCCTAATAACCCCATCGCCTTATCGCCTAATAACCTAAACTGTGCCGTACATGTCGTATCTTTCACATCGCGATAACAGCCCGGCTGGTTCAATTCGTGTGAGGAGAGTCCTGTACCGGCGGCGGGAGAATATGGTTGAATAGTGTAACCCTTATACAAATATCCTTTCTTGTATAACTCCTTGAGCAACCACCAGAGGGTTTCTATAAACTTGTTGTCATAAGTGATATATGGATTCTCCAAATCCACCCAATAACCCATTTGTTTAGTCAAATTGGTCCACTCCTGAGTGTATTTCATTACCTCACGACGGCAAGCTGCATTGTACTCATCCACGCTGATTTTCTTGCCAATGTCTTCTTTTGTGATGCCTAACAATTTCTCTACACCCAACTCTACAGGAAGACCATGAGTGTCCCAACCGGCTTTACGTTTCACTTGAAAACCTTGCATGGTCTTAAAACGGCAGAACGTATCTTTGATTGTACGAGCCATTACGTGGTGAATACCTGGCATACCATTCGCCGAAGGAGGACCCTCAAAAAACAAAAAAGAAGGACAGCCTTCGCGGGTTTCGATACTTTTGTGGAACAAATCTTCCTTCTCCCATTGCTCTAGGATTTCTTTGCTCAACTCTGCCAAGTTCAATTGTTTGTACTCGTTAAAATGTTTCATCTTAATTAATATGTTGTTTGTCAGTTATTTATATTTTTGTTTGTTATTGCTTAAATCACTACCGTGCTAAAACACGCCAATTTACGCTGCAAAGGTACAAAAAAAAACGTACATACGCAAGCGCGTGCACGATTTTTTTCAAAAAATATTTGACTTGTCGCTTTGTGGGAAACACCCTCTTAATTCTAGAATGTTAATATTGAAGTTTGTTCAAGTAGTCAAGTACAATATTTCCAATCTTGCGACTCTTATACACAAACGACCCATGATCTTCCCCTGGTAAAATCAATGCTTCTCCCTGAGCTATCTCATTGGCTATTTGTAAGGTATGAGATTCTTCTATCATATCAAATTCTCCCGCTATAATCAGCGCAGGGCAGGCGATTTTGTGCATATCCTCCCAGGTCATTAATGGCTCTACATACATCATCTTTGTTAGCGGTGGAATAGAGTCTTTTTGGGCTAATTCTTTTTGAAAATGTTCCCATACATCTGCTCGCACTCCTGAGGGGAAAATATTTGCGCCTGCAGTAATTATAGCACCCGCTGTACCAGGATGAAGAACCTCCATTTGTAAGGCAATGTTGCCACCATCACTCCAGCCAAATATTGCTGGTTTGTCCAAGCCAATTTTCTCGATGAATTCGAATACATCTTCTGCCATATCAGCGTAATGGTATTCTGCAACAGGGGCATTTGCTCCTTGTCCGCGAGAATCCAATGCATATACTAAATAGCCTGCCGAATCCAATTGCTCTACCATTACCGACAATTGTTCGTGACTGCCTGAATTGCCATGCAACAATACCACAGGTTTATCTTTTGAATGGCCCTTTACTTGATACACAATATTGACACCATTAACGTCAATATTTGCGATTTCATCGTAGTTTTTAGAACGAAAAACGGGTGAAATACACAAGAACACGGCTACGAAAAGTAGTGTGAGAGGATACTTCTTCTGCTGGAGATTCTGTTGAATACTTTGCATAATACCTAATTTAGTTAGTGATTACTTAGTGATTAGTTAGTGATTACTTAGTGATTAGTTAGTGATTAAGCTACTTTTATCCTAGTAACTCCGACAAACCATTGGTTTGCAGGAATACGAGTAACGAGGGTCGCCCAATGCCGCAAGGAGAAATAAAAAAAGTGCCCAACATTTCCATGTTAAGCACTTCTTCCATTTGTACCGCGAGCGGGACTTGAACCCGCACAGCCATCACTGGCCAAAGGATTTTAAGTCCTTCGTGTCTACCGATTCCACCATCGCGGCTCAAAATCGGCTGCAAAGGTACTACAAAAAATGCAAATATGCAAATTTTTTCGTTTTTTTTATGAAAAACTCCAAAAATATTTGGTCATGTGGAAAAAAAATACTACCTTTGCACCCGATTTGAAAATTTGGTACCTTGCCCGAGCGGTTAGGGATCGGTCTGCAAAACCGGGGACGGCGGTTCGAATCCGCCAGGTACCTCAAGGAGAAGCCGCTTGACAGAGCGGCTTTTTTTGTTGAAAATATTGAATGTAAATGAAAGAAATAAATGAAATAACTAGCCAGGAGTACAAATATGGTTTTACTACTGATGTTGAAACCGAAGTGATTCCTGTGGGATTAAATGAAGATGTCATACGGTTGATCTCTGCAAAAAAGAATGAACCGGAATGGTTACTAGAATTTCGTTTGAAAGCCTATCGAAAGTGGCTCACTATGCCACACCCCAATTGGGCACATCTTACCATACCTGAGATTGATTTTCAGTCGATTTCGTATTACGCTGCTCCAAAAACACACACTGGGGATGAGAATAAAGAGATCGACCCTGAACTAATGAAAACCTTTGATAAGTTGGGAATTCCATTGGAAGAGCGTGCCGCATTAGCGGGTAATATGGCTGTGGATGCGGTAATGGATTCAGTGTCAGTAAAAACAACTTTCCGCGAAACTTTAGCGGAGAAGGGGATTGTCTTTTGTTCTATTTCGGAAGCTGTTCGCGAGTATCCAGAATTGGTGCAACAATATTTAGGATCGGTTGTTCCAGCAAGTGATAATTTTTATGCTGCGTTGAATTCGGCTGTATTCTCTGATGGCTCTTTTGTATATATCCCTAAAGGTGTACGGTGCCCAATGGAATTGAGTACGTATTTCCGTATTAATGCTGGTAATACTGGGCAATTTGAGCGAACTTTGCTGGTGGCTGATGAAGGTGCATATCTCAGTTACTTAGAGGGTTGTACTGCTCCTATGCGTGATGAAAATCAGTTACATGCTGCCATTGTTGAGATTGTTGTGCATAAAGATGCAGAGGTAAAATATTCTACTGTACAGAACTGGTATCCTGGCGACAAAGAGGGTAAGGGAGGCATATATAACTTCGTTACAAAACGTGGTATCACTCATGAGAATGCCCGCTTAAGTTGGACGCAAGTAGAAACGGGTTCGGCGATAACGTGGAAATACCCTAGTTGTATCCTAAAAGGAGACAACTCAAGTGCAGAATTCTATTCGGTGGCTGTGACCAACAACTATCAGCAAGCAGATACAGGTACAAAAATGATTCATATTGGCAAGAATACGCGCTCGCGCATAATAAGTAAAGGTATTTCGGCTGGTAAGAGTCAGAATGCTTACCGCGGATTGGTACGCGTTATGCCCAATGCTGAGAATGTACGTAATTATAGCCAGTGTGATAGTTTGTTACTTGGTGATAAATGTGGTGCGCACACTTTCCCTACTATGCGCATACAAAATCCTACTGCTATTATTGAGCATGAAGCAACAACTAGTAAAATCAGCGAAGACCAACTCTTCTATTGTCAACAACGTGGCATCGGCATAGAAGATGCAGTGGGGCTGATTGTCAATGGTTATGCCAAAGAAGTGATGGATAAACTACCAATGGAGTTCGCTGTAGAAGCGCAAAAACTATTGCAAGTGAGTCTTGAAGGTTCAGTGGGATAACCTAACTAATTATATCTTATATTGTATTATGAAACGTTTATTTTTCTTGATTTCAGCGTGTTTTTTATGCACGATGATGTCTGCTGCTACCCTTTTTCCTAATCGTACAGACTTTCGTGATGAGTCAATCTATTTTGTGATTACCACACGTTTCTTTGACGGTGATACCACCAATAATGTGCATTGCTGGGATGGAAATAATCCAGGTGACCCAGCATGGCGTGGTGATTTCAAAGGATTGATAGAAAAAATGGATTATATCAAAGCACTTGGTTTTACCGCCATATGGATTACGCCCATCGTGGAAAATGCCTCAGGATACGACTATCATGGCTATCACGCACATGATTTCTCAAAGGTGGACCATCGCTATGAATCAGAAGGCGTAGGGTTTCAACAAGTGATTGATGAGGCTCATAAACGAGGGATGAAGATAATTCTAGATATTGTACTTAATCATACTGGTAATTTTGGCGAAGCCAACCTTTGTAAACTTTTCACTCGTGATTGGAAAGCAGACCAAAGCGATATCGAGGAGTGTATGGTTCCCTTTACCCAAAAGGATGGAGGTAAACTTCCCGATAATTATTCCTCACTCTCTAGCGATGCACAATATTCAGCTCGTCTCTCACAGATGAAAAATACAACGGGTGTAAACTACGATGTACATAATTATTGGCACCATTTTGGACATGGCAACTGGGACGACCCTACGCGCTGGTGGATGCAGATAGCTGGCGACTGCGTGGATCTCAATACAGAACACCCATTTGTTTATAACTATCTGATAGAGTGTTACTCTCGCTTTATAAAAATGGGTGTGGATGGGTTCCGAATAGATACCGGAGGACATATCCCACGCCTTACTTTCAATCAAACATTTATTCCGGCTTTTAAATCAGCTGCAGAGAGTAGCGAAGCAAAAGCAAAACGCGGTAACACTCCATTTTATATGTTTGCAGAAGTGTGTGCCCGTTATACTAGCATCTGGTATCGTGAGCAACCTAACTTATCACCCTTGTATTATACTTGGGCCGAGAATAAATCGTATGAGTGGGACGAAAATCCTGCTTCATGGGATAATATTGTGGCGCTTGAAGGGGATATGTGCAATACGCATACTAACCATAAGTCGGTGCAACAATCAGCTTCTGACGCCAGCAAGCCTACATCTCAAAATGCCTTTCTCAATGGTAACAACTATCATACTCCTGACTATTCCCAGGCTAGCGGACTGAATGTGATAGACTTTACGATGCACCATAACTTCCGTACTATTGGTGACGCATGGAGTGTGGCAAAACAAGTAAATGACCAGTATTACAATGATGCAACATGGAATGTGGTCTATGTCGATTCGCATGATTATGCTCCTAATGGAGCTCCAGAGAATCAACGTTTTTCGGGTGACGAATATACCCTTGCAGAAAACTGGAGTCTAATGTTTACACATCGTGGTATCCCTTGTGTATATTATGGCTCGGAAATTCAGTTCAAGAAAGGTTGCGTGATAGATATTGGTCCATATACATCCCTGATTAATACCGGCCGTGCTTATTTTGGAGGATATATCAAGGGTAGTGCAGATGTAACAGATTTTGCAGAGTATAGCAATGCGACAGGTAATATGGCACAAACACTCAACCATCCACTTGCAAAACATGTGCAACGTCTCAATCTTATTCGCCAAGCAGTACCTGCATTGCGTAAGGGACAATACTCTATGGAAGGTTGCAACGGTGCGTATGCCTTCAAGCGCCGTTATACAGATGCTACTACTGATTCTTATGCATTGGTGACTATATCTGGCGGAGCTACTTTCATTAATATCCCTAATGGAACATATGTGGATTGTGTAACGGGGAGTTCCAAGACGGTTACCAATGGTGCACTCACTGTTTCATGCACTGGACAGGGCAACTTGCGCGTCTATGTGCTGAATACTACTGCGACTCCTGCTCCAGGGAAGGTAGGTGAAGATGGCAAGTATATCTATTCTACGTCTTCTGTAAATGGTAGTACTCCTAATTGGGATGGTACGCAAGAGGAACTGACCAATGATCCTACGAATCCACAAGAACCAGAAGAACCTATAGAACCATGTCTGTCATCCAAAGACCAACGATGTGCCTTCTTTACTAAATCCTCTGATTTCGGAAATAAAATTTACTGCTATATGTGGTTTACAGACGGCAGCACAACCGAAATTTGTGGCGGATGGCCTGGTATGGTAGCTACAAAACTAGGTAATGGTAAGTATCGATTTGATATTCCAGAAGATGCTCCTGCGATCAATGATAAATGGATGATTATTTGGAATGATGGCTCGGGTAATCAAACAGCAGATTTGAAATACTACAACCAAGGTATGTATTCGGGTAGTAGCAAAGGCAATATTAAACATACCTCGGATGTAACTGCTTTGTGTGAGGAAACAGATGTTGAGGATGTGCATGTTGAGGTAATACCTACTAGCTACAAGGTGATTGAAAATGGTCACCTGTACATCATCCATGAAGGTAAGAAATATGATGCTGTAGGGAACTTTATAAAGGAAATAGAAATCTTAAAATAGAACATATGTAAATAATAAGAAAAGCCGCTAAAAAAGCGGCTTTTTCTTTGTTGCGGAGGGCGGGATCGAACCACCGACCTTCAGGTTATGAGCCTGACGAGCTACCACTGCTCTACTCCGCGATACATCACTCCGATTATCGAAATGCGCTGCAAAGGTACTGCTTTTTTTTGACATGACCAAATATTTTGGTACTTTTTGGTAAAAAATATGATATTTTTATATAAATTCTTGCGTATGTCTGTTTTTTTTAGTAATTTTGCGCCCTATTTTGTGCGTGAGTACGTCATGTGTGCGTGCGCGGCGTGTATTTTAAGTTGCAGAACAAAATAATAATAACAATAAAACTAAATTAAAATTATGCAAAACAAAGGACTAGTTATCACACTGGCAGTCTGCCTCGCTTTGGTAAGCTCGTTCTATTTGTCATTCTCGTTTGTGACAAATTACTACGACAACAAGGCTACAGAGTATGCTCAAGGTGATGATGCAAAAGAGTACCAATACTTGGACTCTATTGCTGGTGAAAAAGTGTGGTTCGGCTACACGCTAAAAGAGTGCCGCGAGAAAGAGATCAACCTTGGTCTTGACCTCAAGGGTGGTATGAACGTAACAATGGAAGTATCGGTTCCTGAGATTATTCGTGCATTGAGCGGATATAATACCACCGAGAACTTCAACAATGCTATTGCTCTGGCACAAGAGAAACAAAAAAGTTCGGGTGCAGATTTCTTGACCCTTTTCTTTGAATCATTCTATGAGATCGACCCAAATGCTCAATTGGCATCGGTATTCTCTACTTTCGAACTCCGTGATAAAGTGAGTTTGACTTCTACCAACCAAGAGGTAGAGAAAGTGGTTCGTGAAGAGGTACAAGGCGCTATTGATAACTCTTTTAACGTATTGCGTACTCGTATTGACCGCTTTGGTGTTGTACAACCAAACATTCAAAAGCTGAGCCAAACCGGTCGTATTCTTATTGAGTTGCCAGGTATCAAAGAGCCTGAGCGCGTTCGTAAACTGCTTCAAGGTTCTGCAAACTTGGAGTTCTGGGAGACATATGATTTATCAGAGATTCTTCCACAATTGGCTCAAATTAACAACGAATATGCTGCTCAAAATGCAAGTACAGAGGCTGCACAAGCTGAAGTAGCTCCTGTAGAAGAAGTAAAAGCTGAAAATGAGAATGATTTGGATGCTTTGGTAGATGACTTGGCTGCAGATAGCTTGGCACAAGCAGAAGCAGATCAAGAGGCTGCTTTGGAAGAGTATAAGAAAGCAAACCCATTGTTTGCTGTGCTCAACCCTTCAGTTAGCCCTGCAGGTCAACCATATCAAGGCCCTGTGGTAGGTACTGTTCACTATACCGACACTGCGAAAGTGATGGCAATGCTCAACTCACAAGTGGCTAAAACCGTTCTTCCACGTGAGTTGCGTTTGTGCTGGACTGTGAAAGCTATTGATGAAGCAGAGTCATTCTATCAACTTGTGGCTTTGAAATCACAAACCAATGGTCGTCCATCATTGGAAGGTGATGTAATCACAGACGCTCGCGCTGACTTCGGTCAAACATCTGCTTACGCTAACGTAAGTATGACCATGAACGCTGAGGGCGCACGCGATTGGCAACGTATCACACGCGACAATATTGGCAAATCTATTGCTATCGTATTGGATGGTTATGTATATAGTTTCCCAACCGTACAAAATGAGATCGCTGGTGGTAGCTCACAAATCACTGGTAATTTCACCGTAGAAGAGGCAAAAGACTTGGCTAACACCTTGAACTCTGGTAAGATGCCAGCTCCTGCTCGCATTATCCAAGAGGACGTAGTAGGTCCATCATTGGGTCAAGAGGCTATTCACGATGGTCTTTGGAGCTTCGTGATTGGTTTCATCCTTATTCTCCTCTACATGATTATGTACTATGGCTTGATTCCTGGTTTGATTGCTGACTTCGCATTGCTCTGCAACGTATTCTTGTTGGCAGGTATCTTGTCTTCTTTCTCTGCTGTATTGACTTTGCCTGGTATCGCCGGTATCGTACTTACTATGGGTATGGCTGTGGACGCTAACGTGCTTATTTATGAGCGTATCCGTGAGGAGCGTCGTGCAGGAAAGAACTTGCGCAAAGCAATCGAAGACGGTTTCAGCAACGCTATCTCTGCGATTATTGACTCTAACGTTACTTCGTTCTTGACTGGTGCTATCTTGGCAATCTTCGGTACAGGTCCTATCAAGGGCTTCGCTGTAACCTATATGATTGGTATCATCTCTTCGTTCTTGACTGCAGTGTTCATTTGCCGTCTATTGTTGGAGGCATACGCAAAGAAAGAGAACGCAAAAGAATTGAACTTCACCACTAAACTGATGCAAAACTTCTTGCAAAACACCAAAGCAAACTTCATCGGTGCGCGCAAGGTAACTTATATCGTATCTGGCGTATTGGTACTCGTTGGTATTTTGGGTGTGAACCCACACATCATGGGTAAACTCAACCTTGGTATCGACTTCTCTGGTGGTCGCAACTATGTTATTCGTTTTGCTGAGCCAGTAAATACAGAGGAAGTAAATGTAGCGCTTGATAACGTATTCATGGCGGCTAAATCTGAGATGGCAGACGAGGAAACATTTGCTTTGAACGTAATTACAATCGGTGATGCAAATCAAGTACGTGTTTCTACTAACTATCGTATTAATGACAACTCTGAGACACTCGATGATGAGATTGAAGCATTGCTCTTTGCTGGTTGCCAACAATTCTTGCCAGAGGGAATTACATTAGAGGAGTTTAAATCTACCGATATCAATCCTGAGATTGGTATTATGCAATCGCAAAAAGTGGGTCCTGCTATTGCGGACGATATTACCCAATCTGCTGTTTGGGCTGTGTTGGCAGCATTGCTAGGTATCTTCCTCTATGTGCTTCTCCGTTTCCGCAACTTCTCATTCTCAGTTGGTGCGTTGACCGGTCTGGCTCACAATACATTGATTGTATTGGGCGCATATGCATTGCTCTGGAAGATCATGCCATTCTCAATGGAGATTGACCAATCATTTATCGCTGCTATCTTGACCGTTATTGGTTACTCTATCAACGATACCGTGGTTATCTTCGACCGCGTTCGTGAATACACAGGTTTGTATCCAAAACGTGCTCGCAAGCAAAACATCAATGATGCGTTGAACCACACATTGAGCCGTACTTTCTCAACTTCTATGTCTACCTTGGTAGTATTGCTCGCAATCTTCTGCTTCGGTGGAGAGACTATCCGTGGCTTCGTATTCGCATTGATCATTGGTGTGGTTGTAGGTACATATTCTTCACTCTGCGTGGCTACTCCTTTGGCATACGATATCCAAGAGGCATTGGACCGTCGCAAAGCGAAGAAAGCATTGAAGAAGTAAGGATAGCGATGTTGCGCGCATGATGCGCGCGTACATATGCGTATATTAAATAGGAGTAAAACTACCCGGCTTTGGCTGAGTAGTTTTACTCTTTTTTGCCCCACGGGCAAAAAATACTTGTAGGTATGAATATTTTTTTGTACCTTTGCAGAGTAATTTGCAACACTTTGTGCTATCGATTAATATAAACCTAAAAATAAAATGAATATGAATGATTTTTTAAAGTTTGCCACTTCACAAGGTATGAACTCAATGCATGTGGAGAATGCCATGAATGCATCGGCCAGTTATATCAGTCCTTCTATCTTGGAGGAACGTCAACTCAATGTAACTCAAATGGATGTGTTCTCACGTCTGATGATGGATCGCATCATTTTCTTGGGTACTGAGGTGAACGATTATACTGCTAATGTCATTCAAGCACAATTGCTGTATTTGGATTCTGTAGATTCGGAGCGTGATATTAGTATTTACCTCAATACTCCAGGTGGCTCGGTATATGCGGGCTTAGGTATTTATGATACGATGCAGTTTATCCGTTCGCGTGTGGCTACTATCTGTACGGGTATGGCCGCTAGTATGGGAGCTGTGCTACTCGTAGCGGGTGAGAAAGGTATGCGCGCTGCCTTGCCTCATAGCCGCGTGATGATCCACCAGCCAATGGGAGGCATCCAAGGGCAAGCATCTGATATTGAAATTACTGCCAAAGAGATTCTTAAACTCAAGGATGAACTCTATCAGATTATCTCCGACCATTCGGGACAGACGGTGAAGAAGATTCGCCAAGATGCTGACCGCGATTATTGGATGACAGCTGAGGAAGCATTGAAGTATGGCATGATTGATAAGGTATATCGTAAAGAAAATAAATAGGGTGCTGAATTTATGGTGAAGAAAAAAGAACAATGCTCTTTTTGCGGTCGCGAAATGCCGCATATGTTTCGTGGCGATGATGGCAGTCTGATTTGCCATGATTGTATCGAAGCGGGTCATAAGATGATTCGTGAGATGAAGCAGTATCTAGAAGACGAGACCGACATCAAGGGACTGGAGATCAATACGTTGCCCAAACCTGCGGAGATAAAAGCGTTTTTGGATCAATACGTGATAGGTCAAGACGATGCCAAACGCTATTTGTCGGTGGCGGTGTATAACCACTACAAGCGTGTACTGCAACCTCGCGAAGAGGGTGGAGTGGAGATTGAGAAATCAAATATCATCTTGGTCGGCTCTACTGGTACGGGTAAAACCCTTTTGGCACGCACAATCGCTAAACTGCTGAAAGTGCCATTTACTATTGTAGATGCTACAGTATTGACTGAGGCTGGCTACGTCGGCGAGGATGTTGAGAGTCTTTTAACACGCCTTTTGCAAGAAGCCGACTATAATGTAAAGAAAGCAGAGAAAGGTATCGTTTTTATCGATGAAATCGACAAAATCGCGCGTAAATCCGATAATCCAAGTATCACACGTGATGTGTCGGGCGAGGGTGTGCAGCAGGGTCTGCTGAAGCTGCTCGAAGGCTCGGTGGTAAATGTGCCACCTCAAGGTGGACGCAAGCATCCAGAGCAGGAATTTATTCATGTGAATACTCAAAATATCCTCTTCATCTGCGGCGGTGCTTTCGATGGTATCGAACGCAAGATTGCTCAACGTATGAATACGCAGGTAGTCGGATTTGATGCAAGCAAGAAGTCACAAAAGATTGATAAGAATGACCTGCTGCAATATATTGCCCCACAAGACCTAAAGTCCTTTGGTTTGATTCCTGAGATTGTAGGCCGTTTGCCTATTCTCACCTATCTCAAACCTTTGGACCGTGATGCGCTGCGCAATATCCTCACCGAACCAAACAATGCCATTGTCAAGCAATATCAGAAACTACTTGAGATGGACGGCTTCCAACTTACTTTTGCACCCGATATGCTCGATTATATCGTGGATAAAGCCATCGAATACAAGTTGGGCGCACGTGGTCTGCGTGGACTAATGGAGACGGTGATGATGGACGTGATGTACGATTTACCTTCTTCTAAAACCCGTAAAAAAGCGTATGAAGTAACCAAAGCATACGCACAACAACGCATTGAGAAAGCCAACTTGCATCAGTTGGCTGCAAGCGGAGAATAATATAAGGAACAAAAACGGAAATATATGAAAAAAATTCTAATCATGATGACTGTTGCAGCCACATTCATGGGCTGTTGTGCTAAAAAACCACATTATGAGAGTGTGGATGAATATCCTGTAAAACAAGGTTCGCTCAATGAGATGGTGTATTCGCCTGAGCAAACCGCTTTCTCGGTGTGGAGTCCTAATGCCGATACGGTCTATTTGAATCTCTATGCTGATGCCACTACCGCAGCGCCTTTGCAAACATTGGCCATGTGCCGTCAGAAAGATGGCAGTTGGGTGAAGACCGTAAAAGGTGATTTGATTGGGCAATTCTATACGTTCAAGGTGGTTGATGCTAGTTCGCGTTGGACATTGCACGAAACGCCTGGTATCTTCGCCAAGGCGGTGGGTGTGAATGGTCACCGTGCCGCGATTATTGATTTCGCTTCTACCAATCCAGTGGGTTGGGAAGAAGACGTACGTCCTGCTTTTGCTGGTGCAAAAGATGCTATTGTGTATGAGATGCACCACCGTGATATGACTATCCATCCCACATCGGGCATACAAAACAAAGGTAAGTTCCTTGCTTGGACAGAGCATGGAACAACAACCGAAGAGGGCTTGGCTACGGGTATCGACCACCTCTTGGAACTGGGTGTTACTCACGTGCAGATACTGCCTTCATACGACTATGGATCGGTAGATGAGACTCGCCTCAGCGATAATCGTTACAACTGGGGCTACGACCCTGTGAACTACAATGTACCCGATGGTGGCTATAGCACCAACCCATACGACCCTGCTTCGCGTATTCGCGAAATGAAGCAGATGATTCTGGCTTTGCACAAAGCAGGTATCCGCGTAATTATGGACGTGGTGTATAACCATACCTTCAATGTGGAGAATAGCAATTTCACTCAAACCGCTCCAGACTATTTCTATCGCCTGCACGACAATGGCGAATTAGGCAATGCTTCTGGCTGTGGCAACGAGACTGCCAGCGAACGCCCAATGATGCGCAAGTTTATTATTGAGTCTTGCCGCTATTGGATTGATGAGTATCATATTGATGGCTTCCGCTTCGACCTTATGGGTATCCACGATGTAGAAACCATGAATCAAGTGCGTGCCATGATGGATAGTATCGACCCTTCGCTCTTGCTTTATGGCGAGGGTTGGGCTGCGGGGGCGCCACTCTACAATGGTGACTCGCTTTGCATGAAAGCCAATATGCAGAAATTGCCTAATATCGGTGCTTTCTGCGATGATATGCGTGATGCATTACGTGGTCCATTCTCCGACAATAACAAGGGGGCATTCCTTATTGGAGAAGAAGGACACGAAGAGAGTATCAAGTTCGGAATTGTGGGCTGTATTGAGCACCCAGAGGTGGATATGGAGAAGGTGAACTACTCCAAAAAAGCGTGGACTACTCAGCCTACTCAATGTATCAGTTATGTATCTTGCCACGACGATATGATGCTCACCGATCGCCTCAAAGCGAATAAGAAACTTCGTCCTGGCGAGTTGCAAAAACTGAGTAAGTTGGCACAAACGGCTGTCTTAACTTCACAAGGTATGCCATTCCTCTGGTGTGGAGAGGAGATCGCGCGCGATAAGAAAGGTGTGCATAACTCATATTGCAGTCCTGATGAAATCAATGCTATTGACTGGTCGCTCAAAGAGAAAAATCTTGCTCTCTTCCACTACTACCAAGGACTTATTGCACTGCGCAAAGCGCACCCTGCTTTCCATATGGGAGATGCAGACTTGGTACGTGCCAATGTACATTTCTTGCCTGTAGAAGAGGGTGTGGTGGCATATCAATTGAATGGCGAGGCAGTAGGCGATAGCTGGAAAACGATTGTAGTGGTTCTCAACAGCCAAACGAAGACTGCCCAAGTGGCATTGCCTGCTGGCACATATCGTTTCGCTTGTGTCGATGGCCAATGTCCATACTATGGCGAACGTGTTGCTGAAGCTACAGTACGCGTAGCTCCTCAATCGGCTGCTATTCTCTACCAAGAGTAATCTCTAAAGAATTAAATAACAGAAAAAAGAATGTAATACACAAAGAAAGGCGGGGTACTTCCCGCCTTTCTTTCTAGGCAATAGCCGCACGCACTATGTGATTACTATGTGATTAGTATGTGATTCCCATCACTTCACCATACCATTCACCGCATCGCTCTATTCTCTCTCTAAATCCAATCACCCCGTTCCCACTTGCTTCGTTGTTTGCTACTTGGAGAAATCTTTACACTAACAAAATTGCCCCATTTGCCAATTTTATTTGCATATCTCTCGATTTTGTTGTATCTTTGCAGGCGAAATGAAAAGTCTGGTGGCATACATATGGCAAAGTGCATGCAGAGTGGTCTGTATGTTGGGCTTGGTGTGTGTTCTGTTGTGTGGTTTTTCTTCGTGCCGTTGGCAGGAGGCGAAGGAGGTGATTGCATTGGTGGATAGCTTGGATCAGACGGAGCATGTGATTTATGATGATACCGCAGCACTAGGCAAATCTATCCGCAGCTTAGACAATCCCTTTGGCAGATTGCTGATGAGCAACACACTCGGCAAAGCGTATTACTATATGGGTAGAAACCTCAGTTTCGCTAATGAGATTGCTGATGCGGCCAAATGCTATATTGAGGCAGACCGTTTGCAGATTGACGACCCTATCTATCGCGGCCGCATAAATTCGTGCATGGGTTATATCTGCGCACAAAATAATACAGATAGTTTAGCACTAATCTTTTATGAGCGTGCTACAGAAGATTTCAAAGAGAGTGGTAATGAATGGAGATATGCACAGAGTTTATTGAATATTTCTTATCGCCTGATTAATCTGCAGCTCTTTACGACTGCAGATAGTCTGTTACAAACGGCAGACACGTATCAATTAGATAGTAGCTACCAAGCACGTTGCTATGAAATACGTGGACTTTATTTCTATGCGCAACAGCAATACGATTCGGCATTAGTATATTTGAAGAAAGGTTCAGATTATTGGCAGTGCGAAAGTGAAAAGTGCTTTGGTTATTTAAAAATGATGCAGGCATATTTCAACATCAATTTAATGGATAGTACCCTACATTATGCTAATAAAATAATTGCTATATCCAACAATCCTAATTATGTTTCCAATGCTTATTATTGCTTGATGCAAGATGCAAACAGTAGAAGTGATGTAGAACTGCTAAGTCAATACTCTCATGCGCGCACTGATGCACAAAAATTGTTGCGTAAATATATGCTACAAGATGCTGAGGCATTACCTATGTTGGAAGAATATTTGCAGAATCCTCACCCATGGCGTTGGGTAAAAATAGCATTGTTTTCTTTTGTTACGTTATGTATTATTTTAATAATAGCTATTATCATTTATCGTAAACGTTCAGTAGCTCGAATGCATCTTTCGGATGAGCAAATTGTTAGTTTATCTATGCAAGTACAAGAGCAACAAGATGAATTGCAGAAACAAAGCAAATTGCACCATTACGATAGGCGTTTAAAAAGCATTCGCAGAAAATACCCCAAACCATTGAATAGGTGGAATGACTATGCTAAATTAAAAAAGGATATTCAGCCTTATTTGAAAAATTTGTTTCTTGCCTTAGAGAAGTTGGATCTAACAAAAAGAGATAAAGTCTTCTGTGTGCTCACTTTTATTTATCCACAAATGGCAATGGAAGATCTTGCTAATTGTCTATGTATTACTAAGGGAACACTCATAGTTCGTAAAAACAATATTGCGAAAAAGTTCGGCATTTCATCTAGTGAACTGAGTGATTTTTTACAAAAATTGGCCAATGGCGAGTGAAAATTCCCTTATTTGTTACATTATGAATTTTAACAAATAACTTACTGATAATCAAAGCAGTACCCCCTCCTATAACCTTATGAAAGTCTGTTTTCTATTGCACACCTCATTGTATTGTTATACCTTTGTAAAAAGAATTAAAGTTAACAATACTATGAAGAAAGTATTTATCATTGCATTGTTTGTACTAGGTATGTACAATGCATCCGCGTTCGCCATGGGGCAAGAAATTCTCTTAACAGAAATGTATTCTATGTTGCCTTACGATGACCCAGAAGACAACGGGCGTGGCAATGGACCTGATCCTAATCAAATTATCGCCTCCATTGATGGAGACCAATTATTTATTGATACGGGTACGGACGCACCCGTATACGCTGAGGTGATTGATCCCGAAACAGGCGAGATTGTTGCCGAAGAGGAATTTGAAGGCGAGACTACTATATCGATTCCAGAAGAAGGCGACTACGAAGTATATATTTATACCGAATCAGGCTCAGTAATGGTTGGCGAGTTTAGTGTGGAATAAAGAATAAATCACGTAAATATTAAATGTGTTATGAGAAAAATTTTAATGAATTGCACTTTATATTGTGCTTTTACGCTCTTGTCCTTAACTACATGGGCACAAGATTATGTAACTGGTGACTTTCATGTGTACGGCAAATTGGGAGTTGGTACTACAACACCCTCAACTGAATTAGAGGTTAATGGTATTATGAAACTTACCTCTTCTTATGGTTACTTAACTATAGGTAGTATGGATGCCAATTATGTGCGTTTTAACACGGATAAGTCTGCATTTTATTTCAATAAACCTCTCTGTCTTCAAAATTCTGTAGTAAGGTCAACAGCAAGAGCATTGATGTTTTACACAAATACTAATACTCTCTGTGCAACTATGTTGGATGGTCGTGTAGGTATCGGCACTCAGAATCCTCAATATCAACTGGATGTAAATGGTGGCTTACACGCTAAAACGCTCAATATAGATAGTGTTCTTTGTGCAGAAGAAATCATTGTAAGAACTAACGGTGCTGACTTTGTATTTGCGGATGACTATCAATTGCGTCCATTGAGCGAGGTTGAGGCTTTTATTACAGAGAATAAGCACTTGCCAGAAATCCAATCTGCCAAAGAAATGCAAGAGAATGGTGTTAGCGTTAGCGAATTGCAAACACAACTATTGCAAAAGATTGAGGAACTAACCCTCTATCTTATCCAGCAAGAGGAGACAATCCAAGAATTACGTCAAGAAGTTGAACTATTAAAAAAGTAAAGTTATGAAAAAGTATTCATTTGTTTTGTTATTAGGTGCGATCGCATGCCTATTTGTCGGTTGTGCTGGAGGTTCTAGTACTCATCCCGATTTAATAGGAGAAGATCCTGAGGGAGGGAAAATATGTTTCTTTCAATTTAGGGACACATCGTATTTAAATAAAATAATTGTTTGGAAGGCTATAGATGTATATGCTGGGTCAAAATATGTCAAGAATTTAAGTAGTAAATACGACATACCTCTTTATCCTAAGCATCACGAAGGACAACCAATTTTTGGAGAGAGAGCCTCAGGTACAAATTACGATTTTGGATACCTAAATGGTGACTTTTATGCATTGGAAGAGTTGGTGAATAGTCCAAAATTTATTGCTCTTAAAGGAGACTATTATATTTGCTATCCTTATACCGCTTTAGAATTTAATGGTCATTACATCGATGCCGAATGGAAAGATTTCTATACGACTGATTTTGAAAAAGCTGAAATATGCACCCTTTTCCCATATAAGAAACGGTATAATATATCAGAACTTATTTTAGCCAATCTTACCCAAAAGTCTACTGAACATTTCGAGAGAGAAAATCCAGAGATGATTACTATTGATGATGTTGTAGAGACACTTAATCGGTTAATCGAAACGAATAGTATTGATAAATATTGCTATGAAATCTATAATTAAGTAGATACTATGAAACGGATATTATTTTGCATAGCAACAATCTTTTTAATTTGTTGTGAAGTGTATGCACAAGAGTATCAACTTACAGAAATTGAAGATATTGCAATGTCTTTCCTGAATAGGAATTCGCAAAATACTGCCACAAGAAGTAGTACTGCAGCCACAAAACAAGTATCGAACATTGAAGCGGTTATTCGTAATAATTCCGATTATATGTATGTTGTGAATGCTGAAAATTCTGCTGGTTGGGTTATTATCTCAAACGAGAAGAGTTACCCTACTATTATTGCACATGCTGATAGTGGCAGTTTTGTTTATAACACAGAAACACTTCCACCTGCTTTATTGTGCATACTAGAGCAACATATGGATGCGATAGACTCAACACGGGTCAATATTGACAAACATACACTATCTGTATCGAATGCTAAGTCAATAAGATCTGAAAGTACTGAAGTATATACATCTCCAGTCCTATTAGAGCAAAATCGTTGGAAACAATCACTTAATAATGGAGCCTATGATGAGGATAATAACTTTGATTGTAATAGAGTCTATAATAAATTCGTACCAGCGAGTCACGACATCTCTTGTGGAAGAGCCCTTGTGGGATGTGGCGCAGTAGCGATGGCACAAATTATGAAATATTGGCAATGGCCAGATTATGCGTTCGTAAGAGATACAATCATTGCGGGTGTTTGTAGTGGCGATTGGAACCAGCGATTCTATGATTGGGACAACATGCCCAAAGCAATAACCTCGACAACTACAATTTATCAAGCAGATGCTATTGCAGGGTTGCTGCGCGATTGCGCTTATGCTTCTAACACTGTGTTTTGGGACTCTACAGGGCTTCATGATTCAGGCTCAACTGCGCTAATTGGGAATATTAATACAGCACTTAAAAATGATTTCGGATTCCATACGAATAGAGTACATGAATATAGTTGGACAGACATGGAACCAATCTTGTGTCAAGAAATAGATGCCAAAAGACCTGTTTTATGTCAAGCGTGGAAAAATACGGACACTACTAATTTAAGTGGGCATTCATTTATAATTGATGGGTACAAAACTTTATACATAGATGGTGAACTTGTAACTCAATTTGCTATCAATTGGGGATGGGGACATAATTCTACAACGCATTATGATCTAGGCTTCAATGGTTACGATGGAAATAGGACTTTCTTGACAGAAATCTATCCTGATTGTGAACAGAGAGAAGAGGATGTGTTGTTGAGTGATGCGGATAATGTTTTGGCAGATGAAAAACGAATGTATTATTCTGGTAATGACGTAATAGTTAGCTCTAATAATAATTCTATCGTGGTGAACAATGGAGGTCGTTTTATAGTAAAAGCAGCTAATCAAGTGCGGCTACAAAACGGTTTTCATGCCAAAAGTGGTAGTAATGTGCATATCACAATTCATCCATTACCCTGTGACAACCCTATATATGCAACATCAAATACCTCTCTCCAACGCATAGCACCAAACATTCAAGATGATACAGAGCTAACCGATGAACTTGCAACTAACAATGCCCTTGAGAATATCGAAAGCACGATGATTCAATCTACTGCAATTTACACCATCAGTGGTCAACTATTGCAAACTATCGACGGCGGCCAGCGCGATGCGGCTCACTTGCCCAATGGCATGTACATCCTCCAACACCGCATGAGCGATGGCAGCACACGAAGTGAGAAGATTGCGAACAATAAGTAAGAAAGTTCAGTCTATCTGTTCTGCTTAATACATTTCCCTCACCCAGTTCCGTGTGGACTGGGCGAGTTTTTATATTCCGAAGGTAAGTTTTCAAGTAGTTGTCTCTTTACTTTCGGAAGTTTAGCATGCTAAAGGATATGCCTATCCTCCGCTTATCCACCGCTTATCCACCCGATAAAGGGTAAATAAAAAGGACTGCCTTTGGGGCAGCCCTTTAACATTCTTTGCAGGTATGTCTTTATCCTAAGTATGTCTTGAGGACCTTACTTCTCGAACTGGATTTGAGTCTACGAATAGCCTTCTCCTTGATTTGGCGCACACGCTCACGTGTGAGTTGCAACTCAATACCAATCTCCTCCAACGTCTTCTCTGGAACACCAATACCAAAGAACTTGCGGATAATATCTGCTTCACGTGGAGTGAGAGTAGCCAATGCACGGTCGATCTCGCGTGACAACGACTCGTTGATCAAGGTGTGGTCGGCGTTAGGCGAATCCTCGTTTACCATCACGTCTATCAGACTGTTGTCTTCTCCCTCTACAAAAGGAGCATCTACACTCACCTGACGACCAGACATCTTCAGTGTGTCTGCAATCTTATCCACTGGTATATCCAACAAGTCGGCCAACTCTTCGGCACTTGGCTTGCGCTCAAACTCTTGCTCGAAACGCTGATAGGCCTTGTTGATCTTGTTGAGTGAACCAACTTGGTTAAGTGGAAGACGCACAATACGTGCTTGCTCGGCTAGAGCTTGAAGAATAGATTGGCGAATCCACCATACTGCATAAGAGATAAACTTGAAACCGCGGGTCTCGTCGAATTTTTCTGCTGCCTTAATAAGGCCAAGGTTGCCTTCGTCAATCAGGTCAGGAAGGCTAAGTCCTTGATTTTGATACTGCTTTGCTACAGACACCACGAAACGAAGATTGGCTTTCACCAACTTCTCCAATGCAGCTCGATCACCATGACGGATCATACGAGCCAACTCTACTTCTTCATCAACTGGAATCAGCGGTTCGCGACCAATCTCCTGCAAGTACTTGTCAAGCGAGGCCGATTCACGGTTGGTAATTGATTTTGTGATTTTTAACTGACGCATGAGTACAGTTAATAAATAGTTAATAGTTAATACTGAAAAGCAACTTTCCGCCTTTAGCCTATTCGCCTCATTGCCTAATAGCCTAAAAGACTAAAATTACCTTGTGATCCGGTCGGGATTCGAACCCGAGACCCACAGCTTAGAAGGCTGTTGCTCTATCCAGCTGAGCTACCAGACCTCGTCGGAATGCGCTTGTCGCATGAACGACGCCTTGTCGGCGTCCTTGGAGCGACCGCGATTCCTCCTCTTAACCCAAACTCACGAAGTTTGGGTTAGGTTGCGACTAAAATCGCGATGACTACGCACGAAATTACCCATGCAGGCACACAAAATAGTGCCTACAAAGGCAATCTGGGTGCAAAATTACTGCTTTTTTTTCAAATGAGCAAATAATTTTACAATTTTTTACAAAAGTTCATCAAAAAGTTTCTGCAAATCAGGTTTTCTGATTGCACCTACTTGGCGATGAACCAACTCTCCATTCTTGAAGAACAAGATGGTAGGAATATTCATGATACCATATGTCGCGCAAGTCTCATCATTGTCATCTACATTCACTTTACCTACGATAATACGGTCTGCATACTCTTCTGCCAATTCATCAATAATTGGAGAAATCATCTTACATGGGCCACACCATGGTGCCCAAAAATCTACTACGAGAGGTTTACCCTCAGCCAATAACTCTTGGAAATTGGAATCTGTAATTTCTTTTGCCATAATGTTTATATCTTTATTATTTTATTTTCTATCGTTCCTGCTAGCAACATGTCCGTCAGAGGATCTTCTACTAATGTCTGTATAGCACGTTTGAGTGGGCGTGCTCCAAACTGCTTCTCACGTGCCATCTGCAAGATAGCTTGTTGCGTCTTTTTTGTCAGTCGAAGGTCATATCCCATTGCCTCCATTCGCATTTGCAAGGGGCGAATCTCTAGCGACAATATCTGTGCCAAAGCATCCTCATCAAGCGTGTGGAAAACGATTATGTTGTCTAATCGGTTCACAAACTCAGGTGGGAAAGTGCGATGCAACGCTTTGGTTAGCATCTTCTCGGATGCTTTATCATCCAGATTATCAGCACCAAAACCAATACCCGAACCAAAATCATTGAGCTGGCGTGTACCTACGTTGCTAGTCAGTATAATAATGGTGTTCTTGAAGTCCACCACGTGCCCCTGCCGATCTGTCAGTCGCCCTTCATCCATCACCTGTAGCAGCACATTAAAGATGTCGGGGTGTGCTTTTTCTATTTCATCAAAGAGCACGATTGAGTATGGCTTGCGTCGTACAGCCTCTGTCAGTTTACCACCATCTTCATGTGCCACATACCCCGGAGGGGCACCCACGAGAAGACTCACCGTGTGCTTCTCCATGTACTCGGACATATCAAAACGGATGATGGCATTGCGGTTACCAAACATCTCCTCTGCCAGACATTGTGCCAAATGCGTTTTCCCGACTCCCGTAGGGCCTAGGAAGAAGAACGTACCTATCGGTTTGCGTGGGTCGCGCAATCCCATACGCGAACGTTGAATAGCGCGTACCACTTTTTCTACCGCCTCGTCTTGCCCAATCACTCGTTGGCGTATTGTGCTTGCCATCTGGCGAAGTTGTTCGCCTTCGGCTTGTGCTACTCGTTGTACGGGTATGCCAGACATCTGGCTCACTACGCGTGCCACATCAGCCTCTGTGATCTCTCGCATCATCGCCTCATCGCCTTCTTGCCCCATCGCCTCTCTCTCGCCTACACATGCTCCTACCTCATCCATCGCATCAATCGCTTTGTCAGGGAAATAACGGTCGGTGATATATCTATCTGTAAGGTTCACGCACGCGCGCAAGGCCTCTGCGGTGTAACGTACATGGTGGAACTGACCATAGGTCTCGCTTAATCGGGTGAGAATAGTAAACGTCTCATCGGAGCTAGTAGGTTGTACTGTCACCTTCTGGAATCGGCGTTCCAATGCACCATCTTTCTCTATGGATGTACGGTACTCGGCTATAGTAGTAGCACCAATACATTGCACCTCGCCACGGGCTAGAGCGGGTTTCAGTATGTTTGCTGCATCCAGCGAACCTTGTGCATTACCTGCGCCGATAAGGGTATGAATCTCATCGATGAACAAGATGATTTCAGGATGTTGGTGCAATTCGTTAATGACGGTTTTCACGCGCTCTTCAAACTGACCGCGATATGTCGTTCCTGCTACCATTGAGGCGATATCCAATGAGATGATACGTTTTCCCTCCAATGCAGGAATTTCCTTACTCGCAATACGCAATGCCAGTCCTTCTACGATAGCCGATTTGCCCACGCCTGGCTCGCCTATCAAAATAGGATTATTCTTTTTGCGACGCGATAGGATCTGAATCACACGTTCAATCTCCAACTGCCTGCCAATCACGGGATCCAATTCGCCTTTGCTGGCTTGCATTGTCAAATCGCGTCCATATTTGGTAAGGGCAGGAGTATCGCCTTTGCCTTTTTGCTTCTTTTTGTCCATCTCAGGACCGAAGATATGGATGGTCGTCTGTCTTTCCTGCGATGTCTCTTCGGTAGCTAACTCACCTTGTGTCAGTAGGTCTGGCTTAGGATATAAGCGTTCAATACACTCGTAATCAATGCCATGCTGCTGTTCTAAATACATGGCAGGGAAATTGATGCGGTCACGCAATATACCCATCAGCAGGTGCACCGACCCACACACCTCTGCCTGATAATTGCGTGCCTCAATGCCCGTAAGGCGAATGATACGTTCGCTTCCGCGCGAGAGTTTTTGCGTTTGGGTGGATTCGGCTTGTCGCAAGCGCTCATCTATGTTTCGTTTGAACTCCACAGGGTCCATGCCCGCTTGCATCAGCAACTCGAACGCTTTGCCTGCACTCAGTCGCAAGATACCTAGCATGATATGGTCGGGCATAATCTCGGGATTGCCCAAACGACCTGCTTCTTCGCGAGCATAGGTGAGAATAGTATGTAAGTTAGGTGTTTGTTGCATAAACTAGTTTTCAGTTTTATGAAGGTTTATTTGTAAAAATGCCATGATAATCCAGCGCGAAACATGTCTGGTGCCATTGGGTAGGCTGGCATTCCATAATATTGTTTGTTCATGAACGATGCGTTAAAGTGCTGATACTGAGCAAACAACTTCAGACGAATATGTTTCACATAGAAGTTGGCATATACATTCATAATGGGGTAGTTACCCACTTTCTCTTTTTGTTGCGTGCAGAATTGTCCTAATGCTGGATTCAGAATTGGAGCATAGTATTTGGTGAAGAAGCGCATATCTACACCAATCTGCACATCAAGGGCTTTCACCCATGTACCATGATAATACAGGTTGTTATACATGGCTAAAGTGGGCAGAGGCAATGCATCGGACGAGGAGTGCTGATATACGATACTATTGTCCAGATTCACCCATGGCGTGGTAATATCAAGTTGCAAATCGGCTGCTAGTACTTGGATATTTCCATCTAGTTGAGTAGGCATACCATCTTCGGCAAAATAGATGTGTTGAGTAATGTTCTCAAACGATACATTCAGTTTTGGTTTAACCCACTTGGTCGGATAAGCTATCTCGCCTCCCACGTAGAAACGATACGTTTTATTAAAGTTATTTTCCCATTGATAGTGATTGCTGCGGTAGTATTGTAAGTAGAAATCGGGAGTCTCGTTTCTTACGTATGCTTTGGCGGAAAGGGTCATTGAATCTTTGCCCAACTTAAACCCTGCATCTAGGTGTCCATTCACCTGAAACTCTCCCAACTTATATCCCAGCAAGCATACATTGCCATCAAAACCATAGTGAATGTATTTACCTCTATTTTTGTAGAGTGTAGCACCAATATAGGTGTTATTGGTCCATCGTTGTCCGTAGAAAGTGTCGGGCACGAGGTGCATCGTAGGGGGGAGGAATAGGCTATCTGGATAGCCGAAAGGAGAACCTTCTGCCACCACTGGGAGCTCTACTGCTTGTCCGATAGGAGCAATATGGCGTTGTACTTCGTTGGTAGCATATACCATAGCACCGAATTTGAGCCACGTATTAAATTCTTCCTCAAAGGTAACCGACAAGGTGTTCTTTATAGTCAGGCATGCGGCCGAATCATTGGTCGCTGTCGGATTGCGATAGATATTTGGATAGAACCGTTGATTAGCCGTTTTCTCTACATAGCGTTTGGTAGCATCTACTGTCTCAAACACATGGCGGAAGGTGGTAACAGGCACATATTCAATCTTAATAGAGTCTTTCTTCACCCACTTGCCTTCTTCATCTCGTTCGCGGTAGTTCACCTTGCGCTCGCGCTCTACGCAAATACTATAATAATGATTCAGATAGCCTGATAAGTAACGAAAAGCAGACATACCTTGCATCTTTACGGGCATATCTTCGGGGTTGAGATTTCCCTGAAGGTCACTTGGCGTGGATAGTCCACCATTCTCAAAATTGCTCAGCGTGTTCCATGTGAAAGCGGCTTGAAGCGAATAGTGGTCGCCGTTGTAACTTCCAAATACTGAACCAAATACCGTCTTTCCTTCTTGTGACGTAAAACGTCCAAACGAATTCAGATAGTCTATTGTCATGCCCAAGTTCGTACGTCGGTTGACGTTTCCAGTGAACATAAAATTGATTTCGTTCTGGTCGCGATCAGAAACAAAGCCCTTTTTGTACCCCACACTTGAATATGGAGTGGTAGTATGGTAGAACTGCACATCCTTTGGAGCAATGATATAGGGGGCATACGCATCGGCAAAAATAAAGTCGGCTTTACGCTGACGATCAAAATAGATGCGCGATTGCGTAGGAGAGATAAGATTCGAGTTGGTAGTGTTGGAGATGGAGTAATCGTTCAGCACATCGCGCATAGGTAGATCCATATACGACGTATCTACTGTGGACAAAGTATCCGCAATACCTGTCCATGGATTGAGTTGCCATGTGCGCATCACTGTTGGAACTGCTTTTTCAGTAGCTTGTGCAGTAGCAATACTGCATAAAACGAGCATGCAGCAGCAAATACGACGCAATATGTGGTTAAACGTATTCAATAGTTCAATTTTCCGACACTTCCCCAATTTATTAATTGGGGTGCAAAGGTACAACAAAAAATGCACATACGCAAGCAAAGCGAGCATTTTTTGAAAAAAGATAGATTAATCTATCTCATCTACTATTCAGTGCTCGCTCAAACTCGTTTGAAAGCAGAGCAATTGGATAGTAGATGATTAGGTGTTAACCGTATTTTCAAAAAATGCGAGCGAGCTGTAGTATGTCCGGCATCTTGCGACCATACTTTCGAGGTGGGAGAGCGAGTTTAACGAACGAGGTCGGTGCCCTTGAAGATACAACTGTGACACTTAATGCGAGGGCGCAACCCGCACATGTTCAGAAGGCGCAGCCGTATTTTTCAAAGCTAGTACGTGGCTACGCAGAGAACTCTATTTTTCAATCAAAGCCTCCTCTCCCGCTTCCCTTACCCTCATTTAGTTAGTGATTACTTAGTGATTACTTAGTGATTAGTTAGTGATTAGTTAGTGATTAAGCAGTCGTTATCGTAGAAAAACCGTAACAAATTTCAATAAATAGTTTGAATTATTATGAAAATAACCTTAACTAACACAAAAAAAAAAGAGTGTGCCATAGTAAGCACACCCTATTTTAATATATTAAATAAGAATACTGCAGGATTACTTAGAAGCCTTTTTGCAAGACTTTTTAGGAGTATCCTTCTTTGCTTCTTTCTTTGCCTCTTTGAGTTGTTTCTCCAGTGCAGCAATCTCCTTCTCTTGATTTTGGATAGTCTTCAAGAGTTCGGTCAATTCTTCGTTCTCAATCGTGGTAGGATATTGTTCCTCTACACGTTGCAAGAAGTCGGAAAGAATATTCATGTAGTTGATGAATGCATCATATGCCGATTCAAATGGCGAAGCGCCTTGGTCAATATGATTCATGTAGTGCAAGTAGTTCACATCTTGCAGGATAAGCCAGTCTTGCTTGAGTCGTTTGTCTTGGCATAGATGTACGCGCTCAGCCACTGCATATAGTTTTTGTAGAGCTTCTTGTTGCAAATCGTTGCCATTGTAAGTACTCAAGTCCTTTGCTTCACCTGCCCATGTCAATGGATATGGCGCTACGATAGCATCTGTAGCTGCAAACTTCTTTGCCACTTCACTTGGAGTCATAAAGCCCATACCTTGTTCCATTGCAAAGTATGGAAGAGCCTTGATGAAGTCGAAGATACCGGTCATTGCTGATTGGCGCAAACCAAATGTCTCTGCACCTACCCAAATATTGGCTACTTGTTCTTCCGCTGGTAATGTAGCCAATGTGGTAGCATATTTATCTGCATCCATTGGGAAGTTATGCCATGCTGGGTCAGAGAAATGGAATGCAATCTCATCACTCAGATTAGTATTGCGGAGCAGCACTTTTAGTTTTGGAGCTGCACTACTGCTATATACATAGTTTGGACTCTTCCAACTCAAGATATGTTTTGCACCCTCTGTCATCACTGCCTTGAAGCCCATTTGATGCAATTGAATAGCCAATTCATCCGAATAGAGCAATTCGGCAAGGCATGCAGTGGTAGATTCCACACCAAGAAGTTGTTTCACAAGGGCTTTTTGTGCTTGTAGTTGTTCTGCAGCTTCGGTATCGCTATACACGCCTGCAAGTGAATATGAATAAGGACTTACCACAAACTCTACGCATCCCGTACCTGCCAATTCTTTGAGTACATCAATCATTTCTGGATCGTATTGCTCAAACATTTCTAGCATGATACCAGATATGCTCAGTGCGCAGTGGAATCTGCTCTTGGAAAGACGAATCATTTCCAAAATGGTTTTGCAAAGCGGCATGTAGGAAGTATTAATCAACGATGCTACATGATCTTCGGTCTGCATATCATCATAGTAATAATGGTCTTGACCAATCTCAAAAAAACGATAGCGCTTCAAGCTATAAGGCGCGTGCATTTGAAAACAAAAACAAATATTTTTCATGACTTTTAAAATTTTCTAAGTTTATAATTCTTGATACCTAAGTTTATTAAAATCCATTGATGACCATATCATATATTCTACGAACTTTTAATCCAGCATCATACCATTTGATATTATTCACCTCGTTGCGACCCAACTCGCGCAGCGATTTGTACATCGCAGGGTATTTCACAATGGCATATATAGCATCTGCCATAGCATCAATATCCCAATAATCGGTCTTAATAGCGTGCGTGAGGATTTCCGCACAACCAGATTGATGTGAGATAATAGAAGGACAGCCTACTTGCATCGCCTCTAGCGGTGATATACCAAATGGTTCACTCACACTAGGCATGATATATACGTCTGAGTCGGCCAATACTTCTTGCACTTGTCGACCACGCATAAAACCAGGGAAGTGGAACTTATCTGCAATTCCGCGTTGTGCCACAAGGTCAATCATCTTATTCATCATATCGCCGCTACCAGCCATCACAAAACGTACACCATCAGTCTTTGCTAATACGCGTGCTGCGGCTTCCACAAAGTACTCGGGACCTTTCTGCATGGTGATACGACCAAGGAAGGTAACAAGTTTATCTTTTCTATCGTGTTTTACAAATTCATCAGGGTTTGCTAGTGGTTCTACGGCATTGTGAACAGTACTCACCTTGCGAGGATCTTGACCATATTTCTCAATCACTGTGCGGCGTGTCAGTTCGCTCACGCACATGATATGATCGGCTTCATCCATACCACGCTTTTCTATTGCATACACCGTAGGATTTACATTGCCACGGCTACGATCAAAATCAGTAGCATGTACGTGAATTACCAATGGTTTGCCTGATATTTGTTTTGCAAACACACCAGATGGATAAGTAAGCCAATCATGACTATGAATGATGTCAAAATCCAAACTATGTGCTAGAACACTAGCCACTGCCTCGTAATTGCCAATCTCTTCCAAAAGGTTTTCTGGATAACGACCAGAGAAACCCACACAGCCCAAATCATCGGTGCCAATACGCGAGTAATCGTAGTGAATACCATTGCGCAAGTGGAAATATTCCTCGGGTGACATCTTGCCTTCCATGCGTTGGCGTACATAGTCATAATCGTTGTCTTTCCATACAATAGGTACACTATTTGCACCAATAATCTTCAAGAACGACTGATCTTCATCGCCCCATGGCTTTGGAATCACAAATGTGATTTCCATATCTTCTTGCTGCGCCATACCGCGCGTCAAACCGTAGCTTGCTGTTCCCAAACCACCTAAGATATGAGGGGGGAACTCCCAACCGAACATCAATGCTTTCATTTCGCTTCGTATTGTTTTAAGGTGTTACATACTTCAATCACAGATGCCACACTAGGCCCATAACTCATACCTCCGTGTCCGCGGAATGGAGGATTACCATCATATAATTCATTAATCGTACCAATGCACAACTCGCTCATCTCTGCTTCGTATCCTGTCAGCAAGCGACGAATGAAATTCTCACCAGAATGTTGATATACTTTCAAGTATGCTATTGCGTACGCAGCAATAGTCCATGGCCATACTGGTCCATTATGGAAATTGCGGTCGCGCTCTAATTGACCTCCAATATACTCTGGACGATAATCACCACTCTTTGGCGATATAGTACGCAATCCCTTAGGAGTATATAACTCTTTGGTACAGATATCTACTACTGCTTTGCTTTGACGTCTATCCAAAGGAGAATATGGCAACGATGCCGCAATAATTTGGTTCGGACGAACTTCCTTATTGTGATATTCGCCTTCTACATAATCATCAAGATACATACCATTCCAGAAGGTCTTTATAAAACTATCTTTGGTGATTTCTGCTTGATACTCCATCAAGTCTGCAATCTGCTCCTTGCCTAGACAACGTTGGATATCTGCCGTAAATAATCTGGCATTGTACCATAGTGCATTAATCTCTACCACATAACCTGTTCTTGGTGTAATAGGACGACCATCCTCTACAGCATTCATCCATGTAGCAGGACGTTCTTTGCCATCTACCCATAATAATCCATTACTATGTAAGAAGAGACGTGGATGATGTTGCCCACGAATAAACAGCATGATATCAATGATCAATTGACCATATAATCGAGTTGCTTCTTCCAAAGAAGTGTAGGCTGCGTATTCTTGTATCGCATGAATGAACCATAAGAGTGCATCAGGCTCATCCATCCCTGCCAATTTGTAAGGTCGGCCTTCCATGAACGCACGCACTTCATCTACGGCTGTTTTGTTGACGATGGCATCCCAATATTCTGGACGACCAATACCCATCGTACAACCAGGCAGTGCTAAAAACTCTTCACGGGCAGAAGCTTTAAACCATGGGTAGCCAGCTAGTAAGTAGCATTTGTCGCCCTCACGTTTGTAGAGTTGTGACGCAGCATTCTTTAAGCAACCAAACATATCATTGCGAGCTACACGACGGTCTAATTCTTTTTTCCACAGTGCTTTCAGTGTCTTGGTGCTCACTTCGCTGATACCTGCAGAGAAGATGACGCTCTCGCCCTTTTTCATTGGCATCTCAAACCAACCAGGTGCCAACTGATCCTCTTTATATTCATATCCGCGTTCTTGCTCTTTGTAGTATTCAATATCTTTGTACCATGTAGGTGCATGGGTATATTCTACTTTCTTTGAACATTGCATGAACAACTCAGGATAAGCATCATACATTCTATTGGCGCGACCATTCTCTACTTCGCGCATATCTGCATTGGCATTGGCATTTTCTTTTGCTAATTCATGCACACTACGGAAAGCTAAGAAAGGTTTGAGACGCAAGGTTGTAGGCGAGTGTGCCTCTACTAGTGTATAACGAATCAATACACGAGGTTCAAAACTAACTAACATGCGCTCTTTGGTGAGAATGACCCCACCTACACGATAGGTAGTCTTACTAATTACTTCGCAATCAAATTCGCGGATGTATTTGTGCCCATTTGGCGAGAAGTTATTCCAACCATATTTATGGATGCCCAAATTAAATTCAGCACCATGCTGAATCACTGTTTCATCTAGACTGCCTAATAGTACATAATTGTCTTCAGGCAGATTACCAGACAAAGGTACTACGAGTTGTCCGTGGTACTTACGCGTGTTGCAATCAATCAATGTAGTTGAGTTGTATGCGCCCGCTCGATTCGTTCGAATCATCTCCTTGCTAAGACTACGTTCTAGATTGATTAGCAAGGTCTTGTCAAAATTTAAATAACTCATATGCTTGTGGTATTAGTTATATTTACCTTTGAATTTTACTTCCGTATCCATAAAGAACTGGCGAATCTGTTGTTCTGCATCGCGTTTGCAAATTAAAAGTACGCCGTCTGATTCGGCTACTATGCAATCGTCAATACCTTGAATGACCGCCAAATGACCTTTAGGCAGTGTTACTACATTGCCATGACTATCGTAATAAATAGATTCGCAGTGTAAAGTTACATTTTCTTGATTATCTTTCTCGCTCAGTTCATATAGGGATCCCCATGTGCCCAAGTCACTCCATCCGAAATCACTTGGCATAACGTAAACGTTGGTTGCTTTTTCCATCACACCGTAGTCAATGGAAATACTAGGGCAAGTTGGAAACATTTCTTGAATGAAACTTTCTTCTTCTTTTGTGCCAATCACTTCACTTCCGTTCGCAAATTTCTCTGCTATTTCTGGCAAGTGCTCGTTAAAGGCCTTTTGAATACTAGGCAAACTCCAAATGAATATTCCTGAATTCCACAGGAAATCTCCACTCTCTAAGAATACCTTAGCTAATTCTAGATTGGGTTTCTCAGTGAACGCCTTTACTTTGTATATACCACCTATGTTCGTTTGAACATTTTCTTCTACCACTTGCAGATGATCTCTCTGAATGTAACCATAACCTGTTTCTGGGCGGGTAGGGCGCATGCCCAATGTCAGGAGAGCATCGTGATCCTCAATAAATTCAAATCCATGTTCAATGGTACGGCGGAAGATATCTTCTTGCAAAATCAAGTGGTCGCTAGGTGCCACTACTATTCTTGCTCTCTCTTCTTTCGTCTCCTCGCCTGGTCGAGTATTCTTTCGCTTAATTGTCTCCATTGCCTGAATATGCGCTATCGCATACGCAATGCAAGGTGCAGTGTTGCGACGTGCAGGTTCGCACAGAATTTGTTCAGGATTCAGGTCCGGAATCTGTTCTAATACTTGTTCGCGATATAGCACATTCGTCACAATCAATATGTTCTTAATAGGAACAATTGGACGAAATCTGTCGATGGTCATTTGCAGTAGACTGCGCCCTGTGCCAAAAAAGTCTAAAAATTGTTTGGGTTTTTCATTGCGACTAAATGGCCAAAAGCGACTGCCAACACCCCCAGCCATAATCACGCAATAGTTGTGCTCTTTCATGGTGTATAGTTTATTATTTATTGTTTGCATATGCTAGAAAAATATATGTTGGATGCTATAAATGATACGGTACGCTAATTTAAGCCTGCAAAGATACTACTTTTTTTTAACATACGCAAGCGCACGCGCAAAACTTTTTGCAAAAAAACACTTTCATGGTGAAAAATTTGCATAATCAAAAAAAACATTGTATCTTTGCAACAGTTTTGAAACGTGGAAGTCTTATATTGCTATTCATGCTTGTGTTGTGCATGCAAGCATGTCGTCCTCCTGCTGTACCTAAACCGTATGGCTATTTTCGTATTGCAATACCAGATACATCCTATACAACGTATAGTCCCTTGGGCTATCCGTATGTATTTATGGTATCAAAAAATGCAGAAATTCTAGTGAAAGATCAGGAAGGAGAAAAATATTGGATAGATATTTATTATCCATCATTGAATACTACGATCCATTGTAGTTACAAGCCTATACAAAACAATTTACGCTCTTTATCTAGAGATGCGCAGGAGTTTATATTCAATCATGCTACTATAGCATCGTCCATTCCTGAACAAGGTTTTGCTAATCCACAGCAAGATGTGTATGGAGTCTACTACGAATTGCATGGGAATACGGCTACGCCCTTGCAGTTTGTTCTTACCGATTCCATCGCACATTTCTTCCGCGGCTCGGTTTATTGTAATGATGTTCCTAATCAAGATTCCCTGGCTCCGATTGTCAATTACATGCGACATGACGTACGACGCTTGATGGAGTCATTGCAATGGAAAGATATGAAATGATATGAAAAAAGTATATCCCTATATTATCAATTCAAAAAATATTGGTAAGAAACTGCTTGCAGTATTGATTGATCCAGAGAAAGATAATACCTTGGATATGCTGTGCCCATATCTATCGGAGGTAGATATCGTTTTGGTAGGTGGTAGCACGGGAGAGTGTACTGAAGAATGTATCAGTAGGCTACGCAGCTATACCGCCTCTCCAATTGTGCTTTTCCCAGGAAATATAGCACAATTTACTCCCATGGCGGATGCTCTATTATTCCTATCACTACTCACTGCTCGCAGTGCTGCTATGCTCATCGAACCTCATATTCAAATAGCTTCTGCTATTCAAAAATCGGGCATTGAGTCCATTCCAATGGGCTATATTTTGATTGATGGGGGACGCAAAAGTAGTGTGGAGATTACGTCGCATAGTACACCTCTATCGCGTGAAGATAATGACTTGATTGTCCGTACTGCTCTGGCAGGGCAGTTGCTAGGTAAGCAACTCATCTATTTGGAGGCTGGCAGTGGGGCTGTAATACCAGTACCAACGGATATTATTCGTGCTGTGCGTAACCATCTGCAGATTCCTTTAATTGTTGGTGGGGGCATCACGACTCCCGAAAATATGATATTGGCTTTTGAGGCAGGAGCAGATATGGTGGTAATTGGTAATCATTTTGAACATCATCCAGAAGATTTGTCCAATTTCATTCGAATTAAACGAGAAAAATATGAATAGTTCATCGTCTATATTTAGTAGTTTGTCGTCTGATGATATCCGCTATATGCAATTGGCTCTAATAGAAGCCCAGAAGGCTTTCAATAAGGGCGAGGTACCTGTCGGGTGTGTGGTAGTCGCTGATGGACAGATTGTAGGACGTGGTCACAACCTAACAGAAACATTGCAAGATGTAACTGCTCATGCTGAAATGCAAGCCATTACTGCAGCTGCGAGTAGTCTAGGAGGGAAGTACCTTACTCAATGTACACTATATGTGACGGTGGAGCCATGTGTGATGTGTGCCGGAGCTATAGGTTGGGCCCAAGTACGGCGTGTGGTGTATGGGGCAACTGATGAAAAACGTGGATTCACATGCTTTGCTCCTAATGCTTTGCATCCAAAATGTTCGGTTTCATCAGGAGTTTTAGAATCAGAATGTCGCGAATTAATGCAATCTTTTTTTGCACAAAAACGAACAAAATAATTAGTAATTTGTCAATCATCAATTTGTAAATATCATGAAGTCTTCCATTCGTACAACTCTGCAAATAGTTTCGCTCCTTGCATTGGCAGCATGGGCTATTTATCTGGTGCCTAAGAATACAAACCCTTTCAAGTACCATTTTGAAGTGGGGCAACCATGGGCATACGGACTTATTACAGCTGAGTTTGATTTTGCTATTTATAAGACCGATGCACAGTTGCAAGCAGAGTATGATCAAGTGTTGAAAGATTTTACTCCGTTTTATTCATTGGACACCGCTATTAATACGCGAGGATTATATGTGATATCGCTTGCTGATATGGAACGTCTCCAGCAACTGAATTATACGGAAATATCTCTGGTAGATAATAATATGGTGGCTACTTCTGTACCATTAGAGCAGTTATATACGCCAAAACGCGCTTTTGAGCAGACGCATATTAACCTTCCACCAAATCTTGTCTACGATTCGATAAAATCGTATAATATGAGGCAGCAACTTTTGGCTTCTGTTTCGCTCACGAGTGGAATGGTACAGGCTGGAGAAAAGATTATCGCTACGGGTGAGATAGTGTCGGAGCAATCCTATCAAATCCTTGAATCACTGCGTCGTGTAATAGAAGATAAGAATATTTCTCATCGCCAATCTCTTACCTCCACTATCGGTGTGAGTGTGTACATTGCTATGCTATTGCTCGTATTTGGACTATATCTCTATACCTATCGTCGAAAATTGTTGGACAATTTGCGTAATATGCTATTCTTTACGATATTAATGGCAATATTAATTACGGTAGCTTTCATGGTTTCGCGATATGCTCCGTTGGGATATATCTATCTTCTACCTTTTGCATGGGGACCAATTATCACGCGTGTTTTCTACGATTCCCGAACGGCGATATTTATTCATATCATCATTATACTGATCGTGTCGGTGGCTATCCCCGCTCCATACGTGTTCATTACGCTTCAGTTGATTGGTGGAATAGTGGCTGTAATTAGTTTGCGCGATATGACGCAACGTGCACAATTGGCGCAAACAGCTTTGTTTATTTTCCTTACGTATTGCGTAATCTATACTGCGACATCTATGTTGATGGCAGGAGATATGATGAACATTGATTATCACTATTATATCTATTTCCTTATTAATTCCATTTTGGTCATTTGTGCATATGGATTGATTTTCCTCTTTGAGCGTACTTTTGGCTTGATAAGCAACATCACACTGGTCGAGCTCACCAATGTTAATTCTAACCTCATGTTGGAATTCGCTGAGAAGGCACCTGGTACTTTCCAGCATTCGTTGCAAGTTAGCAATCTTGCCACCGAGGCAGCCAAACGTATTGGTGCTAAGGTGTTACTGGTGCGTACAGGAGCGCTTTATCATGATATAGGTAAGATGTCCAACCCAGATTATTTTATTGAAAATCAGAATGGAGATAATCCACTTCAGTCCATGCCATATGCTGAGGCAGCAAAAGTAATCATCGAACATGTCAAGGAAGGAGAACGCATTGCGCGTAAACACCGCTTACCTGATGTGATATTACACTTCATTCAATCTCATCATGGCACTTCAGTGACACGCTATTTTTATAACTCGGCTGTTAATCAGGCGAAGGAGCAAGGTAAGACGGCACAAGAGGTGAGCAAAGAAGATTATGCTTACCCTGGTCCAAAACCTTCTAGCAAAGAGGCAGCAATCTTAATGATGGCAGATGCTATTGAGGCACGCTCGCGTACACTCAGTGAACTTACAGAACAAAGCATTTCTGCTATGGTGGATCAAATGATTGATTTGCAGGTGGCTGATGGCCAATTTGCTGAAACCAACTTGTCTTTCAAAGATTTAGAGGATATTCGCGCTGTCTTCAAGCAAAAACTCATTGAGATCAATCACCACCGTATCACATATCCCACAATAGAAGAGAATAAATAGTGCTAACGATAGCCAATAAATAGCTCAGACGTAAATAAATGGTAAATCGTACTATATCTAATAGTAAATTATACCTCGCCCCCATGGAGGATGTCACAGATCCTGCTTTCCGTTTGCTTTGCAAGCGGTTTGGTGCAACGCGTGTCTATACTGAGTTTGTGAATGCTGATGCTTTGGTGCGCGATGTGGCGTCCACTACGCGCAAACTCCAAATATCGGACGAGGAACGACCTGTAGCAATACAAATCTATGGTCGAGAACCTGGAAGTATGGCAGACGCGGCTCGAATAGTAGAGCAAGCTAAGCCCGATTTTATCGATATAAATTTTGGCTGCCCTGTTAAGAAAGTGGCGGGTAAAGGAGCTGGCGCTGGATTGTTGAAGGATATACCGAAGATGTTGGATATCACTCGTGCTGTAGTGAAGGCAGTGAATACGCCAGTCACAGTGAAAACACGCCTTGGATGGGATGATAATAACCGCATTATTACCGATATTGCCGAACCTCTGCAGGACTGTGGTATTGCCGAACTCGCTATTCACGGTCGTACACGTTCGCAGATGTATCGTGGTGAAGCTGACTGGTCGTTGATTCGAGAGGTGAAGAACAACCCACGCATTCATATCCCTATTATTGGTAATGGCGATGTTACTACACCTGAACAGGCGAAGAAATGTTTCGATGAATACGGAGTAGATGCCATCATGGTAGGTCGTGCTACTTTTGGCTGTCCATGGATATTCGAGGATATGCAACACTATCTCACAACAGGTGAACTACTTCCCCCACACAGTATGCAATGGTGCGTAGATATACTCAAGGAGCATGTGGAGCGTAGTATCGTATGGATTGGTGATGAACGTAAAGGTATTGTGCATAGTCGTCGCCATTTTGCAGCATCGCCCGCTTTTAAATGTTTGTATGATTTTCGCCAAACGCGTATTGCTTTGCTTCGTGCCGATACTAAGACCGAAGTGTTCCAAATCATGGATGAAATTGTAGAAAAATGGGGATAAATCACATCACTTCTTTGCCGAATGGTAGCAGAGAACCAATAGCCAACTTGAAGTGCTGTACTCCCCAAGGAATACCCACGATGGTACAGCAGAGAATAAGACCAAAAGTCAGATGAGTGAGTGCAATCTCCCACCAACCGAGCAATATCCAGAGGATATTAAAGACGATGCTTAGGCATCCGCTTGCATTCTCTTTAGGCACTAAATCATGACCAAAAGGCCAAAGAGCCATTGTACCTATCTTGAATAATTGCACCCCGAATGGAATACCAATAATGGTGATGCACATCACTAAACCAGCCAGCCAATACATTAGGGCAGTAATCAGTCCGCCCATGATTAACCAAACAAGATTTCCTAAAAAGTTCATAGCTATCAAATATTTTCTAATTTGCCTGCAAAGATAGTGAATTTTGATGGGTTATACAAACTTTTTTACATAAAACTTGCATATGTCGCGAAATTTTACTAATTTTGCGGGCTTTTTCGTAATATGCGCATTGTGCGCATACGAGAGCAAGAAAACAAAACAGATTATGCAAAAAATCAGAAACATAGCCATCATCGCACACGTTGACCACGGTAAAACCACCTTGGTTGACAAGATGTTGTACACCGCCAACCTCTTCCGCGACAACGAGCAGAAGGGCGAGTTGATTCTCGACAACAACGAACTGGAGCGCGAGCGCGGTATCACCATCTTGGCAAAGAACGTAGCGATAGAATACAAGGGCTACAAAATCAATGTGATTGACACTCCGGGCCACGCCGATTTCGGCGGCGAGGTGGAGCGCGTGCTGAACATGGCAGACGGCGTGCTGTTGCTTGTGGATGCCTTCGAAGGCCCCATGCCACAAACGCGCTTCGTGCTGCAAAAGGCGTTGGAGCTCAACCTCAAACCTATCGTAGTCATCAACAAAGTCGATAAACTCAACTGCCGCCCCGACGAGGTGCAAGAGGAAGTCTTTGACCTAATGTGCAACCTCGATGCCACCGAGGAACAACTCGACTTCCAAACGCTTTACGGTTCGGCAAAGAACGGCTGGATGTCCACCGATTGGAAACAGCCAACCGAAGACCTGACCGCATTGATGGATGCCATCATCGAGTATATCCCCGAGCCTGAAGTGTTGGAGGGTACACCACAGATGCTTATCACTAGTCTCGACTACAACCCATACGTGGGCCGTATCGCTGTGGGACGCGTGCATCGCGGTACACTGCGCAACGGTCAGAACGTCATGCTCGCCAAGAAAGACGGCACGATGGTTAAGACCAAAATCAAAGAGCTGCACACCTTCTCGGGCATGGGACACATTAAAACCGACGAAATGAAATCGGGCGATATCTGCGCGCTCATCGGTATTGACGGCTTCGAGATTGGCGACACTATTTGCGACATCGAGACACCAGAGGCATTGAAGCCCATCGCTATCGATGAGCCAACGATGTCCATGGTATTCACTATCAACGACTCGCCATTCTTCGGTCAAGACGGTAAGTTTGTGACCTCGCGCCATATCCAAGAACGCCTCGACAAAGAGCTCGAAAAGAACCTCGCCCTTCGCGTGGAGCGCGGTACGGACGAGAACTCGTGGAACGTCTTCGGCCGTGGTGTATTGCACCTCAGTGTGCTCGTAGAAACCATGCGCCGCGAGGGATACGAGTTGCAGGTAGGTCAGCCACAAGTCATCATTAAGGAGATTGACGGCGTGAAGTGCGAACCTGTGGAGCAACTGACGGTGAACACCCCAGAGGAGTGCTCGGGTAAGATTATCGAATATGTATCTACGCACAAGGGCGAGATGACCCGCATGGAGATGATCAACGACCGCGTGCAATTGGAGTTTGAGATTCCGAGCCGTGGTATCATCGGTATGCGTACCTACGTGCTGAACGTGTCGGCAGGCGAGGCGATTATGGCGCACCGTTTCTTGGAGTTTCAACCCTACAAAGGCGAGATTGTGAAGCGCAACAATGGTTCGCTCATCGCCATGGAGTCGGGTACGGCATATGCCTATGCCTTGGACAAACTGCAAGACCGCGGACGATTCTTCATTTCGCCACAAGACGAGGTGTATGCGGGTCAAGTAGTAGGCGAGAGCTCGAAAGAGGGCGATATCGTGATCAACGTAACGAAGTCGAAGAAACTGACCAATATGCGTTCGAAATCCGCAGACGATAAGGCGGTATTGCCACCACCAGTAATCTTCTCGCTGGAGGAGGCATTGGAGTATATCAAGGAAGATGAATACGTAGAGGTAACACCAAACTATATGCGTATCCGCAAAATCATCCTCGACGAACTCGAACGCAAGCGCGCAAACAAGAACTAGCGCATTGCGCGTAGATGGCGGCAGAGCCGCGAAAATGGCACCTTTAGGTGCGAAAATGGCTAAAGCGAAAATGGTCTTCGACGTAAGCCACGTGAAACCACTTTCGTGAGCAAAGCGAACCAATTTCGTGAAGTGAAACGAAACCATTTTCGTGAGCGAAGCGAACCACAAAACGTGAGTAAAACGAACTAAAAATAAACATTATGAAAATTGAACAATCAGAAATCAAAGACCTCACTGCGGTAATCACCATGACTGTGGAGCCAGCAGACTACCAAGAGGCAGTTCAAAAAGAACTTATCCAAATTCGTAAGAAAGCCAACATCCCAGGTTTCCGTCCAGGTATGGCACCTAAGGGCATGTTGCAAAAGATGTACGGCAAGAGCATCCTTGCTGAGGTAATCAACAAAACCATCGGTGAGAACCTCAACAAGTACATCGAAGAGCAACACCTCAACCTCCTCGGCGATCCATTGCCAAACGAGGAACTTACTCCAGAGGTGAACTTCGACACACAAGACACTTTCACTTTCTGCTTCGACATTGCTGTGGCTCCAGAGTTCGACGCAATGCTCAACGGCAAGAACAAACTCACCCAATACACCATCACCGTTACCGATGAGATGGTGGAGAACCAAGTACAAAGCTATGCACAACGCTTTGGCGATTACGTAAACGCTGAAGAGGTGCAAGACGGCGACGTGCTCAAAGGTCTGCTCACCGAGCAAAAAGAGAACGGTATCGTGAAGGAGAACGGTATGCTCACTCCTCAATACATGAAGGATGCAGAGCAAGCTAAGCTCTTTGCAGGTGCAAAGGTAGGCGATGTCATCACCTTCAACCCAACCAAAGCATACGGTAGCGAAGTAGAGGTAAGCTCTATGCTCGGTATCACCAAAGAGGAGGCAAAAGAATTGACTTCTGACTTCACCTTCGAGTTGCAAGCTATCACCCGCCACCAAGCTGCGGCTATCGACGGCGAGCTCTTTGCAAAGGTGTATGGCGAGAACAATATCGCTGATGAGGCAGACTTCCGCGCACATATCAAAGCCGAGATCGAGCAAAACATGGCAGAGGATGCTAAGTACAAGTTCGGTTTGGACGCAAAGGCAGCTGTGATGAAGAAGATGGCTAAGGTTGAGTTCCCAGAGGCATTCCTCAAACGTTGGGTGAAAGCTACCAACGAGAAGATGACTGAGGAGGAACTTGAGAAAGACTTCCCAGCAATGGTGGACGAGCTCCGCTGGCACTTGGCGAAAGACCAATTGGCTAAGCACTTCAACGTTCAAGTAGAGAAAGAGGACGTAGAGGCATACGCTAAAGAGGTGGCTCGCATGCAGTTCATGCAATATGGTTTGATGCACGTAGAGGATAGCTACTTGGCTAACTATGCAGAGCAAATGCTCAAGGATGAGAAGCAACTCCGTGGTATCGTTGAGCGCGTAGCAGAGAACAAGATCTACGACGCACTCAAGGGCGTAGCTAAGATCGAGGAGAAAGATATCAGCCACGCTGACTTCGGCAAACTCTTCGCATAATAGCCAAACCTCGCGAAGCGACAATACCTGCCCTATGGGCACACAACCTCGGCAATAGCCGACAATACAAAACAAAAGACATCGGTAGGAAACCTATCGATGTCTTTTGTTTATTTTCTGGTTGACGCGCGAAGTAGTTGTTGGATTAAAGTGGTTATTGTTGTTTGATTTTGTTCACGCAGTCTGTTATGTGCACGGCGGTAGTTCGTCTTGTCTTCCTGCCTCTAATCTCTAAACTATAAGCACAAAGTGCCGTCCTTTAAATAAAAAAATCGCATAGCACTTGCACATATGCGATTTTTTGAGTACCTTTGCAATCATAATCGCTTTAAATGTTTTATCATATGCGTTACACAATACCTATTGAACTTTGGATATACTCTGTGGACGATGAACTCCTATGGGAAGGATACTTCTATTATACCATCTCTGAAAGGAGAATTACAGAAATTGTCAATTTTATTCTTAATTGTAAAAATAAGGAATGCAAATTTAACAATATGCCAAAAAGAATACAGGAAAGTATCTTAAAGAAGGCAGATGAGATGTCTCGCAAAATCATACTAACAGAAAATATACCTATAAAAAATTATCGAATCTATTTGCCTAAATACCTTATAGGTATTTTGTTTTTGTTGCCAGAAACCGTTTGGGATGAATTGAATTTAGATGGTTTATTCGAAAACTATGATGTAAAGTCCATTGATGAATTGTTTGATAAGGTAAAAGATCTCAAACTCTTCTCTGGGATTAATCTCCAAGAATGTTTATAAATATATATATCATTAGCTCTTTTATTAATATTCCCTCCCTTTGTTCCTCCCCCTTTTAATCTCGGGTCAAAGACCAAGGAAAAACCAACGAAGAACCAAAGAACTCCAAATTACAAAAAAGTACTTTTATTAAGATTGCCATCTCTTTTCCCTCTCTTATACCTTGCCTAATTTTACCGACCGACGACCGAGAGAACTCCGAGAGAAGAGTGCATCAACTTCCTGTCACAAAAAGTGCTATTTCTTAATATCGCTTTCCTGAAAAAGTTGACTGCCTTCCTAAAAAGGTTGACTGGAATCCTAAATAAGTTGCCCAAAATCCTGAGATAGTTAACTAATAATTGTGCACTCCGCGCTCATTCGTGCACATGCTTAATTCCCACCATTGGTTTAGTGCTCGGCGGTACTCCGCCGAGTAAATCCCCACCTTTACACTCTACACCAGAAAAAACACCCCCAAAAGCATTTTTTCTTGCACATCTCAAAATAATTCACTACCTTTGCATGCGAAAACGACCTTTACATTGCTCGTCGAAATAAAATTGAATAATATAACTGCTAAAGCACACATAATATGCCAACATCTAAACTCATCCAACCTACCAATTTGCATGATTGTGAACACGCGTGTTCACAATCTTTTGAAGTGCTAATTTCTGATGTTCGGAACATTATTGAGAATGGAAGAAAGCTAGCATACGATGCTGTTGGAAAAGTTAGTATAGCCACTTTTTGGAATGTGGGCAAACGAATTGTAGAAGAATTGCAGCATGGCGATGCGAGAGCAGAATATGGTACTCGCCTTATAAAAAATCTCGCAGATACAATCGTTCCGTTGTATGGTAGTACTTACAGTAAACGAAATCTTGACTATTATAAAAAGTTCTATCTTACTTTCCCTAACTTTGAGATTGTGAACACATGTGTTCATAATTTAGATTGGTCTCATTTTCGCAGAGTATTATCAGTCGTTAATCCTGATGCACGCTTGTGGTATTTGGAGAACGCCTCTAAAAATATGTGGTCTGTGCGTGAACTTGATCGCAATATTTGTACCCAATATTTTGAACGACGCTTAGCGGCTCAATTAGCTCCTAATGTAGAAGACTTACCTGCTGTAGCAGATAAGGAACCTTTGGAGTATATAAAGAATCCTGTTGTTGCTGAGTTTATGGGCTTCCACAGAGATGCTGTCTATTCTGAATCCGATATGGAACAAGCACTCATCAATAACCTTGAGAAGTTTATTTTGGAATTGGGTCGTGGATTTGCATTCGTTGAGCGCCAGCAACATATTGTAACGGAGACTTCCGACTTCTTTATAGATTTGGTCTTCTATAATTTCAAGATCAAGCGTTTCGTTATTTTCGAATTAAAGACCCATCGTTTAACGCATCAAGATATTGGTCAGTTGGATATGTATGTGCGTATGTATGATGATTTAGTGAAGGGTGCTGATGATAATCCTACTATTGGAGTTTTGCTATGCACAGATACGGATAATACCATTGCTCGTTATTCTGTACTGCATGATAGCGACCAGATTTTTGCTGCTAAATACATGCCTTATATGCCTACAGAAGAAGAGTTACGCCAAGAGATAGAACAACAAAAGCAATTCTTCTTAGAGCAACATAAATAGCGTAGCCCATTCGCTTTGCGAATGAAGATACCGTCGCTCCCTGATGTAAAACAAAAGTCGTATTTAATATAGCGTTATAAGCCACCCTGCCATTTATGCAAAACTCGCATAAATGGCATTTTTATTTGCACTACTCTTGCTCAATCAAAAAAAATATAGTACCTTTGCACCGTGAACCAACGTCGGGGATGTCTGCACATCAACTGGCGGAGGGAAGCAGACATAATAAAAGGCGTTTATTGGCGCTTGTTTTGGTATCACGAAATCTAGCAAACTTCTAACCCCAAAGCAAGAGAGCGGTAAATGCCCCTTGGTATGTATTTTTCGTTGTGCTTCACAACGATTAGCATATCGGCGTGGGCATTCATTGTTTATTCTTGGTTAAGGGTTTTGCTAGAACCTCGTGATAGAGAATAAGCAAAAAGAGGTTCCACGCTTTTTCTATATTTATACCAACGGGACGTTTGGAGCCAACTTCCCACAAAAACATTCAATTACAATGAAGAAAATTCATTTGCTCCTATTGGGCTTGACAATCTGCCTATTCTCGGCTTGTCACAATGACATTTGGGATGCTATTGACGGACTTGACTCCCGTGTCACCAAACTCGAAGAACTCTGCAAAGAGATGAACACCAACATCACATCGCTCCAAACGATTGTAGATGTATTGCAATCCAACGACTTTATTACAGGCGTAGTAGAAATCAAAAAAGATGGCGAAGTGATTGGCTATACCATTACTTTTGGCAAACACGACCCAATCACCATTTATCACGGACAAGACGGTAAAGATGGTCAAGACGGACAAAATGGCGCAGACGGCAAAGATGGCTCTACTCCTGTGATTGGTGTAGCACCAGACACTGACAGTGTATATTATTGGACACTGAATGGCGAATGGCTATTGGATGACAATGGCAATAAACTCCCTGTTTCTGGTAAAGACGGTCAAAACGGTACCAATGGTTCTAATGGTCAGGATGGTGCAGACGGTAAGGACGGACAAGATGGCGAGGATGGTAAAGATGGTGCCGATGGTCAAGATGGTAAAGATGGTATTACGCCACAATTGAAGATTGAGGACGGCTATTGGTATATTTCATATGACAATGGTGCTACTTGGAAACAACTCGGCAAAGCCACTGGCGAAGACGGCAAAGACGGTGCAGATGGCAAGGATGGACAAGACGGACAAAATGGTGCAGATGGAAAGGATGGTCAAGACGGCGATTCCATGTTCCAATCTGTAACTCAAGATGAAAACTATGTTTACTTCACTCTTGCTGATGGTACAGTAATTAAGATTGCAAAGGGCAATAGCTCAAATGACCAGCCAAATTCCGAATTTATTTTTACTATCACCTATAACCCTAATGGTGGTGATGGAGTAATGCCAATAGACACTTTCTATTATGGAATGACGAAAAACTTGAAGAATTGTGAGTATACAAAAAAAGGACATCGTTTTATAGGCTGGAACTCCAATGCCAATGGAACAGGAGCTTCATATACTGATTCTCATCAAGTGACAATAGATAAAAATATCACTTTATATGCACAATGGCAAGAATATGAAGCAATTGATTTAGGTTTAAGTGTTTTATGGGCTGCTTTTGATGTAGGAGCTACTTCTCCTGATGAAATAGGTCATTTATTTGCATGGGGTGAAGTTGAACCAAAAGAAAAGTCTCAATTCACTTGGTCTACATATAAATTTGGAGGTTACTCTCAATTAACTAAATATTGTACTGAAGGTGCTTATGGAGTATTGGACAACAAAGTAACTCTTGATTTAGAAGATGATGCAGCGAATGTACATTGGGGAGGAGATTGGCGCATGCCAACAGTTGAAGAAGTTACTGAATTAATAGAAAAATGTAAATGGAGTGGCTATGTGTATGCGAGTGGTAACGGTAATTCTATACACTTCCCAGTATATGGACATACATATTTTGGTACCATGTATTATGGATATCGCGCATGGTCTTCATCACTTTCTTCTCAAAATTCTAATTATGCTAAGGATTTTTATGTACATGACCGAGATATAAACATGAAATTGTATGATAGAGAGCGTTATCTTTATGGTTTTATTCGACCTGTTAAAGATAAAAAATAAACTTAATTATCAGGGTACTATTAGATATACTCATGCGTATAGTATCTATAAAAAATATCAATACAAAAGTTATTATTATTTAGAAACTTATGAAATATAAAGATTTTGAATATGATTTTGTAGAAAGGACTTTGAGAAACATTGAATGGATTGCGAAACAAAATTCTACAGTCAAAGACGATCCAACATCTATGACGTTTTATGAATTTACAAATCTCATCAATCAGTGTTTAGGGTTGATAATACTTGTCAAAGAGTTATCTGATGACAGTTTTGTTAAAAGCTTACCACAAGCAATAGAACATTATAGTTTAAGAAAAACTGATATAGATGGGCTTGCAGACAATGACCTTATCCTACTCAATGTTCTAACTCACCTTCGGAATAGTATTGCTCATGGACATATACAGCAAAGTGATGATGGTAATGATGAAATAACAGAAGTAGTATTTTGGGATGCAAAACCGTGGGAATTAAAGAAAGAAAACAAAGATATGACTATAGACAATGCAGAAGTAAAGATTTTTCTTACATTTGAGAAATTGAAAAATTTTGCAAATACTATCGCTAACGAGTATCTTATCAAAAAAAGGATTAAGCAATAATCCTCTATCGAATCCTCTCGCCCTGCAAGTCATTTGCGGGGTGAGTTTTTTTGTAGATATTAGAAATACTACTTACTTATGACAAATTAGATATAGGTATATCTCATAATAGGTAACATATACTGCATTTATCAATTATATGTAGATAATCTTCCATTTTCTCAGAAATTAGCACATTTATTTGCTTATATCAAAAAAATCTAGTAACTTTGCCCGAAATAATCCTTAAATTAAAACATACAATTATGGAACAGCTACAATTAAACATTAAAAACATCAAAAACATCTCTACTGCTAAGCTTGAAATACCATTTGAAAATGGTATATACACATTTGTTGGTACAAATGGGTGTGGTAAAAGTACATTAATGCTATGTTTAGCTCAATTAATTTCTAATCAACTCCGTCGCTTAGCCAAAAATGATCTTCAAAAAGATTCAAGTGTAGAAATAATCATAAATGATAGTTCTGCAGTATGGAAACCGACAGATCAGATGTACGAATGGCGGTTCGATAGTAAGAATTGGATCAGGTATGGAGGATTATATGAAGGTAGTTTATTTTACGGAACACGTTTTGAGGATTCTACAAATGTGGAACAGATGATGGAATCAAACCGAATTTTACATAATAATATTGTTGATGCAGATGATTATGTAAAACGTCATATGAGCTATATTTTACATGGTGATTTAGATCATTATAAAACATTAAAACGATTAAAAAACAGAACTATAGCCAAAGAGTTGAATATTAAAAATCTCCCTTATTTTATAGATATAGATGGAAAAATAATAAGTCAATATAGAATGAGTTCTGGTGAATGTTTATTAGTATCATTACTACATTTTTTATATAATTCAATAGAAAGAAGAAGTATTCCAATTCATCAAAAAGCAATTGTGTTAATCGATGAATTAGAATTGGCTCTTCATCCTATCGCGATTGCGAGATTAATGAATTTCCTAAAGACACTTGTTGTTAATCATTCTAATTTAGTTATTTATTTATCAACACATTCACAAGAAGTTATTCGTACAATGTCGCCATTAGATTTGTACAAAATTAACAATATCCAAGGTCATCTTACAATCGAGAATAATTGTTATCCTAGTTATCTCATAAGAGATTTATATAGTAATATATCTCCTGACTTTTTATTACTAGTTGAAGATCAATTAGCTCAACTGATTGTAAATAAACTTTTATCTAAATACTCATTGAGAGCCGCTAAATTAATTCATTGTGTACCCGTTGGTGGATGGCAGAATGTTTTAGATTTACACAAAGAGTTATATACTAAAAAAATATTAGGATCAAATACCAAAATTATATCTGTACTTGATGGAGATGTTGAAGGAAAATTAAAAAAAGACCAAAAGAAATTACCTCATTTATTCTTACCTATACCAAGTATTGAAAAGTTTTTATATGCTATTATTAAACAAAATGAAAATCCCCAATTAAAACGTATAATAAATGATAAGTATTTTATTGTTAATTCATTAGATGATATTATATCTCAATATAACCAAAAGACATTGTTAGGTTCCAATGATGACAATAAAAACTTTTACAAAAAAATAATATCAGAATTAAATCAAATAGGAACCTCAGAAGCAGTCTTTATTGCGGGTTTATGTGATGACATTATAGAGAACATAGATACAAATAGGTTCATAAATTCGTTAAAACAACAACTTCAATAATTAATACTAAGCAGGATATTTTACATTTAATCATTATCTTTTACTATTCTCGTCTCCCTCCTCGTATGTCCAACGAGGAGGGAATTTTTATTCTAAAATGTGAGAAAAGTTACTATTTTTCAAAAAATCACTATTCTCTTGCAAATTATTTGGTCAGTTCAAATAAAAGCATTACCTTTGCACCAACAAACTTACCCCGCTTCCCGCAGATCAGCGCGCTTAGGGTAAGTCTTTTTTTATCATCATGAAAAATTAATCGGCTCAGGTTTCCCACTCATCTTGAGCGCTTGGAATGAAAAGCGTTGGATTAAACCCGAACTGATTGAGCAAACCGAATTGATGCAGGTCAAATTGGTTCTGCATATACTCAATGAAGGTGTCCCTCAAGATGTCCCTCAAGGTGGCACTCAAGTTGGCACACTCAAGATGGCACTCAAGGTGATACTCAAGGGTTAGATTTGGATACTTGGATTGAAAATGAAATTGCTAGCAATCCTAAAATTACTACGGAAGAATTAGCTCAAAAAAGTAAAAAGGGTATAAGAACAATCAAACGCCACCTTGCTAAACTAAAACATATCAACTATGTTGGCAGCGGTTATAGTGGTCATTGGGAAATAATACAAAAGTAATTTTCCATCTCTACCATTTTACTGCAGACCTTCGGCACAATCTTCGGCACGCGAAAACTTTTTTCAAAAAAATACACTCACGCGGGAAGCTTAATAAATACTACACTTCCCGCGTGTTGTATATACCATTTTATTCTCTAAATTCTCAAATCTTCGGCACAAAACCCCTTCTGCGCCGAAGATTTTTGCATCATTATTATAGAGGCACATTTATAGAAAGCCACCGAAAGCCCATAGAAGTCCCACAGATCTCCTATGGTGGTCGCCTAACTTGTAGCATATTTATTCCCAATACGAGTAAAGAGTTTTTATACAAATCACACCAATAAATCATCATTTCGCCAACCATAACTTGCATATCTGCAAATTTTTCTGTACCTTTGCAGCATAAATTCAGTTAATGTTATGGGACAAAGCGAAGCAATAAAACTTTTTGAGGAGAAAAAGGTTAGAACTATCTGGGATGATGTGCAAGAGAAATGGTATTTCTCTATAGTAGATGTTATTGCAATTCTAACTGATAGTGCCACACCTCGTAATTATTGGAAAGTACTAAAAAATAGATTAAAAAAAGAGGGTAACGAGTCGGTTACAAATTGTAACCAACTGAAATTATTGTCTTCGGATGGGAAAAGATATCTCACTGATGTAGCAGACCAAGAACAACTTTTCCGTATCATCCAATCCATCCCTTCGCCCAAAGCAGAACCTTTCAAACAATGGATGGCGATGGTCGCTGCACAACGGTTGGATCAAATGCAAGACCCTGAACTTTCTATAGAGCAAGCGATATTAGACTATAAGCGTTTGGGATATTCTGATGCTTGGATTAATCAGCGAATTAAGTCTATTGAAGTGCGAAAGGAATTAACAGATGAGTGGCAAAGAACAGGAGTAAATGTGGGTATGGAATACGCTTCTTTGACTGACATTATCACCAAAGAATGGAGCGGAATGACCACCAAGCAGTACAAACATCTAAAAGGACTAAAGAAAGAAAACCTACGAGATAACATGACTAACCTTGAGATAGCATTGAATACTTTGGCAGAAGCTTCGGCAACAGAACTGTCTAAACAACGCAATCCAAAGGGTTTTAGACAACAAACGCATGTCGCAAAAGATGGTGGTAGTGTAGCCAAAGCTGCTCGTAAACAATTGGAACGACAATTAGGAAGAACAATCATATCAAGCGAAAAAGCTAGCGATTATATTCTCCCAATAGAGTCTAAAGAGGAGTAACACTTGATTACATAACGGAAAAATTACCAAAATCTTGCACAACTCAAAACTTTTCACTACCTTTGCAGTCTAATTAACAGCAATAAAGAACTATGCGTATACACTTTATCGCAATCGGCGGCGCAGCCATGCACAACTTGGCCATGGCGGTGGCTACCAAAGCTGGATATGTGGTGACAGGGTCGGATGATGAGATATTCGACCCTGCACGTACCCATCTACAGGAAGCAGGTCTGCTGCCTGAGGAGATGGGCTGGCATCCAGAGAAGATAACCAGCGACATCGATGCTATTATTTTAGGTATGCACGCGCGCGAGGACAACCCTGAATTGGTACGCGCACGCGAGTTGGGAATCAAGATCTATTCTTTCCCAGAGTACCTATACGAACAAACCAAAGACAAGATTCGTATCGTAGTAGGCGGTAGCCACGGTAAGACCTCTACCACTTCTATGATTCTCTATGTGCTTCAGCACCTTGGTATTGAAGCCGACTATATGGTGGGCGCACAGATTGAGGGCTTCGAGCGTATGGTACGCCTATCAGATACCGCTAAGTATGCCGTTTTTGAGGGCGACGAATACCTAACTTCTCCCCTTGACCTGCGCTCTAAATTCCTCTGGTATCACCCCCATGTGGCGATACTCACGGGCATTGCGTGGGACCATATCAATGTATTCCCAACGTTCCCTGAATACGTGGATACATTCCGCAAATTTGTTGATGGAATCGAAGAAAACGGCACATTCATCTACTATAAACACGACTCTAACTTGTGCGAGATTGCCTCTCACGCACGAGCCGATATACTGCAACTTCCATATGAGGCATATCAGGGTGATGTGGATATGAAAATCTTTGGTAAGCACAATATGGAAAATTTGCAAGCGGCTGCATTAGCTTGCCAGCAGATTGGCGTATCGTTGGATGACTTCTACCGCGAGATAGCCACTTTTACGGGAGCGAGCAATCGCCTCGAACTTATCGATGAAATAGGCGATAATGTGGCATATAAGGACTTTGCCCACTCGCCAAGCAAGTTGCGTGCTACGGTAAATGCAGTACGCGAGCGTTACCCCGAAAAGCAGTTGGTGGCAGCGATGGAGTTACACACTTTCTCCAGTCTGATGGCAGACTTCTTGCCTCAGTACGAGGGCTGTATGGAGAGCGCGGATGTGGCATTGGTGTACTTCAATCCGAAAGTGATAGAGCATAAGAAACTGACACTTATCACCGCCGAAGCTGTTCGTGATGCGTTTGGCACGAAAAATGTAGAGGTATTTACGGATAGCCAAATGCTGCAACAACGCCTTCGTTCCATTACGTACGAAAACACCGCACTGTTAATGATGACTTCGGGCACTTTTGATGGCATCAATATACCAGAGTTTGCACGTGAATTAATTAGATGATATATGGATAAACAAACACAACGTGACTACCTTTATATGCGTATGGCGCGCACATGGTCAGAAAATAGTTATTGCATTCGCCGCAAAGTCGGAGCTATCTTAGTGAAAGACCAAATGATTATTTCGGATGGCTATAATGGCACTCCTAGCGGTTTTGAGAATATCTGTGAGGAGAATAATGTATCTAAACCCTACGTGCTGCATGCTGAGGCTAATGCGCTCACCAAAGTGGCACGCAGCAATAATAGCAGTGAAGGGGCAACTCTCTATGTGACGGCTTCGCCATGTATGGAATGTGCGAAACTCATCATCCAATCGGGTATCAAGCGCGTAGTCTATGGCGAGAAATACCGCATCATGGATGGTGTAGAACTCCTCGAACGCGCAGGAGTGAAAGTAGAATTTTTACCTGACCAAGAATAACGTTAAACCAACAACGCGAACGGAGTGAGCCATCGACGCTTTAGCCATCAACGGAGTGGAATGAGCCAACAACGTGAGCATAGCGAACAAAAAAGAACTATGAAAAAGTATTTATTTCCTACACTGACCATTGCCTGTCTGTTGATAGGTTTTCTTATCGGAAATGCGGTTTCCAATAAGGTGAATGCTCAACGATTTTTTATTCAGAATGGTCAACTCTTTCAACAGCCTGATTCGAAGATTGATCAACTGTTGGAATTGATGGATCAAGCTTACGTGGATGATATAGATGTAGATAGCATCAGCGAAGAGGTGATGCAGGAACTGGTAAAACGTCTTGATCCGCACTCTGCCTATATTCCAAAAGAGGATTTGGAGATGGTAAATTCTGAGTTGTCGGCATCGTTTTCTGGCATTGGTGTTCAGTTCTCTATCCAAAACGACACCGTACAAGTGGTGGCAGTCATATCGGGCGGTCCATGCGAAGGCATGGGTGTGCTAGCAGGCGACAAGATTGTGATGGTCAACGACTCTAACTTCACGGGCACAACTATCACCAATGAAAAAGTGATGCATGCTTTGCGTGGCCCTAAAGGCACCGAAGTAAAGATTGGTGTGATGCGAAGTGGTTCGGACGAAGTGTACGACTTTACTATCACTCGTGGCGATATTCCTATTCACTCGGTGGATGCGAAATTTATAATCACTGCCAAGAATGGTGAGAAGATAGGTTTTGTACGTGTCAATCGCTTTGGCGAGAATACTTATGATGAATTCATTTCTGCCATGGCATCGCTGAAAGGACAAGGTGCAACTTCGTATATTGTGGACTTGCGCGAGAACTCAGGCGGATATATGGATCAAGCTATCAAAATGGCAAATGAGTTCCTGAGCAAGGGCGATATGATTGTCTATTCTGAAGGTCGTGCATACCCTCGCTATGAGGCACGTGCCAATGGATCGGGCCGATTCCAACGAGAAAAATTAGTGGTATTGATAGATAATTTCTCTGCTTCTGCCAGTGAGATTTTCGCAGGTGCTATGCAGGACAACGACCGCGCTACTATCATTGGTCGCCGCTCGTTTGGTAAAGGACTAGTGCAACAGCAGATACCATTTGCTGATGGTAGTGCCATCCGTCTGACTGTGGCACGCTACTATACACCATCGGGACGCTCTATCCAAAAACCATATAAGATGGGCGAGGGGGAGGACTATGCTATGGACCTTATCAACCGCTTTGAGCATGGCGAGTTCTATTCGGCAGATAGTGTACAAATCGCTGATTCCACCGTATATTTGACCAAGAAAGGACGCATAGTGCGTGGTGGTGGCGGTATCATGCCAGATGTGTTTGTTGGTCGAGATACAACACTTTATACACCATACTTTAATCAAGTAGTCAATCGTGCTTATACGTATCAGTTTGCGTATCAATATACCGATCGTCATCGCAAAGAACTGAGTAAATACAAAGATTGGCAATCGCTGGAGAAGCACCTGCTGAAAGCGAATTGGCTCGATGAATTCGTAGCTTTCGCCAAAGAGAAAGGTGTAGAACCTAATCCAGAGCAACTGGCGAAGTCCAAGCCGCTATTAGTGCGTTTAGTGAACGCATATATCGTGCGCAATATATTGAATGATGAAGGGTTCTTCCCACTATTTGAGCGTGATGATGATGTCACTATAAAAGCAGTTGAAGAATTAAGCAAGTGATTATGAAAGATAGATTGCAGAAGATACGTGAATTTATTCAGTATGACTTGTGGCGTCAGCCATTAGTAACTACTCCTGATACAAAGAAGCGAGTAGGCTATCGTATTCTGCAAACGATTATTTTAGTAGCTCGCGGGTTCAAGGATAAAGCCTTGAATGTACGTGCAAATTCACTTACATTTTCATTGTTGTTTGCTTTTGTTCCGTTGATGGCAGGTATTTTTGCTATTGCTCGTGGTTTTGGTTTTGAGGAATTGCTCAAGGAGCGATTATCCACCAGTTTTTTAGCAGAGGCAAATGTGGTACCAGTAATTATGGAGTGGGTAGATCGTTATTTGGAAACAGCTCGTGATGGTCTGTTTTTGGGAATAGGTTTGATAATTTTGATTTGGGCGGTATATGCATTTTTCAATATGCTTGAGTTGTCGTTCAATGGGATTTGGAACGTAAAACAGTCGCGCTCTTTTGGTAGGCGTTTGACCAATTATATGATGGTACTTTTGTTAGTGCCCATATTGATTGTGTTGACGTCTGGTATATCAATCTTCCTGAATTCAACGGAAACTCTATCGTCGGTGTTGCAGGTTATTGAACCGCTTCGTAGAGTGGTGCTACGTATTGTTCCGTTTGTGGCTTCCGCTGCGGTGTTTACTTGGATATTTATTGCTATCCCCAATACGAAGGTAAAGTTTGTATCAGCTCTTATTCCAGGTGTATTGATGGGTGTACTATTTCAATTAGTACAGATGTTTAGCGTCTACCTCATGATGTTTTTCACACGCTTGAGTGTGGTTTATGGAGCATTCTCTATTATTCCATTATTGTTGGTATGGTTGCAAATTACTTGCTGGTTGTTACTAGTGGGTGCAGAGTTGTCTTTTGCCATTCAGAATAATGAGATGTTTGCATATGAACGCGATTTAGAAACGATGTCGCGTAGGTATAAGGACTATGTGATGTTGTATCTTTTGTCGTTGATTGTGAAGAGATTTGAGTTAGATGAAAAACCTCTAACAGCCAATGATTTGGCAGTAGCTAATCAGTTGCCTATTCGCTTGGTGGGACAATTGCTTTCGCGTTTAGAAGAAACGAATATCGTTTGTCGCGTAATATCTGATCAAGAAGATAATGTAGCTTATGTACCAGCATTGGATACTCGTTTGATTACTGTAGATATGGTAATAGGGAGAATCTCTGCACAAGGAACAGAGGACTTCTTGCAACATACTCCAGAAGAGATGCAAGTGTTTTGGAAACACTATTTGCAGATGTGTGAATCTAATACAGCGGATGATATCCTGGTGCGTGATTTAGCACAAACTATGGAAGATAAATAAGGTATCCTGCCAATCCTGCAAAGATGATTAGGATGATAGGATGGGAAATGAGATTGAGTGCTGTCTTAAGAAAGACGGCACTTTTTGTTTGCGGACTATTCTCTATGTTGGTTTGGCCATTCCCTTTTTTCATGAAGAACATAGGTAGGAGAGTAAAGAAACAAACTGTCGCAAAGATTAGCCAACTGCGCCAATCAATAAAACTAACTGAAGGTTGGCCAATAGGTCGCATTAATAATAGTGCAGCAGCAGCAATCATTCCAAGAACGGATAGACGTAGCATGTGCATGGTGCGGTTGAAATAAATATTGTGTTGAAATCGGGTACTTATGATAAAGTATACCTTACAAATACTGAGCATGATAACAAGGCTAGGTATGATGATGGCGGTGGTGGCTAAAAGACTACCCCATACATTGCCCGTAGCGGTATATCCTACATATGTTGCACAGTTGATGCCGATAGGGCCAGGGGTGACTTGGCTCACAGCTAGAATATCTACGAATTCTTCTTGGCTCATCCAGCCATGTACTTCAATTTCGTGTTGAATGAGCGAGAAAATTGCCAATCCACCTCCAAAACCGAAGAGTCCAATCTTCAAGAAACTGAGAAATAATTGCAAGTATAACATAGTTGTTTAGTGTTTAGTGAACGCCCGCTACTGTTTTGTGGATTTCCTTTCTTTAAGCCAAGTATATAGCAGGGTAATAACAATAGTAATAAAAATAATCCACACTGGAGAGAGTCCACCAAGCCAAATCAAAAGGGCACCTGCGATAGGGATGATGGCTGTTGCCCATGTAATTTTTGCACTATATGCCATACGACAGAGTGGTGCAGCAATAAGAGCTACTACAGCAGGCCGGATCCCCTTGAAAATAGCTTCTATGGCAGGTTGGTCTTTATAGTTTTGGAAGATCATTGCAATGGCTAGGATGATGAGAAAAGATGGAAGTACTGCACCTAATACCGTGGCAATTACTCCACGCCATCCTCCAATGCGCCATCCGATAAAAATAGCCGAATTCACCGCTATAAGTCCAGGTGCCGCTTGCGCTAAAGCAATCATATTGAGAAACTCCTCGCTATCAATCCATCCGCGACGTTGTACCACTTCACGTTCTATCATTGGTAACATCGCATACCCTCCACCAAGGGTGAAGGTGCCAATCTTAAGATATGTCCAAAAGAGTTGTAAGTATAACATTTGGTAATTGGACGGCGTTCCGCCTAATGGACGCCTTGTGGGCTATTGGTTATGAGCTTTTTCTTTGAGCTCTTGTTTGATAAACTTAACCAGCATGTTGATGGCAGCATTGTTGTGTCCTCCTTGCGGTATGATGACATCCGCATAGCGTTTGCATGTTTCAATAAATTGCTCGTGCATTGGTTTGAGTACACGTTGGTAACGTTCCATGACTGCTTCTATAGTGCGTCCGCGTTCTACGATATCGCGTTGTGCCACGCGGATTAGACGGTCGTCGGCATCAGCATCTACGAAAATCTTAAGGTCCATTTGCTGACGGAGATGGTAGTCACGTAGTGCCATGATACCCTCCACAATAATGATTTCACGTGGTTCAACATGTACTGTTTCTGGCAAACGTGATGAAGTGATATAGTCATAGATGGGTTGCTCAACTGCTTGTCCTTTTTTGAGCATCTCTATATGTTTTGCAAGCAAAGGCCATTCGAAGGCATCTGGATGGTCAAAGTTGATATTCTGACGCTCTTCAGCAGGCACGTGGCTGCTATCTTTGTAATAGGAGTCTTGTGGAATGACTACGACTTCGCCTTTAGGAAGACGTTCGAGAAGTTTGCGTACCACTGTGGTTTTTCCTGAGCCGGTACCGCCCGCAATGCCGATGATAAACATATTTCTTTGTTGGTTATTGGATATTGGACGCCCTGCGGGCTATAGGACGCTACGCTGTAGGAGCCCAATGGTTAAATATCGGGTGCAAAGTTACACATTTTTTTGCAAATATGCAAATTTTGCCATATCTTTGCAAAATATTTGAAAAAAAGTAAAAAATATTGTAGTAAATCATGTAAGTGCTACGTCTAAAAGGCAAAAGCACAAAACAAAAAGGATATGAAACAGGAAGAAAAAGAATTTGCAGCCCTCGTCAAGGAGCACAAAAGCACGATATACAGTATCTGCTATATGTTCTCCAAAGACAAGGATGAGATAGACGATCTCTTTCAAGAGACATTGATTCATCTGTGGCAGGGCTTTAAGAAATTTCGCAACGAGAGTAAGATTGAGACATGGATTTATCGTGTAACAATGAACACCTGCATCTCCATGGACAGAAAAGAGAAAAGGCGCGGAGAGCATATCGCGCTGGATGTGAATATCGATTTGTTCGATGAAACCGACAAAGATATGCACCAAATACAGATGCTCTACAAGCGAATTCATCGTTTGGGTGTGTTTGACAGGGCAATTATTATGCTGTGGTTGGAGAACCTGAGTTACGATGAAATCGGGGAAATTGTAGGCATTAGTGCCAAAAATGTGTCGGTGCGCTTGGTTCGTATCCGCGAAGAGTTGAAGAAACATTAACCATTAACCTTTAACGAATTATATATTATGGATGAATTGCAAGAAATGCGCGAGCAATTGGCTGCGCTGAAAGAGAAGTTGAATAAGCAAGAAGTGGTAAACGACCGTCTGATTCGGGATGTTTTGAGCCAAAAGATGAAAGTAGTGAATAAAAATGGTTGGATTTCTGGATTATGTGGATTGTTTGTCATTACTTTTGGTAATTTTGTTTTCTACCAAATGGGGCTGAGTACTTGGTTTTTGATCGGAACTACCGCTATGATGATGTTCTGCATTGCAGCCACTTGGGTCTCTCATAGTTGGGTGAATTCGAACGAAATTGCAAATGGCGACCTGCTGCGAGTAGCCAAACAAGCTCATCGTTTGCAGAAAGTGTACAAGAATTGGAAATACATCGCCCTGCCTATGATACTTGTTTGGATGACTTGGCTTGGCTTGGAGTATGCCGCAGAAGTGAAAGATACAGCAATGGTGATTGGCATGATGTCTGGTGGGGTTATTGGTGGCTTGGTAGGCGGAATAATCGGCTTCCGACAAAACAAGAAGGTAATCAACGAATTGGATGAGATGATTCGTCATATTGAAGAAATGTCCGAATTAGACGAGGAAGATAAAGCGGAGAAAGGGGACTTGTAGGTGCCTGCATAATATGAATAAAGAAACGCACTTTGAAAGAGGTGCGTTTTTTTGTAATTAGATGATTAGCGAAAGGTGCTGGAAATCAGGGTTGTCTATCGGTGAAAATAGGGCGAAGTTCCGATGAAGTTCCGATGAGATTCCGATGAGGTTCCGATGGAGATAGGTGGCAGATAAGAGGGAAATAAGGGGGAACATTCACCCGAAGCTACTGCGAAAAAATGTAGCCTATAACAATAAAAAAGCTTTTTTCTTGCACATATACATTTTTTTTTGTACTTTTGCACGATTTTATGCTAAACTGAGAAAGTATGCCATTTTGGCAGACGAAAGTTGTTTGGCAAGGAATTTGTAGTAAATATTGAAAAGAAAAATATATAATGAAAGAAGTATCAACAAAGAAATTAGTCGAGACGATTGTAGAAGGAATACAAAATCGTAAGGGTCAGCGTATTGTGACAGTGGATTTGCGCAAACTGAAGGAAGCTCCAGCGGAGTATTTTATCATTGCAGAAGGCGGTTCGAATACCCAAGTTGTAGCCATTGCCGATGAGGTAGATAGTTATGTTCGCACCCAAACTCATGTTCATCCATTGGCAGTGGATGGCAGAGATAATGCAGAGTGGATAGCAATGGACTATGGACACATATTCGTGCATATCATGCAACGCGAACCCCGCGCATATTACGATATTGAACACCTCTGGGCAGACGGCAAAATTACCGAAATACCAGAAGTATAAACAAACCTATCCCCAATCCCTCCCGAAGGGAAGGGAGAGTATGAGAGTGTAAATTATTAAATCCTAAATAGATTATATGACAGAACAAAAGCCTAAACAACAAAATCAAAAGAACCAACCACCTAAACGATCGCGCTGGTCGTGGTTGTACTATGCTGTGATGATAGGTCTGATGTTGATGCTCCTCTTCCCAATAGGGGGTAAGGATGGCGCTGATAAGGACCTGAGTTACACAAAGTTTACTGCATACATTGATAATGGTGCTGTGGCATCGTTGGTGGTGTATGATGATAATACAGCGAAAGCGAAGATTCGTCCAGAAAGTTATGTCTTGGTGTTTGGAAACCAAGAGAGAGGCGAGAATGTAAAAGGCGAGTTGAATGCGCTTATTCCATCTGTGGAAGAGTTTTCGAAATATATTGAACAAGTGAATGCCGATCGCAAGGAGCAAGGCAAAGCTGCAATAGATGTGAGTTATGCCAAATCGAAGGATTATTGGTACCTGATATTGGTGAATATCTTGCCCATTGTGCTGATCGTGTTGTTCTTTGTATGGATGAGTCGTGGTATGAGCAATGCAGCCGGTGGTGGTCCTGGCGGAATCTTCAATGTGGGTAAAGCGAAAGCACAAGTATTTGACAAAGATAAGAAAGATAAGGTGACCTTCAAGGATGTAGCAGGTTTGGCTGGTGCGAAACAAGAGGTGGAAGAGATTGTGTCTTTCTTGAAGAACCCTACAAAGTATACCAACCTAGGTGGTAAGATACCTAAAGGTGTGCTATTGGTAGGCCCTCCAGGTACAGGTAAGACCCTGTTGGCTAAGGCGGTAGCAGGTGAAGCCAATGTGCCATTTTTCTCTATGTCGGGTAGCGACTTTGTGGAGATGTTTGTGGGTGTGGGTGCAAGTCGCGTGCGTGACTTATTCCGCCAAGCGAAAGAGAAAGCTCCTGCCATCATTTTTATTGACGAGATAGACGCCGTAGGTCGTGCACGTGGTAGAAACAATATGATGGGGGGTGGTAATGATGAGCGCGAATCAACATTGAACCAATTGCTAACCGAGATGGACGGTTTTGGCTCGAACTCAGGTGTGATTATCTTGGCAGCGACCAACCGTGCAGACGTATTGGACGCAGCGTTGTTGCGTGCGGGTCGTTTTGATCGTCAGATACATGTGGAGTTGCCTGACTTGCAAGAACGTAAGGAGATATTTGGCGTGCACTTGGCACCAATAAAGATAGACAACTCGCTGGATATAAACTTTTTGGCGAAACAAACGCCAGGTTTCTCTGGCGCCGACATAGCGAACGTGTGCAACGAAGCAGCGTTGATAGCCGCGCGTAATGATCACAAGAAAGTGACCAAACAAGACTTTATGGATGCAGTGGATCGTATTATTGGTGGCTTGGAGCGCAAGAACAAGATTATGACCGAAGAGGAGAAGCGTTCGGTGGCTTATCATGAGGCAGGTCACGCGACTATATCGTGGCTATTACGTTATGGTAATCCATTGGTGAAAGTGACGATAGTCCCTCGCGGAGTGGCATTAGGTGCAGCATGGTACTTGCCAGAGGAGCGTCAGCTGACCAACAAAGAGCATATCATGGATAATCTATGTTCGCTATTGGGTGGTCGTGCTGCGGAAGAAGTGTTCTTGAAGCAGACATCAACGGGTGCGCTGAATGACTTGGAGCGTGCCACTAAACAGGCATACGCTATGGTAGCGTACTATGGTATGTCCGACAAACTGAAAAACCTTAGTTACTACGATTCTACAGGTCGTTACGATATGGGAGTTACCAAACCATATTCAGAAAAAACAGCTGAAATTATCGATTCCGAAACCAGTATAATCATCGCCGAGCAGATGTCGCGTGCGAAGAAGATATTGCAAGAAAATGCCGAAGCTCATAATAAGTTGGCAGAGATGTTGATAGAAAAAGAAGTTATCACCTCCGATGATGTGGCTTCAGTATTAGGTCCCCGCCCTTGGGCAAGCCGCGAGGATGAGATTATTGCTGCTAACGATGCGCTGCAAGCGGAAAACGAAAAGGTAAAAACGGAAACCGAGAAACCCAAAAAGAAACGCGCTCCCCGCAAAAAGAAAGAAGAGGAAATGCCTGATGTAACTGAAGGCGATTTGACCTCGAATAATGAACAAATCGAACAACCTAAAAATGAAACGATCTAATAAAAGATATTAAGGTTATGAAAAGAGTTTTTTTTAGCACATTAGTGCTTGCGTTGTCACTCACGATGGCAGCGCAACAACCACAACCACTGCCTATTGATTCAGCAGTGCGCGTGGGTAAGTTGGAGAATGGTCTGACTTATTACATCCGTCACAATGAATATCCTAAGCAACGTGCAGAGTTTCATATTGCACAAGCAGTAGGCGCAATTTTGGAAGAGGACCATCAAAATGGTTTAGCTCACTTCCTTGAGCATATGGCATTCAATGGTACTGAGCACTTTGCTGGTAAGGGTATCATCGAATACTTCGAGTCTATCGGTGTGAATTTTGGTGGTAATATCAATGCATATACCTCACTCGACGAGACCGTTTATCGTCTCAGCGAAGTGCCAACCACTCGTGAGGGAATCATCGACTCCGCATTGCTTGTGATGCACGACTGGGCTTGCGGTTTGTTGCTATTGCCAGAAGAGATTGATGCAGAGCGTGGCGTTATCCGTGAGGAGTGGCGCACAGGCGCGCAAGCTAACCGTCGTATGTGGAAAGCCATCAACCCACTGAAATACCCAGGCAGCCAATACGCTAAACGCGATGTGATTGGTGATACTGCGGTAATCAATAACTTTGCATATGATGCACTCCGTGATTATTATAAAAAATGGTATGGTCCAGACAACCAGGCAATTATCGTCGTTGGTGATGTTGATGTGGATCAAATTGAGCAAAAGATTAAAGCCCTTTGGGCAGATGTGCCAGCACGCGAGAACCGCGGTGAGCGTCCATTGTATTCTGTGAACGACAATGTGGAACCTATCGTGGCTATCGTTCGCGACAAAGAAGCGCAATATACCCGTATTGAGTTGGAATTCAAGAAAGACCAGTTGCCAAAACAACTTCGCGGAACCAATGTAGATTACTTGCAGACTATTGCCGTAGAGTTGGTATGCGATATGTTCAATAACCGTCTCTCTGAGTTGGCAATGAAGCCAGAAGCTACCTTTGTGGGAGCAGGTTCATACTATGGCGAATTGGTAAAGGAGAAAGATGCGTTTATTGCTATTTATCTTGCAAAGCAAGGTCAAGAGGTGCAAGCATACAAAGACCTACTTACCCAATTGGAGAAGATGCGTCGTTATGGATTTACCTATGCCGAGCTCGATCGCGTGAAGAAAGAGACTTTGGCTGCATATGAGAAATCATACAACGAGCGTAATACGGTTCGAAACATTGCGCATGCGCAAGAGTATATCCGCCATTATTTGGACGGCTCGCCTATCCCAGGTATCGCGTGGGAGTACGAGATGATTCAACAACTGTTGCCTATGCTGAATGTAGATATGTTGAATCAAATTGCTCAACAGTTGATTACTGATGAGAATTTGATTATTTCATTCCAAGCACCAATGGACCAGAACGTCGTTCTTCCTACAGAGCAAGAGGCAGTGGAGATGTTGGCAGCTGTGAAGAACGAGGAAATCGAGGCTCCTGTAGAGGAGGCTATCCGCGAGAACCTCGTGGAGATAGCGCCAAAGGCAGGTAAGATCAAGAAGACTGCATACAACGAGACTTTGGGTACCACCGAGTGGACCCTCTCCAACGGCGTACGCGTAGTGGTAAAACCTACCACTTTCAAGCAAGACGAGATTCTCTTCTACGCTTTCTCACAAGGTGGTCGTTCGTTGGTGGCTACAGCTGATCTCCCTTCTGCAGCATTGGCTACTGATGTGGTAGAATTGGCTGGTTTGGCAGATATGAACGCAACAGACTTGCAGAAAGCATTGACAGGTAAGCGCGTTTCACTGAGCCCAAGTATCAGTACATACAGTGAGAGTCTGAGTGGTTCAAGTACCGTGAAGGATCTAGAGACATTGCTCCAACTGAACTATCTCTATTTCACCGCTCCACGTCGTGATGAAGAGGCTTATCAAACACTTATTAGTATCCTCGATTCACAATTGGCTAATCGCGATAAGAACCCTAAGGTGGCGTGGTCTGACTCTGTACAGATGATGGCTAGCAACTATTCGGATCGTACACTGATTGTTAATAAAGAGTTGCTCACCAAAGCATCTTTGGACAAAGCTCTAGAGGTATATAAGGCTCGTTTTGCTAACCCAGCCGACTTTACATTTTTCTTTGTTGGTAATGTAGATCCAGCCGATAAGGCTTTCCAAGCGCAAGTTTGCACATGGTTGGGCGGACTGAAAGCTAACAAGAAATTGGAGAAAGCAGCTGACGACAAGGTGCGTGTGGCTATGGGTATCCAAAAGAACTACTTCACTCGTCAAATGGAGACAAAGACAGCTAGCAACCGTATCCAATATACTTCATACGACATGCCTTACACCTTGGCAAACGACTTGAATATGGAGATGATTGGTCGTATCCTTTCTACCCGCTACCTTGAGTCTATCCGCGAGCGCGAAGGAGGTTCATATGGTGTAGGTTGTGCTGGTTGGATGAACCGTCATCCAGTGCCATATGCTCAACTCATCATGCAGTTTGATACCGATCCTGAGAAGCAAGAGAAACTGATGAACATTATCCACGAAGAGGTAAAGACTATCGTAGAGAATGGTCCTTTGGCAAAAGATCTTCAAAAGGAGAAAGAATCAATGCTCAAAGACTTTGAGGAGAATCTTGAGAAGAATGGCTATTGGACAGATGTACTCTCTGTCTATTATAAGAATGGTATCAACTATATCACGGATTACAAGGCTGCAGTAGAGGCAATTACGGCTGAGACTGTGCAAGCTACTTTGAAAGAATTAGTAGAGGCTGGTAACGTGTTTGAGGTAGTGATGCTACCATAATAGTCGTGTCGCCATAATGAAAAATCCTGCTCTCGTTGAGGGCAGGATTTTTTGTTATGGCTTGTATTTTGTATGCGGATCAGTCTTGCAGTATCTCTTGCAGTAGGGCTTTGCATCCTTCCATCAGGTCTTGATAGGTGGCTTCGAAGTCACCAGTGTACCATGGGTCCGCCACATCATGGCTCAGTAGACGGCGGATTTTTGGTTGGAGCAACTGAGCATCTTGTTGCATGATTTCCTCGCCCAAGACGCGACGGAGATTGCGGATATTGTAGTCTTCCATGCAGAGAATAGCATCAAACGCTTGGTAGTCCTCTCGGGTGATTTGTCTAGCAGCATGATGCGAAAAAGGAATACCGTGCGCCGACAAACAACGCTTAGCAGGAGGATAAATGTCGTTGCCTATCTCTTCGCGCGAAGTGGCGCACGAATCAATCAGAATAGAGTCTGCATGGGCAGATAGTCTAGCGTCTAATGAGACAAGGTGGCGCATAATCATCTCTGCCATCACGCTGCGGCAGATGTTGCCATGGCATACAAATAAAATCTTTTTCATATTTCCTCTTCTTTTGCTTTTGGAACAACAAACCCTACCACGATACAACCCACCAATCCTGCTGCCCATACCACGATACGAACTATCATATTCTCAATAAAAAAGGCGGTGGATATAGTTACCATAGTAGCCATCAACAGAATAATATAGATGCGTTTTCTTGTGGTTAATCCGCCTCGACGGGTATAGTCTTTGATGTATTTCCCTAAAAACGACTGCAGTAACCAGTTTCGAAGGCGAGGCGAACTTTTATAAAAACACCATGATGCGAATAATACCAAAGGCGTTGTGGGCAATCCCGGTACAACCACTCCAATTGATCCTAATATAACGGCCAAACAGCCTAGACAGATGAATATATATCGAATAGAAGCTCGCTTATCGGCCATGCTGTTGTGTTTTGTTGCTTGTTTGTTTTACAATAATCTCAGCTGCATTTTTCGGTGCGGCCTCCCAGCCAAGGATGGTTTGTATATGTTGGTACTCCTGAAGCATTTGGCTTCGATATGCATCGTCGGTGAGTAGTCGGTGCAGTTCAGTTTGTATGTTAGCTTGTGTAAATCGTTGACCGACTAGCTCCTGTATGACCTCTTTCTCAGGAATGATATTTACTAGTGTGAAATGTTTGATTTTGAATAGGATAGGTTTCAGTATCCATTCCAGGTATTTGCTGCCTGCCACGTGATAAACGGCCGTTTGTGGACAGCCAATCAAGGCCGTCTCCAATGTGGCCGTACCCGAATTCACCACGGCTGCCCTAGCTTGTGCCAAGGTGGTGTATGCATCGCGGGTCAATTGCTCATTGTTAAGGTAGGGTAGGTAAAACGCATCATCAATGCCAGGCGCTGCGCCCACAATAATCTGATAATCCTGTCCTACCACTTCTCTAGCTGCTGCCAGCATCACGGGCAAACAATGGCTAATCTCGCTGGGTCTAGAGCCCGGCAGCAATGCAATCGTCGGTTTTTGTATCGGGCTCCGCTCTCCCGCATGTTGCTCTTTCCATTCTCTGATGCAGTCGGATGTCGGATTGCCTACATACCGACATGTATAGCCATGCTTCGCATAAAAAGCGGGCTCAAAAGGAAAGATTCCCAAGATCTCATCGGCATATTGCGCAATCTTATGCACGCGCCACTCTTTCCATGCCCAGATCTTAGGTGGAATATAGTAGATGATTCGCGTATTGGGCAACTGCTCATGGCAGAACTTTGCAATACGCAGGTTAAACGATGGATAATCAATCAATATCAGCACATCGGGTTTCTCTTGCAGCAGTGCTTGTCGTGCTGTGCTAAAGTTTCGTTTCACCTTGTGGATGTTGGCCAATACGGCCACAATACCCATATATGCCATCTCGCGGTAATCCACCTTGATGTCGCAGCCTTCCGTTCGCATCTTGTCGCCACCTAAGCCCACAAACCTAGCTTGCGGATCTTTCTCCCGCAAGGCCTTCATCAGATTCGATCCGTGCAGATCGCCCGATGCTTCACCTGCAATGATGAAATACTTCATGCGAATCAATCATGCCATAAAGGCGATACTGGCTATCAGGTATGGCAATGCGCCCAGTAGTACGCCTTTGGCCAGTTTCCAGACTTCCAGTGTGTAGAAAACGAATAATAGGGCTAGATTAGGAAAGATACCTACCTGTAGGATTCGTCCTAAAATATGGCCCATTAAATCTATATCGAACGTTTCAAATGTATACCACAAATTGAAGCGCTCGATGTATGCGTATCCTACCAAGATAGGCAATGCTAATCCCAGTAGGATACCAATCCAATATTTATCAAATTTCTTCGTAAGCTGTTTGATCTATTGTGCAAGGATGTACACTCAGATAATGATTGTTCATTGCCCAATGGTCGGTGTCCTCGGCATCGGGTTCGATATTCACAAACTCTCCTCCCAGGCGATAGCACTTGTTGCCTTGTTCGTTGGTGCTTTCTATCATCTCCTTGGTCCAATAGCCGCGGCATTGGCGTGTCCATTTCACGCCTTCCAATGTGCCCACAGGGGCATTGATGTTATAGCATACGCCGTATGGCATCTTCTGCTCTATCAGGTGGCGAGTCAGTTCCAGGATATATCGCTCCATATGGCTGAAATCAGCATCAGGATTATGGTCGTCAATCGAATATCCTATAGATGGTATACCGTGCTCCGCTCCTACAAAGCATGCGCCCATGGTGCCAGAATAGATGACATTTATACTTGCATTCGAACCATGATTGATACCGCTAGCTAGCATGTCAATCTTGGTGCTGTCGCCCTCAAAAACCACATCGATAGCCAATTTCACACAGTCGCTAGGCGTACCATTGGTTGTGTATATGGTGGCATTCTTGTGCCACTCTTCTATTCCCCAGCTTGCGTCCTCTAGTTTGCGAAGATAGATGGGTTGATTCACCGTTATGGCATTGCTCATGCCGCTACGTGGCCCATCTGGGGCCACGACTGTCACGTGCCCCAGTTGGGTCAAGATGCGTACTAGTGTGAGGATACCTTTGGCTCCCCAACCATCATCGTTAGTAATCAGAATCTCCATTAGCCAACAACAGCCCAAACTACGTCAATCACTTTCTTAGCTAGTGCGTCTGCCTCCTCCATGGTTGCAGCCTCTGAGTACACGCGAATGATTGGCTCGGTGTTTGATTTGCGCAGGTGTACCCAACCGTCTGCGAAGTCAATCTTCACGCCGTCACGGTCGTTGATACGTTCGCCAGCATATTTTTCTTTCACAGCTTCCAGCACTTTATCTACGTCAATCTCTGGGGTGAGGTCGATGCGATTCTTAGAAATGCAGTAATCTGGGAAAGTAGCACGAAGTTCGCTCACTTTACATCCTTTTTGTGCTAAGCTGCTGAGGAACAGTGCAATACCAACTAATGCGTCGCGGCCGTAGTGGCTAGCTGGATAGATTACACCGCCGTTACCCTCACCACCAATCACTGCGTTAGTGCGCTTCATTTCGGTGGTTACATTTACTTCACCTACGGCACTTGCACTATATGATCCACCATGTTTTATGGTTACGTCGCTAAGAGCGCGAGTAGAAGACATATTGCTAACCGTGTTGCCTGGTGTATGACTCAAAACGTAGTCTGCTACGCTGACCAATGTATACTCTTCTCCGAACATTTCGCCGTCTTCACAGATAATAGCTAAACGATCAACGTCAGGGTCAACTACAAAACCTACATCAGCTTTACCTTCGCGCATGAGATCGCTAATCTGAGTTAAGTTTTGTGGAATTGGTTCTGGGTTATGAGCAAAATGACCTGTTGGCTCACAGTTGAGTTCGATAATATTCTTTACTCCTAACTCTTTGAGAATGGCAGGAATAGCCAAACCTCCTACAGAGTTGACACAATCAATAGCTACGGTGTAGTTCTTAGCTTCAATAGCAGCTTTATCTACAAGCTCAAGTGCCATTACATCTTTCACGTGATCTGGCAAATAGTCGCGATGAGTGATATGACCGAGGTCATCTACTTCTGCGAAGTTAAAGTCTTCTGCCTCAGCAATAGCTAATACTTCTTTTCCTTCTTGATCATTGAGGAACTCACCCTTCTCGTTGAGCAATTTCAGTGCGTTCCATTGTTTGGGGTTGTGACTTGCAGTAAGGATGATACCACCAGCTGCACCTAAACCTGTAACAGCTAATTCGGTGGTAGGAGTACTTGCTAAACCAATATTAATTACGTCGTATCCCATGCCAATTAAGGTTCCACACACCAATTGATCTACCATCTCACCACTGAGACGAGCATCACGACCAACTACAATTGTTTTGTTGTCTGGGATCATAGCCAAGCGCTGAGTTGCATAAGCGGCTGTGAAACGAACAACATCTACTGGGCTCAAGCCCTCTGCAACGCGACCACCAATTGTGCCGCGAATGCCTGAAATACTTTTTACAAGTGCCATAATATTAAAAAGGTTTAATTTGAATTTTCATGTCATAACCATAAGGTATTACATAGCTATTCTGGTCGCTAAAACCAAGTTTGCTTGGACAAATAATTTTACATTGCGCACCAGAATACTTCATATGTTGCAATGCAATCTGCCAACCACTACATGAAGCGCTGGACTGAACCAGATACTGTATTTCTACAGGATTAGGTGAGTCTAGTGTAGTCCAATAGGAAATGGTATCAGCATATGCGTCTAACGTGTACTGACGATAGCGCAATAGTACTTTATCTTTAGCTTCCAACTCTGCTAATGTGGTGTCTCCTCGCTCTGTAAGATGGAAATAGAAATTATCGTAATCGGGCAATTTCCAATATAGATTTTCTGTCCATTCTGTAGGTTCTTCTGTTACCACCTTTATCCCTTGACGCTTGATGAAACTCTCAATGAGCTCTTCCTCGGCCTTGAGGTCGTCAGAGTAGGTGTTATTATTGCATCCAATAAGGATGAATGTCATGCTCATAAGGAGCATCCATAAATTTATTTTTTTCATTCTTCTATAGTTGTCAGCGTTATTACTAAATTCGAATATGGTTGAATCAGTGTTGTACCTTCAGCCCCGTAGGCAGTGTACCATGGCGACACAATACGCATTTCTTCTCCACGAGCCATCTGCTTCAGACAGCGGTTAATGGCGATTGGTAAGTCTCCAGAACCGACTAAAAAATAGTCTTTTATATCTGCCAGTAGTGTACCGTTTAGTTCACATATCTGTATGTGTGCCAGTACTTTTTCTCCTTTTTGCAGCGTATCTGCATATAGGTTGGTAGTTTTTGCATACCAAAATCCAAAATTATCTATGGTATATTGAATTGTATCATTTTTCACCCATTGTCGGCAGGCTTTGTCTGCTGCATCTGCCATATGCGTATTAAACGCCATCTGTGCCATCATAGCCGAGTCTGGCTGATTTTTTTGGCTCAGATTTCTCACTTTTTGGGGTTGTTGCGTACATCCTACGATTAACAACCCTATGATTAACAATCCAATAACTTTTTGCTTCATCACGTTTATTTAGCGATGCGCAATAGATATTGGCCGTATGATGTTTTCTCCATAGCTTTACCCAAAGCACGCAATTCTTCAGTACTAATCCATTTGTTGCGCCATGCAATCTCTTCAATACAACTCACGTAGAAACCTTGGCGATTTTGAATTGTAGCAATAAAGTTTCCAGCATCTAGAAGACTATCGCAATTTCCTGTATCAAGCCATGCAAAACCGCGTTCGAATAGTTTTACTTGTAGTTTACCTTCTTCCAAGTAAACTTTATTCAGATCTGTAATTTCGTACTCGCCACGTGCACTAGGCTCTAATATAGCAGCTTTGTCGCAAACTGTTGAATCATAGAAGTATAGACCAGGAATGGCATAGTTGCTTTTAGGAAACTTGGGCTTTTCTTCTAATGATAGCACTTTACCTGTCTCATCGAATTCTACCACTCCATATGCTGTGGGATCTTGCACTTCATAGCCAAAGATACATGCACCGCATTTGCCACTTTCTACCTGTTCTACTGCATCGCGGAGCATTTGACCAAAGTGCTGACCATAGAACATGTTATCACCTAAAATCAAACACCCTGGCTCGCCATTTAGGAACTCTTTACCCAATACAAAAGCTTGAGCTAAACCATTAGGTACTTCTTGAATTTTATATTCAAAATGCATACCGATTCGGCTACCATCGCCTAGCAGGTCCTCAAACATAGGCAAGTCGCGAGGAGTAGAGATTACCAACACTTCTCGAATACCTGCTTTCATCAAAGCTGATAGCGGGTAGTATATCATCGGTTTATCATATACAGGCATGATTTGTTTGCTGATTGCTTTACTCAATGGGTAAAGACGTGTAGCACTACCGCCTGCTAAAATTATCCCTTTCATATTTTTGCACATTTTACGCGACAAAGGTACAAAAAAAAATGTATATGTGCAAGAAAAGTTTTACTTTTATTGTTATAGGCTACATTTTTTGTACTAGCTTCGAAAATAAGACCCCTCGAAGTACAAATAAAAAAATCGCACATTTGCATATGTGCGATTTCTTTTAGGTTTATAGCAATTTATAAAGTGGCTATCACTTCTATCTCCACCAACCCTCCTTTTGGCAATGCTGCTACAGCTACTGCAGAACGAGCAGGAAATGGTGCTGTGAAGAGAGTGGAGTAAACTTCGTTCAATACGGCAAAATTAGTCATGTCGGTAAGAAAAACGGTGGTTTTAATTACATGGCTTGCATCGATACCTGCTGCCTTCAAGATAGCAGCCACATTTTTAACGGCTTGCTCTGCTTGACTGCGGAAGTCAGTTCCTGCAAACTCTCCTGTCGTAGGATTAATACCTAATTGACCACTTGCAAACAACAGCCCATTTGCGATAACCGCTTGACTATAAGCACCAATAGCTGCAGGTGCTTTCTCTGTAGAAATAATCTCTTTCATATTATCTTTATTCAATACTTACTGGTAATGTTCCTACTGCAGGAATCTCTCCTGTTAATACTCTAGCTGCGGCTTTTTGGTTACTTTCGCTATCTTTATATGCAACAACTATTCCGCCAAGATCTTTTCTCCATGGCAAATCGCTCAGCCCGTAAGGACTGCCAAAATGCACTAATATAGGGTGATATTTCTTTACAATCTTGCCTAGTGCAGCTAAATGCTCTTCAGCAATAAGGTCTTTTCTTGAACGGCCGCGAGGGTCGTGACATGCTAGGATAACTATGTCGTATCCAGCTAGTTGCCTCTCAATCAGTGCAATATCTTTTGTGTTACTTTTCTTCCCTAAGGCAAAATAATGTATTTCGCCATTTTGCTCATTCACTTTTGTGCCTTTCAGAAAATGTTGATACATCAATGTGGTAGAGTCTACCATACCAGTTTCTGGGTTATATCCTGATAAACCTTCTATGTCACCATATTCGCGGCGCATTGGAATACGTTTTGCGTTGTATGCTACATAGGCAATTTTCTTGTTCAGATCCAATGGCATGAGTCCTGCTTGATTGTCCACTATAGTCATACTTTGTTCTGCCATCTGCTGAATCAATGCTTCGTGCTCTGGTTTCTTTACGCGCTCACTAATGTTGGTAGTGTCTACAAATGCACTATAATTTCTTGCTAGCATTCCCATTTCTGCTTTGAGCCTCAATGTCTTACGCACGCGATTATCCAAATCTTCAATGTCACATTCGCCGCTCAACATGGCTTCTTCCAGACGATCAATCGATGCGATAATATCGCCAGGCTTAAGCAAGATATCTACACCTGCTTTGTAGGCCGCTAAAGCAATCTCTGCAGACTCCATGTTTTCGCTTACGCCCTTCATGGTCAATGCATCCGTTACTACAATGCCCTTAAATCCTAATTCCTCTTTAAGTAACTCTGTTACAATAGGATAAGATATGGATGAAACTGCACTATCCAAGCATGGGATATGCAGGTGACCCATCATCACCATCTTCACTCCTTCATTGATTTGATCGCGGAAGGGATATAATTCCAGCGAGTCAATACGCTCTCTACTGAATGGCAAAACGGGCAATCCCTTGTGTGAATCCACTTCTGTATCACCATGCCCTGGAAAGTGCTTGGAGCAAGCTACGATACCGCCATCTTGCATACCACGCATATAGGCACGCCCATACTGAGTTACCTTATCGCGATTCTCGCCAAATGAACGTGCATGAATAACCGGATTTTTGGGGTTTACATTGATGTCCACCACTGGAGCATAGTTGATATGGATATTCACCATCTTGCATTGTTCTGCTACAGCCAATCCCATCTCATAAATCAGTGAGTCTGAAGGCAATGCACCCAATTGCATCTGCTGTGGGAAGAATGGAAATTCGCCAAAACGCATGGAAGGCCCCCACTCACCATCTATCGAAACTAATAAAGGAATCTTCGACATTTCTTGTAGTTGATTCATACGAGTGAGAAAACGTGGCAAACTATCTTGAATAATCAATAAGCCGCCTATGCCCTCTATGCCAACCAATGTGTCAGTGAGCAATGCATGTTTATCGGAAAAGATGTAACTGTCTGTCTGTGAAACGATTAACTGAGCCACTTTTTCTCTTGTGGTCATCTTCTTGAGGGTACGCTCCACTTGGCGGTCTATGCGTCTTAGTTCACGTTCTTCGCTTTTACCGCACCATACGACAGTGAAAAAGAATAGGAGCATAACAAGGATGCTCAATGAGTCGATAATGTTCTTGTTCTTCATAGTGAATAATTTTCTTCTGCAAAGGTACTGCTTTTTTCTCATTCATGCAAGTTTTTAGCCATCTTTATTTCAAACGCAGCTATTATCGAACATTTAGTTAGTGATTAGTTAGTGATTAGTTAGTGATTACTTAGTGATTAGTTAGTGATTAAGCAATTGTTATCCTTTAAAATCCTATAAATATATACTTCACTTACGCGCGCGTACATTAAATATATCGCGCACGCGCGCGATAGGTGGATTGTGAACTTAAAAAATAGATAAAAGAATACGACTATTGATAATCAGCTTGTTATAAAGAAAATGCCGAAAAAATAACAATAAATTTGGTCAGTTGAAAAATTTGTAGTACCTTTGCACCCGATTTCGCGCCCACTGCAGGTGAGTAGAAAAATGGAGCGAAACGAATGAAAAAATGTAACGCTGAAAATCAGCCACTTACGAAGAAAATGCAAAAAAGTTACTAAAAAATTTGGTCAGTCCAAAAAAAAGCAGTACCTTTGCAGCCGATTTCGCGCTCAACGAAAAAGAGACGCAAAATCACAGTGATCTTTGAGAGATTGAAGCAATAGATGTAGTACAAGTGAGTAGAAATACTCAAATTGGGAGAACAATGTAAATTGTAACAAAGTTCCCGTTAATAAAGTACACAATAGATTAAGGTTATTCTGAGCTAAAAAAATAATTTCTTTTTACAACGAAGAGTTTGATCCTGGCTCAGGATGAACGCTAGCGACAGGCCTAACACATGCAAGTCGAGGGGCAGCACGG
>JAZSEB010000003.1:0-10109 GCA_045531475.1 Paludibacteraceae bacterium
CCGTGCTGCCCCTCGACTTGCATGTGTTAGGCCTGTCGCTAGCGTTCATCCTGAGCCAGGATCAAACTCTTCGTTGTAAAAAGAAATTATTTTTTTAGCTCAGAATAACCTTAATCTATTGTGTACTTTATTAACGGGAACCGTATAATATAAAATTTCGTATTACACGTTTCAGTTTCCCAATTGAGCAATTTCTTGCTCTCTTGTACTACATCATTGATTAATCAAACTTTCAAAGATCACTACTGATTTCTGCTGTTTTTCAACGCTCACTCGCGTTAGTTGCGAAATCGGCTGCAAAGGTACTGCTTTTTTTTGGACTGACCAAATTTTTTAGCAACTTTTTCAATATTTTTTGCATTTTCTTCATAAGTGGCTGATTTTCAGCATTACGATTTTTCAGTACTTTTCGCCGTTTCTCAACGCTCACCTGCGTTTATTGCGAAATCGGCTGCAAAGGTACTGCTTTTTTGCGAACTGACCAAATATTTTGGCAACTTTTTTCATCATTTTTTGTATTTTCTTTGTAAGTAATTGATTCTCAATAGTGGCATTTTTATGTTATACAACATATTTTTGACATTTAGTGCATACATATTAAAATTTTGAGATTTTAATTGAATTACATATGCGTGCACGCGTATATATTTATAATGTACGCGCGTACGCGCGCGATACAAACAGGATAATCTTTATAGAGAACAGGTATTTTGCAAAAAATGTGAATAGAATTTGGTTAGATCGTAAAATTTTATTACTTTTGCAGTCAAATATAGATTAATTTTCTAAACATATAAAGTTATATACCATGAAAAAGTATTCTATCCTTTTGGTTGCTATTGCAGCATTATCTATTTTATCAAGTTGTACCCTCGAATGTTATCGCAAACCTAAGAACGTTATTTACCTCATCGGTGACGGCATGGGTTTTGGTGCTGTCAGTTCCCTACTCCTCTCTACGGAAGAAGAAACAGGTTTTGAACAAGCACCTGTGATTGGACTGAGCGAGACATGCTCAGCCAATAACTACGTGACTGATTCGCCTGCAGGCGGTACGGCATTGGCTACAGGCACTCGCACATGTAATGGATTTTTGGGTGTTGATCCCGATAGCGTACAATTGGAGAGTTTGCTGAAGAAAGCACAGAAGATGGGTAAGAAGACCGGCATTGTAGTGAATACGACCTTAACGGAAGCCACCCCAGGTGCTTTTTATGCAGGTGTAACTTCTAGAAAGGAAAGTTATAAGATTGCAGAACAGTTTACGGAGAGTGGCGTGGATGTGGCAATTGGTGCAGGACTTAGTGCGTTTATCAATCGCCCTGATTCAGTGGATATGACTGCCGTGCTGATAGAGAAAGGATATGATGTATATCTGGATTGGAGAGGTGTACTAAATAGCGAGTCTGAGAAATTTGTGGGTATATTGGATATGGGTGATGTACACCGTAGAAACAAATCAAGCAATACAACTGCTAGTGCAGCGGATGGCGCAGAAGTGTGTTTGGCAGCAAAATTAGCTGCTTCGGAAGGAAACGCTGATACCACACGATTCTCAGAACCAACCGAATATCTACATAAAGCATGCACGAAAGCACTGAGCGTTCTGGAGAAAGATGCACCAAAGGGATTTTTCTTGATGGTGGAGAGTGCGATTATTGACGGCTATGGTCACAACAATGATTCGGAAGGTATGATTGAAGAAATGAAGGAGTTTGATCAGACATTGAAAGCGTTGATTGCTTATGTGGACGAGCATCCCAACACGCTATTGGTAGTAACAGCAGACCATGAAACAGGTGGTACGGGCGTGGCATACAAGAGCCACGAAGTGAATCAACCAGAGGGATTGCACTTGAACTTCAGCACAAAAGGACATACTGGAACAGTAGTTCCCGTATTTGCTTATGGTGCTGGAGCGAAGAAATTTGGTGGCATTTTCCAAAATAAGGAGTTGCCTGGGATTATTGAGGGGTTGATGAGGCAATAGACAAAGAAATTAGATTACCCGAATAGTATTCGGGACAATGGACAAACATAAAACCTATGCTAGATACAAGCGAAGTGCACGGAATTCTTAATAGGCGGGAAATCGCCTAGTACTATACTAGTAACAATGGATAAAGTGATGTTTGTCCTATAAGAAAAATATAAGAATCACATAGTAATCTCATAGTTATCACATAGTAATCTCATAGTAAAGACTGCTTATAAACCCGTTATAAACCCGTCAAGAACCCGTAAATGACAAGAAAGACTAAGCGAAATGCTTAGTCTTTCTGATTATATGATTCTGAAATTGGCTAGAATAAATGCTAAGACACTATAGATAGTATAATAGTATAGTTTCTATAGATATTCTAGCGACAACGTCAGAGATTAATGACGGTTCAAACGTGCGCCATCTGCCTCTGGGTTGTGAGCTGGACGATCGTGACGCTCTGGACGTGGACCACGACGCTCTGGACGAGGACCACGATCACCACGAGCTGGACGCTCTGGCTCCACATAACCCTCTGGTTTCTCCTTCAATGCCTTAGCACTGAGTTTGAACTTACCCGTCTTTTGGTCAACCTCCATAAGCTTGATAGTAATCTTATCCCCCTCTTGGATACCTGTCTCCTCCATAGTCTCGTAGCGTTTCCAATCAATCTCAGAGATGTGGAGCAAGCCCTCTTTGCCAGGCATGAACTCTACGAAGCAACCATAAGGCATGATAGACTTAACGGTAGATTGGTACACCTCGCCAACCTCTGGGATAGCCACGATAGCTTTGATCTTAGCTACAGCAGCGTCCATAGACTCTTGGTTGTTAGATGCAACCTCCACTTTACCGCCTTCTTCGATCTCATCAATAGAAACGACAGCACCTGTCTCAGCTTGGATACCTTGGATAATCTTACCACCAGGGCCAATCACTGCACCAATCATATCCTTAGGAATAATGAAGGACACGATGCGTGGAGCGTGAGGTTTGAAGTCTGGGCGAGCAGCAGGCATAGTCTCCTCAATCTTATCAAGGATATACATACGTGCTTGGTGAGCTTGTGCGAGAGCGTTCTCAAGAATCTCGTAGCTGAGACCGTCCACCTTGATATCCATTTGGCAAGCGGTAAGACCATCGCGTGTACCAGTGGTCTTGAAGTCCATATCACCGAGGTGATCCTCATCACCGAGGATGTCGCTCAAGATAGCGTACTTGGTACCCTTGCACTCAGAGATAAGACCCATAGCAATACCAGAAACTGGTTTGATAGGTACACCAGCGTCCATGAGAGCCAAAGTACCTGCACAAACGGTAGCCATAGAAGAAGAACCGTTAGACTCGAGGATGTCGCTGACTACGCGAACAGTGTATGGGAAATCAGCAGGCACAACGCTCTTGAGAGCGCGGCAAGCCAAGTTACCGTGACCAATCTCACGACGACCTACGCCACGTTGTGGGCGAGCCTCGCCAGTAGAGAATGGAGGGAAGTTATAGTGCAAAAGGAACTTATCTGTACCTTGAACCAATGCCTCATCAACGATCTTCTCATCGCGGCTGGTACCAAGAGTAACAGTAGAGAGCGATTGTGTTTCACCACGGGTGAAGATTGAAGAGCCGTGAGGTCCTGGCAGTGGAGCTACCTCGCACCATATAGGACGAATCTCAGTAGTTGTACGGCCATCAAGACGCTTACCCTCATCAAGGATAGAGCGACGCATAGCCTCTTTCTCTACATCGTGGTAGTATTTATTTACAAGTGCTTCGATGTCTTCTACCTCTACACCAAGTGCCTCAGCACGAGCAGCCATATACTCGGCTTTCTCCGTCTTGAAGTCCTCGCGGATTTGGGTGAACATCTCCTCGCGGTGGTGCTTATCGGTGTCCGCAGCAGTAGCTTGTGCGTATGCACGAACGTAGCTGAAGTCGTGAACAGCTTGCTTGAGCTCTTCATCATTGATCTCGTGGCAGTACTCGCGTTTAACGGTCTTGCCATACGCTTCCATCATCTCAATTTGTGCTTGGCATTGAGGTTTGATTGCCTCGTGAGCTACGCGGATTGCCTCGAGCATATCTGCCTCGCTAACCTCTTTCATCTCGCCTTCTACCATCATGATGTTATCAAGGGTAGCAGCTACAACGAGCTCGATATCAGCTTGTTCACATTGAGCGAAAGTAGGGTTAATCACAAACTCGCCATTCACGCGTGCTACGCGAACCTCAGAGATAGGACCCTCGAATGGGATATCGGAGCAAGCGAGTGCAGCCGAAGCAGCAAGACCAGCAATAGACTCTGGCATATCGATACCATCGGCAGAGTACATGGTTACGTTTACAAAAGTATCTGCGTGATAATCAGCAGGGAAAAGAGGACGCAAAGCACGGTCAATGAGACGAGCGATAAGAATCTCATAGTCAGATGCCTTACCCTCGCGGCGAGTAAAACCACCTGGGAAACGACCAGCAGAAGCAAATTTCTCTTTGTACTCAACGGTAAGCGGCATGAAATCCGTACCTGGAACTGCATCCTTAGCGGAGCAAACAGTGGCAAGCAACATGGTATTTCCGAGTGTAGCCATCACAGCACCATCGGCTTGCTTGGCGAGCTTGCCAGTTTCGAGCGTAATCACACGCCCATCAGGGAGAGTAATCTCCTTTCTTACAATATTCATCTTTTAAATGTGTTTTAGCGGGCACCATTTGTACCCAAGTTAGTTATAGACCATAAATGTCGGTGCAAAGGTACAACTTTTTTTTGACATATACAAAAAAAAGAGCCATAATCGGCTCTTTTTTTGATATTTTAAGTATAAAATACTTATCCGAGCATAGTCAGCAAGATACCCGCAGCCACAGCCGAACCAATCACACCTGCTACGTTTGGACCCATAGCGTGCATGAGGAGGAAGTTGCTTGGGTCTGCTTTTTGACCTTCCATTTGGCTCACACGAGCAGCCATAGGCACTGCAGATACACCAGCAGAACCAATCAGCGGATTGATCTTCTCTTTAGAGAAGAGGTTCATGAACTTAGCCAAAAGCACACCACCTGCACTACCCATACCGAAGGCCACGATACCCATGCAGAGAATCAAAATAGTCTTCACATTGAGGAAGGTAGCACCTGTAGCAGTAGCACCTACTGAGAGACCAAGGAAGATCACCACGATGTTCATCAATTCGTTTTGAGCCACTTTGCTCAAACGATCCACTACACCAGACTCCTTCATCAAGTTACCCAACATCAAGCAGCCAATCAATGGAGCTGCATCAGGCAACACGAGCGCTACAACAGCAGTGATGATGATAGGGAAGACAATCTTCTCTACCTTGCTCACAGAACGCAATTGCTTCATCTTGATCTTACGCTCAGCAGGAGTAGTCAACGCACGCATGATAGGTGGTTGGATTACTGGCACCAATGCCATGTACGAATAAGCCGCAATAGCGATAGGGCCGAGCAAGTGAGGAGCCAACTTAGATGTCAAGAAGATAGAAGTAGGACCGTCAGCGCCACCGATAATACCGATAGAACCTGCCTCTGCTGGGGTGAAGAATGCACTCGCGCAGAGGAAAGTGATGAAGATACCCAACTGAGCCGCAGCACCCAAGAGCAAAGACTTAGGGTTAGCAATCAGCGGACCAAAGTCGGTCATCGCACCTACACCGATGAAGATCAAGCAAGGATAAACACCCGCTTTCACACCGATATAGAGCACGTCCAACAGACCTGCATTCTTCATGATGTAACCGTAGCTATGATAGCCCTCATGGGTCGCATCGAGGAAGTTTGCCCATAACTCTGGGTGATACATATTAGCGTTTGGCAAGTTGGTAAGCAACATACCAAAAGCGATAGGAAGGAGCAACAATGGCTCGTATTGTTTCTTGATAGCCAAGTACAATAGGAAGAAGGAGATAAGGAGCATAGCACCTTGTTGCCACTCCATATTCAAAAATCCCATGCCTTGGAAGAAACTTATAAAGTCATTCCACATAATTCTAGAGTTTAAAAAGTTTTAAAGGTAAAATTATGCGATAACTACGAGCAAGTCGTCTTGCATTACGCTTTGACCTGGAGCCACAGCAATCTTGCTAACAGTACCGTCGCACTCAGCCAAGATAGGGTTCTCCATCTTCATTGACTCGAGTACGAGCAATGTGTCACCTTTCTTCACTGCTTGACCTTCTTTAACTGCTACAGAGATCACAGAACCTGGAAGTGGGCTATTAATCTTGTTACCACCTACAGGAGCAGCTGCTGGAGCAGGTGCTGGTGCAGGAGCAGGAGCGGCAGCTGGTTTTGGTTGAGGAGCAGCCACTGGCTTTGGAGCAGCAGGAGCAGCCACCGCTACGGTCTCAATCTCAACAAGCTTATCGTCTTGCATAACGTTTTGACCAGCTTGAACGAGAACGTTCTTCACTGTTCCTGTGTACTCGCTTGCTACTACGTTCTCCATCTTCATAGACTCCATGGTGAGGAGGGTGTCACCCTTCTTCACGCTGTCGCCTGGTTTCACCATCACTTTCACGATGCTACCTGGCAGTGGGCTCTTAACAGTAGCTGCACCAGCTGGTTTAGCAGCCACAGGAGCTGCAGTAGGAGCAGCGGTAGGAGCAGCTACACGAGCAGCTTTCACTTTCTTAGACTCATTCTTTTGGAACTCAACGATGAAAGAAGTACCATTCACTACTACTTCTGCTACGTTTGGTTCTATTTCTTTAACGGTTGTCTCGTATTTTTGACCACCGATAGTAAATTTAAATCCTTTTTTCATAATTTTTTTGTTTCGTTTCACTTCACGTTGTTGGCTCGCTGTGCGAGCGTTTATGGCTTTGCGAAAATGGTTCGCTTCACTCACGAAAGTGGTTTCACGTATTTTACGTCGAAGACCACTGTTCGCTTTAGCCACTCTCGCGGCTATGCCGCCAATCTCGTCGCTTTAGCGATCACCAACGTTCACGCAAGTGAACTATCTGTGTAAATTGTTCATGCCGTACATCTTGTTGTTCCATTGTGTACGGTGTGGTTGAATAGTAATTTTGGTATCTTCCTCATCGTGTACACCATTATAATAAAGGTGCAAAGCGAGGGCAATAGCTGCGGTACTATCAGCAGTCAGCGTGATAGAATCGTCGAGCTTGCTGTGGGTGTGGGTTACTGTTTGCTCTGCCGCAACGTTCTCCACTTTCTTGGCTTTCACGCGTGGTTGCATGATCCAACCGAGAAGTTTCATCACATACACGAATAGAGCAAGTAGCGCCACCACCATACCGAAGCCAAGACCAGTAATAAACCAAGTCTGGGCGGTAATGCCGGTTGTTTCGGCTGCAACTTGAAGTAACATCATAATTACAATGGAATATTAGAGTGTTTCTTGAGAGGGTTGGTCAAGCGCTTGGTTTGCAAGTTCTCGAATGCGCGAACGATACGCTTACGAGTGTTGCGTGGCTCGATGATGTCATCGATATAGCCGCGGTTAGCTGCTTGATATGGGCTAGCGAACAAGTCTTTGTACTCTGCCTCTTTCTCTGCAATAAATTTCTTCTTCTCTTCTGGATCCTCGATAGCTTTGAGGGCTTTAGCTTGGAGCACACCTACTGCGCCACTTGCACCCATCACAGCTATCTCAGCGTTTGGCCATGCGTAGCATACGTCACCGCGCAATTGCTTGCAGCTCATCACGATGTGGCTACCACCGTAAGACTTACGGATAGTCACAGTCACTTTAGGCACAGTTGCCTCGCCGAAAGCGAACATCAACTTTGCTCCGTGATCGATGATACCAGCGTACTCTTGACCTGTACCGCAGAGGAAACCAGGAACGTCCACGAGGGTAAGGATTTGGATATTAAATGCGTCGCAGAAACGAACGAAACGAGCTGCTTTACGGCTAGCGTCGCAGTCCAACACACCTGCCAACCAGCTTGGTTGGTTAGCGATGATACCAGTAGAACGACCGTTGAAGCGTGCGAAACCGCAGATGATATTTTTTGCATAGTCTTTTTGAACCTCCATGAAGTCGCCATTGTCTACGATAGTGTAGATGATGTCTTTCATATCGTATGGTTTGTTTGGATCATCTGGAACGATCTCGTTCAAACCTTCCTCTACGCGCATTGGATCGTCGGTGCATTGCATGAGTGGTGCCTCCTCCATGTTGTTTTGTGGGATGAAGCTAACCAAACGACGTACTTCTTGCAATGCCTCTTCCTCGGTAGCTGCTACGAAGTGAGTAACACCAGACTTGGTTGCGTGCACTTTCGCACCACCCAATTGCTCTACGGTTACGTCCTCACCTGTCACACTCTTCACTACCTTTGGACCAGTGATGAACATGTATGAATTTTGCTCGGTCATCATGATGAAGTCGGTCAATGCAGGGCTATAAACAGCACCACCGGCGCAAGGGCCAAAGATTACTGAGATTTGTGGTACTACACCAGAAGCGAGGATGTTACGCTCGAAGATCTCAGCGTAACCTGCGAGTGCGCAAGCACCTTCTTGAATACGAGCACCACCTGAATCGTTCAAACCAATGATAGGTGCACCGAGTTTAACGGCTTGATCCATTACGTTGCAGATTTTTTGTGCCATGGTTTCGCTCAATGAACCACCGATCACGGTAGCGTCTTGTGCGAATACGAATACGAGGCGACCGTCGATAGTACCGCTACCTACTGCCACACCGTCACCCAAGAACACTTTTTTCTCCATACCGAAGTCATGGCAACGGTGGGTGAGGAACATGTTCACTTCCTCGAATGAGCCCTCATCGAGGAGCATGTTGATACGCTCACGAGCAGTGTAACTGCCTTTAGCGTGATGTTTTTCTACTGCTGCTTCACCGCCACCAGCTGCTGCTTTCACGCGGTTGTCAATCAGTTTTTGCAATTTTGTTGTATCCATTTCTATACTTGAATTTTTGTTAGTTTTCAGTTTTCACCTTTCACTTTTCAGTTACTTAGGTTGCTCGCAGAGCTCTGTCAAGATACCCTTGGTTGATTTTGGGTGCAAGAATGCGATCATGAGGTTCTCAGCGCCTTTGCGTGGAGCTTTGTCAATGAGTTGAATGCCAGCTGCCTCTGCCTCTGCCAATGCCTCCTCTACGCTATCAACGTTGAATGCAACGTGGTGAATACCACCGCGACCACCGTTCTTCTCGATGAATTTTGCGATAGAAGACTCTGGGCTAGTTGCCTCAAGAAGCTCGATTTTTACTTCACCTACTTTGAAGAAAGCGGTTTTTACTTTTTGGTCAGCTACCTCTTCGATAGAGTAGCATTTACCACCAGTTAAGAACTCGAAGAAAGGCATTGCCTCTTCCAAACTTGTTACAGCGATTCCAAGATGCTCAATGTGAGTTGGTTTCATTGTTTTTTAGATTTTTTGTGACTGCGGATGGGGTGAGTACTTATTCCTGTTCCTCTATCCTCAGTCGGGTTAATGTATAAAGTTGTTATTTAGTTAATTTTTCAATTTGCCCGCATTTTCCAAAATACCCTGCAAAGGTACTACTTTTTTTTTATTTGCGCAAATAAATAATTACTAATTATTTGTTAATTCCCTTTTTGTCACTTGCGATTGCCAATTTCATGTCTAAAAATAGGAGTAGTTAGAATAACTAAAAAAGTACGATTATTAAGATTCCCTTCCCTTGTTCCTTGTATATGTGCTCCGTGTAAAAGACCAACGAGAAACCAAGGAAGAACCAAGGAACGACCGATGAACTCCCAACCACTAAAAAGTGCGTTTTGTTAAGATTGGCGTCTCTTTTACCTTTCTTATACCTTGCCTGATTTTACCGAGCGACGAGCGGGAGAAGAGCGACTGAACAACGACAGAACTCCCTGTGACTAAAAAGTGACTAAACCTGAAAAAGGTTGACTCGATTACTGATATATAATCTTAAAAAACGTACTTTTTTGACTCGTTTCCTGAAAAGGTTGACTGGAGTCCTAAAAAGGTTGACTCTTTGAAAGAGGATGCAAAGATACTACATTCTTTTGACATATGCAAATTTGCCATTAAACCTATTCCTTTAACTTTTGAAAATTATCTGTTATATTGGTACACCTGCGCAGGTGTACGCATTCCAAGATTAAGGTGTGGACGCAATGTATTA